>CAIVEI010000131.1 GCA_903904835.1 uncultured Schlesneria sp. | reverse complement strand
TAACACATCACACAACACACAAGCACACAAGCCATGCAAAATTAGGAGGACGGTGATAAGAACATTATTTTTTCAATCAATTAATTTTTGAAGAAGATGGAAATTGAACCACTTTCTTTATCAACTTTCTGGCCGCTTCGGCCTGGCTCGCCTGGATTTTTGGAAACCAAAACCTGACGACGACGATTGATCTTTGGCATCTTGGAAAGAAATTGAATTCGGATCGCTCCGGCGTCGGGTCGAGGCGCTGCGCGATCCGTGTCGGTTCGTTGTTTGCCTTATGGGTTCGGTCGAGCCGAAGATAAAGCGAGAACGGGTGAAGTTGGCCAACTTCAAACCTGTGAAAAAGCCTATGAAACAGGGAATTTGGCCAACTTTGCCAACTCTGCCAACGTGATTGAAGTCGATCGAACTGTGACACCAGATTTCGTGGCACGTGATTCCAGCGGAACAGAAGAGAAGATTTTTGAACAGAAGGCCACGAAGGGGACGAAGTTTGGAAAATCATGGCGAGAAAGAACGAAGTTGGCCAAGTTGGCCAACTTCAAACCTTCGAAAAAGCCTATGAAACAGGGAACTTGGCCAACTTTGCCAACTTTGCCAACGTGATTGAAGTCGATCGAACTGTGACGCCAGATTTCTCAGCACGTGTTTCCAGCGGAACAGAAGAGAAGATTCTTGAACAGAAGGCCACGAAGGCCACGAAGTTTGGAAAATCACGGCGAGAAAGGACGAAGTTGGCCAAGTTGGCCAAACGCAAACCTTCGAAAAATCCTATGAAACAGGGAACTTGGCCAACTTGGCCAACGTCATCAACTTTTTTTCGAGGATCGAGATGATTGCTTTTAATCGACGATTTGGTGAGCGGGCGGCGAAGCGCCGTGAGAGATGATGGTCGTATGTAAAAGGAGCGAAGAATCCGGGGATTTACATCGCCCGGCTCGCCTGGGACTTTTTCGGTCGTCGTTTGCGGAACGGATGGTCTCCGAAAAAAAACCGGCTCGTTGGAAAAAACTTTCCAACGAGCCGGTTGAAATACTCATCGTCGGACCAGCGATTAATATTCGCGGGTTGTTTTGATCCCTGGTGCGGGAATCGGGTATTTACCGTCGGCGTTGGCCATCAGCGGGGCCGGGCCGTCCAGGGTCAGCTTGTCGACGTCCGGTGCGAACTCGTGTTCGGAGTTCAGGATTTCGTCGTAGGTCACAACGCGACCGGTATGACAGGCCATGCGGCCCATCGAAGTGACAAGGCTCGCTTCCGCACCTCGCTTGGCTTCGTTGTATGGCGTGTCCTGACGGATCGCGTGCATGATGTGATCCCATTCCAACTGGTAGGGATTTGGTTCGGGATCTTTGCAGCGCCAGACAACCTGATCCTCTGTCATCTTCTGGCCCTTGAAGATTCGAGCCTTCGAAGGAGCGTGACCGGATTGCGAAATCACGGCAGAACCCTTGCTGCCGTGGCAGTAACTGGCGAATTCGTTGGCACAGTTGATCATGCCGCGACCTTCGAGGAACAGTTTCGCTCCGTCCGCAAACGTGTATTCGACCGAGTACGTGTCGAAGTTCTGATCGATGTAGTCGCCTCGGTAATGACGTCCGCCGTAACCTTTGGCTTCGACAGGCCACGCATCCTTCATCCAGCAGCATTCGTCGATGTTGTGGATCAGGAAGTCGCTGAAACCACCACCGCTCGCCCACAGGAATCCGTGGAAGTTCTGGATCTGGTACATCAGCTCGCTGAGTTTGCCTTGATTCTTACCGACGAACGCTGATCCTGTGGGACCGGTCACTCGGTAGGCTCGCAGCATGTTCAATTCGCCGAGTTCCCCATCCTTGATCCGCTTGAACAGTTCGCCACGTCCTTCGCAGTGGCGGCACATCAGGCCAACGCCGACCTTCAGGTTCTTTTTGACCGACTCTTCGTATAGGGCCAGCATCTTCCTCGTGCTGGGACCGTCAACGGTCGTGGGCTTTTCCATGAAGACGTTAAGGCCACGATCAATGGCGTACTTGAAATGGACCCAGCGAAACGCGACGGGGGTCGTCAGGATGACAACGTCACCTTTTTTGAGCGAATCCATGGCAGGCTTGTAGGCGTCGAACCCGATGAACTTGCGCTCTTCTGGAACGTCGACCATCTCTTTGAATTTGCCTTTCAGCGAATCAAAGCTTCCCTTGAGTTTTTCTGGGAAGACATCGGCCATGGCGGTCAGTTTGACCGGGCCGAGTTTCGTCGACAGAGCGTTTTCGGCAGCCCCGGTACCACGTCCGCCGGCTCCGATCAGAGCGACCTGAATGGTATTGGTTTCGCCTGCATAAACGTGCTTAGGGATCACGATTCCGGCGAGCGCCGATGCGGCGGCAACAGTGCCGGTTGCTTTGAGAAGATCGCGGCGAGATACGCCGCTGTTCGATTCGATGCTTTCCACGGTTGAGACTCCTCATTGAGATGGCCAACTGGCCACGCCGAAAAATGAATTACAACCCCTGACAATACTTTGAACGCTGGACTTGTGGAAGTCACTTCCGTACTCTCCGAAGGGCATTTTGCGTGTTTGAAGGCGGAAGAGCCGACCTTCCTTTTCAGGAAGAATTCAGGATCGCTCCGAAGGCTCGATGACATCCCGCGATGCGACGAAGATTCACGCAACTCGCCTGAGACCGATTCCTTTCCACCCAACTCAATACTTGGTAACAACAGGAGCTCGCCCGATGGCTGGTTTGCGTCTTTCTCATTTCGAAAACAGATTCTTGATTGCGGTCCTGGGATTGTTATTTTGCGGGCAGTCGGCCTATTCGCAGCAGAGCAATCAATTGAGCGGTGCAGTCCAGCCGTTCGTCGAAAAGGGGGCTCTCGCCGGAGCGGTCATGCTTGTGGCGGACAAAGACAAAATTCTGTCGGTTGAGACTGCTGGATACGCCGACGTCGCCGCGAAGCAGCCGATCAATGCGGACGGGATCTTCTGGATTGCCTCGATGAGTAAACCCGTCACCGGCACGGCACTGATGGTGCTGGTGGATGAAAACAAAGTGCAACTCGACGACCCTGTCGAAAAATATCTGCCTGAATTCAAAGGGACCTGGATGATTACAGAGCAGGACAATGACCATCAGGTTCTGCGTCATCCTTCCAGGCCGATTACGATTCGAGACACCTTGCGGCACACCAGCGGGATGCCATTCCAGTCGGCCATGGAAAAACCGACACTGGACGGGCTGCCCCTTTCCGTCGCTGTCCGCAGTTACGCGATGACGCCGCTAGTTTATGAACCGGGAACGAAATACCAGTACTCAAACGCTGGAATCAACACTGCAGCCAGGATTATTGAAGTTGTCGAGAAACAGTCATTCGAAGACTTTTTGCAGAAGCGATTTTTCGATCCACTCGGCATGAAAGACACCACGTTCTGGCCCAACGATGAACAGGTCACACGAGTCGTCAAAGCCTATTCCCCCTCCGAAGATAAGCAGGGGTTGAAAGAGATCAAGATCAGCCAGTTGACCTATCCCTTGAATGATCGCCGGCGTGGTCCTATGCCTGCAGGCGGCCTGTTTTCAACTGCGGCCGACATGGGACTTTTCTGCCAGATGATCCTGAATAACGGTGAGTTTAAAGGGAAGCGGTATCTGAGCGAGAAGGCCGTGAAGGAGATGGCCACTCGGCAGACCGGCGAGGGGATTAAAGACAGCTATGGACTCGGTTGGGCCGTCGGCGACGGCTGGCTCGGTCACGGCGGAGCACTCGCCACCAACATGACCGTTTACTACAAGCAAGGCATCGCGACCGTCTGGCTGATCCAGCACGCGGGATTTCCTCAAGATGGTGACAAAGCTCACGGAGCCTTCACGCAGGCAGCACAGAAGCTGGCTCTTTCCAAGTAATTGGAATTAGCAGGACGAAATCAGGTGTGCCTAATTGATTCTCGGAATAAGTGTGCCACTGCATGACCGTCTTCGGTCATGCAGTGCTCTTTGAACGGCAGGCTGAAAAGACACAGCTTCTCCGAGGACTCCAGTGAGGCTTTGCCTCAGGCCAAAGTAGCCATCATCGAGCCGAGGCTGTCAGTTCTTGTAAGATGAGAATGGTGAGCCATAACCCGTAGCATGGGCTTCAGCCCGTGCGACACAACATCCTGTGCGGGCTAAAGCCCACACTACAAAAACTGACAGCCCCTCTGCGTGATGAGCATTGTTCGAGAACCTGCAAAATTCGCATCTGCATGTTCTCAAATCAGAAATTCAAACGGAATATCTGCCCCAATGCTACGGCAACGTTTGAATCGTTTCCGACGCATGCTCATCACGCGGAGCGATGATGGCTAGTGCGCCTGTGAAGGCGTTTGAACAGAGGGGTGGAAGTCCCCTCCAGGCGAACGTTACCCGCCTGAATCCAACAGTGGTAATTGCGTTTTCGTGAGAAAAGGTGAGGAGCAACCTGAGGAGAATGACCAGTCCGTAATGAAAATGAACCTGATTCGGCCAAACCTGTCGGGGAGCTAGCTTGCATACGGCGAACCCTTGTCTGTGCGACGTACGTCTTCAGCGACTTTCGAGTCGTTTCTGGGGAGAGACGCAGGCAAGTCATGACGGTGACGTAACGTGACAAATCGATCATGACGAAATGGAGATGCGGTGGTTGAGGATGGAATGGTCAGAAGTTCAAACGAGATAAGCAGGGAGACCTGTCGTGTGAAGGCGTGGACGACGAATCCGTAAGAACTCGCAGTGAGGGACGCTGCGTGACCAACGGCCCAGGCTCTCGGCGGAATATCGCACGCGGAAGAGAACGAACATGGCGATATCGGAGAAATCGGATGAAGCGACACGACAGGAGACAGAGTTCTCGTAGTAGCGAGGAAGCCGTGCAGCAAAACGCGGTGGAGCGAAGGGGAACAGGGAAGTAGAGGCGAAATGTCCAAATCACAGAAATATCAATCGCCGAACAAACGGGATTACATCCCGGTCACAGTGCCGTTCGCGGCTACACCGACCGGAGAGATACCGGGCATTGCCCAGTGGGCTCATCACGTGGTTTGGACGGCTCGCATGTTGGCGACACTCTTGGGAAACAAGGTGAGAGGAGGCAAATGGCATACGCTGATCGATAAAGTGTTTGATACATTGAATCTCTTCAGCTCGGCCCACAAGGTTCTGGGTAACAAGGGAGCGGCAGGTATTGATCGACAAACGGTTGATAACTTTGCTGAGCATGAACGGCAAGAACTTCAGCGTCTGCAGGACCATTTACGAGACGGTACTTACATCCCGTCCCCGGTCCGACGGGTGTGGATTCCCAAACCGGGCAGTTCAGACAAGCGACCATTAGGAATCCCCACGGTCCGTGACCGCGTCGTGCAGACGGCGGTGGTTCATGTGATCGAGCCGATTCTGGATGCCACCTTCCATGAACGAAGCTACGGCTTTCGCCATGGACGCGGTTGTCATCAGGCCCTGCGTTGTGTGGAAGAGTTACTCAACTCGGGACATGTCTACGTTGTCGATGCAGACTTGAAAGGCTACTTCGACACGATCCCGAAAGATCGACTATTGGAACTTGTCCAACAATCGATTTCGGATCGCCGCCTGATGGGGTTGATCAAGCAATTTCTTGATCAAGAGATTTTCGAAGAACTGCGAACGTGGACTCCGGAAGCCGGAGTGCCCCAGGGAGCGGTTCTGTCCCCCGTCCTGGCAAATGCATATCTCAACCCGCTGGACCACCGGATGAGCGAGAACGGCTACCAAATGGTGCGTTATGCGGATGACTTTGTCATCCTCTGCCGCACTCAAGCGGAAGCGGAAGCAGCTCTTGCCGCTGTGCGCACATGGGTCGAGCAGCATGGGCTGACATTACATCCCGAGAAGACACATATTGTGGACTCCCGGGTGACAAGTTTTTCGTTCTTAGGTTATTCCTTTCGAGGCAAGCTCCGGGAGGATTCATAGCGGAGTGCAATGCAGCAATCACCAGTGCGACCGTCGATTTTACAGCCACTCCATTTTTAGCGGCTCTCTTTGAATGCCTTCCCGAAAATCTCCACATTTCAGGATCAACATTCTCATTCATGTGCCAGCACGATGCGCCGTATAGGTTTGCCGCGGCCTCGATTGTGTCGTAAAGATGCTTGTTGCTCACTGATAGATAGAGGTCGCGGAGAGCGGCGGCCTCTTTTTTCTTCAATTTTCTTCGTTCAATGACTTTCTCGATGTACTTCACCCTCTGCCGACTCAGCTTGGGCAGCTTCCCCTCGAAGCAGTCCTTGAATGACCACGGATAGCCGAACCATAGCTGACCCGCAGGCTGGACCCTCTCAGCCACTGGTGAAGCCATTCGCCATGCTTTGTGGTCGGCGAACGGTTGGAGCATCCCAGCAAATTTAGCGGCGTTCATATAACGCCAGATCACAGTTTCAGCTTCAGGTGTTTTGGGGTCGGTACTCGCTACAGTCATTTGGCATTTCCGTTTATGGTGCCACGATCGGGTGAACGAGCCATTTTATCTGTGGTCACGCTTGACTACCACAGCGGCCCAATTCGTGGACCTTTTCACCATAACGGCGTCTTGTCCTTCTTCGGCCTGTCCCTGGGCCTCACCAGGGGCGGCGGTTCGCTCGGCACTGGAACTGGCCCTGCCATCAGCTCGATCAGGCTGTAGTCCTCGACCAGCAGCTTGCCAAGTGAGCGATTTACCCGCAGCTTGCCTTGAGCGATTACCGTATAAATTTGTGTCGCGGACACAGGGAGATTAAGCCGTTCCGCCACCTGCCCGACAGATAAAAAGGACCTCACATCACGCTTCTATCCCTACTCGATCATAGGGACACAGTGCGCCAGCACAGGCCCGAGGATTGTAGCGAATGCAAGTTTCGTACAACGTAAGATTTCGCCAATCGCCTTGGCTCGGAGTGATGCGTCTTGATGGGCAACCGTCAGGGCGAAGCGTTAACCGGGGAAAGTCCAGGCTGTGAATTGAGCTCCGAAGTCAGTTGTTTGAGAGCGCCGACCTTATTGTGTCAAGGGTAAGGCAACAGTGATGTCGAACGTAAACGGCGAGTCCGACGTCGCCTACACGGAGTCCAGGACCACAGGCATGGTTGGAAACAATCCTCGCGGACGCTGGGAGACCCCGGAAGCATTCGACTCGTTGGAGGTTGAACGCTAAACTCGGATGGATCATCGCGGACCCCACGAAGCTCGTTCGGACGGACACTTCGACTGGAGTGGGGGTAGACGAATTTCGGAGTGGGCGAAACTGTGGTGTGACCGGATTCATTTTATGGTTTCTCACGGAGACACCGAGTCACGGAGAAGCGGCTTAGGCAGACATACGAATCGCTCGAGTGATACACTTTTCGTCATCACCGAGCCGAAACTCCACAAGCATCGATCCCGTTCTCATCACTCCGTGCCTCTGCGGCTCTGTGAGAAACCACTTCTTTGGGAGGACATGACAACCATATCCCTTCCGTCTCTTTCCCCTGAAGTGGGGAACGGATATCAGCCCAGCGGCAAGCTCGTCCGCGAGCGCCGCCCTGGGTCACAATCAAAAACAACGGATTTGCCCTGTCAGGGCAACGGAACCGGCGATACACAATTTCCGGCATCAATTGTTTGACCCGATTCGACCATGGGACACAACACAATCGATACTCCGAGAATTTTCGGCGGCGGAAGAGCGGTTTGCTAAGCTATTTATGACGCGACAGTTACGCCGAAATTGAGGCGGAAGCCAGGAACGTCGCGTCAGCAATCGAAGTCAGCGGAATGGCGAAAATGCTGCGATCCAAGCCTTTTTTTTGTTTCTTCGGGACGGACTGCGAAAACGATTGAAGGAGGAAGGAGTGAAGAGAAGGATGAAGGCGGAAGGATGAAGGATGAAGAAAACCGTGGCACCGCTTTTGGTTTGTCGGCAACAAAGCTGTCTCCCCAAGCCCAAAAGGGTGTGCCGATCCAAGAACTGCTTTGAGATGCGGTGACGCCGCAGTCCAATCAGGAGGCTGCGCGGATGGCGCCAGTGCGTTGTTAAGACTTTAATTTCGGGTCGTGTGCCACTGCATCGGAGTCTTCTCCGACGCAGTGTCTTCCCTATTTTTGAGGTCATCGAAGAGCACTGGGTGACCGAAGCCGGTCATCCAGTGGCACCCGAATATTGAGAGTTGACAACGCACCAGCCGGTTTGAGTCATGGGCTTCGCAAGCGTTTGACCATGTCGCGGGTCGTGTTGATGATCAAGTCTTCGACCCCCGGTCGCCAGGGGCCGGGGAGGTTGGTGAAATTCATGGCGCCGCCCCCTTCGTAGCCACCTTCCTTGAGGACTCGTTCCGAAGGGATGTAGGCCATCACATCGTTGCTGTAGCCGGCGACCCAGACTGGCGCGGAGCCCAAGTCCCGCTTGAGCCGCAGCGCGTAGTCGATGACGACCTCGCCCCCCAGCGTGACCATCGTCAGGTCGCCGCCAAACTGCAGGACCTGGACGGGATACGGATAGCTCTCGCGGATCTTGCCTTGCTTTGCGTGTTCGGCCAGTAATGCTTCGGCCCGGCGTTTCACGAAGAGATCCTTTGAATTGCGACGCGCCGTCAATTCGTCGTGAGTCATCTGTTCGAACGGCAGATCGATCTCTTTGTACTCGAATTTGAACGGGCCACGCAGCGGCTTCGGTTGTGGCAGCAGTGCGGCTTCGACGGCGGTCGACAGTGTCTTGCCGTGAGTGATCGCCCAGTCGATCTGTCCACGCGGGTACGGGTTCTGGTCGCCGCCGCAGCCCATCACGAACAGCGCCGTCACCCCCCGGATGAGCCTTCTCCAACTCGGTCTGCGCGAAGCCGGCGTAATCGGCGTTGAACTGCATCAGCGCTGTCGTGGTGTTGTGGCAGGCATAGCCGAACGCGATCGCCCGCAGTTTGCCCTCCGGCGATTCGACCCGAAGCACCGGGACGTCGTGATCGACGGGACCATCCGGGTACGGGCTGTTTTGAAAACCGTCTTTCGTCGGCAGTCGGCGATTCATGGCAACGCTGCACCGAGCGTGACTGTACGAGAGTTTCGCCGGCTTCAGGTCTTCCATCGCCAGGTCGATCACACCGATCAGCTTATCCCGCAGTTCCACGAAGTACGCTTCGACACGCTGTCGTTGCTCGGGGTCGAGCGGATACATGACTGACATTTCGAGATCGTCGCGAACGACGGGACTGCAATGCGTGTGCGAACAGTTCAGCAAGAGGCCGGCAGGATTCAGCTTGTGTCGGGTTTCGATCGCCTTAGCCACTTGTTGACGTAGCGGCCGGGGAATGCCAATCAGGTCGGTGGTGACGATCACGGCGCGCGTTCCGGCCGAGTCTTCGACCACCAGCGCTTTCGCATGCAGTTCCGAAAGGACTCCTTCGGACGGCTTGGTCCGCGAGGCATATCCGGCCATCCACATCGGCTGGCTCGGCGTGATCGAGACCGTTGCGACGCCCACTTTCCAATCCAGCGCGTCATCTGCGGCGAATGCGGTCAGTGGACCAACAATGCACGAAATCAGAACGGCCATTGTCAGACAGGTTGATTTCATCGAGATCTCCATGCCGGGAAACATTTACGAGGGGTTATTACTCGCGCGTTCGTCGATCAGACATTTTTGTCAGCCGAGTATCACCGATCAACGAATGCCTTCAATGGTCTATGGGGAATCGGGGTAGCCATTACTGACAGCCCCTCGCACAGATCCGAACGTGCTTAATTACCGCAGAAGGCTCTTGCCTTGGATAGTGACGAGCGAACCACTCTTCGGGAAAAGGATGGATAATCTTCGGGTTGGGAAACCACCGGCCGGCACGGCCGGCTCATGCGAGTCGAACGACGGGTTTAAAGTAGGAAAATCATTCGCACGTCGAACGAGGCGAGCCGGGGTGCGTTAGCCCTCGGACTCTTCATCCGTCACGTTCCATGATGGAGTTAACCACGCAAACTCGGGAGTGGATAACGCGCGAACGATGTCCCGATTCTGAACCCGTCGCCCAACGCGCGCAAACCGGCCGCGCCGGTCCGAAGGCTTACGCACACCGGCTCGACTCGACTGCTTTTTTTCGTTTATTTCTTGTGTTTTGTGGTTCAGATTCTTCTCGTGATTGGGCTGCGGGCGAAGCTCGCGCCAGGTCCTTCGTGGTGACTCTCAGCCAATCTCTTGATTCTGCGGGGTCGGGAGACCAGCGCAGAACCAGACACGCGGATAGTGAAGACACTGCATCGGAGTCTTCTCCGACGCAGTCTTTTCACTATTTTAGCTTGCGAATCAAGAGCACTGCGTGACCGAGGACGGTCATGCAGTGGCACAATCAGGAAACGACGCTGATCGAACAGTCGAGAGGCTATTTCGGTGGTGATTTGAACATCATCATCCCTGCTGCAGCGCCGGCGGCAGCGGCGTTTCCTCCTGATGAGCCCGTGTTATCCGTTGTCCCCTGGATGTTAAAGGTACTTGATGTAAATCCCGATGAGGCTGCGGGGGACGTCGATGTCGGAGGCGTCGTTGGTGGTACTCGACCTGGTTGTGGCAGGCTGGGCGCTACACCCGGAGTGAACGATGCTGGGGTGGCCTTGTTTTCACCTGGATTCTTAGCCAAGGCTTTTGGTGGCCCAGGTGGTACGACATCGGGGTCTTCCGGGAAAGTCTGAGCAATGTTTGTCGCGATGCCGGACGCCGGTGGGCGTGGCACTGACGAGCCGGACTTGTTCCACCAACTGACTCGTTGTCCCGCAAAGCTGGCTCCCGTATAGATTGAGCCGCGTTGGAACGGACCGGTACCAAGGACCCACGTGTCACGCGCATCCGCCGTAATCGGGCTGGCACCGGATTGCCACAGGGCCTGACCTGTCGTCTGGTTGTAGGCAAAGACTGCAATCTTGGCGACACCCTTCTGGAGCGTCTTCTTCGCGAACGGAATTTCAGGAATTACCGACGGAACTCCCGTTGCCAACGCCCCAGCAGGTAAGCTTGTCTGAGGGATACCGATCAATACGTCCTGGCGATTCGTTCCGATCGCACCGGCCCGAGCTTCCACGACATACGTCGCTTCGTCACGAGCGGCCTTTAAGAATACTCCTTCCGCGAGCAGTCGCTGTCGAATGGAGCTGACGATGTACCCTTCGTCCGAAACACCTTTCAAATACTGCGGGTCGAAGTAGACGTCCTTGCCATTCAAAACAGAAAAATCCATTTCGCTGATCGACCGATCGATCGCGGCCGACAACAGAATCTGCTCGGTTCCCGTCCGCAACGTGTCTGACATTCGCGTCGTTCCGCAGCCACAGACTAGTACTGATAAAACACAAATCAGCGTGCATATCCAAATAGGCACATCGTGGCGATGACCTTTAATGAGGTGACAGCAGTACCGTAGACCCAGCATGGAAATTTGCTTGCCCGAAACGAACTTAGAATTCTGATTGTGTGATGGGAGAGTCGCGAACTGTAAATTGTCAGCCCTGTTCCTCCAAGACGACTTTCACAAAGTATCGAAAGTGGTATTGACCTGTAGACGAATTTGAGTCTACGGCCCGAATCGACATCGCGGCAATCGATTTGTTCCGTTTGCCAAAACCTCTGGGTGTGAATACACAGATTCACCAAACCGGGTTCCTGTTCCTGCCGAACCGCTTTCGGAATGCGCGTACCTGTTTCGCGGCTCAGTAGGGGTTTCACCCCAGCAAACAAGCTTGAAAGGGGTAGCGCCCATGCGGTTTTCATTCAACTTCGCGTGCGTCAGGAATTTTCTCGCTTCGCCGGAATTGCCTTTCGTTTCGCGTTGCGAAGTTCTCGCGTCCTAATCAGACTCTCTCGCAATTCTTGTTGTTCATTTTTTCAGTTTGTGACAGGATTCTGGCCCTATGTTGGTGAACGCGATTTTACTGGCGGTCTTCAGTTATCTGGCGGGTTCGATTCCGTTTGGCTTCGTCATCGGAAAGGTGGTCAAAGGGGTCGATCTTCGGCAGCTCGGCAGTGGTAACATCGGAGCGACCAATGCCGGCCGCGTCCTGGGTAAGAAATGGGGAATCCTGTGCCTGATCCTGGATGCCCTGAAGGGCTTATTGCCGGTCGCTTTGCTGCCTCAGCAGTTTTTCGGATCAGAAAGTCCGTGGTTGGCTCATGCCACAGTTCTGGCCGGGGTGTCCACGATCATCGGACACATGTTCCCCTGTTGGCTGGGATTTCGTGGCGGAAAAGGGGTTGCCACGTCGCTGGGGGTTCTGGCGATTCTTAGTCCCTGGGGTTTACTGGTAGCTGCCGTCACTTTCTTTAGTTCGCTTGCCATCTGGCGGTTTGTCTCAGTCAGTTCGATGCTCGCTGCAATCGGCTTTGGTATGTTTGAGCTGACCCGTTTGACGCCCAACCCATTCTCGGAAGCGACATGGAGCCAGGGGTTATTCGCACTGATGGTGCCTCTATTGATTATCGTGCAGCATCGCAGCAACATCAGCCGGCTAATGAAGGGCGAAGAGTTGCGTCTCACCAGCAAAGAGAAATCGGTCGAAGATGAGACTGCTCGGTAGCCGTGGCGAGATTTGCTGCCTGCAACCCAATGTGACGGTGAAGCAACTCGACGCATAGGTCACACGGCTTACAGAGATCCGAAAACGAAGGAAAGAAGGATTAGAACACTAATCAGTACTCATTTTCGCTAATCAGAAAATTCACGATTTCCCGGTTTTCCATTTTTATTTCGTAGGAATCACGTTTGATTTCTTGAATGGACCCGAAGACTCGATAGAAAAAAACAATTTGGGGGCGGGCCGAGACGGCAGAAAATAGTTATGTGAAAGTAGTGAGCCGCTACAAGCGGTTCGCCAGGAGCTACCGCTCCATGAACCCGAGAAACTTTAGCGACACTCCGAACGTCAAGTTCCTCAAGAGCCGCTACAAGCGGTTTGCCAGGAGCTACCGCTCCATGAAACCGAGGAACTTTTTCGACGTATAGAACGTCAAGTTCCTCAAGAGTAGAAAAACAAGAAAACTCCGGTGGATATCCCGCCCGGCTCGCCTCGGCTGTTTTTTTTCGTGTGTTTCGTGGCTCACGATTCTTCTCGTGATCGGGTTGCGGGCGAAGCCCACGCTGGGTGTTTCGCGATTGAAAACTCTTTTGCATTTATCCATGTGAATCTGTGTTGATCTGTGGCAGTTTCTCGTCGCTTTCGCATCCTCCTCGGGAAATCGTTGACCGCTTATTCAGTGCCGGAAAAAATGGGCAAAGACAAGGTGAGGATTGTCGAGCACTGTTTCTTGCCTGCTTGGTGGGATTGGCTGAGAATTCAGCCTATCATATGAAAGATCCAGAAAAAGATTTTTCATTGGGAGATTCAGGCGAAATGCGCTGCGAACGAAAAGTTCTGCTTCAGAACTGGCCTTTGTCGTTGTTCAGACTGATGCTCTGCCGTCAGCGTTTGGTAACTTCTTTTGGCATTCAGGCGACATTTGCAGCAATTCTCGTGTTGATTTCCGGGTCAGAAATTCTGTACGCGGCAGATCCGCCAGTCGTTGTGAAAAGCCCTCTTTCAACCGATGACGCCCTGAAAGCCTTCGTCCTGGCATCGTCTGAACTGAAAGTTGAACTTGTCGCGAGTGAGCCCGAGGTGATCGATCCTGTCGCTATCGCCTTCGGCGCGGATGCTTCGATGTGGGTCGTCGAAATGCGAGATTATCCTTTTGGACCCAAACCTGGCAGTCAGGAGAAACCCAAATCGCGCATCAAGCGATTGTTCGATCACAACCATGACGGCCGCTACGAAACGGCCACGGTTTTTGTTGACGAGTTGTTGTTTGCCACAGGAGTCTTGCCGTGGAAAGACGGGATCATTGTGACGCTTGCGGGTGAGATCGCTTTCTTCGCCGACCGTGACGGTGATGGAAAAGCCGATTTTAAGGAAACATGGTTTCAGGGGTTCAGTCAGGAGAATTCTCAGCTTCGAGCCAATCATCCGACATTCGGCCCTGACGGATTCATTTATGTCGCCAACGGACTGAGAGGTGGAACAATTGTCGCAGCCAAGGCGGAATGGCGCGATAAGGCGCTGCCATTGCCGCTGGCGGGTTTTGATTTTCGCTTTAACCCGCTGACGGGCGAATACGGAGCCGTCTCGGGCCACGGTCAATTTGGACTCTGTTTTGACGACTATGGAAATCGTTTTACATGTTCAAATCGTAATCCGGTACAGCACGTCGTATTGGAAGATCATTACACCAAACGGAATCCCTTTTTTGCAGTGAAATCAACAGTCCAGGATGTCGCCGCATCGGGTGAGCAGTCAAAGCTGTATCCCATCAGTGCTGCCTGGACGACATCGACATTGCATGCGAATCAGTTTACCGCCGCTTGTGGAGTGACGATCTATCGGGGTGATGGCTTGCCACCGGAAAACAAGGGAAATGCCTTTACGTGCGATCCGACAGCCAATCTGGTCCACAGGGAAACGCTCGTTTCCAACGGGGCTACTTTTCTCAGCCACCCGTCTGACGGAACGCAAGAGTTTCTCGCGAGTACTGATACATGGTTCCGACCCGTGAACCTGGCGAACGGTCCTGACGGTGCACTTTATATCGTTGATATGTACCGAGCGGTGATCGAACATCCTGATTGGATGCCGACAGAACTAAAGACGCGCAAAGATTTGAACGACGGAAGCGATCGAGGCCGGATCTGGCGCATTAAGTCTGACGAATCGGTCATGCCACAAGAACGACCCGACCATCCTCTGGACAAACTCACAATTCCGCACCTCATTCAGTTACTCGATCACGGAAATGCCTGGCATCGTGAGACGGCCGTTCGGTTATTACTTGAACGGGATCGAGACGAAGTCCTTGACGCACTCAAGGTCAACTGGAAACAGAGCCGACTGACTCGCAGCCGGCTTCCCGTCCTCTGGCTGATCAGAACGCTCGACCCACGATTGACTCCTGCCGTTTTGGCCTGGTCCGAGACGGATAACCGGGATGCGCGTGTTCGAGAACAAGTCGTCTCATCGATCGGAGACAACCTGGATGAACTACTGCCCGACGACGTGGCTCAGATGGCAGCCGATGAAACCGACGACCGCGTCCGGTTTCGACTGGCTTTGGATCTCAGCGGAAGAAGTTCAGATGCCGTAACCGAACGGAAGGCGCTGGTTCGGTTGCTGGACCGAGGAGTTGAAGATCCGTGGTTGCGTGCCGCCGTCGGAACGATGAAGGCCGACCCGCCACATGCATTGATTGTTGATCTGCTTGAACACTGGAAGACTTTAAAGAACCCACCTGCAGGCGGTGCTGAATTAATTGAACAATTGTGTGAGGTTGCCGGGTCGCAGCTTGAACCCAAACCCGCCAAGATCATTTTAGAAAAGCTGTTCGAATTCCAAAAAGAGGAATTTGGTGAAACATCGATCGGGATAGTGGCGGCTGGAGTGCGCGGTCTCGGACGAGGAGCCGAACGTCGAGGCCTCAGCTTCTCGGTTTTCCGAAACGAATTGAGCGCCAGCGAGCAAGACCAGTTGCAACTCTTAATAAAGAACCTTCAGACAATTGCCGCCGCACCAAAAGCGGTTCCTCAGCAGCGGCTGGCAGCGATTCGGACGCTCCCACTTGGCGAAGGGCCGGAAATGATCAACTCGCTGCTGGAATTGGCCCTGGCGGGAAGTGAAATCCCGATCAGACTGGCGGCGATCGAAGCCCTCGGGCGGGTCAATGATCCGACCGTCGGTCCGAAAGTGATGGCGGCTTACGATGCACAGACGCCTCAATTGCGCCGGGCCATGCTCGATTTCATGCTGGGGCAAGAAAGTCGTACCGCATTGCTGATTGATTCGCTGGAAAAGGGGAGCATCAAAGTCTCGGAGATTGACCCCACTCGACAAGTTCGTCTGACAAAACATCGTAATAAGGAACTGAGCGCACGGGCGGAGAAACTTTTCAATCTGGCCGCCGCACCTGACCGCGTTGCCGTACTGGCCAGCTATCAAGCCGCCCTGGAGCAAAAGGGTGACCCGGCTAAAGGCCGCGTGGTTTTTGAGAAGAACTGCGTGACCTGCCATCGCGTCGCGAATGTGGGAGTCAATGTCGGGCCCGACATCGGTGACACGCGAGATAAATTGCCCGCGTATCTGCTGATGAATATTCTCGACCCGAATCGGGCGGTTGATGCGAACTATTTTGGATACACGTTGATCACCAAGCAGGGGAAACCCTATACGGGCCTGATCAAATCAGAGACCGCCGTCTCCATCACAATACGATTGCCGGAAGGTAAGGAAGAAACGATCTTGCGATCCGACGTGGAAGAATTGAAAACCAACGGCCTGTCGCTGATGCCGGTTGGTTTCGAGAAAAACATTTCCTTAGAACAGATGGCCGATTTAATTTCCTTCTTGAAGAACTGGCGCTATCTGGACGGCACGATCCCGCTATCGCAATGATGTGGTTTTACAATCGGTTGCGAACAGTTGTTGGATCGAACGAGTTTTTTTCATAATGGTTTGTTCATGGGCGGCCGAGTCAGTCACACGAACGAACATCGTGTCTCGGTTCAAACTTGATCACTGAAGCCAACCTGCAATTTCCTACGGAATGGAACGGCAAATGAATCTTCATCGAAAGATTGTCATTTTCCTGGCGGTATCGCTTGTCAACGGTGTCCCGTTGGGTGCGGTAGAAAGTCTGACAATTCTGCCAAGCGAAATTCGGCTTAAGGGACCTGAAGCGAGACAAACTGTGTTGGCCGAAATGGCGGGCGGCCTGCTAATAACAGAGTCGATCCGGTCAGGCGCAGTATGGACATCCGGTGACGAGCGGATCGTGAAAGTTGTCGATGGGCAAGTTGTCCCAGTCGGAAACGGTACGACGACGATTTCAGTGACCGCCAATGACCAAACAGCATCGACCAGTGTGGTCGTGGAGCAGTTTGGTGAGTTGCACCAATGGAATTTTCGTAATCACGTCCAGTCGGTTTTGTCAAAAACAGGATGTAACAGCGGTGCCTGTCATGGTGCAGCGGCAGGAAAAAACGGATTCAAACTGTCGTTGCGAGGCTACGATCCTGAGCACGATTTTTTTTCGTTGACGCATCAGGCTCGCGGCCGACGTGTCGTCCCTAATGATCCCGGTCGCAGCCTTGTACTAACGAAGCCAACCCAGGCCATTCCGCACAAAGGGGGGCTGCGGTTTACTGAGGATTCACTCGAGTACCGGGTGATCGCCGAATGGATTGCACAAGGGATCAAGGCCCCGTCTGATTCCGATCCCCGAATTCAGCGGCTGGTGATCCTTCCTGAAGCCTCGCGGCTGAAGGCAGGTACCGAACAGCCGATGATCGTCATTGCTCATTTCAGCGACGGTCATACCGAAGATGTCACTCGCTGGGCCAAATACACCTCGACCAACCATTCGGTCTGTTCGGTCGATGACCAGGGATTAGTCAAGGTAATCGGAAGCGGCGAAGGGGCAATCGTCGCGTGGTATCTCGCTCAAAATACAACGGCGACTGTCACTGTTCCTTATCTGAATGCGGTAATGCCCGAAGCGTTCAGCCAGTCTCACCGAGCGAATTTCATTGATGATCTCGTGATCGAAAAACTCGCTTCACTGAATATGCCTCCGTCACCAAAGTCCAGCGACAGTGAATTCCTGCGTCGTGCTTATCTGGACACGATTGGCGTTTTGCCGACTGTTGATGAAGTGAAGTCGTTTCTGTCGGATGCCAGTGAGTCGAAGCGAGAAACGCTGATTGAACAACTGCTTTCTCGTCCTGAGTTTGTCGACTATTGGGCGTACCAATGGTCCGACGTGCTGCTCTTGACGGGAAGCCGTCTGCGACCTGAAGCGATTAAGGCTTACTATAAATGGATTCGCGATCGCGTGGCGAATAATGTGCCATGGGACGAGTTTGCTCGCGGCGTGGTCATGGCGAAAGGGAGTACGTTTGAGAACGGTGCAGCCAACTTTTACTCATTGCACCAGGACCCGCAGGACATGGTCGAGACAACGGCAATGGCTTTTCTGGGGATGTCGATCCAGTGTGCTCATTGTCACGATCATCCCAACGAAAAATGGACGAACGACGACTACTATAGCATGGTCAGCCTTTTTGCTCGGGTCCGAGGTAAAGGCTGGGGTGGGGACTTTCGAAGCGGCGATGGCAATCGGACGATTTTCCTCGCTGACCAGGGCGAGGTGTTACAGCCGCGTACGTCACGACCACAATTACCGAAACCTCTGGATGGTCGTGCCATCCCGTTTGATGAACCGGGAGATCGGCGCGAGCATCTTGCTCGTTGGCTGACATCGCCGGACAACCCATACTTTGCCAAGGCGATCGTTAACCGGATCTGGGCGAACTTCATGGGTCGCGGTCTGGTGGACGCGGTCGATGATATTCGTCTGACGAATCCTGCCAGCAATGAAAAATTGTTTACTCGCCTGGCTCAGGAACTTGTCCACAACAACTACGACTTAAAGAGCCTGATGCGTACCATTTTGAAATCGGAAACCTACCAGCGTTCGCACGCCATCCTGAAAGAGAACGAAGCCGACCAGCGTTTTCATGCTCATAGTCAGCCTCGACGCCTTAAAGCCGAAGTGATGCTTGACGCGATTTCGCAGGTCACAGGGGTTCCGACTGTCTTCAAGGATCAACCGGCGGGGACGCGAGCGATGCAGTTGCCTGATGCGAGCGTGGCGTCATATTTCCTCGATACGTTTGGACGTCCGGAACGGGTTTTGACCTGCACCTGTGAACGATCTGATGAACCGAGCATGACCCAGGTGTTGCATCTTTTGAACGGCAAGACGATCCAGGAAAAGCTTGAATCCAAGGATGGCCGTGTTGCCAAGTTTCTCGAGACAAACACTCCCAACAATGACTTGATCGACATCGTATACTTATCTGCCATCACCAGGTATCCGAATGAAACCGAGCGGAAACAGCTTTCGGCAGTACTTGACGAGGCCGTTGGTGATGACAAGCGAGCAGCCATCGAAGACCTATACTGGAGCGTCTTGACGTCGAAAGAATTTCTGTTTCAACATTGAGATACCGATTGAAGTCTTAAAGGAGCGTTTTCAGACAATGAGCGTTGATATTCAAAGGATTAAGGAACAGGTCCTCAAGCATTCAGATCAGTTAGAGCGAGTCCGATCAGAAGTTCGTAAAGTTCTAGTCGGACAGGATTTGATGCTGTCGCGACTGTTGATCGCGATGATCACGGGGGGGCATGTTCTGCTGGAAGGCCTGCCTGGGCTCGCCAAGACGACAGCGATCAAGGGATTGGCAAGTGCCTTGCGATGCAAGTTCAACCGAATCCAGTTTACGCCGGATTTGCTCCCTGCAGACCTGATCGGCACGATGATTTACAATCCGCGTGAAGGATCTTTCGGAACGCGAAAAGGACCGATTTTCGCCAACTTGATCCTGGCGGACGAAATTAACCGTGCACCCTCCAAAGTACAGTCCGCATTACTGGAAGCGATGCAGGAGCATCAGGTCACTATCGGCGACGAGACCTATCCGCTGGAAGAACCGTTCCTGGTGCTGGCGACGCAAAACCCGATTGAGCAGGAAGGGACCTACCCATTACCTGAAGCACAAGTTGATCGGTTCATGCTGAAAATCATCGTCGACTACCCTTCGAAGTCTGACGAAAGGAAAGTCGTCGACTCAGTTTTGGACGATATTCGGCGTGACGTTCAACCAGTACTCGAACCGCAGCAGCTTATCGAAATTAAACAGACTGTCTCGACGCTTTATATGGATGATAAAGTCAAGGACTATGTCCTCGACGTGGTCACTGCGACGCGGCGACCTGAAGAGTTTCGACTGAAGGAATTGAAGCCGCTGATCGAATACGGTGCGTCACCTCGTGCTTCGATTAATCTCTGCCTCGCAGCGCGAGCGAATGCGTTTCTCGCGGGCCGTGGATACGTGACACCACAGGACGTTAAAGACATCGCTCTGGATGTCCTGCGACATCGCGTGATTTTGACGTACGAGGCCGAGGCCGAGCAGATGACCTCCGACGATGTCGTTCGTAAAGTCCTTGAGTCGGTTCCAGTTCCGTAGGCTGATACCTGTGGATGTGCCGACTTTGGAATTTTGAACTCTTGGATCAGGATTGCATGGATTTTCGATGTCCGCACGAAATCTTGAAGAAGTCTTAAAGGATGTTCGCCGGATTCAGATCGTTGCCAAACGACAGGTTAACGATCTCTTAGCGGGTGAATATCTCAGTGCATTTCAGGGGCGGGGAATGGAATTCCACGCTGTGCGAGAGTACGTCCCTGGTGACGAAATTCGATCAATTGACTGGAACGTCACGGCGCGAACTGGCAACCCCTACGTCAAAACATTCTGCGAAGAGCGGGAAATGACGGTTCTGCTGGTTGTCGATGTGTCGGCTTCCGGGGCGTTCGGCTCGCAGCGATTGAGTAAAATGGAGACCGCTGTCGAAGTCGCTGCCGTCCTGATGTTCACGGCGCTGAAGAACAATGACAAGGTCGGGCTACTGTTTTTCGCAGACGATGTCATCAAATATATCCCACCTCGAAAAGGTCGCGCCAACGTATTGCGGTTGATCCGCGAATTGCTGGCCACCGAACCTGTCAAAGCAGAGACAGACATCACGAAGGCACTGGAATACCTTGGTCACGTGCAACGTCGGAAATGCGTTTTGTTTTTGATGAGCGATTTTCTGGGACCTGATTGTTCTCGCGCGTTGGCAATTGCCAACCGTCGACATGATTGTGTTGCGGTCACATTAGGCGATCCTCGTGAAGCGACATTACCCGACGTCGGGTTTCTAACCTTGCGTGATGCCGAAACGGATGAACTTCTCGAACTGGACACTCGACATCCTCGTGTTCGTGCTCTGTTTGCCAAGGTTGCCGACGAGCGTGAACGGAAACTGACGGAACGGTTACGACGAGCCAACGTCGATCGACTTGCGATCCGAACCGATCAGCCTTACGCCCAGAGCTTGCAGAAGTTCTTTCGAGCTCGGGAGCGGCAACGATGACTCGTTGGCGATTATCTTTATTTTCGATCTTGGTCGGGTTGATGACAAACGTCGGTTGCGACCGTGCCGGTTCCAGTCCATCGACGCCGGCCGCGAACAAAGACGCTCTTGTCCGAGTCACCGAAAAGGGGCCGGTCAAGCTGACGATCCGTGTCACGCCGCCTGAACCTCGACTTTCCGATCTCGTTGAGATGGAAGTGGAAGTCGTCGCGCAGCCCGGCGTCGAAGTGACGCCCCTGACATTCGGCCAAGCGGTCGGAGACTTCCTTGTCCGCGATTACTCAGAAAAGAAACTCGCATTGCCAAATTCGACGCCGGGCACGCCCACGACGCATCGCTTCCGATATCAGCTTGAACCGGTTCATGCGGGCCGACATTTGATTCGATCGCTGACAATTGAATTCGTCGACAATCGCCCAAATTCCGAAGCCCGAGGACAAACCTCGCTGATCGAATCTGAACCACTGGAAGTGCAGGTCACATCAGAGCTCGGCGACACGCTGCCGAATCTCGCCGATCTGCAGCCAATGCTTCCGCCGCGCCCGCTTCAGCAGTCGACAAGCTGGTATTGGTGGCTGCTTGCCGTTGCAGGTGCCATCGCTGCAAGTCTCGTCTTTTGGATCAGGCGGAGAAACAAGTCTCAAGTCGTTGAACCGCCAAAACAGACACCCGAAGAAATCGCTCACGCGGCCCTTGCGGCTCTCTTGGCGGAAAAGCTTCCTTCACAAGGATTGGTCAAAGAGTTCTATCTTCGCCTGACAGGGATCGTTCGCCAATTTATCGAAGGGACGACCGGCTTACGGGCACCTGAGCAGACGACCGAGGAATTCCTGCGAGCGATGCGATCAAAGGATGTTTTCACTACAGAACGCTCGACTCGATTGAAGGAATTTCTCGAAGCGGCAGACATGGTAAAATATGCAGCCCAACAGCCCGACGAGACTCAGATAGAGCTGTCCATCCTGCGTGCGCGCGAATTTGTCGACCTGCGAACATCCGACACCGCTGTGACAACTCGTTCTGCCGGGGAGGTCTGAGGAATGGACTCGTTTCGCTTTTATTCGTGGCTATGGATGTTTCTCATCCCATTGATTCCCTTGCTTGGCTGGTACCGGCTCAGGCGGAAGTCGCGGTCCGCTGCGATCTTTTCCAGCATCGCTGATCTCAAGGGCTTGCCGGTAACGCTGATGCAACGCATCCGTCGTTTGATGCCGCTCGTTTACGGTCTGGGTCTGTGTCTCATCATCACAGGTCTGGCCCGGCCGCAATCCGGCAAATCGGAATCCCGAGTGACGGGGGAAGGGATCGCCATCGAATTAGTGCTGGATATCTCAGGCTCGATGGAAGCGATTGACTTTCAGCTTGAAGGAAAGGACGTGAGCCGACTGGAAGCGGTCAAGCACGTCATTTCCGAATTCGTAATCGGCTCGCGAGCGAGTGGCCTGGCGGGTCGTAAAGATGATCTTGTCGGCGTTGTCGCCTTCGGCGGGTTTGCCGACAGCAAATGCCCCTTGACTCTCGATCATGGAGCACTCGTTGATATCGTACGCAGTCTGGAAATCCCCAAACCGGTTCGGGACCGAAGGGGAAAAGTGATCAACGCGCAAGCTCTGCAAGAGGACCTGGCAACGGCGATCGGAGATGGATTGGCGTTAGGTGTCGATCGACTGCGAGGAACCAAAGCAAAAAGCAAAGTGCTCGTTCTGCTCACTGACGGCGACAACAACGCTGGAGCGGTCGATCCCCGAGAAGCGGCCGGGATCGCCCGCGAGTCAGACATCAAAGTCTATACGATCGGGATCGGTCGAAACGGCGTGGTCCGTGTTCCTCAAGAAGACGAATTCGGCAAACGGGTCCTCGTCCCTGCTCAGTTTCGAATCGACGAAGAACTGTTACGCGAAATTGCGAGCACTGCAGGCGGCGAATACTTCCATGCCTCGGATTCCGCCGGCTTGGCCAAAGTGTACGCCAAAATCGACCGACTCGAAAAATCCCAATTCAATGAAACGAAGTATTCCGAGTACACAGAATTATTCCCCTGGTTCGCGGGACCTGGTCTCGCACTGGCTTTAGTTGTTGGAGTCCTGAACGAAACCCGCTTTCGTTCGCTACCCTGAGGAAGTCAAAGCGCAATACAGAGAAGTGAAGAAATACGGGAAGAGGTTTGGGAACACTAATCTTCGCTAATTGGCACTAATAAGAAAATGGCGGGAAAGAAAGGCGAAGACGTGAAAAGGACTTGAAGATTTAAAATCGGAATTCGTTTGCGACAGGTTCGTTTGCAGCGATTCGCTGTCTTCACTTGTCTTTTCTGATTAGCGTAGATTAGTGCAGATTAGTGTTCCAAACTCTTAATTCTTTAGCGTTTTTGGCACGACAAAATGGAATGGCAACACCCTGAGTATTTGTACTTGATTCTACCGCTTTGTGCGGCGTGGCTCGTGCTTGCGCTTCATTCGAATCGGCAGCGACGACGGGCTCGTGAAGCGTTTGCTTCGGAGGCGATGTGGTCACGAATCCTTCCTGCTGAGTCTGGTATACGCTTTTGGATGAAGCTGTTACTGCGCGAAATCGCGATCGTGACGGGCCTCGTAGCGCTCGCCGGGCCTCGGTTTGGAACCGAGTACGAGCAAGTCATTCCCCGTGGTGCAGACCTTTATGTATTGATCGATGTCTCTCGATCGATGCTGGCTGATGACGTCCCTCCATCTCGATTGGGGCGAGCCAAGGCCGATGTGTCGTCACTGTTGAACCGACTACAGGGCGAGCGGGTTGGTCTGATTGCCTTTGCTGGGCAGGCGGTTGTGAAATGCCCGTTGACAGTCGATTACGACTCGTTTCGGCGGTCACTGGAAGAACTCGATCCGGATAGCGCCCCACGCGGAGGCACGGCGATTGGTGATGCAATCCGTAAGGGGCTTGAGGTCTTTCATTCGAACGCCGATCGTGATCAGGCGATGATTTTAATTACCGACGGTGACGACCAGCAGTCCTATCCGCTGGAAGCGGCTGCAGTGGCCCGTGAACGTCATGTCACGATCTTTACGATTGGATTAGGTGACTCCGAACGAGGTGCCCGAATTCCTCAAAAGGGTGACAAAAAGTCGTACATTGAATACCAGGGGGAACAGGTCTGGAGCAAACTTGATGGCAGTCTGCTTGAACAGATTGCGCTGAATACGTCCGGCGTCTATGTCCCTGCAGGGACTCGGGCCTACGATTTAGGCGAACTGTATACGAATCATCTTCAGGGCCGACACGGTCCTGAATCGGCAACTCAACAAAAGATTCGACGATCGGAACGATTTCAGATATTCCTTGCCATGGCCTTGGCAGCGCTGTTGACCGATTTGTGGATACCTCTCTATTACAAAACGGCGAAGCTGCGTCAATACGACCAGAAGCCCGTGAAGTCACAAAGCGGAAAGGAGTCACAAATGAAAGCAAATCCGCGATCCAACGCGGCAATCGCGGTTCTGCTCATGCTTAATTGTTTGGCCTCCGTCGGCACCGCAACCGAGCCGAATGCCGCTATCCGTAACGGACTGCGCCTTTATTCCAAGGAACAATACGACGAGGCCAAAACAGAGTTCGCGGCTGCCGGTGAAGAACTTGATAAGCGAAAATCAGCCGCTGCGGCGATCGCCGCCTATGACGAAGCCTGTGCAGCACACCGTAAAGGTGATCTGGAACACGCTCGTGAATGCTATCTCAGGGCGGGACTTAGCCAGGATCGATCAATCGCGACTGCGGCACATTTCAATCTCGGTACCCTGGCTGCGGAGAAAGCTCGAACGTTAAGCGGCGAGAAACCTGAATTAGTCCCACCCGACAAACAAAAGGAAATCCTTGATGAGTTATCACACGCCGTTCAAGCTTATCGACACTGTCTGGAATTGCAGTCTGACCACGCTCCGTCACGGCGAAACATTGAACTGGTCCGGCAATGGATCAAGTACTACACCGACAAGTGGCGGGAACGAGAACGTCAGAAACGCCGGGACGAATCGAATCTGGTGAAATTTCTGGAGTTTCTGATTCAGACGCAGACAGCGTTGAAGGAAACAGTCAACCAACTGCCAGAACCTGTCCATTCCGACATGTTCGCCGAACTGAAGCGAGCCCAGGAAGAACTTCGAGAAGAAATCCCAACATTACGCGAAAAGATTGAGACCGAACTACGTCCGCAATCTGACGCCGGGAACGGTGATGCAAACGCAAGTTCGAAGGAGTTGGAAGAAGGGATCAAGTTACTTCAAAGCTGGTCTGACACTGCGGGAGAAAAGATGACTTCGGCATCCCGACGACTGGGAGCTAAAGAGCCTTCGAAAGCGGTGACTGATCAACAAACGGCAATCGATGAATTCGACAAGATCTGGGAAGCGGTAATCCCGTTTCACCCTTTGCTTGCTAAAGACCTGGCCGATCAAACAGCAATTGCAGCAGTCCTTAAACCCAGTCATTCTGAACCGTCAGATTCACAGGGGAACCAGGAAAGATCTGGCGATGAGAAAACTCCGACGTCGCCAGACCCGAACGCTCAACAACCACAGGCATCGTCCTCTCCGAACGATTCACAGGGACGTGAAATTGCCGATGACGATTTAACGAAACTGGAGGAGGTCCAATCAAAGACTCTCAAGCGAACGCAACTGTTAATTCCCAAGGCGCAGTCCGAGCTTAACCAGATGGAAACTGCCGCATCAGCTCAAGTTCCTGCGGCCGACAACAAAGATAGCAAGGAAGATCCAAACGATAAGGCGAACGGACAAATACAAACCGAGCAAACACAAGCGGCCAAGGAAGGCTATCTTAAGGCGATTGAACTCGGGCCACAGGCCGTGGGAGAAATGGAGTCGGCCATCAAATTCATAAAAGCAAAAGATCTTCCAGAGGCGGCTGTGCATGCTGAAGAGGCCCGCAGAATCCTGGAAGAAATCCAGAAGGCTCAACCCAAGAACGAACAGAAGCAGGATCAGGATCAGAACAAGCAAGACCAGCAAAAGAACGAAGATCAGAAAAAAGAAGACCAGAAGCAGGGCGAGGACAAAAAGGACGATCAGCAGAAATCTGACGAGAAAAAACAGGATCAAAACAAGAACGACGACCAGAAGTCAAAGAAACAAGATCAGCAAAAGCAGCAGGCACAAGTCTCACAGGACCGGATGGAAGACGCTTTGCGAAAAGTCCGGGAACGGCAGCAGGAAAAACGAGAGCGAGATCGAAAGCTCAAGGGACAGTTTCTCGGCAGAGTACCTGTTGACAAGGATTGGTAATGACGGACTCGGAACTTCTTCGCAATTTCAAACCACCTTACATGACAGGATTACGGGTCGTTGCCCTGATCCTGGCGACGGTCTGTCTTTGGTTGACGGCTCAAAAGTCAATGGCTGCAGAGACTCCGGATATTCAGGTCGTTACGAGTGCGGAAGAGATTTTTATCGGCGACAGTGTCGATTATCAGGTCGAAATTCGTAATGTCCAGAATCCGCCGGCTCCTGATCTCTCAGCGATAAAAGAACTGTTCGATGTCGTGGCAACAGGCGACCAGTCTCGCGACCAGTCGTCGATTTCGATCATTAACGGAAAAGTCACCAAGTCCAGCGTTTTGAGTCATATCTATCAATATCGACTGACACCGAAGATGGCCGGCGAAGTTTCCATTCCGCCTACCAAAGTGACGATTGAAGGGAAGACGCTGACAAGCAGCGAAGTTCCGTTGAAAGTCATCGAAGCCGAAGAACAGGACCTGGTCATTGCCGAAATAAAGACAAGTCAGACCAAGGTCTACCCGACACAATCGTTCGATGTGACGTTGCGTGTCTTTGTTCAACCGCTTCCCGACAATTCTAAAACCGACCCTTTAACGCCGCTTCAAAGGCGACCGCCGCATTTGCAAGTGAACTGGGTTGATCCTCCGGCAGGATTAGCTGCCGGAGACAAGGCGAGCTGGCTACAACCCTTGGTCGCAGACGACGGTATCGGCTTCACACTAAACGACGTGAGTACCCGGTCGGGCTCGTTTTTTGACGGGCCTCGTGCCGCCGTTTTTAACCTGCGAAAAGATCGGGAAATTCGCGAAGGACTGGATGGAAAGAAAATCAAGTACTTTGTCTACGAGCTTTCCCGCACGCTGACAGCCGAACGGACGGGCAACTATTCATTGGGTCCCGCACTCGTCAAAGGGACATTTGTCGTCGGGCTCCAGCGGAAGGAGTACATCCCACGTCGTCTGGTGGCGAGTGGATCGGCAGTCAACGTTGAAGTTCGAGAGGTTCCCATGCCTCGACCCGTCACGTTTTGTGGCGGAATTGGCGAATATAAAGTCTCTGCATCGGCCAGCCCCACAAAACTACGGGTTGGAGATCCACTCACACTGACCGTGGAACTGGAACGGGGTCAGCAAAGTGGTTCACTGGAACTGATCTCGGCTCCCGATCTGACCGCCATTCCCGAACTCGACGCCGACTTCGATCTGATCGATAAAAACCCCACGGGACGCATCGATGGAAGTCGTAAGAGATTTGTCTATGCGATGCGGCCAAAGCGTGCGAGTGCGGGCATCCCGGCAATTATTGTTTCTGCATTCAACACTCAAACCGAGGAGTTTGAGAACATTCAAACGGCGGCCATTCCCCTGGAAATCACCGAGGCCGAAAGGCTAAATAGCGGCGAACTGATCGGGACTCGACCGACGATCGGTTCAACATCGATCAAAAGTCGAGCCGAAGGAATCTTTCAAAACATTACCGACCCGTCACAGGTTCGCGATCAACGAATCAGTCTGATCTCCTGGAGTGAAGCAGCGTTGGGCGTCTGGTGTGCCACAGGATCTCTGATCGGCCTTGCGACCCTTTATCGGCGAAGGTCATCTGACGCAGGTCGGGTCCGTCGCCAGCAGGCACGAAGCGCAGCCACGCGACGACTGGCAGACGCCAGATCGCTCGTTCAAAAAGGACAACAGGCAGAAGCATTACGACAGGTTCGATCCGCAATCGTTGGCATGGTTGCTGACATGCAAAACCGGGTCGCTGAAGGGTTGACCGCCGCTGACGTTAATACGACTCTAACAGCAGCGTCAGTCAACGAAGACGATCGAACGGCGATTGTCAAATTGCTCGAATCCATCGAATCTGCCGAGTATGGGGCCGGGCAATCGACAGATCCCATCACAGCAATCGAAGAAGCATCCCGACTGATTTCGCGCATCGCGCCGCTTCTGGAACGAGGTATTAAAGCCGGGACTCTCGCTACTATCTGCCTGTTACTAAACTGCCTGAATTCAGGCGACGCACTCGCAGCCGAACCTGGATCAAACGAACGGACGTTTGTCCGCGCTCTGGAACTTTTTGATAGTGCCAAATCTCCGGACGACTACCGCGAATCGGCACAAGTCCTGGAAACGATTCTCGCTGACGGACTTCGCAATGGCGCGGTCTATTACAACCTTGGCAACGCCTATTACCGAGCGGGTGACTACGGGCGAGCCATTTTGAATTACCGTAAAGCCAAACCCTATCTCCCCAATTATCTATACCTGACGTCAAATCTCGAACAAGCATTGGCCGCAGCACCTGGTCGTCTTGCTGAACCACCAAGACCCTGGTGGAGTCATGTCCTGTTCTGGACCGATTGGCTTTCATTTCCCGCGAAAGTCAAAGTCTTCTTCTGGGGCTTAACGCTGGCAGCGATGACCTCGGCAGTCGCAGCGTTGTTTCGCATTTCGCGTCTGTCGCTACCGATTGCTCTGCTCGTGTTTTGCAGTCTCGCAATTGGCCTTGATGCCGCCTTGAGCGACACCGACATCACGGGTTTTCGCCGAGCTGTCATCACCGGCGAAACAACGGCCCGGAAAGGAACCGACACTTCGTACGAAGCGGCCTTTGATCAGCCGCTACGAGACGGAGCGGAATTCCAGATCCTGAACGAAACCCGCGACTGGACGTTAGGTCATTTCGAAGGTATCGGCGACGGCTGGGTCCGGAACGAGTTCGTCGCCCGCTGACTTGCTGTATCAGACGTAAAGTTACCGTGCATCAGAACGAATTGAAGTCGCGTCTGCAGCGGATAATCTGTCAGGTTTTGAACTCAGGTTCCTGTGCCACTGCTTCAGACTTCTTCGCGTCCGAAACCTGATTCATTGAATCAAGTTCAAGGACTTCTTCCAAAGATAGGGGTAGGAAGGACTGATTGAATTCAGTCCCCCCTCCCTCCGAACCGTACGGGCGGTTTTCCCACATACGGCTCTCCGTTCAGTAGGTTCCTATGGATTGAACGAAACGCATGTGGGCCGCGTTCAGGCTTAACAACCCACAATTCGTAAAGAAGGCATTTGTCCACCGATGCTGGCAAGCCAGATGTTTGGGGTTCTGACGATGTCGTTTGCGGAGAATCCGGCGAAGGCGGCGACGAACCATTTCGTCGTACTTCCGAAAGATGCTCCAATGACAATGTCGGTAAAAGTTGAACCATCCTTGAGCAGACTGGTTAACTATTTGGATGATCGTCTCCAACGAATCGCCCGAGTTGCGTGGGGTTTGTTCTCGGATACTGTCGACTCGCTTTTCGTGGCTTTTCTTGCGAGGGGATGGTAACGAAGGGAAGAAAATCGCGGGAGACCTTCGGTCGGTCGGTTGTGCGGGGTCGGGAGACACTTCGCACAACTTCGTCGAACTTGATCGAACTTTGACACCGAAGTCCGAAAAAGGGGACAGGGACCGCAGACGGAGCTGGTCCCCTTTTTTGAAAGAATCGACTTTCTGCCGCTTCGGCTGGTGGGCCTCGAAGACTCGACAACACCCTACGGGTTTGGGACAAGAACACTGCGGAAACGATCTGACCGAATGTTGATTTTCGCCGGATCGCTTTTCCGTCGGGCTGTTGCCGCGTATGCTTATAGTCTTCGACTGGCGCTCGACCTTGCAGTCGGAAATAAATGCCGAGGCGGCCTGGACGCCGCCTGGATTCCTCAACAATTTCGATCGACGATGAAATAACATGTACCGAGTTCTAATTACCGACGACTTGTCACCTGCCGGCCTCAAGATTCTGCAAGAAACGCCTGGCGTTGAAGTTGTCGTTCGCAGTGGAAAACACACGCCCGAGCAGGTTCGCGAGTACTTGAAAGACTGCGACGGCATCATCATCCGCAGTGCCACCCGCCTGACGCCCGAGATCCTCAAGGATCAGCCGCGGCTGAAAGTCATCGTTCGTGCTGGTGTTGGAGTCGACAATATCGATTTGCCCGCCGCCACGCGCGAAGGCGTCGTCGTGATGAATACCCCCGCAGGGAACACAACGTCGACCGCCGAACAAGCCATGGCGCTTTTGCTGGGACTGGCTCGAAATATCGGACCCGCTGCGGCTTCCATGAAAGCAGGAAAGTGGGACCGAAAAAGCTTTACGGGTACACAATTGGCCGGAAAGACGATTGCCGTCGTCGGGCTGGGTCGAATTGGGTTAACCGTCGCCCGCCGGTGCATCGCGTTCGAAATGAAGGTCCTGGGTTATGACCCGTTCCTATCCGAAGAGCGTGCCCGTGCGGAAGGGATTGAGCTGTTTCGCGATATCGATGAACTGGTTGGTAAGTGCGACTTCCTGACGGTGCACACTCCGATGACGCCGGAGACCGAAGGGCTGATTAACGCCAGCCGCATTGCCCGGATGAAAAAGGGTGTACGACTGATCAACGGTGCTCGCGGTGGAATCATCGACGAGAAGGCCCTGTTCGACGCGATCCAGTCGGGCCATGTGGCCGGTGCTGCGTTAGACGTGTTCGTTGATGAACCACCGAAAGATTGGAGCCTTGCTCAGCTTCCTCAAGTTCTGGCCACGCCGCACCTGGGTGCGTCGACCGACGAGGCTCAGGAACTGGTCGCAGTGGAAGCCGCCGAGATCATTACCGGTTTTCTGGTGAGGAACGAGGTTCGTCACGCGGTCAATATGGCTCCGATCACGGCTTCCGAAATGACCGATATGCAGCCTTATCTGGATCTCGGTCGCCGACTTGGCCTGCTGTTGTCTCAGCTCAATAAAGGTGGTGTGCGCGGAGTCAAGCTGCAGTTCAAGGGTGAGGCGGCCAATAAGAAAACGAAACTGATCGCGAACGCCTTTGCAGCAGGACTGCTTTCCAACGCTCTGGCCGACAACGTCAATATCGTCAACGCGGATCTGCTTGCTAAAGAACGGGGTATCGAAATCAAGGAAGAACTCTCTCACGAAGTGGGAGACTTCTCGACATTAGTTTCGGCCACGGTCATGACTGACAACGGCGAATTGACTGCGGCTGGAACGATCTTCGGCAAGCAGTTCTTGCGTCTGGTGCGTATCGACCAGTTCCATCTTGATGCGTATCTCGACGGCCTGCTGCTGATTTACAAGCACATCGATAAGCCTGGCGTCATTGGCTTCATCGGGAATATCTGCGGTAAGCATAGTGTTAATATTGCTCACATGGCTTTGGGTCGCGAAAAGAACGAACCGGGTGGTGACGCGATTGCTGTGCTGAACCTTGATAATGAGCCGGATGCCGCGACGTTGGAAGAAGTCTCGGAGCACAAAGCGGTGACGGGGGTCCAATTGGTCAAGCTGCCGAAGGCGGGTGAACCTCTCCCTTGGCTTGTCAGCCGTTAATTCTTCACCGGGTCCATCAAGAGAAAATTCCTTGACCAAACCCAAGCAGCACAGCCTGTTTTCCGAAGACGAGATTCCTCCTAACCAGGAAGTGTGGGAGGTGGCGGCTTCGGAAGATCGGCTTGTTGCCGATGTCGTTTTCAACCGACCAATCACGACGATTTATCAATATATTGTCCCCGAGGGGCTGCGAGACCTGATTGGGCCTGGGCAACGAGTTCAGGCCCCGTTCGGACGTGGTGGGCAATCCACCACCGGCTATTGCGTTGGACTTGGGACGACTCTGCCATCAGGACGAACGCTGAAGGTCATTGAATCGGTACTCGACCGCGAACCATTGATTGATTCGCGAATGCTGGAACTGACTCGATGGATCGGTGATCGATACCTCTGCGGCTGGGGTCAGGTTCTTGAGACCGTCATCCCGAAAGGGGTGAAGACAAACGCGGGAACTCGAGAAGTTGCATTCTTCACGCTCAGTGATTCTTTGAAAGCGAAGCTGGGTGTCGTCCCGCCTGGAGCTCCGACAAAAGAGGAAACGAATGAAGAGAAATCAGGCGTTTCAGGCAACACTTTTGGAATTCGAACAGACACTCAAGCACCGAGATCCGCCGCTGAGATCGCTGCCATTCTCGACGGACTGAAGCTTCGTGCAAAACAACGGACTGTGGTCGAAATCCTTTATGCCGCTGACCGGCCGATGTCGGTCGACGACTTGTCGTCTGCCGCTCAATGCGGGGTTTCGCCGATCCACGCACTGGAAGAAAAGGGATTGATCGATTCGCTTCGCCGGAGGGTCTTTTCGAGTACCGAGGCTGACGCGATTGAGCCACATCGCGAGATTGTCCTGAACGACGATCAGACACGAGCGGTGAACGCGATTCTTGACGTTGTCCGGTCCAGCGAACATCGAACGCTTTTGCTTCACGGAGTCACTGGTAGCGGCAAGACGGAGGTTTACATCCGAGCCATCGAGGAAGTTGTGAGTTATGGGCGACAGGCCATCATGCTGGTTCCAGAAATCAGCCTGACGCCGCAGACGATTCGCCGGTTTCGGAGTCGATTCGATTCGGTCGCTGTGCTCCACAGTCATTTGACGGACGCCGAACGGCACGGACACTGGAAACAGATTGCCAGCGGAAACGTGCAGGTGGTGGTGGGAGCTCGCAGTGCGGTTTTTGCCCCGACTCCGCATCTGGGAATGATCGTCATCGACGAAGAGCACGAGACCAGCTTTAAGCAGGACAACACACCTCGCTATCACGCACGCGAAGTGGCTCGATATCGAGCGGAGATCGAAAAGGTTCCGTTGATTCTCGGTTCCGCGACGCCGACACTGGAGTCATGGCAGCGAGTGATCAGTAAACAAGACACACTGATTTCGATGCCAAAACGGGTTGAGAATTTACCGTTGCCGCCGGTTGTCATTGTCGATACCAGAAACGACCCGGCGATTGGAAAAGGGGCCGCGATCGGACGAGCGTTATTTCAAGCCATGAATCTGGCGCTGAAAGAAGGGGGACAGGTCATTCTGTTCCTGAATGTTCGCGGATATTCATCGGTTATCTGGTGTCGTGGATGCGGTGTCGGGGTGAAATGCCCGCATTGCGATATCACGTTGACGTGGCATAAAGAGCGTGCGATTGCATTGTGTCACTGCTGTAATTTTTCTGCGAAGCCCCCCTCGACATGTCCAAGTTGCGGTCGCCCTGGATTAGCCTACCTGGGGCTGGGGACCGAGCGATTAGAGAACGAAGTTCGGACGAGATTCGAAGACTACAAATGTCTCAGAATGGATAGCGATACGATGCAAAAACGTGGCTCGCATGACACGGCGCTGGAAAAATTTCGACACGGTGAAGTGCAGATTCTGCTGGGGACTCAGATGATCGCCAAGGGGCTGGATTTTCCAAACGTGACACTCGTGGGTGTCATCGACGCGGACACGTTACTGCATCAGCCCGACCTTCGTTCGGCAGAAAGGACCTTTCAATTGATTGCTCAGGTGGCAGGTCGAACGGGACGAAGTCGTCGTGGTGGGCGGGTCCTCGTTCAGACTGCATCTCCATCACAACCTGCGATTTTGCGGGCTGCCGAGCACAATTACCTGGGTTTTGCGAACGCTGAAATGTTGCATCGAAAGGCGTTGAATGTTCCGCCATTTTCGCAACTGGCGAGAATTATTATCCGTGGCCCTGCGGAGAAAGATGTGAATGAATACGCCGTAAAGATTGGCGAATTGGTGAGAGCTGCCGCAAAAGAGATTCAGGCAAATGTCAAGATTCTCGGTCCAGCACCATGTCCTGTAACACGACTGAAGGCCAACTTTCGGTATCACCTTCAAATCACGGCTTCCGATTTAGAAACGCTACGAGCGATCTGGGTGCTGGCTGCGCCTCAATTTCCAAGTCATTCGACAATCGAGTATCAGGTCGATGTTGAACCGCAGAACTTTCGCTGAGCGCTCGAATTTTTTAAAAGCAGGTGACTGGTTACCAGTCAGAGACTCGTCTTGGTGTGTCGAAGATCGCAGTCAGAGCCGACGATAGTTGTTCGACCATATCGCCCGGCGAACGACGCAGATCGACGATCAGGTCATTGCAGTTCGCCCCCGTTCCTCGAACGAGAAATGGAAGTGCATCGGATGGCGATTCGCAGTCTGAAAAGAATTTGACGTCAGGGAATTGTGGTAACAGGTCACATGAAATGGCTTCCACTTGTTCTGAGTGAACGTCAATCAGCCTGATCAGCAGTGGTCGACATGTTAAGCGATCCAGAATTTGACTCGCTGTGTTTTGAACAAGAGGATGACGCCAGTTTGCGTCGATCTCCACGAGGGGATCGAGAACAAATCGTCGATAAGTTAAAGCGGGATGAGGAATCACCAAGCCGGGTTGATTGACGATGCAATTTCCGTAGCTCAAGAGATCAAGATCAAGGGTACGCGGTCCCCAGCAAATCTCACGAACTCGACCAAGTTGGGTTTCAACAGATTGAAGGGCTGACAACAACTGTTGTGGTGTCAGCCGGGTTGTCAAACCGCAAATGGAATTAAGGAATGGACTACCAGCCTGGGTTCCCATCGGCGTCGAGCAATAAAGTCCTGATCGTTGTTGCAATTGAATATGACAATGCAGACTTAGCAACGCGAGTGCGGCGTCAAACGTGGCCTTCACGTCGCCAACATTACCACCAAATGAAATCCAGCAGTGATATTCACCTTCGTTGTCAGATGACCCCTTAGGGGACAAGGATTCGACATTCGGCGAAAGATTACTTTCAATGAGCCCGGACACGGCTCCTCCTCAGAGCGTGAGATCAAATACCAATGATCGACTGCATGAGCTGTGTTCAGGATTGGACTGCTGCCATTTGATCAGTGTCGTAAGAAATCGCTAATGTGACAACCGTGATTTCTCGTCAATTCAAATCCATCTGGGACAATCGTCAATTTCGACGATTGGTTGAGAATTCTCGACCAATGAGAAGGGTCAGCTTTTCGGAAATCCCTAAGAAATTTTTTTCAAAAATCGTTTTTTCTTGCGATTTTCTCAAAAATAGGTAGGATTTCTGGCGTCGGGCGAGTTCGGTCGTCCGGTTCTTTTGCAATTCGGAGCCGTTTTAGCGGTGGAGGAGGAGATCGTGAGTGCGCTGGTGATGCTCGAACAGGTCAGTAGCCATGATGTCGATCCGGTCGAGGAAATGAGAATGCGAACATGGGCCCGGCGGCATTACGCCCCCGCCGAACAACGGGATGGCAACTGGCACCCGATCGTTTTGGACGAAATGTTTCGCAAAGATCGCGAGAGTCAACCCAAACCACGTTAGGAGGATTCCTGATTCACACTCCTGGTTTCTACCAACGATAACGGCCCGCGACCCCGAAGAGTCAGCGGGCTTTTTTATCGCATATCAAATTGAAATCGTCGTCACGTCCCGATCAGTTTTGGGTGCGGTTCAAGACACTGACTTTCAATTTTGTGTGTTACTTTATCGCTTCAACGGCTTATTTCTTAACCGAACTGCCAGCCTTTGCATCGTTCACTGCGGTTTTCAATGCCTTCGCAGGAGTGTTAGCCGGTAAAGTCGCGGGGGCCGTTCCGGTCGCCGTTTGAGTGCTCCCTTTCATCGGGCTGCCGGTCTTTGCGACTTGTGCTGGATCTTCAGCCGCTGGCGAAGTCCAATTTGAAACACTCCAATGAGGATGAGTTTCGACGACAGATTGCCCCAAATCATCAAGAACTGCTCGGAAACGTTCTGCTGTGATGTTTTCGTTAGGAATGACGCGTTGCAAGACAAAACGTCGATTCGCGGCAATGTAAGTGAAGAACTTACCCTTACCCAGCTTGTCATTGTCAGAAAGCAGTCTTAACAGAGCCGTTCGCGGAACATCGGCTGCTGATTTCGGAAGTTCATCCAGCCAAGCCATGACCCAGACCGAGCTTCCGTCCTGGCTGAGAACGGACGACATCGAAAGTTCCCATTCGTTGTCGTCGATTGTCGCTTTGAAAGCGAAGTCGTAGCGCTGTTCCTGGACCTTGGTTTCCAGACCCATGGCTTTCAATAGTGTCCCCAGGGTTTGGTCGGTGAGTTTGCCCTTCACCGCTGGCGATGGCTTTTCCTGGGCCACCGAGGTCCCTGCCGCGACGGGGATTGCCGCAACAAGAGCCGCACCGATTACAGACCGTCTATTCAATTGAATTGCCATCGAAAGACCTTCCTTTGTCTTATCTGTCCTGTCAGCGTTTTTCGGCTGATTGGACTTCTTCCCGCGTTGCACGTTTGGTCGCGTTTAGTACAACTTCACCCGAACAGATGCTTGAGACAAATCTGTGACCACGTTTCGAATTCGTCTGCGGCTTGTATCAATTCTGCGGGATCTGCGAATCCTGTCTCTAAGATCGACTCTTCACGGGGGCGAACTTTGGCCGTGTCGAGGTCAAAAATGTGAACAATACCTAAATGTACTCGCCCGACTGGGGTTTCATCGTCGTTGATCAGACCGACACAAGCATCCTTAAACCCTGACTCCAGAAAGACTTCTTCCGAAATCTCGCGGTGCATCGCTTCGAGATAACGTCGGTCACCAGAAAGTTGGTCGGTTGAGGAAATATGGCCACCGATGCCAATCGACCGCTTACTGTGCAGTCGTCCCTCGCCCCCCTTTTTACCTCTTTTATAATAGAACACCTGACCCGCGTGGCGGAAAATGCAATATGGGATCAGTTGCTTGTAGCTTGGATCTTCCTCAACTTCGTTCCTAGGTCGGAAGCTCGTATGAGACGGATCGAGCAACGTTCCAATGTATCGATCGATATTGCCATTAAAACCCTGAAAGTAGCCGAGTTCCCGAAATAAGAGAGTCGGAACAACAAGGACGTGCTCAATCGGTTCTTGATTAACGGTCGCCGTCATGGAAATAGCCCTTGTTTGGTTGAGGAATCACCCGAAAGGAAACTGAAGATAGAAATTGCATGAAAACAGTGATTTTTAAATTCCACAGCATCTCATGTCGAAATTTGCGATGGCTGACAAAATGGGATGATACGAGACCACCGGTGTACGTTCCATCTCATGAGCGATCGATTGCTGTTGTGGTTGCATTTCTTTTTTCACTCGGTAGATTGACGGACACGACAAGTGGATATTGATGTCCACATTTGCGTGTTTTGTGGCGAGCAACTTCCTTCGCGACTAATTCTGTTGCATGAGCAACACCGCAAACGCTCGTCCCAATCTATTTGGTTCTATCGAGGAGACAGACTTAATGAAACGGTTGTTCTGCGTCGTCATGATTGTCGGGATTGTCTCGGTGCTCTCGGCAGTTGCTTCAGCCCAGGTGAAAAAGGGGAAGACTCGAGTTTTAACAACAAAACAGATGATGTCAGGTTTGATCAAGCCGAATTGTGCCGGCATTGGCGAAGGTCTGAAAGCGGCTCCTGCCGACGATAAAGCTTGGGATGAACTCGCGACCAAAGCTGCTTTACTTAATGAATCCAGCTTTATCCTTATGGACGACGGGCGGTGCCCCGACGCCGAATGGGCAAACGCATCTAAAGCACTTCGAGACGGCAGTGCTACTGTCCTGACCAAGATCGAAGCAAAAGATTATGCCGGCGCGCAAGAGGCATTTAAAGTGGTTACCGGTTCGTGTGCTGCGTGTCACAAGGCTCACAAGAAGTAAACCGTGCTCGTCCGAAAGAAAAAGGGCATGCTTTTGTGGCGTGCCCTATTTCTTTTCTTCGGTCCGAATCCCCATTCTCCATTGCGAAGTTTGATCGCTACGGGGAAGCTATTCGACGCCTTGATATCGAAAGGCCTGTACATGATCGATTTAATCCGTCAGGTCTTCTTGCGTCCGAGGCAATTCGGGGAATGACGGTCAATTGTTAGTGAATTCACGTATTTTTGTGTCATCAGGATGCCTCTGTGAAAGATCTGGCCATACGGGTTGAGGGCTTGTCAAAGTCGTTCCGGCTTGGACATCGCCTTTCGTATCACCGTTTTTCTGAATTCCTCGAGAACATCGCGAAAAATATCGCTTACCTTCCGAAGCGATTATTCAGACCTGGAACGAAAAGTCCATTACAGGAAAACGACACCTTTTGGGCATTAAAAGACGTCTCCTTTGAAGTCAAACAAGGCGAGGTTTTGGGATTCATCGGTCGTAACGGAGCTGGCAAGAGTACGCTTCTCAAGCTTCTTTCACGGATTACTCGTCCAACTCAAGGGCGAATCGAATTACATGGGCGTGTCGGCAGTCTTCTGGAAGTTGGTACGGGATTTCATCCCGAACTGACGGGTCGTGAAAACATCTATCTGAACGGCGCTGTTCTCGGGATGACCCGACAGGAAATTCGAAAGAAATTTGACGAAATTGTCGCTTTTTCGGAAGTCGAGAAATTTCTCGATACAGCCGTCAAGTATTATTCGAGTGGTATGTATGTCCGGCTGGCATTTGCTGTCGCAGCTCATCTGGAGCCCGAGATCCTGATTGTTGATGAAGTTCTCGCAGTCGGCGATGCGGCGTTTCAGCAAAAATGCATGGGAAAGATGGGTGCCGCCAGTCGGCAGGGAAAGACGGTCCTGATCGTATCGCATAGTCTTCCGGTGATCACGAATCTTTGCCAGCAGGCTATTCTTCTCGATGCCGGTCGCGTTACGGCAGTTGGTCATCCAACCGACGTTGTCAAACAGTATCTGGCAAAAGTCAGATCGGCGTCTGGCGAAGTCGTCTGGCTGACTCCTGATGCGGCGCCGGGGACGGAAATGGTTCGATTACATGCTGTGAGAATTGTTCAAGAGGGGAACGACGGACCCACAGCAGATGTGGATATCGCCAAAGAGATTGGAATCCAGATCAGCTATTGGAATCTTGTTCCAGACCAGCAACTCTACACAGCACTTTGGTTAAAAGATTCGAATGGAACGTTTGTGCTTGCGACGTCTAACGTTCGAGCGATCAGTTCGACTGACGATCCGTGGTATGGAACACCACAACCGGCCGGCCTTTATGAATCAACGTGCGTAATCCCCGGCAATTTTCTCAATGAAGGTCGGTATGTCATCTCGGCAATCGTCGGTCGAGTTCCGCAGAAGACCACGATTCTTGAAGAATCGGTTCTGACCTTCGACGTTCATGACACGGGCGCTATGCGAGAAGAATACTTTGGAAATTGGACGGGGCCTGTGATTCGACCCCGTTTGCCCTGGAATACAATTCAACAGACTTCGGGCTGATTAACCCTGCAAATTGGCGAGGAACGTTACCACCCAATATCCTTTGTTAATTCCTGCTGAGCCTTATGAAGTGCCGCGTATGCCCCGTTGATTTTCAGTAGCTCATCGTGAGTTCCAATTTCAACGAGTCGACCCCGTTCGATCACCATGATTCGATCGGCCTGGCTGAGCGTACTTAAACGGTGTGCGATCGCGATCGTCGTCCGCCCTCGCACGAGATTCTGTAGCGCTTCTTGAATTTGGCGCTCCGTTGTTGAGTCAAGCGCTGACGTCGCTTCGTCCAGGATCAAGATTCGCGGGTCGATCAACAATGCACGTGCGATACTGATTCGTTGGCGTTCTCCACCTGATAATGACTGACCACGTTCCCCGACGAGCGAATCATAGCCGTCCGCCAACTGAAGTATGAATTCGTGTGCCCGAGCAGCTTTGGCGGCATCAATGATCTGTTGCCGGGTCGCATTCGGAAGCCCATACGCAATGTTCTCGGCGATCGTACCATAAAACAGAAATGGGTCTTGAAGCACGATTCCGACGTTCCTGCGGTATGGCTCGACCTTGTAACTACGGATATCGACGCCATCGACCAGGATAGACCCTTCAGCAACGTCGAAAAAACGGCAGACAAGGTTAATCAGCGTGCTCTTACCGGCGCCCGTATGGCCGACGAGTCCGATCATTTCACCTGCCGCAATTTTTAATGAGAAATCTCGGATCACCTTGCGATTACCATACCGAAAACCGACATGTCGGAATTCGAGTTCGCCTCGCAGTTTGTCGAGGGGAGCTGGCTTCGCAGGTTCAGGGACACTTGAGACACGATCCAGAATTTCGAAGATCCGTTGAGCACTCGCCGCAGCACGCTGTGACGCATTCACGATACGACTCATCATCTCCAGCTTGCCATAGAACTTCTCACTGAGAAGAACGACGGTCGTTAACGAGCCGACACTGAAATGTGGATCACGGCGGCCGATCAGCCAGACGCCAGAGACCCAGACGACAAGCACACCCAAATGGTTGAGAAACGTGATCAAGGGCCAGAAAAATGTCCAAAGCGAATTGACTCGGTTATTCGTGGCCACAACCAGTTCGTTCGCAGTTGAAAACCGTTCAATTTCCCGATCTTCCTGCGCGAATGCCTTCACCACTCGTATGCCGGGAATCGTATCCGCTAAAACGCTCGACATTGCTCCCCAGGCACGGCTTGAGGCTTGGAATCCCGTTTGTAATTTGTCGCGCGCGTAGTACATCAGCCAGATGATGAAGGGAAAGGGAAGCAATGCCACGAGAGCGACCTGGTAGTTTTCACGAAACAAGGCATACGCAACGACAAACAACAGGATGGTATTGGCCGTAAAATCAACGATGCTGTCTGAAAGGAACGAACAGAGTCGGTCAGAGTCACTGCTGATACGTGACATCAGATCGCCGGTCCGCTTGCCTCCGAAGTATTCCAGCGAGAGTTTTTGCAGGTGCGAGTAAGTCCGCCGCCGCAGATCGCCAGTGACTCGCTCACTCACCCAAGCAAGAATCGCCCCTTGGCCCCATCCCAATAACCATGCGATCACTGCCGATCCCAGCATGATTCCCAGGTAATAAAAGGCCTGATTCAGAATCGAAGGCTGGCCTTCCCCGTAGTTCTTTAACAGGTCGACCAGCGGCTTCGTCATTTCGATGGTTTTGACTTCGGCAACTGCCGCCGTCAACGTCATCGAGAGCGCGACAACCATCCAAAAAGCGTGGGGTCTCGCAAATTGCCAAAGCCTTAGTAGTGCTGTCGTATCTGGAACGGGTTCGTGATCCTCCGGTTCAGGGATCTCGTCATCTTCAACGATATCATTCGAAATTGTTCGTTGAGACTTCTGGTCTTCAAAACGGTCGCCGAGAATCAGCGCCGACGGCCCCTGCGCAATCGTGTAATGCCAAACAGCGAGTCTTCGATCAAGACCTGCCAGTTCGAGCGTTCCTAAACCGGCCCTGTCTTTCGTTTTGATTTTGTCGATATCTGACAGGGACCATTCCTGGGACCCGGTTTCCGCCGAATTGCTGAGAAATCTTCGGTTTGTCAGAACAAGAAGCGTCTTGCGATAAAACCGATTGGAATCGATGTCAGAAATCATGAAAGCGACAATCGTTTCGCCTTCCGATAATCGCGAAACCAATGGTTCTCGTAATGACGCTTCAACGATTGGCCAACCGTCGAGAGAGGGTTTGTGACCCGTGTTCAAGGGAATGTTCCATTCTTGAAAAGTAGGGTATTTACAATTGCAAGAGAGATTAACGATCTCAACTCATTCGCACCAACGATGACGGGTCGGTATTATTCCATCAAAATCGATTTGATTCGTTTCACGAGCATTGAAGGGCAATCGTCACAATTTTGTGGCTGCCTATCTGGCTGCGACAATTGCACCGTGATTCGATTGCGATTTAAAAAACTGAAATGCCTCTCTTTTAACCGTTTCATTGAATCAACCAGGAGTTTCCGATGTCAATTTCTCGCCGTGACTTGCTTCATTCCGCCGTTGCCGCTGGAGCGGTTGCCAGCGTTGGCCAGGACGCCATTCTCGCCGCAGCGGAGAAAGTTGCGGTCAATGGACGAATCAAGCATTCCGTTGTCTTCTGGTGTTTTAATGTGGCGGGAGACAAATGGGATATCGATAAAACCTGCCAGATCGCCAAAGGGATGGGAATACAATCGGTTGAAATCTGCGGACCGGAAACGTGGGATGTCCTCAAGAAACACGGCCTGACCTGTGCCATCGCGCCAAACGGTATGCCTGGTGCTCCTTTCATGAAAGGATTCAACAATCCCCGGTATCAAGATCAGGTCATCGCCACGACCAGCAAGATGATCGACGACTGTGCTGCGGCAAATGTCCCCAGCGTGATTGCTTTCACGGGTTACAAGTGGAACGATGCCGATGATCCGAAGAGTGGTGAAATCTCGCTCGAAACAGGAGCGGCGAATTGTATCGCCGGATTGAAAAAGATCGCAGGACATGCAGAGAAAAAAGGGGTGACGATCTGCGTTGAACACCTCAATTCACGTGATGGTTCGCATCCGATGAAAGGGCATCCTGGCTACCAGGGAGACGATATCGACTACGTATGCGATATCGTGCGAAAGGTCGGTTCGCCACGAGTGAAGGTTTTGTTCGACATCTATCACGTTCAGATTATGAACGGCGACGTCATTCGTCGGATCGAACAACACAAGGACGTCATCGGACACATCCACACTGCGGGAAATCCTGGTCGAGCGGAACTCGATGACAAGCAGGAAATCAATTACCCGCCAATCATGAGAAAACTGATTGAAATCGGTTATCAAGGATACGTCGGGCACGAATTCATTCCGACCCGCGATCCGCTTGTCGGGCTTCGCGAAGCAGTGAAGCTCTGCGACGTTTGAACGCTCGCTGATAGTCCATCAATGCTGAGATGCGTGGTTGCGTGCCACCGGCGTGCGTCTTCGCTCGCCGGTGTTCTTCGTTTTTGCAGGCAATTCCGGTTGAAGACCCTGACGGCACAACGCTACCGCCAGTGGCAACCCCAACATTAGCGTTTTTAACCGATTATTCGGCGGAAGAAAGCTGTTCATGTGCGGAAAGAATCAGTCGTTCTGTTTCTTCCCAACCGATACAGCCGTCTGTGATGGAAACTCCATATTGAAGCTTCGTCAGATCGCTTGTCAGCGGCTGGTTGCCGGGCATCAAATTGCTTTCGAGCATTAAGCCAACAATGTTTTTGTTGCCGGCAATTCGCTGTGACAGGCAATCGTCCCAACAGACATGCTGCAACAAATAATCTTTGTTGGAATTCGCATGGCTACAATCAACCATCAATCGTGGAGGAAGCTTTGCTGAGTTCAGGCGTTTCAGACTTTCCGCGAGACTTTCAGGGTTGTAATTCGGTCCAGACTGACCGCCGCGCAGGATCAGGAAGCCCCACGGATTTCCATTAGTATTGACGATGCAGGTCTGGCCGTCATTGTCGATACCCAGAAAACTATGCTGAGAACGTGCCGCCAGCATTGCATCAATCGCAACTTGCAAGCTTCCATTTGTTCCATTCTTGAAACCAACGGGCATCGATAATCCGCTTGCCATTTGCCGATGAGTTGGAGACTCGGTCGTTCGAGCACCGATTGCTGTCAGAGAGATCAGGTCGGCGATGTATTGAGGAGTGATTGGTTCTAACAATTCTGTTGCGGCAGGTAGCCCCATGCTGGCGACTTCCAGAAGGATTCGCCTTCCGATGCGCAACCCCGTTGCAATGTCGAACGTATCATTCAGATGAGGGTCGTTGATTAACCCTTTCCATCCCACGGTTGTTCTTGGCTTTTCGAAGTAGACCCGCATCACGACAAGCAGTTTGTCTTTAACGCGATCAGCAAGCGCCTTTAACCGCTGTGCATAATCAAGTGCGGCAACGTGATCATGGATAGAACAGGGGCCAACAACGACAATCAACCGGGATTCTTCGCCTGAAAGTATCCTCTTGATGGACTCCCGAGCCTCAATGACCGTTTTGACGGCAACGTCAGAGATGGTCTCTTCTTGTTTCAGATAGCGAGGGGCAACAAGGGGCACCGTTTCACGAACGTGAACGTCTTGCAGCGGTTGATTTGGTAGCGAATTCGTCATGGGTCTTTCCTGGTATTTGCGAAAAATCAGTATAGGTTCGACACGGTCGGCTCGCCATTGGTTCTCCCTCATTTTTTGTTACCGAAATTCATTTTGAATCAATTGGATTACTGGGAACTGTTATCCGGCCCATGATTTCATTTCATCGGCTTTCGAGGCAGCACATCAATTTTCCACTTTAGTTTATGCAAAAAGGTCGTGCCTTCTGTGAATTTTTGTTTCCATGCAGCAATTTCATTCTCGGAGATTTGAATCAAGCGTAATGGACTGCTGTTACAGTGGTCACAACGTCGCTGGATCACTAGGATTCCGTAATGAGTTCCGGCGGATCAGACTCCGCCAAATCCTGTTCTTCAGACCAGAAATTGACAGATGTCCGAAAAGACTTTAATTCGCGTCGGCCATAGCCCTGATCCTGACGACGCATTCATGTTTTATGCACTGGCCAAAGACAAAATCGAAACCGGTCCATATCGATTCACGCATGAATTGCAGGATATTCAGACCCTGAACGAAAGGGCTCTTCGAGGTGAACTGGAACTGACTGCCGTCAGCTTGCATGGCTATGCCTACCTGACCGACCGCTATGCGCTGTGCGCTTGTGGTTGCAGCATGGGAGACGACTACGGACCCATGATTGTCGCTAAGCAACCGGGCAGTCTCAATGATTTTCGCGGCAAAACAATTGCCGTCCCCGGAAAGCTGACAACGGCGTACCTGGCATTGAAGCTTGCGTTGGGTGACGATTTTACGCCTGTCGTCTATCCCTTTGACGAGATTCTTGCAGTGACTCGCGAAGGTAAAGTTGACGCAGGGTTGATTATCCATGAAGGACAACTGACGTACCAGAACGATGGATTGCATCTGATCGTCGACCTTGGAAAGTGGTGGATGAAGGATACGGGATTGCCGCTACCGCTCGGCGGAAACGCAATTCGACGCGATCTTGGCCAGAAAGCAATGAGTGAAGTCACGACTCTGTTGAAGCAAAGTATCCAATTTGCCCTGGATCATCGTGCAGAAGCTCTCGCGTATGCGTTGCAGTTTGGACGCGATCTGGATCGCAGTCAAGCCGATAAATTCGTTGGGATGTACGTCAATGATTGGACCCTCGACTTCGGAGACCGCGGCCGAAAAGCGGTGACGCTGCTACTCGATCGAGCTTATCAGGCAAAAATCATCCCTCATCCCGTGAAGCTGGAATTTATTGGTTGAGCTGAAGGTTGGCAGATGGCCCACTTCACTGACGATGAACTATTGGCTTATGCAGACGAGCGTCTTCCTTCGGACTCTTGCGCTGTGATTGAGCAATCGTTACGTTTGAATTCGTCGCTTGGCGAAAGATTGGCGACGCTGTTATTACAGCGAGACCAGGGAAACTTCAGCGTCGGGGAACTCTGGCGGCAGCATCGACTGAGTTGCCCGCCACGAGCAGTCTGGGCAGCGTACGTTGATAGCCGGCTAGGCGACGGGTTATCAAAATATTTGCAGTTTCATCTTGAGATCATTGGTTGTCGTGTCTGTTTGGCAAATCTTGAAGACCTGAAACGCCGCGACCCGTTAACCGAAGCCGAGAGGCGGACTCGAAAGATTTTTCAATCGTCCGCTGGCAATCTCTCACAGCTCGATGGCAATAATTAAAACCTTTTCAATTTTGCTTTCCGCGTTGACTTACGCTTGAAATCGGTTTGAGGTTTTTGACCTTCCTTTGTATGGATCAAAATGTAAAACGTCGTCGATGACCAATTTTTAGGGCATCAAAAAGCTCGTTTTGTTTGAAAGACCAACTGTCTAGCTCAACTTTTTTCTAATCTTTACAAGATCGTAAGTGAATGCCCGGCATGGACGTTTGACGATGGAACGCCGTTCGCTCCTGTGCGTTCACCCCTTCAAGCGATTCGTTAGGATCTCTTTCGATGAAGCCGAGTCTCACATGTCGGTGTGAGAGCGGGGGAACCAGATTTGGTGGCTCAATGACGAGCAACCTTCGGGGCGTAGTTGTGAAGCGATAACAATCGCCTCTCCAACAGAGCACTTTCAAGCTCCAGCCCGACAGCTAACCTCGCAGGCAGGTCGAGACGCGTGCTCTCGACCGTTTGATGAAAGGCATCCTCATTCGCGGGGTTGAGCACCGCTCTCCTGTTTTCATTCGAAAACTGATGCAACGGTCGGACGTTCTTCATGAGAAGAACGAGCGTCCGGATATTGGTCGATCAGTGGGTAATGAGGGCGCCTCCTTTAAGGAGGTTGATCATGAAGATCTTGGTAGTTCCGATTTTACAAAAATTGGCAGAGGCGCTTTTTTCGGATTTCACAATCG
>CAIVEI010000130.1 GCA_903904835.1 uncultured Schlesneria sp. | reverse complement strand
GCCGATGCTGCTGAAAACGAAATTCTCGGCAAAGGTAGAAGGATTTTAGACCACCGTTTGCCGCCATTTTCGCAAACACTGACAGCCTCGGAGCGATGATGGCTACTTTGGTCTGAGGCGAAGCCTCGCTGGAATCTTATCCTGTATGTCGATCATTCGTATCACAGTTGATTTGCTTCTGTTGAGGACAACAAGACTTTCTGTGAACACAGGCTCGTTAACCGGGGGATTGAACCAATGTCGTCCTTGTGACGAGTGGGGCCGGGAGAATATGCTAGAATGTTGATGTTTGATGGTTTTCGTCGCGAAACGTGTTTTACTCTTATTGTGCATGGAGTTACTGATGGATCGGTTCGTCAGACTGGTGCTCCTTTGGCTGGTATGCCTTGGTTTGACCTTAGGGTCAGTGGGCTGGTCGAAAGACTCGTCGGAATTTGACGAGAAATCCCTGGAGTTCTTCGAGAAAGAAGTTCGTCCGATCCTGGCGGCGAGATGCTTTGAGTGCCATTCAAACGGTCAAGGTTCACTCAAAGGGGGGTTGGCTCTTGATTCTCGCGAGGCACTGCTTAAAGGGGGGGACACGGGACCAGGAGTGACGCTCGATAAACCGTCTGAGAGCTTGTTTGTTTCCGCCATCAATTATGGCGACGTTTATCAAATGCCTCCGAAATCAAAACTGCCCGCCAACGAGATCGCTGTATTGACTCGCTGGGTCGAAATGGGACTGCCCTGGCCGAAGGAAGCGGCTTCGAAAGCCGGGACGGTCAAACCTTTCGATCTGGCCTCGCGAACTTCCGAACACTGGTGCTGGCAACCCGTCAAAAATATTTCCCCGCCCGAGATTAAACAGGCAGATTGGCCGATCACGGACACCGATCGATTTATTCTCGCCAAGCTTGAAGCCAAGGGACTAAAGCCGACACATCCTGCCGAGAAGCGAACGTTGCTCAGACGTGTTTACTTCGATCTGATCGGACTTCCCCCTTCCCCAGACGAAGTCGAACAGTTTGTTCAGGACCAGAGGCCGCAGGCATTGGAAATTGTCGTCGACAGATTGCTTGGTTCGGTCCATTTCGGGGAACGCTGGGGTCGGCACTGGCTCGATCTTGCACGGTATGCAGAAACGCGGGGGCATGAGTTTGAACCGGTGATTCCCAACGCCTGGCAATTCCGTGATTATGTGATTCGGGCGCTGAATGCGGACGTGAGTTTCGACCGATTTCTGACTGAGCAAATTGCAGGCGACTTGATTGAACCACGCTGGCGTAAGACCGAGAATACACAATCCCTCCCTCCCCTGCCGATCAACGAGTCACTGATCGGAACGGGCTTTTGGTTCCTCGGCGAAGAAGTGCATTCGCCCGTTGATATCCGCAAGGATGAGACCGACCGTATGGATAATCGGCTCGACGTAATGTCGAAGACATTTCTGGGGCTGACGGTGGCTTGTGCCCGGTGTCACGATCACAAATTTGATGCGATTTCACAAAAGGATTACTACGCGCTTGCGGGCTTTGCGATCAGTGGCAGCTATCGACAATTTCGTGTCGACACCGCCGAGCAGCACCATCAGGTCGCGTTGCAATTGGAAGAGCTTCGATCAAATGTACGACGAGAAACAGCCCTGAAACTTGTCGATCGTACGCGGCCTGTGCTTGAAAAGCTCGATCGTTATTGGGTGGCAGCCAATCAGGCATTAGATGAAGGAGTTTCGATCGCAGCACCTGCGGGCGAGAACCAATCGCAGGTGTCGGGTTATGCGATTGTTCAACGGCTGGCCTCAGACAATCAGTTGGATTTTACGTTATTGACGCGGTGGTGCATCGAGTTAAACACGGCAAAAAAAGAACCTCAACATCCGCTGCACCGGCTGTTTTCCGTCGATTCAAACATTCCGGCGAATGCTACCGGTCAGCCAGCAGGGCTTGCCGCAAATGAGGAAGGAAAGATATCGCGATTGATTCCAGGCCTCGTTGTCGATTTCGGTAATCCTGTGGCTAACGTGGCAATGCAGGACGGAGTCTCATTCGGATTAAAGCCAGTACCTCGTGGTCAACTAGTGCTTGGCAACGAGAAAACAAACATCTCTGTCGCGACGATCGGTGGTTGGGAGCGGGACGTGTTCTGGAAGAACATCAAACTCGCGCAGGGAACGGAAGTAGATAACGGCACGCTGGGGGCCTGGCAACAGTACGGACGCATGGTTCGCACGCCGGAATTCACCTCATCAAATCGCAGCGTCTGGTATCTGATTAAAGGTTCGGTACGGGCCTACGCTTCGGTCAATTCGCATCTGATTGTCGTCGGACCGCTGCATGGCTCCGTGTTGCGAGAGTTCAAACATGCCGACGATCAGTGGCATTGGGTCTCACACGATCTGTCTCATTATACCGGCCACCGAATGCATGTGGAGTTTTCACCTGCTGATGACGGACCCTGTTCCATCGCGATGGTCGTGCAAAGTGATGTCGCACCGCCCCCAATCGATCTGATTTTTTCCAGTTCCAATGATTTCGGAAAGGGAGCAAAGCCCGGAACGGAACGAATCGCATCTTATCTGGCCGCGTTTCGTACCGCCGCAAACTCCATCTTAGAAGGGACTCCCAATAAACAGGTTGCTGACACCATCCAAATTCAGTCTGCCAGCGAAAAGGGAGCATGGGCTCAACTGGCGAATTGGATTGTGACGCACCAGTCCCTCTTTTCGCTCGACGAATTCAAGACTTCGATGGCCGGTCTCGCCGACGAAGAAACGTCACTCGCAAAGCAGGTTCAGTGGGAATCCAAACTTGCTCCTGCCATGCTTGATGGAAACGGAGTCGATGAATTCCTTCTTGTTCGAGGTAACTCGAATACTCCAAAGGAACCAGTGTCTCGCAGATTCCTCGAAGCTTTCCATCGTCATGAACAAACGAATGTGACTGACAAACCCGACACGAAGACGAGCATATCTTCTGGCAGTGGTCGTCGAGAACTTGCCCTCGAAATGCTTCGAAGTCCGCTTGTGTCGCGGGTCGCTGTCAATAGGATCTGGCACCATCTTTTCGGACGTGGCATTGTTCCGACGGTCGACAACATGGGTGTCCTGGGACACCCGCCATCACATCCTGAATTGCTGGATCATTTGGCCGCTCGATTTGTGAACGAGGGCTGGTCGACAAAGTCGATGATACGATCGCTGGTTCTCAGCCGGACATACCAGATGTCGAGCCACCCAACGGAGGCAGACGCTGTCGATCCGGATAACGAGTTATGGCATCGCATGCTGATTAAACGACTGGAAGGGGAAGTGATCCGCGACTCATTGCTAGCGGTTTCCGGTCGCCTTGATCCTACCCCCTTCGGCCCAAGTGTTCCGATCCATCTGACGGCGTTCATGCAAGGACGAGGTCGTCCTGGCAACAGCGGTCCGCTCGATGGCAATGGTCGACGCAGTATCTACATCTCTGTCAGACGTAACTTCCTTTCACCAATGATGCTGGCCTTCGATACGCCGTCACCATTTTCGACGGTCGGTCGGCGAACGGTGTCGAATGTCCCTGCACAGGCTCTGATACTGATGAACGATCCGTTAGTCATCGAACAAGCCAATCGCTGGAGCGAACGACTTCTGGCCGATGCATCGCAAAACACCCAACAGCGACTGGACCAGCTTTACCTGACCGCATTTGCCCGTAAACCAACTGCTGCTGAATTATCCGAAGCGATTGCGTTCCTGAATTCACAAGGGGCCGATAAGCCAGAAAACCAACGCGGGGCATGGAACAGCCTGTGCCACGTGATGTTCAATCTCAAAGAATTTGTCTTCGTTGAATGAGGCCTTTCATGTTTCCCTGCCAGCGATATCTCGCACAGCCGATCTCTCGTCGCGAATTGTTATCCCAGTCCGCGCAAGGTTTCGGGACGGTCGCATTGTCAACAATGCTGGCTGAAAGCGGTTCGGCGTTTGGTGCGAGTGGTAACTCCAGTTCGCTGGCGGCTCGAACAGCTCATTTTCCTGCCAAAGCCAAAAACGTCATCTTCCTCTATATGGATGGGGGCCCGTCGCAAGTCGATACGTTTGACCCGAAACCGATGCTCGACAAGTACGATGGACAACCTCCACACGAGGTGATCGGCAAGCTGGAACCGACTCAGTTTGCCAACATCGGCAAGATCCTGAAGTCCCCGTGGAAGTTTCGCCAATACGGTGAAAGCGGCATTCCTGTCAGCGATCTGTTCCCTCATATCGCAACATGTGCGGACGAACTGGCAGTCGTCCGATCTGTTGTGGCTCCGTTCTCCGAGCACACATTCGCCAATTATTTTCTGCATACCGGCAATGGTCAGCAGGGACGGCCGAGTCACGGAGCGTGGGTCAGCTATGGACTCGGTTCCGAATGCGATGATCTCCCCGCATTTGTGATCCTGAACGGTGGCCTGATTCCGCCGGGTGGCATGGACTGTTTCGGAAGCGGATTTTTGCCAGCCGCGTTTCAGGGATCGGTCTTCACTTCGGGTGAGGCCCCCGTGGCCAACATCCGGCCAAGCGAGAAAACTCGCGAGTTGCAAGAAGCCAAACTGGCGTTAATGAAGCGATTAGATCAGGGACGACTTCAGCAGTTGGGTCACGTCGATGCGGTCGAATCGGCCATTTCCAACTACGAGCTCGCTGCACGAATGCAGCTTGCGGTACCCGCCTTAATGGACATGCAGGATGAATCGAAGGGGACACAAGAAGCCTATGGCCTTTCGGACGAGTTCGCTAACACGCGGACTTACGGACGGCTGTGCCTGGTCGCAAGGCGGCTGGTTGAACGAGGCGTTCGGTTCATCGAGTTAACCTGTCCGTCAGGCAACGGAGACCGCTGGGACCAGCACTCAAACCTGGTCGATGGGCACACGAAGAATGCTCGTTCGGTCGATAAGCCAATAGCGGCTCTGGTTCAGGATCTGAAGCAACGGGGATTACTCGACGAGACATTGATCGTCTGGTGTGGCGAGTTCGGTCGGACTCCGTTTGCACAGGGGGGCGACGGGCGCGATCACAATCCGTTCGGCTTCACAATCTGGATGGCCGGTGGTGGAATCAAGGGTGGAACGATTCACGGCGCGACAGACGAATTCGGATACAAAGCGGTGGAAAACAAGGTTGAAGTCCACGACCTGCATGCAACGATGCTGCATCTTCTAGGTGTGGACCATACTCGACAGACATTCCGCTTCGGAGGTCGGGACATGCGTCTGACGGATATCCACGGGCATGTCATCCATGAAATCCTGAACGCCTAATTGGCGACGAGTTCGAATCATGATAACCGTTTATTATTTACTAAAAAAGAATTTGAAGAAATAAACACAAGACTACTGGAACACTAATCTTCGCTAATTGGCACTAATAAGAAAGAATATCAAGCAGGTCGATTCCCATTTTCCGATGGCCCGACTTTCGTGTCTCGTACGTCGCACAGGACAGTTTCGATTCCCTGGCAGTAGTTTTGGATTGGCAGGTCGTTGGTTGTGAAGCCGAATGGATCTTCGATTTCAACACCAATTTCTTCGACTCCGAACAGGATGTATGACGTCAGCAGCGTTGCGGGGATCGTGGCCCAGCCGAAGTCCTTTACTAATGCGAACGGCAGTGTGAAGCAATACATGATCAGCACTCGGCGCAGATGGACTGCGTACGCAAACGGCAGCGGCGTCGAATGGATTCGCTCGCAAGCCCCGCAATAGTCAATCAGTAATTCTACGTTATGATCGAGTGAGTTAAGTTGTAAACTGTCGATGAGACCTCGCTCACGCGCGGAAAGGATTCGTGAAGTAATCAGATTCGCGATGGCGAGCGGTGGATGTTTCGAAGTTTCAATCCGAGCCACATCGGATAGAGGGACATCGTTCAGTGTTGTTCCCAGACTGGCCGTTTTGTGAAGACGCTGCATCACGGCGAAGGGGAACCCGATCGTCAAGCTGATGATCTCGTACATCAATGACTGGTCCGCCGACAGCCATTCACTCGTCTGTCTGGTGAGGTTCCGGCACTCATTGACGATCCCACCCCATTGCTTTCGCCCTTCCCAGAATCGGTCGTACGACGAGTTCGTGCGGAAGACCAGCAGCAGTCCCAGCGCCGTTCCAATCAAAGAATGGACGGTGGCCGGGATCGCCATGTTCTGGCAGAATCCAGGACCAAAATGGAACAATACGACAATGATAGCCGCCCAGAAGAAGCTCGCTATGACCCGGAACAGGATTTCCCGGACCATCGAACCTTCGATATCCAGCAGGTGACTGGTCCATTGGCGAGGATCGTATTGGCTCATTTCTTCTCGATCCGATAGAGATGCGTTTTTGATCGCAAGACTAGTGATTTCCCGACAACGGCTGGAGAAGCAACAAACCCACTGTCGAGTTTGTTGTCGGCGACTTGCTCGAACTCGCGACTCGCTTTGAAGACGGGGATCGACCCGGATTGCGAGAAGCAGTAGATCAGCCCATCAGCCAACAGAGGCGACGCCCAATAATCGCCAGCCAGTCGTTTCGTCCAGATCTCGGTACTGGTCTTTGCATCCAGGCAGGATGCGACACCGCCGTCGTTCATCATGAATAACAAATCACCGAAAAGGATTTGCGAGGGGCGTTTGGGGACCGACTTGTTTGTTCGCCATGCGATGTTTTCGGTGATGTCCCCCTTCCCTTTTGGTGAAACCGCGACTAACGGATTCGGCCCATCGGCGGTGGAAATATAGAGCAGCCCGTTTCCAAACAGGGGACGGCCAGCGGCATTCATTCCGCCATGACGAACCGTCCAGACCGGTTCGCCCGTCTTGGGATCGTAGGCGATTGTCGCCGAGGCAAACGGGCTGACGAGCAACTCTCGCCCGTCCGCTTCGATCAAAATTGGGGTCGAGTAAGCCTTTTTGGCGTCACCGTCTGTCGTTCCGAAATCAACATTTCGGTCGCGTCTCCAGACCGTCTTTCCGGTTAATTTGTCGAGAGCAGTAATGTATTGAACGTCGTACCCGTCGAAGGTCAGGTATAGCAGCCCGTTATAAACGACAGGTGATGAGCCGGGGCCTCGCCAATGATCGCACTCTAGATCAAGACGCTCCCAGATCTTCTGGCCGGTCTTTGTATCAAGGCAAGCGGTACCATAAGTCCCGAAATGGATATAGACGCGTCCCTCTTCGATGTACGGCGTTGGTGACCCATAACTATTCGTCCCATGCGTGAACTGGGGTTTGTCGACTTCAAAGAGTTTCAGGTCGTGAACGACATTGCCGGTATCGAAGTCGATGCAGACGGCAGACAACACAATGGGCTTATCGAGCTTTGGCTTTTCGGGAGTGACATTCTGTATTTCCGGGGCGTTGGTGAGCCAAATCTGTTTTCCCCAGACAACGGGCGATGACCAGGCTCGCCCTGGAATGGGTGTCTTCCAGACAATCTCAGGTGAACCTTCGCCGAACGTCACCGGCAGACCTTTGGCTGTCGTAGTTCCATCACCACGCGGCCCGCGAAACTGATTCCAATTGCCATCGTCGGCAATCAGGGTATGACAAGCCAGAATGGCAAGTGAAAGAACAGACAATCGCATAGGAGCCTCTTTCAATGGCGGCAAGTTTGGCGGCAGTTTCAGTGCTGACTCAAGCCTACGTAACTTAACGCCGAATGCTTCGCGAGAGAAGCCAACAAACGTGGCAGTCAGGTTCAATGGGGATGATGTCCAGATACCTGTGGCACAGTCCACACATTCAAAGCCGAACATGTTTTTGAACCGGTGAATTGAACTTACAGTGGCTTGTCGCCCCCCTCAGGACAGGTATCATTTGTGACTCAATATTGAAAAAAGTTTGCTCATTCGACTACGTGGACATTCAGCAATGACTAATCCTGCCGATTTGATGTCGTCGCTGACCGGAGTACTTCAGCAGTACTGGGGTTACGACTCGTTTCGACCGTTGCAGGCCGAAGCCATGCGGGCCATCCTGGAAAGCCGTGACTCGGTCGTTGTCCTGCCAACTGGTGGCGGCAAATCGATCTGCTTTCAGGCTCCTGCCGTCGCCTTGCCTGGATTGGCTGTGGTCGTCTCGCCCCTGATCTCGCTCATGAAAGATCAGGTTGATGCACTCACCGAATGTGGAATCCCCGCCGCATGTGTGAACAGTTCGATGAGTAACTCAGAGCGGTTACAGGTGGCGAACCGGATTCGTAGCGGGGAACTCAAACTGCTGTATGTTGCTCCCGAGCGGCTTTGTAACGACAAGATGCTCGATTTTCTTGAGACGAGTCAGGTCTCGTTTTTTGCGATCGACGAAGCACATTGTATTAGCGCGTGGGGACATGACTTTCGGCCTGAATACCGAATGTTACAACAATTACGGTCTCGTTTTCCCGGCATCGGCGTCCACGCCTATACGGCCACTGCCACAGAACATGTTCGACACGACATTTCGAAACAACTGGGGCTTCGTGATCCTGAATGGCTGATCGGATCATTCGATCGTCCGAACCTTGTTTACCGTGTGCAGCGGAAATCTGACGTCGTGAAACAGATCCGGTCAGTGATTGATGCTCACCCGAATGAATCGGGGATCGTCTACTGTATCTCGCGCCGTGAGGTAGACGAGACCGCAGAATTGTTGTCACGCGCCGGATACAAGGTTCGCCCTTATCATGCAGGGTTGTCCGATGCAGATCGTATCAAGCATCAGGACGAGTTCCTGAACGAAGACACGAATATCATCGTCGCGACAGTTGCCTTTGGAATGGGTATCGACAAATCGAACGTACGATATGTCATTCACACGGGTGCTCCAAAATCCCTCGAACATTACCAGCAGGAGACTGGTCGAGCGGGACGCGATGGGCTTGAGGCGGAATGCTGGTTGTTATGGACGAGTGCCAACTTCATGACCTGGCGCAAGATGCAGGAAGATCTTCCCGACGACGCACGGGCACAAGCGTATGAAAGCCTGAAAGGGATCGAGAGGTTTTGTACGGGAGTCGTCTGCAGGCACAAGGCACTGGTCGAGCACTTTGATCAATCGTACGAATCCAGTAACTGCAAAGCTTGTGATGTCTGCCTGGATCAGTTGGACCTCGTTCCCGATCCGTTGATCGTGAGTCAGAAAATCCTGTCGTGCGTGGTGCGAGTCAAAGAGAGTTTTGGAGCCGATTACGTCGCACAAGTTCTCGTCGGTTCGAAGGAAGCTCGAATCCTGGGTAACGGCCACGATCAGCTTTCAACTTATGGATTGTTGAAGCAAGAGCGAAAAGAAGCGGTTCGTGATTGGATTGAACAACTCAGCTCACAGGGTTTTCTCGAACGAGTTGGTGAATACAACACGTTGAAAGTGACAGACAACGGATGGAAACTTTTGAAAGGTCAGGCCACGGCAAGACTGCTCAAACCGACTGCGAACAAGAAGTCAGCAGCCGACAAGAGTTCAAAAGTCGAAGCGGCGTCGTGGGAGGGAGTCGATCACGATTTGTTCGAAGTTCTGCGCGGGCTCAGGCGTCAAGTTGCCGAAGGCCATGGCGTTCCCCCCTTCGTGATTTTTGCCGATACGACACTGCGTGATCTGGCTCGTCGACGTCCAACAACGATGGCAAATTTCCGTCAGATTCATGGTGTCGGTGACAAGAAGACTGCCGATTTCGGGACGTTGTTCACCGACGCGATTCGCGAACATTGTGAGCAGCACAAGCTGAGTGTAAACGTGATGGGCTATGACGCAGTAACCGGATCATCCGCCCCAACGTTAAAACCCCAGCCCCCCCGCAACACGGACGTCGCGGTTTCGCTTTCGGCAGCAAAACAACTTGCATTCGACCTGTTCCGAGAGGGCAAATCGATTGAAAACGTCGCGACAGCGACCGCACGTTCGCCATCCACGATCAGCGATTATCTGTCCGAATTCATCGGAATCACGCAACAGTGTGATCCCGCACCGTGGGTCAGCGAGTCTGTGTTTAAGCAGATACGTGAGGCGGCAAACAGGGTTGGAATGGACCGTATGAAACCGATCTTTGAAGCCTTGGGTGAAACGGTTCATTACGATCAAATCCGGATCGCGCTCGCATGCATCAAAAATCTGCCGCCAGTTACTTAAGCCGCTCGCCGGAGGACCGGGACTTCCCGCAGATCGACCAAATCGTGGATGTTGCCACGAACCGGTTGGCTCTTAAATTGACCATCCTGTCTGTCGATTCGCATCATGACACTCGTCGTGGGGCCGAGCATCGTTGAGATGACTTTGCTGCTGACTTCGGAATTCGGCACGACCGTCAACTTAAACCGTTGCAGGATTGTCGGCAGGGCCATTTTCATAATCAGCATCGCCAATGGGGCACCAACACACATTCGTGGCCCCGCTCCGAACGGCAGGTATTCGTATGGCGATGGGGTCATCGACAACCAGCGATCAGGTTGAAACAAATCTGGATTGGAGTAAATACCAGGCATGTGATGAGTCATGAATTGACTGAAGACAATTCCGGCTCCCGGTGCTAATTTGAAGGGCCCCAGTTCGACCGGTAACGCCGTGACCCGTTGTGAGTACGACGAGGCTGGCAAGACTCGCATGCTCTCTTTGATTGTTCGTTCGACATAGGTCAGCTTTTCAGACTGCTCAAGCGACGGGAATCCACCAGTCAGGTGTGTGGACATCTCTCTATAAAATTTATTCATCTCCGTCGGATGTTGAGCCAAGAGGAAGAGCGTCCATGACAGCGAATGTGCAGTGGTGAGATGTGCGGCAGCAAACATCAGGGCCGCAGATCCGACCAGTTCTTCATCGGAAATACTTCCTTCACTATCGTGCGCATTGATCAAAATCGAGAGCGCATCAGTGCCACCAGAATTCTCTTTCCTTAGGCGAATCATGTTCAGAATTTCGGCTTCAAGTTTGCCGGCGTAGGCGAGTAAGTCACCGTAACGACCAGCAATCGTTGTGTCTGCGACGAAGGCCCCCATGCCGAGCTCATGGTTGAGGTGAACCCATTCATCGATCATATGACCGATTTTGTAGGCAACTTCCGGTTGATCGATGCCAAACAGAATGCTGCTGGTCAATCGCAGCATAAAGTCCGTCATATCGCGATTGATATCCCGTTCAGTTCCCGGCACCCAATCGGCAAGCATCGATTCGACTTCAATTTGAATCGATGGGATGTAATCCAGAATCGCCTTCTTCATGAAAGCGTCCATGACCATCCGGCGATTGCGCTTGTGCTGTTCGCCGTTCATGCTGAGCAATCCGGATGTCAGCCGACGCTGGGAAGAATTTCGCGACCCTCGAATGGCGAAGAACTGCGAATGAAAGGTGCTCATGTCGCTCAAGACCTGATGGTTGAATTCAGGTCCAAACACGAAATAGATTCGTTGGCCCTGCTCTTCCATCGCACAGATGTTGCCGTGTTGTGCGTGCAGCCTTCGCAGACACGCAATCGGGTCATCCGGGAAGTCCATCAGTCTTCCGTGTGTGATCGGAAGAGGCTCATCCGCAACGCGAGCAATTGTCAAATTCGTGGGAATCATAAGAATCGTCTACCTTGACTTCTAAACGAACGCATCCTGCGATCGAGGCGAGGGATTATTTAACAATTTCTGTCGATGACCACTAGGGGGACTCAAAAATTCCGATTATTCGCAATGAAATTCCTTGTCGAATCGGTTTTGAAATTTGTTCCAAATTGTTCTCCCGTACATCGCCTAATTTTCTCAGACACGCCAGACCCGTTTGGTACGACGCTTGCAATGCTGGTTGATCGGCAGTCGAAAACTGCCATTTTATCGCGACTTTCATCTGTGATCGCGCCAGAATTGAGATGACTTGCCGTCATTATTTTCCGACTGAATGGGTTGGACAGGGCATTTCGGTAATTATCTTGAGTGATTTCTCTGAACAATCGCTAAAATACGTGAAATTCGGAGGTAGGATTTCAACAACTGGTAAACTTTGCCGCTTCGAATCGAGATCGAGACCTGACCAAGCCGATTTTAAAACGGTGAGGCGCTGAAGGCGTTCGCCATGAGCTTCCGCTCGATGAACCGAAGGAACTTTGGCGACGCTTGCAACGTCAAATTTCTCAAGCGTCTCAAGGATGACACACGTATTTGAACCGACAGTTGACGAGACGGATGTTTCAGTGACAATTTTAACATTTGGCAATTATTTCAATCGCAGCGAAACATCGTTGAGGAAACCTTGCCCATGTGGACGAACGGATTGATCGGGAAGTTTTCCCGCATGTTGCCCGTTACGGCATTGTTAATAGCGTTTTCCACGATGGTTGCGAAGCCATGTATTGCACAACCGCCTCGTTTCTTGAACCCTCCCGTGCCGTTGGGATATCCGAACGTGGTCGCCGGGCCTGTGGCGAACCCGTATGGGATTCCACCCATGGCGATCGGCCCTGTTCCGGCGGGATATCCGCTTTATCCACAGTTTGTTCCCGCAGCCCCTTATCCGCCGCCGGTGATTTACCCGGCGGTTCCATACACGGTCCGTCGACCGACACCATTTCAAAACAACATTTCTTCGTCACCACCTCAAGTTCCCGTTGTGTCGCAAAGAATCCCGGTCTTGTCGCAAAGGGTTTATGGAGCCTCGCCTGCTGCTCCCATTGTGGAACAGCTTGCGCCGGTCGGAAATTTGCGACTGACCGTGAGTGAAAACTTTCTGAACCGTCTCGTAGCTCGCGATGAAACCAAACCAGGAGAAGTTCGAGATTTCATACTCGGTGCTCAAGTCTCCGGCCGCCAGACGACTGCGACGCAGGTTCGGTTGGATTTACTGCCTGGCGCCTCGAATGCCCGCGGCGCTTTGGTGCTGAATGGAACGACACAAAGCGAGACAACCGGCGTGACACCTCAGGCAATGGTCGATGTGGCGAGCCAACAACAATTCGTCGCGGTAAAAGAGATCTATTTCGACGGAATGAAGTTTTCGACGCGACATGCCGTTGTTCATGTGCGAGCCAAAAATCAAACTTTGGGAGCCGTGACACCGCTGACCGGGACCCTGTTCGGTGGGATTGCTAACAGAATTGCTTATCGAGAAGCTGAGCGTCGCAAACCTGAAGCCGAAGCGGTTGCCCGTGATCGAGTCGCCGAAAGGGTCTTTCCTGAATTCGACAATGCGATCGACCAGCAGTTGGCGTCCGCAAACGATCAACTGGAATCAAAGGTTCGCCGGCTGTTACGAACGGCAAACTTGATGCCCACTTTGCAGCAAGTTTCGTCAACTGATACGACGCTGAACTACTCGGCGCAAGTGGCAACGGAATCCCCAACAACATCGGCCCCAACGTTTGAAGGCCGACTCAATCTTGATCCTGGTTTGAGCGTGATGGTACACGAAAGCCTGCTGAATGCGCTGGTTGCTCGTTCCGGCCTGAAGGGAATGAAAACAACCGATCGCGAAATCAAGGCTTTAATCGCCCCATTCGAATATAAGACTGCTAAAGACGAATTAGAGGCGGCTCAGCCGCCAGTTGGTCTGCCGGGAATGGACAATGTCATCACAGATATTGAATTTGATGAATCTGACCCGCTGACAATTCGGTTGGAACAAGGCCGAGCGCTAGTTACGATGCGGGCAAAATTCAAACCTGCAGGGCAGGACGTTCTACCCGCTTTGGCCGTAACAATTCCTTATACAAACGAACTTGTCGGTGATAAATTTGTAGTCACTCCTGGCAAAGTTCAAGTCGCGGCCCTCGACAAAGATGATGACTCCGCAATACCTCCACTTGCCATGAATCTTTTGTCAAAGGCGATTGAAGCGAGTCTTTCAAAACTTGCAACCGATAGAGCATTACCTGCATCACTTTGGCCAATTGGTGGACCTGTCCCCCGGATCGCCGACGTTCAGACGCAAGATGGCTGGGGTGTAATTTCAGTGGAATAAAATAAAACGAGCCCCGACATCGCCGGGGCTCGCTTTATCAAAATTTTCAGTACAAAATTGCCAGGTCACAGGACGATTTCCAGATTGTGCATCTGCAAAACTTGGTCAAGTTTCGTGATTTCAAGGACTTCACGAATGTCAGCCGAGGGGTTGTACAGATGAACCTCGATCCCCTTTTTCCGGATCGAGGCCAGAAGGCCAAGTAGACCGCTGGGGATCAATCGTACCCGCGTCAGATCAAAGGCCAGAACCTGGCAGTTGTTCGCGCGAATGATTTCCAGTAATTCATCACGACATTCGGCTACGTTCATGTCGTCAATGACTTCTCGCCCACCAAATCCAAGTACGGTTAACTCACCCGCCTGGTAGACCTCAAGATTCGAAACCGCATGCATTCGACATTTCTCCTTGAAATAGGAATTAAAAAATCAACACCGACTCAAAAATATCGCTGGCAACCGATCCAGCAAAAAAACACTTCGTCAGATCTGAAGCGTGACAAACCCTAGAACTGCAATAAACCCTAGAACTGCAATAATCAGTCCAACCGCATAAATCTTAAGTCCCTATGTAAAAAGGACAAGTGGGCCCCATCCAACATCCGAAGTACAGCCTCGAATTGTACATAAGTTCAGTAACAAATGCGATTTCTGTGACAACTGATTCCTGCTTGAGATTAATACCTCGGATTTTGGAAAAAGATGCGTCTACGTCAACACACACTGGCATGATGCAGGCTCTTAAGGCAATATTTGCAACAAAATTTGTCAATAAATCAACCGCATTGCCGTCAACAAGTTACGTAACGACCTTGCCTCGGGGATTTCACACCTTATAATTCTCTCACGTGTCGGAATTCTGGATTTTTCAGGAGCAATTCAATTATGGCTGTAACATTGACCGAGAAGGCTGCAACAGAGATCAAGCGCATTCGAGCCGAGAGCAAAATTCCTGACGAATTTGTCTTGCGAGTCGGTGTCCGAGCGGGTGGATGTTCCGGTTGGGACTACTCATTCAACTTCGACGACACTCAGGACACGACGAAAGACTTTGTTTCCGAGCAACACGGCGTGAAACTGGCAGTTGATAAGCGTTTCGACCTGCACCTCGACGGCACCGAAATCGACTTTATCGATGACCTGAACCGCCGCGGCTTCAAGTTCAACAATCCAAACGCCCAGAAGACTTGCGGTTGCGGAAGCAGCTTTGCGATGTAATATTGGCCTTGGATCAAGGCCTGTTTACAACCGTGCTTTTCACGTTTGATCTAGTGGATCAGCATACCCCGGCTACGCAATTTATTGATTGTGGAGTCGGGGTGTTTTTTACAAACGATTGGACATCATTTTTTCGCGTTCACTGGCCTCATGTCGTCAACAGAGATCGAATTCTATTTATTGTTACGACCCATCACGCGTCAGACTCTCTTCCAAACTGGTGTTCTGTGGAGTATGTCCAAAGCGATCGACTGCCCCTGGCAACGGCGAATATTTAATGCCATGACGTTTCAGTGAAATCAGGGTCATGATCGCTGGCAATACGACCACCGAAATTAGCAGGCAACTTCCGACACCGACCGAAGACACGACGCCGATGCTCTTCAGACCCCGGTGTGGTGCAATGATCATGCTGCCGAATCCAACCATGTTGGTCAGCGAGGTCAGAATCAGCGAGTTAATCATGCTGGGTGACGACACGTAACGGCGGCCTGATTGTCTGCGATAATCGTGCATCACATGGACTCCATTATCAACGCCAATCCCGAGAATTAACGGCAGGATGATCAGGTTCGCCGGATTGAGATCGACCTTCAAAAGCCCCATCACGCCGAGCATCAGCGCGGCCCCTGCGAGTGGTGGCAACAGAGCCAAACCGATGTTCCTCAATCCTTCAAAGTCGACGATGGCCACAAGCACGATCGTTGTGATGACATAAGCAAGTCCAATCTGTTCATAGCCGATCCTAGTTCCCATCGACTTCGCGACGTATGCCGTCACCACGACGCCTGCAATGGGTCCTAGCACGGCAATCAATGTGTTACGCAAATTGAGGAAGTCGAGCACCAGCACAAGATAGATTGCCAGCAGCGCATACACGGCAACCCGCTTATAACTCTCCCAGATTTGTTGTGATGCCTCATAGTTCTGAAGCGGTACTCCAGTCACCTCAGGATCAACTTTGCGGACCGCATTGACAAACTTTTCGAGCGGTTCGATATCCCAGATCTCGTGTCGAGGATGAATCTGTAGCGACCATCGACCGGGGCGCGCGAATCGAGAAACCACGGCTGATGGCAGGTCGGCAAGAGTCACTGGCTCGGGGTTTGAAACCGCTTCCAGGCCCCGGAATCGCGAAAGCAGGTCGGCCTTCATCTGCAATTGATAGGCAGTCAAAATTGCGGTCTGTTGCTCCAGAGACTGTTGCTCCAGCGATACGAGGATTTGGGCAATCTGCTTCTGAATACCAACGATTGACGTTGATTGGGCATCATCCAGCGATTCAGCAAAACGTTCCAGCCGTTCGCGAATCAATACGGGGTCGACCATGCCTGCTTCCGGCCATTCTGCTGGCAAATCGGACAAAAGAGCGTGAATTCCTTGAATCAATAATGCTTTTTCAGATGGTTGCTGGGGAAGCACCGAAGCGATCTCTTCCACGTGATGAACTTCCGGTAGAGCTTCAAACCGCTTCTTCAGATCGAGTGCCTCTGTGGGACTGCTGGCAGTCGTTACGGCAAACAACGTCCGGCTGTTCGGCTCTTGTACAAGTCTTTTCTGCAGTTCCACAGACGGAATTCCGTCCGCTTGAAGGTGAAGCAGGTTGTAGTCGTACTTGACCCGAAAGCCGTATGATGAGATGGCAGCGATCAAAAGCATTGACATTACTGTGACAACCAGCGGCCAGCGCGAGGTGACATGGCTGATGACGTTCAGCTTCATCTGAGCTGGAAGACGGTTCGGATCAGTTTTGCGATCGACCAGCGAGATGCTCGATGGCATCACAAAAAATGCAGCCAGGGCACAAAGCAGAATTCCACCTCCGGCAATCACACCTAGCTCGGCAACACCGAGAAAATCAGTAAAGACCGCGCAAAAGAATGCCAATGATGTCGTGGCTGCTGCGGTCAGAATCCCTGGCCCCACGTCCTGTGCGGTAGCAATCAATGCAGGGCGCAGATCCTGACCTTCGTGACGAAATTGAAGGTATTGGGACAAATACAAGATTGCATAATCACTTCCCAATCCGACTAGCATTGTCACGAATGAAACTGAAAGGATATTCAGGTGGCCAATCGTCGCTGTGGCAAATCCAAATCCCAATGCGGTTCCAACAACGAGCATTAACTGCCCGAGCAACGGGTGTTTCACGCCTCGAAATCCAGCCACGAGTAAAACCCCGACGCCACCAAATGAAATGATCGACTGCCAGATCATTGACTCCTGAGAAGAACGCATTTCGTCCCGTTCAAGTGACGGAATACCTGTGATCCCGAGTTTGGCATGAGGATGCTTGCGAGTCTTTTCCGCCAGGATCACCTCCATCCGATCGACCGACTTATCCGTGCCGTCAAATCCCGTCGCCTTTTGAACTGGCTGAGCCTTCAGAAAGCCCATCGTTCGTTTTTCATTGGTCAGATAGCGCACCTCCGCAGCTTTTCCCACCGATTGCTGATCCATGGGCATGGTCGACTGCCAGGGCGAAATAAACTGATCGGGCTTGTTGATGAATTGGGCAAGGCTTTGCACAAAGCCTTCCCCTACGCGCAATACGTCCACTGTTGCCTGAATATCTCCCGATTCGATCGCGCGCGCGACTTGCGGCTTCAGATTCGTAAAGACCTGATTCAGGCTATACATCTGCCAGCGGCCCTTCAGGATCATGCTGAAGCCTTCCAGCCAATTAATCAGTCCGTCCAACTCTTTGGGAGATAGATATTGCAATCCCTTTGATGCCAAACCGCGTTGGTCAACCTTATAAAGAACGTCGCGAAAGAATTCGGGTTCGCTTTCAATCTGGGTTCCGAGTTCGTCCAGAATCGCATCGATTTCATCGGGCTCACCAGATTCGACGACCACAACAATGTCAGATGAATCGCCAAAGTCTTTCGTATACTTATTCCACCGCCGCTGATAATCAGCCTGAGGATCGATCAGATCGGACCGGTCTGTCTTGAATTTCAGGCAGAGCGAGGAATAGCCTGCCGAAGCAGCGGCTAGCAAAAGGACGAGACACAGCGTCAAACCGGGAGCGAGGGTCACCACCGAAGTAATCGCCTTCAACAATCGAGTAACGAGTGCGCCTGGCGCATGATTTGAAACGTCGTCAGACATGAAAAGTCCTGAAGATCTGGATTGTTCTCGAGTTCGAGAGTTGGCATCTGTGCAACTGCCGAATCATCGTTGCGCCTGCGTCAAATCATGATATCGATGGATTCCAGCGTTTTGACGGGCCAGCTTTTTGAGGAAGTTTTCCGGGCTCAAATCTGCTCCAACCCCGAATTCGACAACATGTACCAAGGCTTTCCGCTTGTTGCCTCGTTTAAGATCCCAAAGGTCCCTGGCGCTCAATTCGGGTGCGTCAGCATCCGTTAACAAATAGATTACATCGGGATCAAAACTGAGCGCCAGGGACAATGCTCCCATTCGGTTTGTGCCCGAATCTGGCTGTATTCCAGTCAGGAACTGCCTGGCCAGTCGTAGGTTGATCGACGTCGCTGGCAATAATCGAGTTCGTTCACCCGGACGATTCATAGTGTGGTTCGTCACGTTAAAGAAAATCACCTGAAACTGCGATGTCGGCGTCAGTTCTTGCAGACTGTCCCAAAGTTTCTGTCGGGCGAATTGCATGGCATCGTGCTGACGCATACTCTCCGACGCATCAATCACATAGACGATTCTTTTGGCCGGGGCCTTAATGCCAAAGAAGCTTGTTTGATGCCCCCCAGATCCGGACGCTCCTCCCTTTCCAGGCTCTCCTCCAACACCTTGACCGTCGGTAATACCCCGGTTCGAAGGGAAGCCATCCTCGGTTTGATCACGTGTTGATGCGCCCTCAAATGCCGCCAGATCCCGGTCTTTTACTGCTGAATCCTGCAGGTCAGGCTGATTAAAACGAGCTGACTGAACATCGAATAGTTTATTGCGCTCTGCAGTTTTCAACGAGACATGCAGTTCTTCCTCAATGGCATTCGAATTCTCTTTGATTGCACTGAATACAGTTTGCGGATCCGTCTCAACAACGGTCAGCAAACGCGGTTTTTCAATTGCTGGTTGCATTTCGATCGTTTGATGAACCTCATTCGAACCATCGGATTCAGCATCGGGAATAACAGTATCGATCACCGCCCCGCTGCCCCCGGATTCGCCCATCCCACCTGGGCTCCCTGGAATCCATGTGGCCGACCAGTTATCGCCTTCCCCCGCGTCGCCGGTTCCTCGACTCGCTGAACGGAACCCCGAAAACTGCAGCATCACAAGCAGAACGAATACGTGAAGCAACAAAGACACCATCAGCAACGAATACGTTTTTCGCCGCGTTCTCGTGCGAACCTTTCTGGCTGTGGTGATCATATTAAGAAAATCCTTTGGAAATACTGACCGTTTCGCTTTTTTCAGGCACTTTCAATTGTGTATTCGACTAGGAATTAGGGTAATCTTCCACATCTTCCACGTGTCTGGCTACCTCAAAACCGCCTGAATTGCTCCCAAGAGGCGATTCTGTTTCGGGCTATCGAGTCCGTCAGTTGAGGCTGGTCAATTGAAATCTTCTGAAAAGACATGTGGATTTTCTCGCACAGAGACGCTTAATTACTTGAATCCGTGGAAGCCCCGATTCTATGATTCCGTCATCGCAAATATCTGGCATGAAGTCATGTAAGCGAAATACGCCCGTCGACGAGTCTCCATGGAGGATGTTCCCTGTCCAACTTTTCAGCCGAATTTGCGTTTCCATAAAAAGTCACTTCAAGAACTGTCGCAATCACTATCACACCGAGTATAACTAGGCTATTCAACCTGATCTTCATGGACTTTTGCTCGATAGCCGCACGCCGAGTCGGCGATTCCGATTCCGATTCCAAAACAGGAGCTGCTTCATGCTTTCTACGACGAAACATCGTATTGTTCCCATTTGGCTGATGATTGTTCTGCTAACCGTCTCGATGGGAGTTTTTTCACGGCCGATCATGGTTCATGCTCAGGTGGAAGATGGAGCCAAACCCGCTTCATCGGAAGAGCCAGCAAAAGCGGCTGAAAGCCCCCCTAGTCAATCACGGCTGATGTGGCTGATTAATACATCTGGTTGGATTGGCGCGGTGATCCTGGCGATTTCGATTTATTTTTTGGCGATTGTCCTGCAGTGTTTCCTCGAATTACGCGCCCCGGTCGTCGCTCCGCCTGAACTGATGGAAGAGTGTGAAGCCTTGTTGGCCAAACGTGACTTTAACGGTATCTATAAAGTTGCAAAAGAAAGTACCAGTGAACTTGGACAATTGATTGCCACAGGCATGGTGGGGTTGTCCACGGGCCTAAGTGATGCACGTGAAGCGATTGACCGTCAGGGTGAGGTCATTACAGTGGACATGGAAAAACGGATCAGCATGCTCGCCGTGATCGGTACGCTAGGACCACTGATTGGACTGTTGGGAACGCTGAAGGGAATGATCGCAAGCTTCAGCGTAATCGCGAGATCGGATACGCAAATGAAGGCCAGCGAAGTTGCCCATGGTATTTCCGAGGCCTTGGTTCTGACGTTTGAAGGTGTCGGATTGTCGGTACCTGCCATCTACTTCTTCGCCTTTTTCAAGAATCGCGTAGCAAGCCTCAGTGTCCAAACGTTGAATGCAGCCGACGAGTTCATTCGCCGCCTGCATGCCGCAGCCCACAAGAAACCAACGACTGAAGCCGCTCCCTGAAACAAATCGAGGAGGATGGAATGTCAGAACATAATTCTGAAAGAGCGGAACCGAACCTTACACCCCTGCTCGACATGGTATTTCAATTGATCACGTTTTTCATGCTCGTGATTAATTTCAAAGGGGCGTCTCTCGACCTTTCTTTGAAACTGCCTGTGCTTGGGTCGGCTCGTCCGCTGGAACGCCACGGGAATCTCGAACCGCTTTTGCTCAATATTGACTCCGCAGGACAGGTAAAGGTCCAAGGGAAACAAGTTGACGTTGAACAATTCATCACGAAAGAGGCCCGTTTCCTTAAGAACCAGCTTAAGATTTTGGGGACACCAATCGAAAACGGCGAACTTCCCGTTCCCGTAATCATTCGTGCAGACCGATCAGCGCAGTTTCATCTGGTCAACCATATTCTCAAAATCTGTCAGGATCAGGGCTATCGAAACTTCTCGTTGAGCGCGATGTCGCGCGAGGAGAAACACTAAGATGCAGCGCAGTCGCAGCCAGCGTCGACGTCGACGAAAACGAGACCAAGGTTCGGTCGAAATGAATCTCGCAGCCATGCTCGACATGGCATTTCAGCTTTTGACGTTTTTTATCCTGACCTTCCGCCCCGCACCGATCGAAGGTCAATTATCCCTGAATCTTCCACCTCCCGTACCGCAAACAAATGTCGACGCCAACGCGAAAGGCGGCGAAGGAATCGAAGGGATCCTTCAGCAGGAAACATTGCATCTGCATGTTGTGGCCAACGATCGAGGGGACGTTTCCGAATTGAAAGTGGAAATGAATCCGATCGTTCAAGGGCGACTTGACGAAGGAAACATTCAACGTCTTGATCAAAAATTACATACGATGTTTGCCGGAAAACAGGTCCCGTTCGACCGGATTCAAATCGCAGTCGACGGCCGGTTACGATATGGCGAACTGATGAAAATTATTGATGTCTGCCATCGACAGCGCCTGCCCGACGGTTCAGCCATGCAGAAGATCAGTTTTTCCGAAGTCGATGTCGGAGCGACCTCAAGCGCCAAATAAAAAAAGAGGTAGACCATGCGCCGTTACTCTGCACGACCTTATGGAGGTTCAGTCTCTGGCATGCGACTTGTGTCGATGTTAATGGCAATCTTGGTGCTTTGGATGCTGTACAACCGGCTGAATGATCCTTCCACATGGCGCGCATTTGCAGATGATAAAGAACCGGCCGCAACTCAGGCAACCTCCGAGACACCGTCACAGCCAGATATTATTATCCCCGGCCCCAATGATCTGGACGAGGACGAAGTCGCGTCCGTCCAGGAATTGTTTGAGCTTGTAACCGACAAAGCGCCGCTGAAATCGCGAGAGATGGATGCATACTGGCGACTGTTGGATTGGAGCCGCACTCTTTCGTTTGCCGAGTTGGAAAAAAGATCGATCAAAGACATTGCCTTCACCCAACTCTGGGAACAGCCCGAACTCTACCGCGGGAAGCCAATCCGCTTGCGATTGCATGCCCTGAGGGTCTTGGAGTACCCGGCGCCGAAAGATCAGCCAGAGGTCAAGAAGGTTTACGAAGCCTGGGGTGGGACCAGTGAATCCCGGACTTTACTCTACTGTGTCGTGTTTCCCGATCTCCCTGTCGGTTTGCCTACCGGACCGGAAATTCAAGCTGAAATCGTCTTCGTGGGATATTTCCTGAAGCTTATGAGTTACCATGGCTATGACCAAAAGACTGGCGTGCCATTAATGGCCACTCGCGCCGCACCGTTACTCGTCGGACGCGCCAAGTTGATTTCAACCCCACTTACCCCCCAACCGCCCAAGTCTGACCCATGGATCGTCCCGCTAGCAATTGGAGGAGCGATTCTTTTGATTGGAATGTCGGTCTGGGCGAGTCGCTCGGCACGCAATAAATCCAAGGTCCGAATGCTTCCTGACGAACTTAATTCGATTGCAACTCCAGGCAATTTTGGGATCGAGTTCCCGTTCGGCGGCCTGGATGCTCCGGACCCCGTCATTAACGTTGGAATGTCAGTCAAACCCAACCTGAATTCCGCAACTCCACAGCCAAGCACGTCCACCGATCATTCAACCTGATAATAATTATCGTAATAGTTACTTTTCCATCCACTGCGAATTGGTAATGACCAGTCTTTGAATTTCGCGGCGAATCGGTTCTGACAACTCGGGCCAGACAGCAATCAGCCTGGCAAGTTGCGGGTCCAATGCCGTTGAATGCAGTGAAGAGACTTCATTCAACCGGCTATGGATTGCCACAAGTTCTCTCTGAATCGCTTCAAGATCAATTTCCTGACGTTCTTCGACGGGATTCAAAATCCAGGACGTCACCGAACCACTGAGCATTCCGAACAGTCCTACACCCCCGACCATTAAAAAGGCGGCGATAATCCGGCCGACGGTTGTCACGGGAAACTTGTCGCCATATCCAACCGTAGTCATGGTCACGATTGACCACCAGAGAGCATCCGAAGCGCTGGTGATATTGGCACCTTCAACGTCTTTCTCAACCTGAAGGATCGCCACGCTTGAGATCAACAGCAACAGGATCGAGACGAAGATTACAAACAGGATGGTTCCGTCGGCGCGATTGTGTTGCAAATACTTCGACAGGATCTTGGCAACCCGAATACCGCGCAACAGCCGCAGAACGCGAATGACTCGAATCACGCGACCAGCTTGAAACACATCATAAACCGGAATACATGACAGCAGATCGATCCAGCCCCAAGTCATGAACTGGCGTTTGTTTGAAGCGTTCACAAGCCGGATCAGGAAATCGATAAAAAAGATTCCACACACCACGTTCTCGACAGCATCAATGATCTTACTGTCTTCGTCGGACACATGAATGAAAGTTTCAAGCGCAAGCGTGATCAGGGAGTATCCACAAAGCAGCAGCATGAATAGTTCGTACGGCTGAAGCACGGAATCGCCGCCGGACGACGGATGTTGGGAATCAGAATCCATCTTCACAAGCCTCGAACAGTGCCAGAAACTAGCGTCCTGACACGCAGGTCGCCTCGCAATTGTCACGTTCTAATCACGAAGTTCAGTTTCGGGCAATATGAACACCGACGACGGCACATCGCCGAAAAGCCTCCAAATCGTGGATTCCTACAATAAATCTTGGCGTTGCCCTTCAGATCACAGGATTTTTGCTTGTTTTAGTGTCAAAATTTGCCGCCTGGCGCGATTGTATTTTCGCTTTGAAAGATCCCCTGTTCACACTGAAACGATCACTTTAGTCGGTCGGTCGGCGGCGTCGAAAAAAACGATACAGTGATGAATTCGGTGGAACCGTCGGCAGCTTGGCCCCTAAAGCGCCGCGACTGAGGAGATGTCAGATGAATCGGGCGACTTCCCTGGCGATATTGATCAGCTTGGCTGGGGCATGGGAATCACATGCTCAAAACACAGTGTCGCCGGTTGTTGATTCGGCAAATCTTCCCCCGCTGAATTCGTTATCTTCCGCCCCAGCACCCAGTGGAACTTTGGCACCGACTCCAATCGACTCGGGATCGACGGCGCCCGGGACCGCTTATCCACCACTCTTGACTCAGCAGTTTTACTACACAAATCCCGCACAGGGAACTTCTCCAGACGGTGTGACCCACCTTTTGTCGCAAGACGGCCGCTTCCGAGCTTACGGATGGTTGGACGCCGGTGGTATCTATAACACACAGCAACCCGGTAGTGGCTTTAACGGCCCCTATAACGCGGTCGACAGCACGACCCCAACATTCAATCAGGCTTACCTCGTCATGGAGATGAAACGACCTGAGAATTCAGATTTCGGTGTTGGCGGGCGAGTTGATGTGCTCTACGGAAACGATTTCTTTCTGGCACAGTCGGCCGGTTTCGAACTGAACCGAGATGGGACTCGCAAATGGAATAGTAATACAAGCATGGGCCTGGCGATGCCACAAGCATACCTGGAAGTCGGCAATGACACGTTGTTCGTTCAAGTCGGCCATTTTTATACCGTCGTCGGATACGAAGGTGTACAGTCAGCTAATAACTTCTTCTACTCACACGCTTATAGCTATCAGTTTGCCGGTCCCTTCACTCAATGGGGAGGCATCGTCACATGGAGGCCGAACAGCAACTGGGAAGTTCAAGCGGGTCCGGTCAATGGCTGGAATACCCTGGATGGAACCCCGAATAACGTCGAATTCCTGGGAAAAGCGAAATATACGAGTGACTCCAAAGACTGGTGGACCTCGTTTGCAATCATTACCGGAAACATGCCGAACAACTCTGCCCTTCTGCCAGGAATTGCTCCTGCAGTCGCCAACCGAACCCGCTACAGCTTTCTGTACGATCGAAAGATCACTAACAACGTCGAATACGTCTTCCATCAATGGCTCGGTGCACAGCAGGACGGAACCTCAAACGGATCGACCGCAAACTGGTACGGTATCGATCAGTACATGTTTTATACGATCAACAAGAACTGGAAACTCGGCGGCCGTTTCGAATGGTTCCGCGACGAAGACGGGACCCGAGTCGGCTTGACTCGTCCCGGGAACCCGAACGTTCCGCCACTCCCTGGAAACTATTTCTCGTTCACTGTCGGCCCGAATTACTCGCCAAACCCCAACCTCGTCGTTCGTCCTGAGATTCGGTACGACACATATAACGGCTCAGCACAACCCTTTGACGACGGTCGCAAGACTCAGCAGTTGATGTTCGGCGTCGATGTCATTGTGAAGTTCTAATGATCCTTCGCCAAACGGGTATCGTCACCCTTATCTGTTGAGTATCTTGGCGATTTATCGTTTCATGAAACGAAAAGAAAACGTTCAAACACCAGCGTCGCTGGGGTGTGAACGTTTTCCGTCGCCAATAATTTGTAAACCCACCGGTGCCAATTATGTCAAACCTTTTTTTGGCAGCGCCCATCGATAACGCTCGGTAGCGTTTCGTAATTGGCGATTCGAAGTCGATGAGACTCGACCTGGGATGGCTCACGGGAATTTTCTGGTTCAGCCGGTGTCGAGGACGAATCTTTCGCAGGCTGGCTCAAGCTGTCGATCAGCCGGTCTACCACGAAAGGAATAATTCGCGAAATGGTTTTGGGAACGATATCGATCAACGATCCGATCGAGGCTTCTTTAAATTGGTTCCAGGTGGAACGTGTGGTGCCAGCGGAATGGCCGACCGCGATCAACGCATCTCGAGCAAGTGGAGCGATCACCGGCTGTCGGTTCAATTGATTGGCGGTTGATTTCGTTGTTGTGCCTGAGTTAGAAACGCCTTCGCGTATCTTCCCCGTGAAGAATTCTGCAGCGAGGTAACCGGCAATGACTGCCCCTCCGACAATTAACCACGGATGTTTTTCGACGTGTCGATTCACGTTCAGCAAATTGGCGACAGAATCGACCGCGCCGTGAACAGCTCCCGTCACGGATTGAACCGTTTCCATCGTCGCAGTCACTGCCGTTTCCGTCGTACGAACTGTAGTCGAGACTTGCCGTTCCAGGGATTCCAGCTTTTCGGCAAGTTGCAGCTTGGTCAATTCCATCTGCTGGCGAATCACTGCCGGTGTTTCGTTCATCGCATTGGCTCCTCCAAAATCTCAGTCAGAGGATTTCGACATTTAGTTACAGACCGAAACCGAATTCGAGCGACCTGAGTCAGGATTCCACCCACGACGAGCAGCAGCAACGCGACAATCGCATGACATTCCCACAAAGGGAGCCGGGCAGGATCGGTTCCCGGCGGCGAAGTAGCCCAGTGCAGCAGATGTGACCCCGCCAGGCAAAGAGCTGTGGCAGCGAGAAAGAAAAACCCAACCCCCGAAGCCAAAATTGCCACCGCAACGGAACTCTGTCGGAGTTCCTCTTCAATCTCGCGCCGGGTCAGTTGCAACTGCTGTTCGACAAGGTGTTCGAGATCGACAAGAATGCCACTCACCAGTGTTAACGTAGACGGCTCTAGCGTCCCTTGGACATCGGAAGCCATGATGGATCAGCCTTTTAATGTACGACCGATAAACCAACCCACACCGAGCGCAATCAGGACAGACTGGATCGGATTTCGTCGGATCACGTGGGTGACATCTTCAGTCAGCCCGGAGAGTTTCGCTTCCTGAAGATACTCGCCCCCTTCCTTCACGACGCCAGCGACCGTCTCGGATGCATTTTTCAATAGACCCGCTTCAGGGGAGTTTTTGCTGATCATGTCGCCAAGCCCCTGGATGCCGACCCCAGCATTGGCGGCCAGTTCATCGGCTTTTTTGCCGACATCCCGCACAGCCTGACTTGCCATGACGCTGGCGTCACTCGCCGCATGACTGGCTATTGCACCCACCGCCGCGGCGGCCAGACTGGCCATTTCGCTAACTGATGCAGCAGCCTCTTTGGCTTTTTCCTTCGCCTGCGTCCAGTCATGGTTGTCAATACCGGGACGCGCTGTTGAATTCGACATAGTGGTCACCCTTTCCAATCACATACAAACCGATACTCATACTCACTGTCGTATCGCCATTATAGCGCAGAACATCTTGAGTCCAGCCCGGAACTGACCGAATCCGTTTGGAAGCTCTAACTGCAAAGACTTTCTTGACGCAGGTTCTGTGCCAGCGATGAGATCACCGAGTTAACGGAGGGTTCTGAGGAGGGTGGCAGGCGTTCTAATTTCATAATTGGCCCAAAAGGCGATTTCCCGCGTGCAATTGGTAACGGTGGCCAAGTTTGAGATTTGAATACCCGACCCCAGACCAGCAGACTGGCCACCGGTGTTGAGCACTACAGTTAAATAGCGGCATTCTCGTAGTAACTTCTTGATCTGCGATAAATCATCGAACTGCTGGCAAAAACCCGTCCACCTGGCAAATTGTTGCACAGCGAGTCTCTATTCATTTATGCGAACAGAACGATCAAGACTGATTCCTCAAACGGTTTGAGCAAATGTTCAAAGGCACCGGTATGCATCGCTTCGATAGCAATGTTTGCCGTGCCATAACCCGTCATAAGAATCACGGGAATGCGGGAATCGATCGCACGCAATCGTTGAAGCAGTTGCATCCCTGACGAATCAAGCAGGCAGATGTCTGCAATCACGACATCGAACGGCACCTCGAGAAACAGCGAGAATGCCTCGCGAGCATTTGTCGCAATTTGAAGTGTTAGTTGATCTGGTGGAAACGCATAACGAAAGCGGTCGAGAATCTGTGCGTCGTCGTCCACAACCAAAAGGTTCGGCATGGAGACAGCAACGACTGCAACATGGGGTCGTCCCGTGGTTGATTCCGGTCTCCATCTTCAAAATCGCTGCTCGTATTTGGTGATGCAAAACCGGACTTTACTATCCTATTTCACCTCGCTTTTGAAATCAGGGAAAGGATGAATTTGGGAGCGAACAAATAATCAACTGGAGGACGTTTGATTCTTCAATGACAATCCATTGTGTTGATTAAGACTTTGGCAAATACAGGTGACCTCGGTGCCGGTTGGCTCAATCGAGCGAATCATTAAAGTTCCGCCGATGATTTGAGCCCGGTTCTGCATGATTCGCATTCCCATTCCGGGAATATTTGAAGGAGGCAACCCGATACCGTCATCGCGGATCGCAAGAACAATTTGCTGATCGAGTTGTTCGATTCGGATTTGAATGTGGGATGCTTTTGAGTGCGTCAACGCATTACTGAGTGCTCCTTGTACGATGTTGAAAAGGTGGGTTGCCGTTAGGTTGTCCAAAAGACAAATCGGCTTCTGGCAGTCGAACGAGCAAACAATGGAAGACTGTTTGGATGTCTCGGCGGCGAGTTGTTCTAGCGCCACTTTCAGGCCATCGGCAGTAATCGGAACGGGAGACAAGATGCGGCAAATATCACGAACGCTCTGCAAGGCGTCCTCAACGTACGATTGAAGACGCTGTGCCAGCAAATACACTTGCTTACCAGCCTTGGCAACATCCGTCGCAACGTGCTGATTTTCTTGAGGTTGAATAGCTTGCGCCGTTTCCAGCAGAACCTGACACAACATGATCGTCCCGGTCAATTGCTGTCCGATGCTGTCATGCAGATCTTGCCCGATCTGTTGCTGTTCGAGCGACGCAATTTCGACGATTTTGCGTTCCAGTTGTTTCCGACTCGTGAGGTCCCTCATCAGGCCCATGTAGATGTTCAGGTGGTCGACCTCACTAACCGAGAGCTCCAGTGGAAAGATGGTTCCGTCTTTTCGCTGACCAGATACTTCGCGTGAACTACCAATCATTCGGCGACTTCCGGTTTCTCGATACCGCTTCAAATAAAAACCAACCTCGCTTCGATAGGGGGCCGGGATAAGGATACTAACGCTCTGTCCAATGGCCTCGTTGACCGAATATCCAAACATGATTTCGGCAGCGTTGTTAAACGATTGCAAGATTCCGTTTTCGTCGATTGTCACCACGGCATCGTTGGCTGTCCTCAGTAACGTCGATAGCCGCTCCTCGCTCAATCTCAGCGCTTGCTCAGCAAGATACCTGCCCGTAATGTCTTCGTGCGCGATCACAACATAAGTCGCGTCCAGTTCCAGACACTTTGTCACGCGGCAAGTAAACCACCGCTGCACTGTGTCAGAATGACAGGGATATTCAATGGTCCAGGTGTCGATTTCCCCCGCAAAGACTCGTCGGATTGCGCTTGCAACGGTCGCAGCGTCCCGATCCCCATTCGCGGCCGATTGATCGCACACTTGCAGGTAATTGGCTTCTTCACTCATCGACATCCACGAGCCGCTGTTCTCTTCTGCAAAACGCTTCCAGGCGCGGTTCGTAGAGACGATTTTTCCTGTGGAATCAATCACCGAGATGTGCTTCGTCAGCGCACCCAGCGTTGAACGAGCGAATCGTTCTGATTGCAAAACGCGTTTTTCGAGTTCCGACTCGATATTAATGCGCTTTGTCAAATCCTGGGCCGTACCGACAAGTCCCGCCATGCGACCGTCTCGGTCGTACCAGGGAGAAATGAGAAGCTGAGCCGTGAATCTGCTTCCATCTTTCCGAACAATCGTCCAGACGCTCGGCTGGAGATCGCCAATTTCGTGCAGCGTCTGAAAATATTCCGGCCCGGGTTGGATCTCGCGGCCCAGTTTTTGCGACAATTCAACAGCGCGTGAGACAATCTCATCACGGACATGCCAAAGTATGGGAGTATTTTTGCCAATCACTTCGTCGGCAGTCCAGCCCAGCATCCGCTCGGCTGCTGGATTGAATAACCAGATGATTCCGTTAAGGTCGGTGGCAACAATCATCGTCCCAGCGGCTTCAACAATGGCGCCGATTTCGGTAGAGTCGCGTCTTACTGCCGTTGAAGGAGATGCCGAACCTGACATAGATGAACGTCCCCATCCCGGAAGTGCATAAACCCCTAAGTGGCGTTTTGTGTCAACCAAGTATGCCAAGATAGCAGTTTACCAGTATGTCACGTGGCGACAACTGGACAGAAAATCGGTTGACAGTTTTTTTCAAGGTTTTTTGTATAAACTCGAAACTCTGAACATCATTCATGAAATCATTTACAATGACCAACGATTCGACACCAAAGCAATTTGAGGGCCAACAGCAATGCCCGGCACGAATTCTGGTTGTGGATGACCATCCGATTATTCGAGAAGGACTGAGTGCGCTGCTGGTCGCTCAACCGGATATGGTGGTCTGTGGTGAAGCGTCAAATATCAGTGGAGCATTGAAAATCGTCACTGATGTGGGTCCCGATGTCGCCGTTGTCGACATTGCGCTTAATGGCGAAAACGGACTGGATCTCGTTCGCCGCATGAAAGTTATCACCCCGCAGTTACGCGTGCTGGTCGTGTCGATGTACGACGACGAACTCTATGCCGAACGGGCGCTGGATGCAGGAGCAATGGGATACCTCAACAAACAGGTCGCCAGCCGCAATATCGTTGAAGCCATTCGTCGACTACTTGCCGGAAAGCAATATTTGAGCGAAGAAACGGCGGCTCGGATTGCGGTAAATAAAAATGAATATCTGCCGGATGGTGCTCGACGGGGACTGTCCGCGTTGACTAATCGCGAAATGGAAGTTTTTAAGCAGATCGGCAACGGGATGACCACTGCCGAAATCGCAGGAGCCATGTTTTTGAGCGTCAAAACCGTGGAGTCACACCGTCAAAAGATCAAGATGAAACTCGACCTGAATACCTCGGCAGAACTCAGTCGCGAAGCTGTTCGCTTTGTGATGGGAAACGGTTGATAAAGCTCGCAATTCAATGAAGATGAAAATATTCCGAAAGGTTCAACGAAACGTCCGGAGGGCAAACCAACTTGAGCCCTGTTTCTGTGACATCGAAGACAACATCCTCGAGAGAGATGTTGTTTGGCAGACAATAAATAATCAACGTACCAGAACTGATTCCAATCAGCTTGGTTCTCAAGTCTGGCTTGCGAACAAACTTCGAATTGAGGTGATCGCGACCAAACGAGTAGCCACTCACTCGTGCGATGCCACAATCGTAGCCGTCGACCTTGCCAACAAAAAACCGCGAGTGATCCGCCTCAAACAACCGACGGTGTACGATCAACAGGTGATTTCCAGGTTCTAATACCATTGGTGAGTCCTGATCGAGAAAACGAGTTTCCCCGCAATGAGAAGCATGAATGAATCGACGACACCGGATTCAGGGCATTTTTTATGCCAGGAAACGAACCCGATCGTTGCTCCGTCGTTGATGATTGCTTGCAATCATTGCCAGATCAAGAGGTTATTCGAAATCTTCGAGCTGCAAGAGGCCCGACAGTTCGGCGGCCGTTGTCCAAACATTTTCCAGCAGGTCAATATACGCCATGTTCGTGTCGACGACCGTTCTCTGGACTTGCAGGTAACGAATAAAATCCCATTCCCCCTTTTTAAAACCCTTTTCAGCAAGCTTAAATGCGTTCATCGCGTTGGGGATGATGTCTTTTCGGTATTTAGCAGCCTGTGCTCGAACGGCGCGGTGACGTGAATACGCGTCTGCCACGCGTCTTAGTTGTTCTAACTGAACCGCTTCCACGTTTTTTCGAGCCCCTGCAACGTCTGCTGTGGCTGCCTGAATCCCACCCTGATTTCGGTCCCACGTGGGGATTGGAAATGTCACCGTCAACCAGAACTGCTCGCCCCCTTGAACCAGCCCCCACTGATATGCGGGACCCAGGTTAATGTTGGGATAGGGCTCTGCGACAGCTCGTTTGAGCAGAATCTCGTTTCGTTCAACATCCAGCTTGGCAATCTGAACGTAGGCACTGTTTGCAGCAGCGAATTCATTGAGAATCTTCTCATCATACTGAGGTGGAGTGTCGTAAATCGACCCTTCGAACTGATCGTCGCTGATGGACGGATCACCAACGAGCATGGCGAGTTGCTTTCGAGCACCTCGTTGCAAGCGGAGCGTGTTTTCTAAATCGGCCTGAACTCGTTGGTTATCGATTTTAAGGAGCAACACGTCAATATGGGCGAGCTCACCCGCACCCCTCTCCTGCTCTTTTCCCGTGGCAAATGACGACGCCGTAATTTCCTGCAATTTTTGAAGAACCTTCAGTCGACGCTGGGCAGCCAATAAAACGTAGTATTGTTGACGCAGGTTGGTCAGCAATCCAAATCGGTCTTGCACGTAGGCAAATTCATTCTGCTGAACCACCTTCACAGCGGCGGCGCGATCCAACCGCTTTTTTCCTTTGACAACAAATTCCTGTTGAATACCAGCGTTAAACAATGAGTTCTGGCCATTGAAAACTTGAGGGTTGTTGGTATCGAATCGCGGATTCGGATAAAGGCCTGCTTGTAACGCGCCGCCACGTGCAGAATCGATCCGGGCTCGATCTCGCTGCAGCATCGGATGGATCGTATCAGCGACCGCCTGAAGCTCGGCCAAGGTCCATGTTCTCAGGGAATGCGAGCTGTCTGACTCTGGATCTAACGGCGCGTCGTATACAGACTTAGCGGGCTCAGTATTCGCCCCTTTGTCGTCCGTAGAAGGGGCTGGCACTTCTTCGCTGTGGACCTGAATGATCCGCGATTTTGCCCCGTCCCGTTTGACCAGGGACGCATCGTCACGCGGTTCTGCGGCAATGGACAGCCAGGGGCTGCACAAAAGCAGGATGACTGCGGAACGGAATTCGAAGCGGTGATGATTCATTTTCATTTCAACCTGTCAGCTCGTCTGCTTACCTCAAGGCTCGGCGGAAGACAAACACTTCCCGATGTAGACAGAACCTTAAAAAGCGACTTCGCCTCGTACGAAAGGTCCTTGAATCGTTAGCTCGTTATTCGACGTCGTGTCCGTCCCAAGAAAAAACCACCGTTCCCACTGATAGCCTGCGGACATTTTGACGTTGCCGCCACCCCAGTCGGGAAGCCAGTTCAAACCTGCTTTCAGTCCAATCACGGGGACGCCCACCGTCACGGAATTCGATGCCGAACCACTCGTGATCACGTTATTAGAACCTGACACCGATTGGCTGTATGACTGCCGATCAACCCCGATCACGCCAGCACCTTCAAATTTGGAAAACAGTGTCCATCGATGAGATGAAATCGGGTAAAGCGACTCAAGAGCCAATCGAGGTCCAGCCCCGACGAACCTGTTGGTCGCCGACTGACTGAGAATGCTACCACCTGAATTCGTGGCCTTATCCTGAATCCCCGCGACGCGGGCACCAGCCGTCAGACGAATTTGACGAGGCATCAGCCACAGGTCATTCGGAAACAAGTCTGACAGGTTGTAATCGAAGTCCATAACATGCAATTGCAGATTGCTCGAACCGCTTCCCGTCCCGCCGCCACTGAACTGGGAAAGTGATTGCGACCCTTGTGAAAGTAGAAAGCGATAACTGACGCTTAGATCTCCGTATCCTTCGGGGCGCCTGTAACCCAAAGTGAATTTTGGCATCGCAGTCCAATCGAGTGGAGCGTACGTTGGTGCGATCGGATCAGGAAATGTACCGCTGAGTAAGCTTCCTGAATTCTGTCGAAACGATAACCGCGGGTTGGCTGCGGTCACTTCCAACGCCGAGTACCAACCGACAGGGATGCCAGGACGTTCGAGAATATTGTTGGGGTCCACGTCGTCAATGAATGTCGCATAAGCAGCAACAGTCGATCGGGAAGCTGGTGTCACCGCGTCGTCCTCAAGCCAGCGGTATGGATCTGGCTTCACGGGGCCATCCCCAAGCTCATCAATCGAACCCATCGGTTGGGATGCGGTATTGGAGATCGGTGCGGGTAGATCAGCCGGATCAGACGGCTCGATGGCACGGGCGCACAAAGCGGGTACCGTCATCAGAAGCGCCACTGCGAACGGCAATCGCCAGCAAATCGAGTTCATGTGTGATGCTCGTGTTTCGGTTGTACGACCTGAAAACCAATCCGTTGGTCTAAGTCATAGTCATTTCAACCGTCATCCAAGTATCGAGCAACACAATCGAACGCGTTACCAATACAGCCAAAGGGCGTACAGACGGAATAACCGTATTTGCTGAACGACGTGGACAAACCGTCAAAATCAATCAGCGCACAAACAATAACACAAGCCGCAGTAATCCATTTCGGATAAAGCACTTGTGAAAAGTCTAGTCAACGCTTTTCGGGTACCTGTTGAAGAGGCATTCTGGGATTTCGACGCACAACTACGCGAGGGGAGCCAGAACGGAGACGGAAAATCTTACGCCACCGGTAAACTGGCTCCGCGTTTCTAACAATCGATTAAGTATTAATGAACGAGTGAGCTTGAGGCTTCGTTCGGCTCACGATGGCCATAGTAACTGTAAAGAATCGGCATCAGGTACCTGGTCAGAAACAGCGTGGCGATCATGCCACCGACGACCACAATCGCCAATGGTCGCTGTGTTTGAGCACCGATTCTGGTCGACATCGCCGCTGGCAACAATCCGAAGATGGCGGTGAGCGCCGTCATTGTCACCGGTCGCACGCGTTTTTCTGCCCCGAGCATGATCGCTTCTTTGAGCGGCATCCCTTGATGGCGCAAGTGATTGAAATACGAAATCATCAACAAACCATCCATGATGGCCACACCAAACAACGAAATGAAACCAACCGCTGCTGAAATGCTGAAGTTACTACCAGTCAGAAAGAGTGCCCAGATTCCGCCAATCGAGAGCGCGAGCACATTTGAAAGGACCACCAACGCATCGAGAAACGAGTGGAATGCCAGGTACAACAGAATGAAAATCAAGACCAGCGATAAAGGAACGATCACCATCAGTCGTGCTTCAGCCTCTTTCATCTCTTGAAATTCGCCGCTCCACTCCGTCGTATAGGGAGCGGTGAATAAATCTTCTGTCTTTTGTTGAGCTTCAGCAACAGCACTCGCCAGGTCGCGGCCTCGAACACTGAATTTGACGGCGATCAGCCGATTCCCCTGTTCGCGATAAATTGTCGAGGCACCCGAACGGATAAAGCCTTCGTTCGGATCTGGAATTCCTCGCGAGTTCACAGGGGTCACGAAATCACGCAGCCGACGACGAGGTTGCCGGACGATGTAGTTTGACTGGGAACTGACCGGATTCCCGCTTAACGACGGCTGGGGTTCGTTGAAGCCACGTCGATTCAGCGCCGCATTATTATTCATCGAGTTATCATTGGGATTCGTATCATCATTCGTGTTATCGTCTGTAATATTGTTGTTTGAGATATCAACGGGGATATTCAAAATGGCATCTTCGCTCGTCCGAAGCTCAGCAGGCCAACGCAATGTAATATCAAAACGCTTTTCCCCTTCGACCATTGTCGAAAAGGGTTTTCCGCCGACCGCCGTTTCGAGAACATCTTCCACATCAGCAACGCTTAACCCCCAGCGGCTGCATTTCGCCGGGTCGACGGGGATTTCCAGATTTGGCTGGCCCTTCACTCGGAAGATACCAACGTTTTCAATTCCCTGAATACTATCCAGCCGCTGCTTCAATTGACCGGCTAGACGTTCAAGTTCATCAAGATCTGGTCCGAGGATTTTGACACTATTATCCCCTTTGACCCCGGAAAGAGATTCCATAACATTGTCGCGAATGTTTTGTGAGAAGTTCCAATCGACACCGAATAAACTATCCTCAAGCTCGCGATTCATCTCACTGATTAATTCTTCTTTTGTTCTGGAACGCCTTGGGTAAAAATAGGACATGATCCCCGTCGTCGATTTCACAGCCGGCCATACGTTGTGAGGCTTCAAGGGAACGAAGAATTCCGAGTTGTAAAAGCCTGTCGGATCGGTTCCGTCGTCTGGACGACCATTCATCGAAACGACCACTTCGATTTCTGGATACTTTTGCATGATCTTCCGCGCGGCCCGAATCTTTCCTGCAGCCGCGTCCTGTGCAATGCTGATGGGAAAAGTTCCACGTATCCAGAGGTTCCCCTCTTCCAGTTCGGGCATGAATTCGCGTCCCATATAGGGGATATAAGAGAACGTCGAAACAACGGCAAATAATGTGAGCCCAAGGAAAATCGTGCGATTTCGCAGGTACAAGTCGAGATTTTTGAGATATCCCCGCTTAATCATTTTCACAAGCATGTTGTCATCCACGGGCTTCAGCTTTGTGAAAAACAATGCACATAGGACGGGTGCAATCGTCAACGACATCAAAAGCGCTCCCCCCAGGGCAAACGCATAAGTGTCCGCCATGGGGCCAAAGATCTGCCCTTCGGGACCTTGCATCGTAAACAACGGCAAGAAGGCACAGACCATAATCGCCGTGGTGTAAAACAACCCCCCCTCAACCTCTCGACTTGCAATCAGTATTCGATCTTTGAAAGGGAGTTCCTTATTGTCACCGGCACTTAAATGCCGGTAGATATTCTCTACCATGATCACAGACGAATCGACGATGATTCCGAAATCGACTGCACCGATCGACAAGAGATTCGCTGACTTGCCCCGAACAAACAGCACAACAAATGCGAACAACAGAGCAAGTGGAATATTGATCGCGACGATCAACGCACTGCGAACGTTGCCAAGAAACATCAAGAGGATCACAGTAACGAGAACCATCCCGACAATCAGGTTTTCGTGAACTGTTTCCGTCGTGACATTGATCAGATCCGTTCGATCGTAATAAGGCTCAATCGTCACACCGGGCAGCAATCGGCCCGAATGATCGTTCAATTCGTGAATTTTCTTTTCGAGGCCAGCCAGCGCAGGAAGCGACGACTCCCCCTTTCTCATCAGCACAATTCCTTGTACTTTTTCTTCTTCGTCGATCCAGACGGGATCGCCATTATTATCCACTACGACGTTCCCTTGATCGTCCTTTTGACGATAACTGATGCTCGCGCGACCGAGACGAGGAACGTTGCCAACAATCACTCCGCGCATCCCGATTTCATCGGGATCTCGATTCGGTCCCCCATCGACAACGTCTTCAACCCGGATCGGCTGATGGTTCACCGCCTTGATCACCGTGGAACGGATTCGCTCGATGCGTCGCAGCTCTTCTCCACGCAAATAAGCCGCAGCCGCTTCGGGTGACGCGGCTTGAAGAACGGACAGATCACGGGTCGGATCAAGGCCACCTCCAATCAGCCCTGTCGCACGAATGTTTAAAAGATTGTCCCCCTGAACCATGTAGTCGCCGCCAACATTCGCGTTACTGTCCTGGATGGCCTGAGCCAATTGGTCGAGCGTGACTTCATATCGCATTAGACGTTCGGGATCGGGATGGATCTCGTATCGCTTTACCGTTCCGCCACTGCTGACAATGTCGATAATACGTGGAACCCGACGGAACTGTCGTTCGAGAACTGTATCCTGCATGGATTTCAAGTCATTGAGGGTATAGACGTCCTTCCCTTTTTCCGTTTTCGGGTTTTTCAGCGTATAACGCAGGATTTCTCCGGTTGGACTTTGAGGCGAAAGCGTGGGAACGACCCCCGGCGGAAGCCCGTCCACGAATTGAAGCCGATTGATAATTTCCTGCCGAGCTTTTAAGAAATCGACGCCATACTCGAATTGATTACGCAAGTGCGACAAACCAAACAGTGACTTGGTCCGGGTATATTTGAGTCCCGGAATACCAGCGATCACGACTTCCAGCGGAATGGTGACTTGACGTTCAACTTCTTCCGCAGAAGCACCCGGAAATTTGGCAATCACTTCGACGATCGCAGGAGCGGGGTCTGGATAGGCCTCGACATTCACGTGCACGAACGCGTAACCACCAAAACCGACGAGAGCAAACATCAAAATCAGAACAATGAGCTTATTGTCGAGCGCCCAATGAATCAGCTGATGAACCATATTAATATTCGCATGGAAGTAAGTGTATAAGAAAACACGATTTCGAATGGAAGCTTGCGATACAGTGCTTTGACCTAAACAGATCGAATTAATGCTTAGCCGCTGAAGAAGACAAGTCATTCAACTCAGCTTCAAGCTCAACAACAGAATCGATTAATATCCGTTCCCCGGGCCGTAACGGTTGAATCCCACGCTCAAGTTGCGTGGCGTTCGGTTCGCTCAAGACATGAATTTGAGTTCGACCACGTCGCGTTACCGCAACACGACGACGGGTGTATTCGCGAAGCTCGGCATTCGACTCGACGAAGACTGCCGAAGTTGCCCCTTCTTCGATCACGGCCGAAACAGGAATGACAACCTGCGTAGAATCGCCTGGAATTTCGATCGTTGCCGTTATGAACTGCCCGATTGCGAGGTTCTTCTTGGGGTTATCGACATATCCCATTACGACCGACGTATGCATACTCGGATCAACGATCATTCCAATCTGGTCGAACTTACCTGTAATCGCAGTATCAAGGGACTCGGACTTGAGTTGTAATGTCCAGTTCTGCTCTTCAGGTGAAAGCCTGCGCAAAAGTGGCAGGTCTTCTTCAAAAGCGTTGGCTAACACTTGTAGCCGGTCGAGATCTGCAATCTTGTAAAGGTCTTGCGTGGTGTCGACAATGTCACCGACGTTGAAATTCTTTTCTACAATCACACCTGCTTGAGCTGCAAGTACGTCCATCTCCGCCCAGTGACCGTCATCATTGATCGAAGCGGTTCCAGCCAAAAGGTCTTTGGCTTCCTGATGCACTGCGGCAATTTCGTCTTCGGTAAAGTTCCAGGATCGCAACGTTCGCTCGGCTTTCGCCACAGCGACAAGATCACCCTGATAATTTCGTTCTGCGTCGTTGATGGCTCGCTCAGTAACAACCCCGCCCTTTACCGAATTCAAACGGTCGAGAATGATCTTGTCGAAATGAACTTTGGAAAGCGCATCAACCAATTCACTTTTTTTCTCACCAACGTCCTTGCTCCAAATTCGCACTAACAACTGGCCCAATACGACAGTATCGCCGAATCGCAATGGCCGATTGGTACCCGAAGCGGTTCCGACACGACGCACTTCTCCAGGAAACCGCGAATGCACACGAACAAATCGGTTCGGGTCGAGAGTCAGTGTTCCCGGTAATCGCAACTTATTTGGTGGCGGATCGCTGTTAATCGTGTGAATATGAATTCCAAGACTGGAAACATCTCGGTCAATCAGCCGAATCGTGTCATGTTTGTCCGGAACCACTTCGAATAAAGGGCGCTTTGTCGGACGTGTGACACCGGCATTTGGTGATGTCGCGCCGTCAATCCGATTGGCCTGTAGGTGCTGATCCCAGGCATCTTTCAATGCCACACGGTTCCAAAAAGCAACCCCAGCCAAAGCCCCTATAACGACCATTGCCAACCCGAATCGCAGCCACCGGGATCGCTTTGCCGAAGTACCGTTACTCATGGATGGATCTCAATCTTGCCAGCGGACGGATTTTTCCTGAACCGTAACCTTGAAGGTGCGGCTCAACACAAAAATTCCACGAATTTAAATAGGAGCATCGTAGTCTAGGTCAATAACATTCGGCAGTCTACACCCGATCGTTTTGATGACAGATATGTAAGACAACTACGAAGTCACACCGCTAAAGTTGGAATCTCTGTACAAGTCGAACATCGAAAATAAGGGAATCAATCTGCCATTCTGGCAACAATCGTCTCGAAGACTCGGAACTGGAGGATATTTCGTTCAACTGAGTCACACCTTTCGCCGGTGCAATTTTCACAGAAAACCTCTCAAAAACGGAAAAACGGAGATCACACGAACCCCTGCCCCGAATTGGTCTTGTCGAACTCCCATTCAAACTCGATAAACACGATCCACCGACGTCGTTCCCGACTGGAAAAGCAGGGGGAACTTGTCGTTTTGAGGATCATGGAGGGAACCTCGTGCCGACTGCTGATTTAATCCGACGTATTCCCTGGCTGGTTGTTATTTGTGCGATCGTATTATTAGCAATTGGATCGTCAGGAATCGCAAGGGCCGATGAACTGAGTGAAGGTCCGGACCTCTTTTCGAAACAAATCACTTGGGCATTTGTCTCGCTTCCGGGGCTGGCATTGGCGTTCGCCATTCCGTATCGAACCTGGAAGCCAATGGGCCATATTCTGTTTTTAGCCTCTCTGCCACTGTTGATTGTTGTCCTGTTTATGGAAAAACGGGGTGGCGCTCGATGCTGGATTCAACTTGGTTTCTTCGATCTGCAGCCGTCCGAATTTGTCAAACTGACCTATATTCTGGTTTTGGCCCAATACTTGATGTACCGGGATAATTTTCTCAAAGTCGCAGGGTTGATTGCCCCATTCACCCTGACACTGATTCCCCTGGCTCTGATTCTGTTGGAACCCGACCTCGGTACGGCTTTGTTATTCGTACCAGTCTTGTTTGCCATGTTATTCACAGCGGGAGCTCGCTGGAGGCATCTGGTCTGTGTCGGTTTGCTCGGTCTTGCGATCTCGCCCGTGTTCTGGATTAAAATGAGTGCCGAACAGAAATCACGAATCCGAGCACTGCTCACACAAGTTGACGGCGGCCCAAACCCCGGCGGCGACCGTCGTCACCAGCACCAGTCGAAGGCCGTCCTCTCGTTAGGGGGTTTGGAAGGAAGCGAATTCTCCGGCCCAAAAATCGATGATCCCCGAGCATATCGATTATCAAATTCACAAACCGACTTCGTCTTCTGCCTGATCGGTGAACGCTGGGGATTTTTTGGAGCCACATTGACCCTGCTCTTGTATCTGGCCTTCTTTGCCCTGGGCCTCAGAATCGCCGCGAAAACACGTGAACCATTTGGACGACTGATTGCCGTCGGCATTGTCACGCTGTGGGCAACCCAGACCATCATCAACACCGGTATGACGGTCGGCCTGCTTCCTGTCATCGGCATCACACTGCCACTCATGAGCTACGGTGGTTCCAGCCTGTTAATGGCCGCGATCAGTCTCGGCCTGTTACTGAACGTGGGAGCAAGACCAGGATACGAAGTCGCTGGCGAGCCGTTTCTGTTTGATTGAAACATCCTGACGTTGCCCACCAATGATGCATTAACCCGAAGCTCATTGTGGTTTATCGCCCCCATGCACTTGCGGTCGTCGCTCCGGTGCTTTCTACTCACTTCGTCAATTATTCTCGAAGGGATCAGGTAATGCATCGATTCTTATTGTTACTGACGTTTTTTGCCTCGGTTTCCAGCAACCTCATGGCGGGCGATTCGCCTCAGTTTCGAGGCCCCGATGGTCAAGGCCATTCGCCTGAAAAACATCTTCCATTAACGTGGAGCGAATCCGAAAACATCCGGTGGAAGTCGGACATTGATGGGCTTGGCTGGTCGACCCCTTCCATCAGTGGTTCGGAAGTGTGGCTCACCACAGCGCTGAACGAGGGGAAATCACTGCGAGTGATCTGCCTGGATAAGGAGACGGGAAAGGAACGACATAACGTTGAGGTCTTTCATCATGATGACCCCGGGCCGATTCACTCAAAAAACAGTTACGCGTCGCCATCAGTCTTAATCGACGGTGATCGGTTGTTTGTGCATTTTGGCAAACTCGGTACGGCATGCCTGGATCGCAAAGCCAACGTCATCTGGAAGAAGGAATTAAAATACAACCATCGACATGGACCCGGCGGAAGTCCGGTCGTTTTCGGTGATCTGCTGATCATTGCCTGTGACGGTACCGACGTGCAGTACGTGACGGCCTTAAATAAAAAAACCGGCGACGAGGCCTGGAAAACAACTCGCGAGGGCAAGATGGCCTATTCCACGCCGCTGATCATCGAAGTCAATGGCCAGAAGCAATTGGTCAGCACTGGAGGAGAATGGGCGATCGGCTATGCCCCTCAATCAGGTCAGGAGCTTTGGCGGTTTCGTTATCCCAAGGGTTATTCCAACGTCCCTCGTCCTGTCTACGGCCAAGGTCTGGTCTTCCTCTGCTCGGGGTACGATAACCCGTGGATCTACGCGGTCCGGCCTGACGGAGCCGGAGATGTGACCGAGTCACACATGGCCTGGAAACTTGATAAAGGAGCCCCGCTGAACCCGTCGCCTCTGCTGATTGGCAACGAGCTTTATCTCGTTGATGACAGTGGTGTTGCAACTTGTCTGGACGCCAAGTCCGGTACGCAAAACTGGAAAAAACGTATTGGCGGGAATTTCACCGCGTCGTTGTTACTCGCTGAAGACCGAATTTACATGCTCGATGAAGCGGGTAAGACGTATGTCATCGCCCCGTCTAAAGAAGAGTATCGTGAACTGGCGGTCAACGAACTCCCAGGGCGGACACAAGCGACAATTGCTGCCGCAGACGAGTCCCTGTTCCTCAGAACCGACAAGAGTCTCTACCGGATTCAAACACCCCGTTGAGAACCGAATCTCAAATTTGAAATTTGAAATTTGAAATCTCAAATCTCAAATCTCAAATCTCAAATCTTGAGCCGTAGGGTAACGTCGTCGACTTTGAACCGGCTGAAAGTTTGCGCAAGGACGACGAAGCCTGTCCGACCACGTTGCGCAACATTGGCGAGAACAAGCCATTTCTACGACTTTCAACCCCGCGAGAGTTTGCGCAACTATGGCGAAACTCGTGAGATCAAGTTGCGCAACTATGCACAAGTTAAACCATCATCACCAAAAAATGCCATGAAACGTAAGCCCGACGCGCAAGCGAGGGATCTTATTCTCTTTTCCCCGACTTCCAACTCCGCGAGAGTTTGCGCAACTATGGCGAAGCTCATGAGATCATGTTGCGCAACTACGGGATTGTTGCGCAACATTGGAGGAAACCAGGCTTTTCGGAGCGTGTCAATAACTTTGAGACAGTTTTCGGAAAAATCATTGAGTATTGTGTTTTATTTGTGACGTTGGGTTAGGTTTTTCAGAGGTTTTTGTTGAAGTTTCGGGTGGGTTGATC
>CAIVEI010000129.1 GCA_903904835.1 uncultured Schlesneria sp. | reverse complement strand
CCGGGAGGAGTTTCACACAAATTGGTTTTGACTGGCAATAGGACCCTTCGGCCTGGTTCATCGGGATCACGAACGATCGTCCAGACCGAACGAGCCACCTCGGCGAGGACCGGAGACGACGGCGTCCAATCGCCACGTTTCCCTTTCTCAACCTTGGAAGGCGTGGCGATCAACAGAATCGCCGCTCCCGATCGATTCGCCAGATCTGTCAGCTTCGCCAATGTTTCTCGGATTTTCGCGTCGTTGCGACCGTTCGTCGCATCGAGAAAACTCTTGGCGGGATCAATCACAATCAGACAACAAGGCGAACCCGTCTCACGCAGCAATGTCAGATACAATTCAAGCGATTCAATTTGAGCATCGTCATCAAGCCGGCTGCGTCTCAAGACAGGTTTTTCTAACGTGGCGTTCGTCTCATTAACGACGACATTGACCAAAGGGAGCACCGCTTTCGCAGCTTCCAGGCGATTTCGAACCACACTGGCAATACCATCTTCACCCGAAACCAGAATGACCTGACCCGGCTCCCCCTGATCAGCAACGGTAAAACCACGCTCACCCCGAGTCAACTTTGCGATAGCATCCATCGCAAACAGGCTCTTCCCAACACCCGGCTCCCCCGTGAGTAGTGTTACTTGCCCCTCAGGGATCACCCCTTTCCAAACCCACCCCTGCGGCGTCGCAGGAATATCGCTCAACTTTTCCAGATTCATTCGAGTCCCCCCAGTCAATCAAACCGACAAAGCCCAAAAACATATGCGACAACCGCAGTTGTGATAACAATACACACGCATTTTTATTTAGTCAATACGTTCTCACAACATAATTTGTCGCTTTACACGCATTTTTCTGACATCTGACATCTGACATCTGAGATTTCAGATCTGAGATTTGAGATTTGAAATTTGAAATCTGAGATTCAATTCACATGCGAAATGAAACAACAATTCGTTCCATGGCTACAAGTCGCAGACTTTTCCCTTAATCCCAACCCCGTACACAAATTCTCGTCGGGAAGACCACCGCGAACATGTAAAGACCCGTGCCACTGCTTGACCGAAAGAGATTACTTCCAGAATTGCCACCACCGTTTCACTTGATGAGGTTTTTGAACCGATCGTGAATCACGAGCATCAACCCAGTCGATTGCTTCGTAGAAAACTTCTTCGTAGCCGCAACCGGCCATACTGCCAAGGATCTTCCAGACGTCGGATTCGTAATCCGTTAGTGCGTTACTTCGACGACGGACGTTCTCTGGTACTTCAACTTTCACATCCACAGATGACGTGTTCGAATCGAATTTCAGATCAAGGCCAGTTGGGAATTGCACGAATTTGAAATCGGCATGCTTCAGAAGCTGTTGATGCCGCCGCAACATCATCGGGGTTAGAACTGCCGGGGAAGTGGAAAATGAATCGCCATGTTGGGAGATTCGTTATCTGATCCGGTGGGAATAAATAGTTGATTCCGCCCATGAGGTGAGTCGCCGGTTTTCGATTCCGGATCGCGCTGCACGAGCAGGTGTTTTGGGGCATAACGGCCGAATTAACCGGCAGCGTACTCGCAGTCCGTATTGAATGCCTTGCTCGGCATTCAATGAGTTACGGTACAATTCCTTCAGTGAACACACGCAGAGGTCGCGAAAAGTGTTTATGATTCCTGGCCTATTTGATTCCTTTCGACACTTGGATTTACCCCGTCTATCTCGCACGGTCTTTGGTGGATTGTCGTGACACCAGTTCTTCAATCGTCGTTCGTAGCTCGCGGTTCTCTCGCTGTAGCTTCGACTGAACTAGCCCCACCAAAGCAAAGCACATGGGCAAGTTGCAATAAAACGCAATGTCGCCGTTTCCGATCCATGGAGGGGCGGCGCCGGTCATGGCACCGCCAATCAAATTTCCTGAGATAGCGATCACGCACAAGATCGTACAGGCGACTGCGGGGAGCCAAGGACGAAATTTGTCAAGCATCGAAAGTACTCCTCGTTTGATTGCGGTTTGTCGTTGCGTCGTCATGGCTGTTATCATTTTGCCACTTCAAAGATAGACCATTTCTGCAGAGCAAACCTGTCCCTTTTTTTGCCGCGCATTGCAGATCCATCGCCATTTGCAGTCGTCGCGCAGAGAGTTTCTCAGCAAATCTTCAATGTGTTGCTTGATCTGTTTTACTCTCTCGTGTTTGACCCCGGCATCTTCAAAGCGAGACTCATCGATCGCACGTATCTTGTCGATCTGGAGTTCTTCAATTGTGTCAAACAATGCGTTCAGATCAATTTCACCCGTGTAATACTTATTTGCCAATTCACGGTGATTTAAAGTAACGTATCCACATTCCAGAAGTGAATTGGTAACCTCTTCAATTTGCGGATACCAATCCGCCTCGAGTCTTTCATAAACCTCTAAACGAACATTCTCCAGGAGAGCCATTGGTACAAGGGAGAGTGTCGCGGATACCACGCCACTGTTTTCGCCAATCATTGCCGACATAAAATCTTCGACGGTCTGCACATTCGAAAAGTCGCAACGTTTGACGGGAAGCGTCATCACGACCCGCTCCCCATCAAGTGTCGCCTTCACGCCGCGTTTTTGCAGAACTCCCACCAGCAACGATGCGTTCCAATGTCTTCCTCTCGGCAGATGGTACATATATGCCATTAATTCTCCTTGGCCGAACGTTTAAAATCACCCGGTCGCGACGAGAGATTTTCCATTGTCAAATCGCCCGACTTGGCGACTCGTGTGCATTTTTTGGTTCGCCGATATTCGTGGTGCCGATGGGGCGGAGATCAGCCAATTCTGGAAGGTAGTCGGCGGTTGCCAGCCCGTCTTGCGACCATATCTCAAACCCCGCCAATAGATCGCATTTCGCGAACAAAAATACGCCGAATAGCCGTCCATCCGAATCAACCCATTCATAGTCCGAAAGTACGGATATCGGCTCGCCTTTCTTCGGGACGACGCCATCAATCGCAAAATCAACACTAGCGCATCCGCAATAACATCGCGTTGCAACCCGAACTTCGTCGAGATGAGATCGATAGTGATTTGCATCCGCCGAGCCGTGGTCGAGCAGCCATTCAACGAGAAGGCGTTCCTTGGCAGTCAGATCGCGGTCATCCGGAATTGACGTTATCGATGTCATCTGTTTCCGATCGGCGAACGTTCAAGGTAACGCGGTCGTACTCGCCTCACGTTGACCCGTTTGTTCGGTCAATTCAGATCGGGTCGACTTGGTTGAAAATGTGACGACCTTGGCGCCGCTGAGTTCTTGCTCGTGGCGCAGGTCGAGACACATTTGATGCAAGTCGTAATTGAATTGGCGCGCGTATTCGTCGCGAGTGTTTCGGATTTCCTGGATGATCGTATCACGCATCTTGGTCTTCTTCCTCCAACATTTCTTGTGGCGTACAGACGACGGGTGGCTCGTATCCTCGAGACCGACAAACCTTTTCAATTTTGGATCGGAGAGTTGCATTCGCGATGTGGGTGCAGTTCCACCTCACCAAATAATTCATCTCGTTGACCGCAGCGACGGCGATGTGGAGTGCATCCACCTGTGCATTCGGTGGCAATGGAACGTTGGCAATCAGATTCGCCGCGAGCGATTCAACTTCTCCTGAAATGTCAAGCAGCGGAAATGGATTTAAAAACTCCAACCGACGTCTCGCGGCGTCGGTATCGCCTGCACTCGACTCCTTGATCACTGCTTGGGAGACATAAAATTCAAAATCGTTCTGTCGACGTGACCACCACTCCCGCGTTGTTTCCTGGTTCGCGGCCATGACGAGATCGCGGCTATGCCACGCCGTGAAATAACTCGGGATTGTCGTTTCGAGGTATATTTTCGGCTTTGTGCTCCTGAACCAAATTGTAACAAGGCCTGGCGGACTGTCTGCGCCAACAGATCAATGAGAAATTAGATTATCTTTTTGAAGAGCGTGCGTAAGGACGCGGTACGTTCGCAAAAACGATGGTTTTTAAATCCGGCAATCAGGGACACGGCTCAACAGAAACCGGCCAAAAAAGCAGTGTCCCCGTGGCCCGTTTCAAATTCTCGTCGGGAAGACCATCGCGAACATGAAAAGACCTGTGCCACTGCTTGACCGCACTCGGTCAAACAGTGTTCTTCGACAACGATTTTGCAACGCACAAACACTGGGTCGGAGCAAGCTTTTGTCGGGTCAAGAAAAGGTCAAGAAAAGGCAACAGGTCCATTATTGACGAAATAAATTGAGAACAACTGGACCTGACCCCTTTGTTTTCCGCGATCTCTCGAGCAAACTCGACGAAGCCTGACATTCGGAACCGTAGTAATACGCATACACGACCAGATATTCACAAAACGTTCACACAACGCACAAATCACAGCGGAAAAATCCTTAAATTTGTCCAAATACTACACCAGAATCGCTTGATCAGATGCGTCTGTATTTTTTAATCTAAAAACACAGTTTTGGTTTTCAGGGCTTCACGCGCTTGTAACGAGCGGGTTTCTCACTGGTGGATTGATTGCTCACGATTTCCATCCGAAACACTTTGACGGATGTTTTCCGACGAGTCATCTGGCTCGTCGTGGTTGGGCTATTCGTGGTTTCGAGTGCCGTTCCTCTTGAGGTGATCACGAATGTTTCGTGAGCTGTTTGGTAGACACTGCGGAATCAATAGGGCAATGTGCTTTGTTGACAGACCTGCGGTGAGTTTGGGGGGATTTCGCGTTCGACTCAATCCGTCGGATTTGAAATCATCGAGAAGAGGGCCTGGTTGATGAAGAAGTTTTTTAGTAAGACAGTTTCGGCTGTCGTTGCGGCGGCCGTGCTCGCGGCGATGTCGCAGAGCGCGAACGCTGGCACTCTTTCCTACACGGGGGCGATTCAGCAGTACACGGTCACTTCCAGCGGGACTTATCATTTCTCAGTGGCGGGTGCGCAGGGCGGCGCTAACAAAGATGGAAATTACGGGGGCTATGGCGCCTTAGTCTCGGGCGATGTCCACCTCACTGCCGGTACTGTTTTGGACATCGTCGTAGGCGGACAGGGTGGCGAATATTACTATGCTGGCGGCGGTGGTGGCGGTGGTTCGTTTGTCTACGTCGACAGCGTGAATTCCCTCCTCTTCGCTGCTAGCGGCGGCGGCGGAGCCGGGTGGAAAGGGAGTAGTGGAAGCGCTCTGGGTGGTGTCGGGCAAGCAGGTACCTCCGGCTCGGCTGGCCAAGGTAGTAGCGGCGGATCGGGCGGGAGCGCTGGTTCCGGCGGCGACGGGGGGTCTAATGGTATTTACGACGGTGGCGGCGGCGGTGGCTGGTTGGGTAATGGCACCGACGGTTCTGGAGGTTTAAGCTACCATTCAGGTCTCGGTGGTGTGGGAGCATTCAATTTTGCAGGCGGTACGGGAGATCAGGCTGGCAATTACGGCGGTTTCGGCGGCGGTGGTGGTGGTGGTGATAACGGCGGCGGCGGCGGCGGCGGTTATTCCGGCGGCGGCGGTGGGTATGGGGATAACAATTTCGGCGGCGGCGGCGGCGGATCTTACCTGGATACTTCGGTCTCCAACGGCCTGGCGACTGCCGGTTCGCAGGGGGGCAATGGGGTCGTGACCTTCTCGGAAACCACTGTTGATGCTGCCGTTCCCGAACCATCCTCCTTCGCCCTGCTGGGCATCGGTGCACTCGGGATGGCCGCTGCAGCTTACCGACGACGTCGTGCTGCCGTCTGATTTCTGATTCGGTTTGTCATTCTTCAAGCGATTGAAGCCTCTGCAAAGCAGATCGATCCGCGTGGCCGATGCTACTAGGGATCGGAGCCTCGTGCGTAAGCCGCATCGCGGCGACCGAGTAGAGCCTGGGGCAGTTTCTGCCCCAGGTTTCGCCATATAAGACCCAACAAAAAGCCCCCTCGCGGCGACCGAGATTGGGCGTTCACGCCAATCGTTGGCATTGATCCCGTTCGATTCTCGATTGGGAGTCGGTGAAACTCAGACGCGTTCGAGACCATGACTCGGTCGCCACGCCGGGCAACGCCGTGATGCATTTTTTTGAGAGGGGCAAGGCCCAACGACTCATTTTGGCGACTTCTCTGGCGCATGCTCTTTGTCCCTTTGGGACATACGATAATAGCCCACCGATTTATCGGTGGGAATGGACGTAGAATCGTACGCAAAGCCCCCTAAGGGGCGAAAGACCTGCTTTCAAGGATTACCATTTTAAAAATATTTGTCGCTTCTTTTGATAATCTGTCGTCCCTGTCGGGACTCGGCTTATCGGCCGCCCACTCACCCACCCTTGAAAGGGTGGGCTACTGTCGGGCGTCCCAAGAGGACGAAGAACCCCGCCCGAATCCGTTACCCGACGTAAACTCGATGCGTCTCGTGTGAAATGCAGTGTCCCCAATCTGTGCGGTTTGTTCCTCGGTAACTCAAATCGGATAATTAAGATTTTGAACAGAAGGCAACGAAGTTAACGAAGGAAGAGTGAGTCGGTTTATTTCGTTTTTAATGAACCTGCCCCATTTTTTTTGTGCCGGGCATTGCAGATCCTTCGCCATTGTCAGTCGTCGCGCAAAGAGTTTCTTAGCAAATCTTCAATTTGCTGCTTGATCTCTTTTACTCTCTCGTGTTTGACCCCGGCATCTTCAAAGCGAGACTCCTCGATCGCACGTATCATGTCGATCTGGAGTTCTTCAATGGTGTCAAACAATGCGTTTAAATCAATTTCACCCGTGTAATACTTATTTGCCAATTCACGGTGATTTAAAGTGACGTATCCACATTCGAAAAGTGAATTGGTAACCTCTTCAATTTGCGGATACCAATCCGCCTCGAGTCTTTGAGAGACCTTTAAACGAACATTCTCCAAGACAGCCATTGGTACAAGCGAGAGTGTCGCGGATACCACGCCAATGTTTTCGCGAATCATTGCCGACATAAAATCCTCAACGGTGCGTGCATTCACAATGTCACAACGTTTGACGGGAAGCGTCATCACGACCCGCTCCCCATCAAGTGTCGCCTTCACGCCGCGTTTTTGCAGAGCTTCCACCAGCAACGGTGCGTTCCAATGTCTTCCTCTCGGCAGATGGTACATATAGGCCATTAATTCTCCTTGGCCGAACGTAGAATTAACCGGCGGCGTACTCGCCGTCCGCGTTCATTTCTGATTATTTTAACGCCACCGTCATTTATCAATATCATATACGTACACCACCACACCGGATTTGCATAGGGTGTTGAGAAGAAGAGGTTCAACCTTTTCCCATTTGCCACCGGCGAGACCGCAGCCGATTCTTGGCATGTGGACTGATGCAGATAATTCGATCGCCCTTATTGCCACGAGCGCGAGGCAACTTTCAATTGCCTCATATCTCACTGGCGGGCCGTTCTTCCCAGTTTTCATACCACGTTGGCCAATCATGTTGGCAATCCAAAGATACTGTTCAACCTGCACGAATTGCACAGCACCTAATCCAAAATTGTTTTCCGAGCGGCGACGATGCCATTGGCGGTACTGTTTTTCAGGTTCGGTCCATCGGTTCGTGATCGCAAGTACAAACCCTTTTCCCCACCCCCCCAAATCGTTACACACATGAGCGACGATCTTGACTCCCTTAGCTTGTGGCTGCGTTGCATCGCCCTTCAAATAAATGATGTCGGTCATTACAATTTTCTCGCAGTAATGCCGTCTTCGCAAAATAACTAAATATTATTCGTGATCGATTGCGAATAATACCGAACTTCCGGGGATATCCACGATATCGCGATGTTTTGTTTAGCGATCACGGATATCAGGATAATGCCGCGTTGGCGTTTTGCAATCCGATTTCGCTGCGGATGTGGGTGATTCGAAAACCGGGATGGCAAGTTTCACAAGCACTCGCCATGAAAACGGGGACAGGTACATTATTGACGAAATGAATTGCAAACGACTGGACCTGACCCCGTTGTTTTCACACTCCCGTTTTGCTTCCGGTCGGTTGGGGTCTCAAGAATGCCCAGAAGAGTGATGTTCGGGAACGCTGGCTGAACCGACCGGCGGAGTTGTCAAATGACGCTGTCCTTAAGCCACAGAGCGGCGACCGAATACAGCCTGGGGCAGTTTCGGCCCCAGGTTTCGTCAGAAAAGAACAAGCAAAAAGCCCCCTAGGGGCGACCGCGATCGGACGTTCATTTCAATCGTTGCCATTGATCCCGGCTCATACCGATTCGGCCGCAGCGAAACTGAGACGGAATCGACTCGGCAGCCCCGCTGGGGCTTTTTATCGGTTTTTGTTGTGCTTCATCCTGGGGCGAAAGCACCCCAGGCTTTACTCGTCCGCCGCTCTGCGGCTTAAGACTTGCAGACTGCATACGGGCCGTAACAAACCTTCGGGCACTGCGTGGGGGGAACACCGCGCAAACACGTAAGGGATACCGCAAATTGGCCTGTGCCTCTTCGAGCCTACCAGCGGAAAAGACAAGTGCCCCAGGTTAGGCCGGCTCCGAAACCGCTCATGAGAAGCGTATCGCCGCGATTGAGACGTCCTGCTTGAAGGGCTTCGTCCAGTGCGATTGGAATTGAACCGCCTGACGTATTGCCATAACTTTGCAAGTTGTTGAACATCTTGTCGACTGGGATCGCCAACTGTTCGGCGACGTTGTTAATGATGCGGATGTTCGCCTGATGCAGCACATAAAGTGCAACATCATGAGACGACAAACCGGTCTTTCGCATCACCGTTTCGATACTGTCAGTGACGGCGCGAACGGCCCATTTGAAAACGTTCCGGCCGTCCATTTGCAGGAACTGTCGCCCTGCATCCAAGTCTTCGTGAGTCACCGGATTCTTGGTACCGCCTGCCTGACGATCCAGCATGCAGCCGCCGCCGCCGTCAGAACCAAGCTGATAACAGATCAGTCCCTGATGAGCGTCTCCGCGAGTCAGGATTACAGCCCCGGCACCGTCACCAAATAATGGTGCGACTTTTTGATCAAGTGGGTTAACGATTCGACTGTTACAGTCACCGCCGATCACCAGAGCCGTACGGCTGTTTCCCGTGGCGACATATTGAGCGGCCGTCACAAGCGCGTACACAAAACCGGAGCACGCCGCGTGTAAGTCCATTGCCGGGGCATCGATACCCAACGCTTCTTGAACCAGATTCGCAGTGGTCGGACACTGGAAATCAGGAGTGAACGTGCCCACAACGACAAGATCGATGTCGCGAACATCGATCCGACCATTGCGAATTGCCCGACGAGCAGCCTCGATGCACAAATCGCTAGTCGCCTGTTCGGGAGCAGCATATCGACGGGCGAGAATTCCAGTTCGTTGCTCAATCCAGGCGGGGTCGTAACCGAAACGCGACTGTAAATCGGCGTTTGTGACGATATTGTCGGGGACGTACGATCCCGTGGATGCGACCTGCACGCCCATCAGCGAGCGAGTGCGGCGCGTCCAACTTGATTTCGATTCGATCGATCGATGCGGAACAACGCCAAGGGACGCATCCGAACCGTTCCCTTGACTATTTGTTGCTCGTGAAACACCGCTATCGTACATGGATCGCATCCTCGACCGGCGAATCGCCTGACATCCTCGACTCTGCCGAGATCCCTAAAAACACTGCTTGATAAACCCTAACTGACGCTCAATATTACTGTAAGCCAGCAATAAATCACAGACTTCCACAGTGAAAAGTATTCGTCATTTTCAGTATATCGATCAGTTTTTCTACAAACCAGCGAGTTTTGCCTTCGAACCACAACTTCCCGACGTTTGGGGATTATGGGGATTTTCAAAGTTTGAGCAAGATGGATCGTGTTTGGCGATTCTCAGTCCTGTTTTTCGTGCCACGGGATGACCGTCGTCGGTCACCCAGTGCTATTCGATTGCCTCTAGAAAAAGACGCCATTGCTTCTCCGAAGACTCCGATGCAGTGGCACACAATCCGAACATTTAGCCTTGACCACGCATTAGTCTTGTTTTTCGCTGTTCAAGTACTTTACCAGATCACGAATGTCCTGGATCGAAAGCCGGTTTAACAGACCCTCCGGCATCATGGAAACCGACTGCTGCTGTCGCTCTTGAATATCCTGCGTCGCGACGACGATTCGATCGGTCGCCGTTTGCAACGTCAACGTGCTCGCATCTTCTGCCTTGACGATCCCATTGATGACCCGACCGTCTTTTAACTCCACAATTGTGACCCGATAGGCATGACCGACAAGCGCGCTGGGGTCCATGACGTTAATCAGAACGTAATCCAGATCTGTGCGCTGGGCGCCGGTCAGATCGGGTCCAACCATTCGGCCCTCGCCAAATAGCGTGTGGCAAGAGGCACAATTCTTCTGAAAAACCGCTCGTCCGTGTTTCGGATCGGCCGCTGAAGCGTCACCTGCCAAAACCTGCCGCTTCATTTCTGCAATCTGCTGTGCGCGTTCGGCAGAGGAGGGTTTGGCTCCGAACAGTTTGTTAACCAGCTCTTTGAGCTTTGGTTCCTTAAACCGCTGCAACTGACGGATGTCAAATTCTGAGAGATCACGTTTGTCAATTGTCCCTGCATCCACTGCCGCGACCAGCGCCAAAGCGGTCTTTTCGCGAGCCGTGAGAGTACTGATTGCGTCGAGTTTTTCCACATCACTCAACCGCGAATACAGCCCGAGCAATGCATTTCCCACTTCGCTGCGGTCGAATCCCGCCAGACCCCGGATGACCGGTCCTCTTAACACGGAATCGTTCAGCCGATCGAGCAACAGATCCGCAACGCCTGGACGTCGAGTCGTCACAAGATCCGCAAGAGCTCGTTCCCGTCGCGCGGCGTCGGATTTTTCATCTTTGACCACTTTGACGAATTCATGAAATGCTTCGTCACTACCCTGCACCAGCGAGATTCTTTGGCTCATTTCGCGAACGATCGCATCGGGACTCATCGCGTAACGAGCGGCGACAGACTTCCAGTCGAGGTCGGGCTTGACGTCGCGACGTCCTTCGATGGCGGCGTAGAGACCCGTTAAGACATCTCGCTGGACCGCCAAATCGCCACCACTTTCTTCCAGCCACCTGAGAATCGGCCCAAATCGTGGAGATTCATGCAGCGCAAGGTGCCGGGCAATAAACTGCCTTAGCTTGGGAATTTTTGTTGCCAGAGCCAATGGTAAAACTTCATGGTCACCGCCGGCAATTAACGGCTCGATTCCGTACCACGTCATCAGCACCAAATTGTTATCCGGTGCGTCTTCGAGGTGTGATACAAGTCCACGTGCGATTTCGCTCCGATTGGCAAGCGGAAGTCGCTGCAAACCTGATGCAAGCTGTAGCCGCACGTAGGGAGATGAGTCCGTTCTCGCCATTTCCGCGAGCCTGAGTTCCCCCTCTGGCGATACAGACTTGGATTCCAACTCCAAACGAACAATCCAGCCGCGAATGGTGTCATTTTTAAGCGGACGCACAGGCGACAAAAGTTGGTCGAAACGCAGATCCTGCAACGCACCGATTGCATGAAGCGTCCAAAGCAATTGCAATCCCTGTTTCGTTTGTTTGTCTGAATCGGACGTAGCCAGGTTCGCTGAGAACATCGTCAGCAATTGGATCGTCACTTCTTTCGTCAATTTTCCACTTGCGGACCGTTCCTGCAAAATGCGTCTCGCAGTATTGGCTCGAAAACCATCGTTGTCGGCAAGTCGATCAACCAGTTCGAGATTCGAAAGCTTGCTGAAATCAACCTTCTTTTCACGAGTTTCCCCATAGGTCACTTTGTAAATACGACCGTTCTCTCGATGGATGGTTGCATCATCGTAATTGTGGCATTCACCCGTATCAGACCAGTCGGTGAAATAGATCCCATCAGGCCCCTGCTTGACGCAAACGCCTCGAAACCAGGGGTCGCCAGAGGGAGCAAAGTCGGTCATGTGCTTGGCAACGTAACCCGATTGACTTCGTTCCAATTTGTCTCGATTCAGTCGCTGTCCGTGAATGTTCAGCGTGAAAAGGTTGTTGTAGTACTCGGACGGAAACTGATCGCCCAGATAAATCATGGCACCCGAGTGAGCGTGACCACCGCCCGCCTCGCCGTGCTTTCCTTTCCCGTCGCGTGAACCTTCCCATGTGCCCCCTGCCCAATGGATGTGGTCGGCACAGGTCTGCATTAATTCAAACGTCCGTGGATTAAAGTCCTGACCGAACATGCGTTTGAAACGTGCACCGGGAACCACGTGAAACGCGTGCTCAATCACGCAGTTCGTGAGAAAACCTTCGCCCCGATCATCAAACGCCAGGCCCCATGGATTTGTCGTGCCGTGGGCAACAACTTCGAATTCGTGACGGACGGGATGATAGCGCCAGATCCCGCAATTCATGGGAACTCGTTCATTGTCCGGAGTCCCCGGCTTGCCAATTCGCGAATTCGACAGGATGCCGTTGCAGCCATACAGCCATCCATCCGGACCCCAGACCAGACCGTTGGCGACATTGTGGACCGCCTTCAAATCGAAGCCATCCAGCAACACTCGCGGTGGCCCGTCTGGAACGTCATCGCCGTTCGCATCAGGGATGAAAATCAGATTTGGAATCGCCGTCACAAAAATTCCGCCGAATCCGTATTCCACCGAACTGAAGTTGACTCCTTTGTCGGCAAACACGGTCCGTTTATCGAATTGCCCATCCCCATTTTCGTCTTCCAGGATCAAAATCCTGTCAGCCCCTTCCTTGGTTCCAGCAGGTAACCATTTGGGATAGGAACGGCATTCCACAACCCACATGCGTCCTCGATCGTCGAAAGTAATCGACATTGGCTGCATGACATCCGGCTCACCAGCAAACAGCGTGGCACGGAATCCTGGTGGCAGCTTGATGCTGGCTGCAGCTTCTTTCGGAGGCAATGGCCCGTCCGCACTTCGCACCAAAGTCGGAATCATCAGAACAACAGCCGCTGCGAACGCCGCATATCGAGTCATCGGAGTCTCTTTCGAGGAATGGTAAAAATGAATTGCGACATCCTAATGAAACCGCCACCAAATGTTGAGCGTCGACCTGGTCTGATGAATCGAACGGAAGTTGGGATGTTTGGACGTCGGTAACGAAAAGCTTTTGTCACAGAAACCCAAAAAAAGGGTGGCACGGTTTTACCGTCTTCGGTAAGGCCGTGCTCTTCGGAGACGTTATCGAACCATGAAGACACCCCCTTGCCGATGGTATCTTCGAGGCCTTGAATCAGAAAAGTAGCCATCATCGCTCCGAGGCTGTCAGTTTTTGTCAGTTGAGGATAGTGAGCCACAACCCGTAGCATGGGCTTCAGACCGTGCGACACAGCATCTTGTGCGGGCTAAAGCCCACACTACAAAGACTGACAGCCTTTCCGCGTGATGAGCATCGTTCGAGAGCCTACCATATTCCAATCCGCATGTTTAAAAAAAAGAATCCAAACGCCGCATTTGTCCCCAGGCTGAGGCAACGTGTGAATCGTTTTCGACGCATGCTCATCACGCGGAGAGACGAAGGCTACTTTGGAAGAACTTTGCCGTTCATAAGATTCAACAGCATCACCTGACAACGGTTTGTCTTTTTCATCATGCCAGGTTCAACCGACTTCCGAATTTGAATTTGGTGTCGAATTGGGTTAAGAACCAGCATGAAATTCATCCACGCCGCTGACATACACCTTGATAGTCCGTTGGAAGGACTGGAACGCTATGAGGGCGCTCCGGTCGATCTGATTCGAGGAGCGACACGTCGTGCGCTCGAAAACCTTGTCGAACTTGCATTGGCTGAACGAGTCGATTTCGTCGTCATCGCCGGGGACCTGTACGACGGCGACTGGCGTGATTTCAACACCGGCATGTTCTTCATTCGTCAGATGCACAAGCTCAGTGACGCTGGAATTCGTCTGTATCTGATCGCAGGCAATCATGACGCGGCGAACAGCATGACCCGGAAGCTTCGCTTGCCGGTTAATCCAGACGGTGACTCTGTGATGCTGTCTCACGAACAAGCCGAAACCCGGCGACTCGAAGATCTCGGAGTGGCGATTCATGGGCGCAGTTTCGCCAATCAGGCCGAAAAGCAGAACATGGTCCCCGACTATCCGATACCCATTCCTCACTGGTTCAATCTGGGAATCTTGCATACCAGCCTGATCGGGTCTGATGATGGACATGATACGTATGCGCCGTGTTCTCCGACCGACCTCCGTTCGAAGGGCTATGACTACTGGGCTCTCGGCCATATCCACAAACGATCTCTGTTACCCGGCGATGGATCGCCGCTCGTTCCCCCGCCGATCTTGTATTCCGGGAACATTCAAGGCCGGCATATCCGTGAACCAGGGGCGCGAGGTTGCTTGCTCGTCACGGTTGATCAACGGCAGCAGATGGAAATCGAATTTCGACCGCTCGATGTCTTCCGTTGGGAGGTTTGTGTCGTCTCGTGTGTCGGATGTTCAACGTCAGACGACATCGTAGATCGATTTCGAGATTCCCTTCGATTACTGTTGGCAAAACACAACCGCCTGCCACTCGGCGTCCGAGTCCGCATGGAAGGCCCCACGGCCGCTCATCAGCGACTGACCAGCCAGCGATCCGCAATCACGGCCGAAATTCGATCGATCGCTACGATCGCGTCCGACGGCCTGGCATGGGTTGAGCAGGTCCAAATCGCCACCCACGAACAAATCGAAAAGACTTCTCCCGAACTCGGAGAGGGGCCGCTCGCTGAACTGGAACGTTACTTCGACGAACTTCCTGATAATGACCAGGCAATCTCTCAATTGACTGACGAGTTAAAAGATCTGGCGAAGAAGCTTCCTCCGGAACTGATGCTGCCACCTGATGGGCTTCAACTCGATAATCCCGATTGGATCAGAGAGATCGTCCACGAGCTGAAGCCATTTCTGATGGACCGCTTTCGGTCAACGCCGTGAAAGTTTCTTCACCGTAAACCGACGGCTTAATTTTTACTAACCTTTGGCGGATCAGGCAGCATTCTCTGTATGGCATCTGTTAGAATGGGTAGAGCGAAGAATTTTACCGGTTGAGTCTTTTAACGCAAAAACTCGACCGGCAGGTAATGCACGATCCCCAATTTGAGAATGGCGTCTTGTAAGGAAATCATCATGTCGCAATTCAAACTGATCACCCTGGCCGCATTGTTCAGTCTCACCATGATCGGGAGTGCTTCCGCTGACCCATGGGGACGATACAACCGTGGTTTCTATCGCCCCTACGGCCCGCCCGTATACGCCTTTCCCCCCGTCGTCGTCGCGCCTCCGCCAGTTGTTGTGTCGCCATTTCCGCCCCGTGTGATCGCTGCACCTGCTCCCATTGTCTATGGTCCGCCTGTGTATCCTTATGGAGTCGTCGGACCTCGTGGTCGAGTCCGTTACGGATATACCACTCCCGGATTTGGCGGTTATTACCGCTGATCGCAGTCGTGAAGGTAACCGTTCACGGGCCGGGGACTGACGTCTTTTCATGGTAAGAAATGGCGAGCTCAGTTGAGCAAATAACGTCCGACTCATCCGTTGCCATGAAAATGGATCTATCCCCCTGCATTGCCCGTGAACGTTACGCCTCAAGACAAAATGCCCGCTTCAATTGAAATGACCGAATGTCTGTTGTTACGCTATTTCGGCAATTCAACACTCTCATTTCTTAGCGGGCTGAGTCAACATGCCAATCCAGGTTGCGTGCGAAGAGTGCGGCAAGCGTTATCGTTATTCGGATGAGCGAGCGGGTCAAACCGTCGAATGCAAGGAATGCGGGTCAGATATCGAAATCCCCGGCGGTCGTCAGCGCGGGGGAAAAAAGAAAAAGTCGAAACAAAGCTCAGGCTTACCGGTCGCCGTCCTCGCTGGAAGCGGTGTCGCTGCATTGGCCCTAATTGGATTGCTGGCATATTCGTTCGCAAGTCGTGGACCAAAGGACTTGCCCAACCCACCTGCTGCTGTCACTGGCGAACAAGCCTTAGCAGCAAACCCCGCTCAGATACCGTCGAACAGTCACGCCTCGGCAGCACCAACGTCGCCCTCGACTCCGGCAATTCCCCCCGCGATCGCATCCAATTCAACGCCGCAGCCAACTCCCGCGACGACACCTGCGGTCGCGAACACCACTCCAAACACGGAAAAACCAAAAACATCTGGATTCCAGCAGTCCAAGAAAGCGAACGGGTTTAAACCCGTCACCGACTGGAAGGTATCCGTTGACCCGTCACTCGACGCGCCTTTACTGGATGAAAGTAAAAACTTCAAAATTAAGACGGTTGCGGGGTTCATTACTGAAAATCTCGTCACACACCCGACGACGCCAAGCCCGTTCATTCTGATTGGTCATGACGCTATCTCCAAGGAACCTCTTGAACTTTGGAACATCGTCACAGGGGCAAAAGCCGCGTCGATCAAAGGGCCTAAAATCACCGGAAACAATGCGGGTCTCAGCAACGACGGAGCATACGTTGCCTGGTTCCGACATGAAGGGACCGGTGGAGGTATTGAGGTTTATGACATTAAGGCAAAGAAGTCCCTTGGGGTCCTTCCGGTTGACTCGAAAAAGTTCAACGTCGCCAGCGTTTGCCTGCCGACACCGAAGCGAGTCGTTGCCTTGTCCAACGTCCATCGAAGCATTCTCTCATGGGCGCTTCCTTCCGGCGACCTGGAACGTCAAATCACCATGGGTGAGAATGGCCAACCTGATCCCCGGTTTGCTTTCAGCCCTGGGGGCCGATTTCTGGCAGTTGTCGCCGATTATCTAAAACATTCCGTCGATATCTATGATCTGGACAGCGGCGAAAAAGCTGGCTCGCTGGAATTTGTTTCTCAGGGACCTGACCTGTTTGGTATTGCTTTTTCTCTTGATGGCAGGCAGTTGGCCGCCGTCTATGCCCAATCATTCACGGACAAAGCCGAACGGATTGCCATCTGGAATGTCGCAGACGGTTCGATCACCGCTGACTTCGAGCTGCCCGATCCTGATCAACGAAAGCGCGACCTGTTAAGCGACAAATCAGGTCTCCAATGGTTTCCTGATGGGAAGCGACTGTTATTCAGTGGGCAGTATGTTATCGATATCGATTCCAAAAGTGTCGTATTCGAACTTCCCAAACCCTCACTGGATTTCTCCCGGTTGGTCTCCCGCCGGATTGTCTCGAACACTTCGATCGCTGCCTGGGAAGGGACAAATAAATCAGCAACGATTTCGCCAATCATCATCCAGGCCGATGACATTGCGCGAGCTAAGGAAGTTGCTGCCGCTGGTGGCCTGATGTTTGATACCAAGCTGCCGAAGTTAACGTCGTTTGATCGCAGTAAGGCAGCAAATCGCTCGGCGATGAATTCCTCATGGAAGGCTGAATCCGATCCGGCACCCGGTGCAGCGAGTCTTGTTGATTCAATCCCATTGAATACGGACGAGGGACGATGTCGACAACTCGAATTTTCCTCGTCCAATTCCGGGATTGTCTGCGCTCGAATCTCTGACGAGGGTGACGCAACAGCAGACGCGATCAAATCCCTGTTTCTCCGGACTCAGTTCATCACGGGGAACAATCGCAATCGAATCCGTACCCGCATTCCTCCCGCACCCTGCTTAAAGAACTGGCTCGAGATTATTGACGCGTCAAAGCAGGCTCCAAGCCGCCGCATTGACGTAAACTTCCCATGCGAATTGATGGCCGTCAGCCCCGATGGTTCCCACGTGCTGGTCCAGGCGATTGATGGTGAGGGTCGGTTGGATGTCTTCAGCGCCGATGGACAACATGTCGCCGGTTGCCGCCCCTATCAAGAGGAATCTGACAAGCAGAAACGTGAGATCGCCTCGGCCGTTTTCCTGAACGCCAATACCGTCGCCGCAGCCAGCATGGACGATCAATTGATTGTCTTCCGACTACCAGCATGCGAACCGGTTTATTCCGTAGATGATGCGGGAAACGTTGCAGTCTCGCCTGGAGGCAAATTCATCGCAACCTGTGCCCAGAACAGGATCGAATTGCGTGAGGCATTGTCAGGTGAGTCACGTGGAGCTGTTCAGATCGAAGGAAATGTCCTTGAATTATCCTTCGGGTTGAAAGGGGACAAGCTGGCGGCGTTGACGGATGGTCGACAAGGCACTGCCGTGATCGTTATCGACATGGCGACCGGTTCGTCCACGTCAGTCCCGATTCCCCAGGCAACCGCGCCGATGGTCTGGTGCGGAGAAAATGAGATCTTGTTAGGCAGCCCACTGACAACGGCCCCCAGCACTCAAAATACGAAAATCAACCTGGGTCGTTCTCTCATGCTGCTTGATTTGAGCCACAAGGCAATCGTCTGGTCGTACGTCTACGATTCTCAAGACAACTTGACTCTCGGACGTAAAACTTTTGATGGTCGGTTCTGGTTGGCGGGTTCTGGTGAAAACGGAAAATCGAGTCAGATCAAAGCGATCACTCTTCCCGAGCCTGCAACCACGAAGCTTTTGCAGGGCAAAACCTTCGACGCTCAAGCATTGGTTCATCCAGGAAGCTCCGTTGGATTGAAGCTTGAATGCCCTGATCCAGCGGAACTTGCAGGCTATTCCAAGAAGGTACGCGAACGGATCGATCACGGAATCAAAATGAACGAACTGACGATTGACGAGAAATCGCCGATAAAAATGGTCGTCACCATCGCACCCGCCAACGTCTCTGGAACGACTATAGTCAAAATGCTGGGGGGCTCACAGGCGAATAAGACACCGGACTTTTCGCTTCAGCGCAAAGGTGTCTCTGTGCGGATCGCATACGAAACCGCCGGTAAAACAATCTGGGAATCCAAACGCGATGTTCTCAATGACGCCTTCGGTCTGGCTCGAATACCGGAGGGTAAGAATCTTCAGACCCACTTCGACGAACAAATGTGGCAGAGTACCTACAATCTTATTGACGGAAGCATGCCCCCAACACACGTCTTCTCTAACGATTCGACTCGGGGCCTGGGATCGTCGCGTCTGACAGACAAGGGACTGCAGCCAATGAAAAAATAGTATTGGCAGCAATGCAAAAAGGCTTCCCGTTTTTATGGTGCAAGCATCCATTCTGCACGACAGATTGGTGGCACATTTGTCGAAAGTGACGGTTATCGATCCCCGAGCACGAAGAAAGAGCGAAAAGCTTTTGCCACGGATGAACACAGACTCACACGGATAAATGCAAAACAGGCAAATAAGTCTTTCATCTTTATTTCATCGGATTTGCGTCTCTTTTTAATCTGTGTGGTTCTGTGTGCATCTGTGGCTGAACTCTTTGAATTTTATTGATACACGCGCCGCCATTAGCGATCGAATGCCCCGTCCGATTTAGACTGACGCAGGTTGCCGATGTACCAACCAGCCAGGAACTTCCACCCGAACCTGATAAACGGTCTTCCCCGCAGTGATATAGAGTGTCTTTAAATCAGCACCACCCCACGTGCAGTTCGTGATCACGTCTTCATAGACCGGAATGCGTCCGAGCAACTTTCCATCCGGTCGAACGACATAAACACCTGGCAGCACTTCATTCGTTTCGTTCGCGCTGCGTGCGTTGGAAACACCTGCGGCAATGTAAAGAATCCCCTGGGAATCAACGCACATCCCATCACCGCCCCGGCCTGGAGCAAAGTCGATGACCAGCTTCTGATGACTCAGTGTTCCGTCGCTCGCCAGATCGAAAGACCAGATCTTTCGATGGCCATTGGCAATCGGACAACTGTCGACCACGTACAACGTCTTCTCATCGGGACTCAACGCAATCCCGTTCGGCCGTTGAATCTGAGGCTGCGTCAGCACCCGCGTCACCATCCCGTCGAGATCAATGCGATAGACCGAATCATGATCGAGTTCCATCGTGCTCCGATCCCAATAGCACGGGTCGGTGAAAAACAGTTGCCCATTAGAACATGCCGCGATGTCATTGGGAGCGTTGTATTTCTTCCCACCGTATTGATCGGTCAGTACCTCGACAACACCCGTCGTCAAATCGGTTCGAGTGATTCGGCGGTTTCCATCGTTCGGACAAAACTCATTCCCTTCGCAGGCCAGTAATCGCCCTTTGGCATCGAACAGCAGGCCATTGGCTCGTCCACTCGGCGAACGGAAAACCCGGTAATACTTCGCTCCAGCATCCAGCACGAGGATTCGATTGTTGACAATATCCGTAAAGTAAAGATTCCCCTTCACATCACATGCCGGACCTTCCGTAAACGCCACTGCAGCAGCGGTCGCAGGGGCTGCCAAGACGCCCGGCGGCAAACCGATATCAAAGGATGTCATGAAATAAAACTCCGTGATGTGATGTTTTCAGGATTGTTGTTTAAACGAGAGGCAATCGACGCCATGAAGCATCAACCCCTGCCGATTGAATTTCCATTTCTTATTAGCGCAAATTAGCGAAGATTAGTGTTCCAAACTTCTTTTCTTCGTCTTCCCTGCTTTCGATCTCGCGTGATCGTTGACCGAGTTCTGCTTCAATCGTTCTGCAAACTGACGCCCCGTGACGGACAGCGGATAGTCGTCAAATTCTGCCGGTTTAACCCATTGCCATTCTTCATTTGATGTCAGTCGGCCTTTAACTCGATCAGCCGTAAAGCATTTCAGTGTGATACGGTAACGAGTCACCGCATGTTTAATCTCGGCGATTTGAGGCCCCATGATGACAGACAGCCCTGTCCGATCCAGCACCGAACCGACGACGAACGCGGTATCGATTCTGCTTGAGGCGTGTTCAATCTCAAACCGAACAAAATCCCACAGCCCTGCCCAGCGCTCGTTCGGCGTTCTCTTTCTAAGCAGAAACTTCGATCCCATGCAGATGGCGATCGAAACTTCCGTTATTTCGGTGATAACGGTTTTCGGTTTGGGCAAAGGGATCGTCGCTTGTGTCCCATCACGAAACGCCTGGCAGTACGAATGAACCGGACACGATTCACAGTCTGGATCACGCGGGGAACAGATCGTTGCTCCTAACTCCATCAATGCCTGATTCATCCGACCAGAACCTTTTCGGGGCAAGATTTCTTCTGCAAATGCCCAAAGCCGCTCCTGCCCATCACGAGACCGAGGATCGCCGGCATATCCGATCAGTCGGCAATAAAGTCGTAGAGTATTGGCCTCGACGATCGGAGCTCGCTGGTCAAACGCAAACGACGCGATCGCTCCGGCCGTATAGCGACCGACTCCTGGCAAAGATTGCAGTACATCAAGTTCCGACGGAAAGACGCCGGAGTGTTGTTCGACAATCACCTTCGCGGCCCGATGCAGGTTTCGTGCGCGACTGTAGTAGCCAAGCCCTTCCCAGAGTCTTAAAACATCTGATTCGTCCGCTGCCGCCAGATCCGCCACTGTCGGAAACCGCGTCAAAAACCTTTCAAAATAGGGAATGACGGCGACGACAGTCGTTTGCTGCAGCATGATTTCGCTGATCCAGATCTGGTACGGATCAAAGCTTCGACGCCAGGGCAGATCCCTTGCACGAAGGGTGTACCAGTCAATCAGCTTCCGGCGAAATGACGAATAGTCAGTGGGCTTCATGCTGCGGCTCACCAGTTTTCGATCGGCCCGGACGGAACGGGAATCACCAGGTCGGGCAACACACCCGTTCGGGTTCCACGAGTTGGTCCGGCGTTGGCAATCTCACGCACCGCCGCCTCAAACTCTGATCGCGTTCGCGCACTCTGCATCAGGTTCCGCAAATGAGCTCGGACACACATCGCCTTCAAATACCAATGAGCCATTTTTCGGAACGAAACAATGGCCCGTTCGGTCCCTCGCTGCTGTTCGAGATACCCGAATTGCCGCATCAAGAGAGCCAATCGATCTTCAAAATGTCCCGCCGGTGAGTACTGTCCGGTCGTTTCCCATTCCACAAACTGGCGGAAGATCCAGGGGTTGGCTAACGCACCTCGTCCCATCGAAATTCCGTGACAACCCGTCTCGGCAAACATCCGCTCGCCATCGGCAATCGATCGAATGTCACCATTTCCGATCACCGGAATCTTCTCGACCGCCTCAACAACTTGACGAATCCCTTCGCGATCGACCGAACCGCTAAACCCCTGTTCGCGAGTCCGGCCATGGATCGCCACAGCCGCCACGCCAACCTGCTCAAATTCCCGAGCGAACTTCGGTGCGGTCAGTTGAGTGCTATCCCAACCCAGCCGCATTTTGACGGTCACAGGAATTCGCACCGATTCGACCACGGTCCGCACCAGTTCGACGGTACTGTCGACACGGCACATCATGCTGGCCCCGGCCCCACCTTTGGTAATCCGCTGTACTGGGCAGCCCATATTGATATCGATGGAATCAACGCCACGCCCTTCCAGCAACTGAGCCGCATCGCGCATGACGGATGGATCACTCCCAAAAATCTGCACGGCAAACGGCCGATCCTCAGGACAAGTCTCAACCAAGAACAAAGTTTTCCCGCTGCCATCGATCAGGCCACGAGCGTTCACGAGATCGGTCGTCCCCAGTCCGACCCCGCCAACTTCCCGAACGATGCGGCGAAACGGCAGATTGGTGTAGCCAGCCAATGGCGAAAGCAGATACCGCGACGGCAAGGTCAATCGACCATAGGTCAGCGGCGGCAGTTTCAGCAGTCGTTCTCGAACGGAAGAGATCGGCAATTCATCAACAATCATGCGTCAGTCTTGAAGCGGTCTGGAGGGAGTCAAAAAATCGGAGCAGTAGATGATGAACGATCAATCTCTTGGCGACAATCCAAACCCGGATTATACTCGATTCTGCCGGAACAACGGGATGTAGCTCAGCTTGGCTAGAGCGCTACGTTCGGGACGTAGAGGCCGCAGGTTCAAATCCTGTCATCCCGATTTTATGTCCTTTTTGCAACGAGAGTTGTGGCAAGCGATTTTTGGACGGAAAAATTGGACGGTTTGTTGGATGAATCGGGGAGAAACCCGGTGCGTCCTTCATACGAATCAAAGCCCCAGAGTTCATCTGGGGCTTTTTCGTTTTCAACCGGGTTGGCTACCACAATAGTAATAGGGAACAACACGACAACCGCCCCACAAGAATGGAAGGCAGGACACTACCATAGACAAGAAGACCACGACACCTGTCAGAGCATCGTGGTCTTCGGAAAATGTCCAGCAGTCAACCAGACAAAGGCGGTGAAGCCATGATTTATAGTAGTGCCGATGACGGCAAAATCTTCCAGACAAAACCTGTCTACAGCAAACCAAGTCAATTCAAGCCGAAGGGATGGACCGACACCACACTCGGATACATCCGTGAAGCCAATCAATGGGCGATGTGCATCCTGCGAAACCGCAAATTGATGAATCGGCCCTATTCGTGGGTCGTCCACCTGAACCTGAATGAAGAACTTCCACCAAAGACCATCAAGGACATGTGGCCGAAGGTTTGTCGCAAGCTGAAGGACCGTGGCATCGTGGCCCTGTGGGTGCGTGAGCCGAACCGCCTGAACAAGTGCCATTATCATATTCTCATCAAGAACCAGACCAGCAAGTCGGCGTTGATGAAGGCCATTGAAGAATCCATGCCATCAAGGGAGGTCATCAAATGGCGAAAGCGTGTCGAACCGATCAAGAAGGAATGGCGGTTGTGCCACTACATCGTAAAAGCAAAGATCAGGGGTCGGAACAAAAAAGGGATCTTGGTCGAAGACCTCTACCGACCCAAGCGACTCCTGTTTTTGGCGAAGTTGAAATTCAAGAAGGTCGGGACAATCGGCGATTTTTGGGAGCGGGGCAAGAACAAGAAGAAGTTGTGGGACGAGATCAAAGCCATTGAGAAGCAGATTGGCGAAGGACTGGAAAAGCCGAATGTGAAGCGACTGTGTGGATATGTCTATGACTTTCTTGGCGGCACCGTTCCCTTGAAAAAGATTGAACGATCCTATGGATTTTGGTCAAATTCTGATGGTGTGCAAAAATGGATTGACTCGCTATTAACCGACGAATGGGCCGAAGAAGATGCCGCTGATAATGGCTAATAACGCTGAATGGACAACGATTGATGGCCAAAACTGTGCATATTCCAAACCCTTGCCCTGACAGTGTTTTGCAGCGTTCGTGTGGAGGGGTGTGTGAATTTTGGCATGGGCATGGCCAAGTCGATTCTTGTTACAACTTACCAGCGACATTCCCACTCCTGTTACAAAATTTGTAATTGCCCGTCCCAAACGAAAAACCATTGGATCTTGGTTCCATACCCCCGGTGTCCTGACAGCGGGACGGTGTGTTGCTTGTTATTTTCAGGGTCCAACCGGCTATCTACCGATATGAGATTCATGAAGTTTTCAGAGTGGTTGATTCAGCGTGATGAAGGGCTGTTGTTGCCCGACCGACCGCCATTGAAGGGTATGTCCAGAATCAATACCTTTCCCGGCACAGATGCCCAAAGAAAGCGGTTGCATGTGAAGCCGATGAAGCCGCCAAAACCATTCGCCCCGACGATCAGGAAGGTTGCAGAAATCGTGCCGCAAAAAATGATCAAAAAGTTCAGCCCATGACCTGCCCGTCCGGTATTAAATGCGTTTCACTTCTTCCGCCTGAACAGCGAAAACCTGTGAGTTATTCTCAACCGGAATGTCATGGATTCGGATCGATTTGACAATCCGGCAAGTCTTTTCGGAGCATTGCTCTTCCTTCTGCGGAGACTTCAGTTTCATCGAGATCGAGAAGCTGAAGGCTTTCCAAGTTTGCCAAGTGCCGCAATCCCGCATCTGTGACATTTGTGTGTCGGAGGTAAAGGCGACGCAGGGATGTCAATTCACTCAGATACTCAAGGCCAGTATCCGTTACTTGTGTGTGATTCAAATTGATCCAAACGAGACTCTTCATGGTCCTCAAACTTGCAATGCCGGAGTCGGTGACATGAGTGGCATTGAGTTCAAGTATCCGAAGGTTAGTCAGGCTCTTCAGGTGTATCAACCCAGCATCCGTTACTAGTGCATCGCCAAGATAGAGGCTTTTCAGCCCAGTCACTCCCATCAATTGCTTTAATTCGTCATCGGTAAAGTCTGTGTGGATCAGCCATAGTTCTTTGAGTGTCGAAGTTGCCTTAATCGCTGCAAGTAGGTTTGAAGGAACCTTCTTGTTGAAAATGCCAATACTCGTGATTCGATCAGATTCAAAAGAAACTGTGCCACCAAGTAATTCGACTTGCCGTGCAATCCATTCCTCTCCGTGATCTGGCGTCCAACTGAGGATTCCACAACAAACCGCCGCCAACAGTATCAACCCAATTACAATTTGTATTACATTCCGTCGAAGGACCTTCGCAATTGTTGCCCGCTCGTGTGAATCGTAGCTCATTTGATGGCTTCTAATTCCATGCATGGGCGTTTGTGTCGGGGAACAACTGCTTCGCAACGGCTGCTAAAGCTCTTGTTCCTGATGAAGCAATCGATAGACGGTGGGTCTCGATAACCCAACGGTGCGAGCAATAATAGCGACTTTTTCGCCACGCATTGAACGAACTTGTGACTTTTGTTCGTTCGTCACTGTGATTTGCCGTCCCGGTTTCGACCCACCCCAAGTCTTGCCCTGCTGCCGTGCTGCGGCCTGACCAGCCAGAACACGTTCTGCACGGACTTCGGTTTCATAGGCGGCAACCGATGCCAAGACGTTAGCCATCAGCCTGCCAGCCGGTGTTGAAAGGTCAAGGCTGTCCTTCAAGCTGAACAACCCAATTTTGCGATTGGTCAAATCATCGAACAACGCAGTCAGTCCCTTGGCCGTTCTTCCAAGTCGATCAAGCCGCCAACAAACAACTCTGGACACCTTTCCTGATTCCATCGCCGATACCAGTTTGTTCCATGCTGGTCGGTCCATCGTCTTGCCGCTGAACTTGTCTCGATACCAGACAATTTCACCATCTTGAGTCCCTGCCCACTTTTCAAGATCGGTGATTTGGGATCTTTGATCTTGGGCCTTGCTGCTCACACGGACATAGACGGCGATGTGCTGGGTCACGGCGATTGGCTTGTGTGGAAAGTGGTGGATTCGTTTGACGAATCATACCATCGGTCGCCAGAAATGTAAATCGTGAATTAAACATCATGATTTACAGTATTGGGTCGCCGTAACTCCAATGACTTCGTTGAAAAAACTGTCCAAATCGGGCGGACATCGACCGTTTACACTTTTGACCCACCATCGACAATCAACTCACGGAGCATCTCGATTCGGTGCTGATCAATTCCCCATAAATTCCCCAAAGTTGAAATCTGATCAAAGATCGCCTTGGGCAATGGGAAATCGAATTCGTACAAGTTGTCACAAAGGATTTCGAGACCAAGCCCCCATTCGTTGTGATCGGCGTAGTAAACGGCGTCAAGCAGCGTCTGTTCAACTTCTGCCTTGTGCAAGGTTACATGGACCGGACCAAGTGCCTGAACAAGATCTGCCATCGCCTGCTCATGTTTGCGAGCCATAGTAATCGACCTCGCCTATGGGATTGTCATGCACAGCTTATCTCGTGGTCGGGAATCCCATCTGTTCCCCAAAAAACTTTACCGCCTCGTCAAATCTTGGGACAGGTTCGCCGCTGGTCAGGTAGTGCCGCTTGGCCACCGCTGAATTATCCAAGAACATTTCATAGAACTCAGCATGGTCTTTGGATTTTTCAAGCACGTTTGCCCCAGTCTTCCGAAGTTGCTTGAGGGTCTTGTTCCACGCCTCGGACAACTTTTTGGCTTTCTTCAATTTGTCGATCACACGGCAATACGCTGACCGAATGTTGTCCTGTCGATCTTCATTGCCATCATCACCAATGACGCCACGCACCAGCGGAAGCCCATCTTCATTCAAGAAGACCAACCCGGTCTGGTTGCCCGCTTTCTTCAACAATTCCAATGTTTTGTCCCAAAGCAGCCAATTCAATTTGATCGGGGAACTCTTTGACTTCTTCGCTAGAATTTTTTGTTTCTTGCTGCGAACACGAACGATCCGTCCCGCAGACAAATCAACCTCGTCGGCCTCCAACTCAGCGACATCCCCTTGATACATGCCGCAGTTCAACATCAACATCAAGTGGGCCTGTAGACGCTCATTCGAATTGCTGACAATCAACTCGAATTCTTCCTTGGTGAATGGATTGGGTTCTCGACGAGTTTTTGGAATCTGGAACTTTTTGGATCGCAAATTTTTGGGCAACGGGATTTCTGGCGACTCTTCAGCGGCATGGTCAATGAACTGCTTGAAGACTTGGAAGTGATCCCACAGCGTGTTGCCAGAGTTGCCGTCACCCCCTTTCGCCAATCTCTGCATCAGGTGGCCATAATACCCAGAGACATCAGCTTCGCAAATTTCCTTCAATGCTCGTGACGGCCCGAACCATCGCAGAAAATTTTGGATGCCATTTCGGAGAACACCGAATCGCCCGGTGCTTTTCTCTTTTGACCGTGCTTGGTTGCGATGGAATTCAAGAAATTGGTCGGCATGATGCTGTGCCGTGGATGACGATGGAACTTTGGCAAGGCGGGCCTTCCGATCAGCCCAAATCCGTTCTTCACCGAAGATGATTTCGGCAGCAGTTGGATCAAGATCGGCGGGGACTTGGATGTCGAACAGCTTCAGGTTTTCGATCCGTTGAGCCGTTGAATCATCCAAGGACGGCACTTCGTCTGCTGGTTGCCGTTCAACGGCCTTAATCTTCTCTAGGAGACGCTCAGCTTCATCATGGAGACCAAGTTGGGCTGCGATGTCGGCTCTTGATTTGAGGGTCTCCAACGCATCTTGGTGCGGATGCCACCGCCCGGACTGTACAAGATCGGCCTGTTTCTTTTCCCACCACTCATTGGCCGCTTGGTAGGTCTCGTCCTTCGTCCATGATTTCTCGAAAAAACCGAGTTCACGGCAGGTGACTCGATAAACTTTCTTGCGAAATTCCTTCTTCCATCGGAACGCAGGATCACCCTCCCAAGACATTAAGTATTTTCGTGGCATGTTTTCGAGCCGTTTTGGACGGGATTTTGGACGGATTCGGGCGACAACCGTGGTTTCCGTCCAATAATACCACAAAATAAGCCTGAAAACAATATAGAGCACCCGTTCGGGACGTAGAGGTCGCAGGTTCAAATCCTGTCATCCCGATTTTTTGGCCGTGCAGGCCAAAAAATAGAGAGGAGAGGGGGAGAAAGTAGTAAGTAGACCCGAAAACGTATGATTCCCTCTCCTCGGTCTCCTTTCCACTCTCTCCTTTCTTCCTGATGTTTTTCCTGTTTCTTAGGCAGTTAGATGGCCTTCGAGAAGCTGATCGTCTACCAAAAGTCAGTCGACTTCGCTGACGCAGTTTGTCAGCAAACGGAAAGCTTCTCGCGAGGTTACGGTTTTCTTGTCGATCAACTCAATCGGGCAGCGCTTTCCATCGCCGCTAACATCGCAGAGGGGAACGGCCGTTTTACCAAGCCAGACCGAAAACACTTTTTTGGCATCGCTCGTGGTTCAGTCCAAGAATGCGTTCCACTACTAGAACTGGCGAAACGTCGCAATTTGCTGTCTGAAAAGTCCCATATGGAATTGAAGTCGCATCTGGAAGAAATTGGCCGCATGCTATCGGGCCTCATCAACGGCCTGGAAAATCGCGAATCTTGAACCGATTTTTTCGGCGTCCAGCCGAAAAAATAGAGCAGGGGAGACGAGAACAGTGGATCAGTTGACAGAGAAGATTTGAGAAATGAGGGACCTTCCCAGCGGTCCACTGCTCACATGTTCTCCTGCTCGGATTGGATTTCCTTAATCGACGCGAGCAACAAATGGCTTTCATGTTCGAAAAACTCGAAACTCACAATGGCTCGATCGGGTTCAGGCGTTAAATGACGATGCACTCGCTTCCTCCGTTTTCTAAAGCCGATTCGGTGCTTGACAACTTTGATTCTCCCTTCATTGCGTTTACAACGACCAGAACACCGTAAATGCAAAATATCTCTCAGTTTTCTTGGCGTTGTTTTTTGATTGACCGCCAGTTGTTGGGACGTTTGATCTTTTTTTGGAATTCGATATCGAAGATCATCAGGGAAATGACTT
>CAIVEI010000128.1 GCA_903904835.1 uncultured Schlesneria sp. | reverse complement strand
TGCCGCGCCTCTTCCCGAGTGGAAAATCGTTGAACCATCTGAAAATCTCCTGTCAAAGTAAATAACACAACACAACGACAAGAAATATACCGCACCGACAAGGAATGTCAACACAAAAACACGACATAGATTGTTGACGCTTGGAAGAAAGAAATGGGACTGATGGGACCGATGGGACTTATGGGACGGTATGACGACGATCTCGCTGTTTTTGTCCCATATGTCCCATTCGTCCCATGAAAAACCGGCCCCCTCTGGCTAACGCCGCAACTGGCAAGAAAAGTATGGGACACATGCGACTTATGGGACGGGATGTTGAAGATCTTGCGGCTTTTGTCCCATAGGTCCCATTCGTCCCATCAGTCCCATTGGTGTCCAGCGACGAACCTGCCCTGGCGGTGAAATTCAGCTCCGACAACCACCAACCGTTGATTCGGTCCGTCGGGTCTCTTGTTGCGCTGCTTTAAGCGGGCCTTCGTCATTCTTTCGCGCAGGCCGCCTTCTTTGACGAAATCCTGTTCTAAGCGGCGAAGCTGCTGGTCTAACAAAAAATTCGTCTGGTGAATCAGACAGATGGCAATGTTGGCGACGACTTCTGCTGATCGGGTTTCGCAGAATTCGCGGTATGATTCATAATGGCTTTCTGGTAGGACAGCTGGCCTTTGTATTGCCCATGCACGGGGATGAAGCCGGGTTGGTCGGACATTGTTTGGCCCCTTTTCTTTGATCGAAGAAAAAGAAGAAGGAAGAATGGGACCGATGGGACCGATGGGACGGTATGACGCGGAATGTCCTGATTTTTTCCCATGGGTCCTATTTGTCCCATCAGTCCCATTCGGTTCAGGTGTGACACCGATTTTACCGACTTGGCCCTGTCAGTCCCATTAAACCCAAAGTTGGATTCTTTCATGAAATCTGATGCAGCTCGGATCACACATTGGTCAACGCGCGAACGGTTGCACTATTCTGAACGCGTCGTCCGACGCGCATCAACCGGCTGCGCCGGAATTCTTCATCGTTCCTTCATCATTCCGTAAGGTATTGTTTGTTGCCGAGTGCTTGTCCTGCTGCTTACAATAGGGAAGCGGTTGGCGATTGCATGACTTTGATTCTGCTGGTGTTAAACGCAATTCGCCACTGTGATGCACGTGACGCCCCCTACTTGTCCAGTGCGGAGGAGCACAGGCGAGATGATTGCAGCACACAGTCCGGCGATTCAGTCCAGTGTTCTGGCACTGAACCGCCATTACCTACCGATCCATGTTCTTTCGGTCACCCGTGCGTTCTGCCTTCTTTATAAAGGGGCCGCCGAAGTCATCTCGGTGGACGACGGGACTTTTCATTCGTACGACTTTGGAAATTGGCTGGAAGTCGGACTGCTGAAACTGGAGCTGGACGACGCTCAGGATGCCGACTGGATTCGGGCCGTCAATTTTGAAATTCAGGTTCCCCGAATTATCCGCCTGCTCCGTTATGACCGTATGCCACGTAACGGCGTGAAATTCAACCGCCGGAATATTTTCCTCCGCGACGAAAACCGTTGCCAGTATTGTGGAAAACGGTTCGGACTGCACAGCCTGAGCCTTGACCATGTCATGCCAAAAAGTCGTGGCGGGCCAACGACTTGGGAAAATATTGTCTGCTGCTGCCTGGACTGTAACGTGCGAAAAGGGGGGCGAACCCCGTACGAAGCGAACATGAAATTGATGAAAGCACCGCATAAGCCAGCCCGCAACCCCTTGCTGTTCCACCATTTGAACAGTCGAAAATACGAATGCTGGCGCACGTTTTTGAGCGAATGAGCCGTTTTCAGCCGTGAAGCCGCATTGACTGAACTCACTTGTGCGTAGATGATTAGAGTGCAACCGTCAGGATGACGTGCGATTGACACCCAGCCAAGGATGGCGAACTCATGACATTTGAACTCATCGACGAAATGGAGCGGTTGGGAACACCGCGAATCCTGGTCATCGGCGATCTGATCCTTGACCGCTACGTCTGGGGCGATGCCGAACGAATCAGCCAGGAAGCTCCCGTCATCCTGTTGCGTGAAGACCGCCAGGAGACTCGACTGGGTGGAGCTGCCAACGTCGCCAACATGCTGCGAGGGCTCGACGCTGAAGTGACACTCGCCGGTGTCGTGGGGGCGGACGCTGACGGAAAAGTTGTTGCCGAAGATTTGACGCGATTCGGCGTCGATTGTTCCGCATTGATTGAAGACAGCGACCGACCGACGACCTGTAAAGTTCGCTTCATGGGGCGAGCCCAACATCGACATCCTCATCAGATGTTACGAGTTGATCGCGAAGTCCGTCATCCGATTCGGACCGAGATCGCTCAGCAATTATTAAACTCGATCCTGCCTCGACTGCACGAGTTCCAGGCGGTGCTGATTTCTGACTATGCCAAAGGGGTTTGTACGGCGGAAGTTTTGCGACCGCTGATTGCGGCCGCGCGCGCCGCAGGCCTTCCCGTGATTGCCGACCCGGCTGCTGGTGGAGACTACAACCTGTACCGAGGTGCCACAGGTGTGACACCCAACCGCTCCGAAACGCAAAAGGCGACCGGGATCGACGTCAAAACGATCGACGCGGCGTACCAGGCGGGACAAGTGCTTGTCGAGAAATTCGGCTTGGACATGGCGTTCGTGACGCTTGATCGCGACGGGATCGTGCTGGCACGCGAGAACCACGAACCGGTTCACCTGCCAACTCGAATCCGCGAGGTCTACGATGTGACCGGGGCAGGGGACATGGTGCTGGCAATGTTCGGCCTGGGGATGGCCGCCGGGATCGAACCGTCAAGACTCTGTCGACTGGCCAACGTCGCTGGTGGGTTGGAAGTTGAACAGGTCGGCGTGGTCCGCATCAGCCGCAAAGAAATTTTAACCGATTTGCTGCACGGCAGTCGGCGAGCTGCGGGAAAAGTCTGCTCGCTGGATGAACTGCAGCGACACGTGTCGGCTCGACACAAGGCAGGCCAGAAGGTGGTCCTGACGAACGGCTGCTTTGACCTGCTTCACATTGGCCATCTCAGTTACCTGCAGGAAGCGGCTCGCGAAGGGGATTGCCTGATCGTGGCGATCAACAGTGACCGCAGCGTTCGTCGATTGAATAAAGCGCCTGACCGTCCGATCTTCGATGAAGAATACCGCGCCCAGATGCTCGCTGGACTGGAATCAGTTGATTACATCGTGATCTTCGACGAGGAAACGCCTCACGCGATTCTGCGACACTTGCAACCGGATGTCCTGGTCAAAGGTGGGACCTATAGCGAGGACGAAATCGTCGGTCGCGAAGTGGTTCTCGGCTATGGTGGACGAGTGAAGGCACTGGGAGTGACCCCGGGTGTCTCGACGACCGAAATCGTCCGACGATTAAGAGACTCTGAAACGGTGGCGATTTCCATTCCGCGACCGGCTTCCAACGAACGCCGCGCAGCGTGATATTCCTTTCCCATCAAGAGTTCGCCTGACGATGAAGCTTGCGATCTTTCTACCGAACTGGATTGGTGACGTCGTCATGGCGACCCCGACACTGCGCGCGGTGCGGGACCATTTTTCGACGGCTGAGATCGTCGGCATCATGCGCCCCTACGTGGCTGACGTGCTTGCGGGAACCGGACTGATTGATCGGGCAATGTTTTATAACCCTCGCGGAAAGAATCCGACTCAACGAGGATTTTCCTTTTTAAGCACGTTACGTGGCGAGCGGTTCGACACCGCATTGCTGTTGCCCAATTCGTTGCGAACAGGAGCGTTGGCGTGGTTCTCAGGAGCCAAACGTCGAGTGGGATTTGCCCGCGACTGGCGTGGGCTGATGCTGACCGATCGCGTCATGCCGAAATCGAAATCGGTCCCTCATCCGGTGATGGACGAGTACCTGCGGCTGGCTGAGCAACTTGGTTGCCGCAATACGACTCATCAAATGGAACTGGCAGTTCTTTCAGAGGACCAGACGAAACTCGATGATTTCTGGTCGAATCGCTGGTTGATGGCCGACGGTGAATGGAAACAATTTTCCCGCGAGAACCCTCCATCGTACGTCTGCTTCAACACGGGTGGAGCGTTTGGTGCAGCGAAGAACTGGCCACGTGAATATTTTGCGAAACTGGCTTATCGAGTTGCGACGGAATTCAACAAAACGGTGCTCATCGTCTGTGGACCGTCTGAACGTGATGATGCTCGATGGATCGCGGCGGAAGCGAGGCATCCTTCTGTCGTGAGCCTGGCTGATGTGCCGCTAAGCATCGGTCTGACTAAGGCGGCGATTCGTCAATCAGAGTTACTGGTGACGACTGATTCCGGCCCCCGGCACTTCGCAGCGGCGTTCGACAAGCCGGTGATCACGCTGTTTGGCCCGACGCATATCGCATGGAGCGAAACCTACTACGGTCGGGGCGAACACCTTCAATTGAAGCTTGATTGTGGTCCTTGTCAGCAGCGGGAATGCCCGCAGAAACACCATCGATGCATGCGAGACCTGTCGGTCGACACAGTCTTTGCGGCAGTTGAACGGCACATTAATAAGCGATGGCGACTGCGGATCGTGGCTTGAATTGGTTGACGATGACGTTCGATACCACATTTCATGGGACTTATGGGACCGATGGGACTTTTGCGACGAATTGTCGCGTGAATACTTTATTTCGGTATTAACATGCATATTGCTCTGGTTCGACGTCATTGTTCGCTGAAAAGAGCCGGAGCGGAACGGTACTGTGTTAACTTGTTTCGCGGCCTGCAGAAGCTGGGTCATCGCGTGACGGTCATCGGCGAAGGGATCGACGACGAACTGAAAGACGAAGTCGAATTCCTTCCCGTTGCGGTTAACAAGTTAACGTCCTGGACCCGGAATCGATCGTTTGCAGAGAACTGTGCAAAGGTCGCCCGGTCGCAACCGTTTGATATCGTGCATGGTTTGTCTCGTGTTGAGGGACTCGACACCTTTCGGTTGACCGACCCGATGCAGACTCATTGGGTGAAGGTCTGGTATCGGCACCCGGTCTCACGCTGGCTTCAGCAGCTCAATCCCCGGCATCGAGCGATCTTCGAACTGGAACGCAAGCTGTATCAACCGACGGGAGTCCGGCGGGTGATCGTGCAGTCAAAACTCGACGCGCAACTGTTAACCAAATATTTTGGCGTGGAAGAATCTCGCATTCGGCGAATTGTGAACGGTGTTGATACGAACGTGTTTCATCCTGGCGTCCGAAGCGAACGGACGGCAGTACGCGAGGAACTTTTTCGTCAGTTTGAATCAGACACGACGGCGAGCCGAATTTCCAAAGACGACACGCCGCTGCTGGTCTTTGCGTCAATGGACTTTCGCCGGAAGGGACTCGACTCGTTGCTGACCGCCCTTTCACGAGTCAAAGATCGTGAGGCAAAACTTGTTGTGCTCGGAGCAGGGGACATCAACGGTTACCGCCGGATTGCCAATTCGCTGGGACTTGAACGGAGAGTCCTTTTTGCAGGTCGCCAATCGTCGATTGCACGGCTGTACGGAGCGGGTGACCTTTTTGTTTTGCCAACCATTTACGAGCCATTCCCGAACGTGAACCTGGAAGCGATGGCATGTGGCACTCCTGTGATCACCACCGCAACCGCCGGCGGAGCAGACATCATCGAACCAGGCCGGAACGGATACGTGATCCCCGATGCCTGGTCGGTTCAGGCACTGACCGAACAAATTGATCACCACCTCTCACTGCCTGATTCCACAAAACAAGAGATGAGCGGCTTCTGCTGGGACATCGCATCAAAACTTCGCGTGGAAGACAACGCTCGACAGGTGGTTGAAGTGTTTGAAGATGTCCTACGGGAAAAGAATGCGGCCTAGACGATTCTTTCCTGTGCCACTGCTTAGGAGTCTTCGGAGAAGCAGTGTCTTCGAATTTTTTCGCGCGGAAGTATGAAGAGCACTGCTTGACCCAAAGCCGTCAAGCAGTGGCACATGTCGATATTGTCGTCGGAGCGTTAACGCCTCGTCCGTTCTACGATTTTCAAAGTCGCCGTCGATCCCGTATTCTGTACCATCTCATCGGTAAGGGGACATTCTCATCGTACGTCAACGACAACTGAGGCAGTCATGGCGAAGAAGAAGCAACCAGCGAAGCTTTCCATCGGTGAGATGCGCCTGATGTCGGTTCTCTGGAAATGCGGCCCACTCAAACTGTCGGAAGCTTTCGAGCAGCAACCGGGAGACGTCGGTTACACCACGATTCAAACTCAACTGAATCGCCTTGTGGAAAAACGAGCAGTGGCTCGATCAAAGACGCGGCCAACTCGGTATCGGGCATTGATTCAGCCAGAGACCGCAAGCGCAGGAATGCTCCAATTATTGACTGAGACACTTGGTGGCGGCAGCATCATTCCACTGGTCGAACAGTTATTACTTCAAGGCCCGCTTACGAAAGAGGAAGTTCAGGAGTTGAGACAACTCCTGAATCGCGCGGGTAAGACATCGACTCGATCGAAGAAATAGTTTCGGCGGCTGGTGATCGGGTGTGACTGCTGATGGGCACCCTGTTTTATAAAATTGTTTTTTCTGATTAGCCAGATTTTTTTCACGCATTCTCTGCGATTCGACACACGATTTTTATCGATCGAGAGTTAAACGATCATCCCAAAAAACACCCTGAAACGTTAGCCCGACGCGCAAGCGAGAGATCTTATTCCCGTTAAAGCGAGAGATCTTATTCCCGTTAAAGCGAGGGATCTTATTACCGTTAAGACGAAGAGAAGATGAAGATCCCTCGCTTGCGCGTCGGGCTAGCGAATAAGCCGGGTTAGCGAAGAGGAGACCTTCGGTCGGGTCTCGTGCGGGGCCAGGAGCCCCGCGCACAACCAGGGTCAACGCGGAGGGGGTCGGGCGTTCAAATTACAGAATCGGCCGTCCGAGCCTGTTTCATCAACTAGCTCAACCTTGCGGCCAATTTTGAAATTGGAACACTCGACCCCAGAACATGATGCTTGGTTGACGAAAGATTCTGGCGGCGTGACACTGTCGTGATTCGGATTTCTCAACCCAAGACAGCTTATTCTTTAATCCTACCCGGGAGTGCTCGTTTATGTTTTTCCGCTGGTTTTCGGTTTTGTTGGCCTGTATTGGTTCCTCACTTATCGCTTTTGGCGACGAGGCAAAGTTTGAGCGAATTCCGCTGGACTCAACGTTCCGGGCTGAAGGAGTTGCCGTGGGTGACTTCAACAAGGATGGGTTACTGGACGTTGCAGCCGGAGATGTCTGGTATGCCGCACCCGATTGGAAAATGACTCGATTCCGCCAGCCGCTGACCCAGCAACAGAAGCCAACGGAGACTTACGACGGGTCGAAGGGATACTCCAATTGCTTCGCCAGCTTTACGTATGACCTCAATCGCGATGGCTGGGACGACATTATCGTTGTTGGATACCCCGGCGACCCGTTCTACTGGTATGAGAATCCACAGAAACAGAAAGAACCGGTGGAGTGGAAAGCATATGAAATCTGGCATAGCGCCTGTAACGAAACGGTCCTGTTTACAGACCTGACCGGGGATGGACAGCCCGAGTTGGTTCTGGGCTCGCAGCCCGAACGACAGATGGGATATCTCACAATTCCGACGGCCGAGAATTGTCATGCGAAGTGGAAGTTTACTCCGGTCAGCGAACCGGGCGAACCGAACGAAAACGGCACATTCAAGTACTACCACGGCCTTGGGGCAGGGGATGTCAATAAGGACGGACGCCTTGATTTGATCATCCCCCACGGCTGGTGGGAAGCGCCTGAAAAACGTGATTCATCGCTGTGGGCATTTCATCCCCTGCCGTTGGCGAAAGACAATCAGGGAGCACCGCTTCCCGCGTCGAATATCTACGCGATGGACCTGGATCTGGACGGAGACAACGATTTGATCATGAGTTCGGCTCATGCCTTTGGGATCTGGTGGTTCGAGAATCCCGGCAAGGATTCCACCGAGCCGTTCAAGTATCACTTGATCGATGAATCGTTCTCTCAGACGCATGCGCTGGCGCTGGTGGATCTGATCGGCAAAGACAAACCGGCTCTCGTCACTGGAAAACGCTACTTTGCTCATATGGGAAGCGATCCGGGAGAATTTCAACCGGTGGTCATGTACTGGTTCGACATTGAACGAACTAAGGGACAGCCACCTCGGTTCATTAAGCACGAAATTGAAGCGGGCAAAGACACGGGAGTGGGAACTCAGTTCACGGTCATCGACTTCAACAAGGATGGCCGACTGGATCTTGTGCTTTCCAACAAGAAGGGTGTCAATGTGTTGCTGCAGAAGTAGCCTGAAGAGCGCTGCTTGACCCAGGGCGGTCAAGCAGTGGCATCAGTTAATACCCGTCGTTGCCACCAAGGACTTTGTTTCATGCAGCGTGATCGAATCGGTCCTTATCTCATTGACAAACGGATTGGCGCCGGAGGGATGGGCAATGTCTATCTCGGTCGACATGCGCAGACGGGTGCGATTGTCGCGGTGAAAGAGTTACCGGCAGCCCTTGCTCGCGAAGAAGGATTTGTACTTCGCTTTAATCGCGAGATTGAAGCGATGCGAAAGTTGAGCTGTCCGAATATCGTCAAGCTGTTTGACAGCGGGACTGACGGTGACATCTATTACTACGCCATGGAGTACGTGGACGGCGAGACCCTCACGGCACGATTACGACGCGAGAAACGGATTCCGTGGCTTGAGGCCATTGAGATCTCTCGTCAGATCTGTGCGGGCCTAAAGCACGCTCACGATGCGGGTGTTATCCATCGCGATTTGAAACCATCGAATCTGATGCTGGGTAAAGACGGCATCGTCAAGATCACCGACTTTGGAGTAGCCCAGGTCTTTGCTGCGGATAGACTAACGTCAACCGGTGGCTCTATCGGAACTGCCGAGTTCATGTCTCCAGAACAAGTCATCGGGTCGCGAGTCGACAAGCGCAGCGACCTGTATTCGCTGGGTGCTGTGATTTATACCATGATCGTCGGTCAACCGCCGTTTATGGGGCCGACGGCGTCAGACATCATGCAGAAGCAACGGTTCGGCCGCTTCGATCCACCCAAGAACTACGTCCCTGAAATTCCTTCATGGTTAAACGACCTGATTTGTCAGTTACTGGAAAAAGAACCAGAAAAGCGTCCCCCAGACGCCTTTGTGACATCCAAACGACTTCAGGAAGTCATCAACCGCGTCAGAGTTCTTAACTCCCGGGACAAACCGTCACCGGGCGATGCGACGCGTATTGACCCTGATACAGAAGTCGATCCCATCAGCGGAACACTGGTCCGAGATCTATTGCGACTCGATGGTACTGGCAATGACCATACAGCGGTCTTAACCCGTGCCTTAAGTAACATCTGGGTGTTGATAGGAACACTATGCCTGATGCTGGCGTGTGCCAGTTGGCTGTTCTGGCAATTTAACCATTCTTCGGATCAATCCGATCAAGATTTATCAGAAACAAGTGAGGCCAAGCGAATATACGAATTGGCCCGCAAACAGTTGAGAGCCGGAAATCCGCGTGCGGCTTTAGAGAAATTGAACGCGCTTCAGGCTGTAACTCAAGGTGATCCACTGGGAAATGATGTACTCAAGTTGATTGAACGATTGCGACGCTCGATCAAAAAATCATCGACATCACCAGATCAAATTCCATTTGTTGAACGAGCCCTGGCTCGGGCTGACGAATTGCCTGACAATCGACGTGACGAGGCATGTCAGATCTATGAAGGAATCATTTCACTCTATGAGTCAGACCCGCACCTGGAAACTTACGTCAAAACAGCGAGGGCAAAGCTGGAACAGGAAACGCAGGAAAAGAGAAGATAGGGAACACTAATCTCCGCTTATTTGCACTCATCAGAATGAAGCCAACGATCAGCGTTATCGTACCGTTTCATGTTCCCTCTTATGGATTAGAAAGTTGTTTAATGCCGATGTGTTTCTTTCGTAATACGACCGTAACAAGTTTATCAATATTGACTGTCATACTTGCCGGGTGTCGTGGTGAAGTCCCCGTACCGAAGACAGGTTCAACGCCTAACGCCTCGACATCAACAGCGTCTACCGAAACGACATCGGCGTCCAACACGACGGCCACGTCCGTGGAGACGCCGTTTGAGATCGAATCGGATTTCCTTCCTTTGTCGCTGGATCAGTTCGATAACTTTGGTGCTGAGCCAGAGACATGGATGGCAACCGCTGACGGAATTGCGTGTTCAGGCAAGCCAAGGGGATATCTCTATTCCAAGAAGCCGTACCAGAACTTCACGTGGCGACTTGAGTACCGTTTTCCGCGTCCTGAAAACTTGAAAGACGAAGCCAAGTTCAAAGGAAATACAGGCTTTCTGGTTTATATCACGGGCGAACACAAGCTTTGGCCAATGTGCCTGGAAGTTCAGGGCAAACATATTCAGATGGCCGCTGTGAAAGAAAACGGTGGTGCCCAACCGGTCACAGTGGAAGATGATGATTCCGCCCGTCAGAAGGCTCGTAAGCCGGTCGGGCAATGGAACTCCATCGAAATTATTTCGAAAGAAGGCGAACTTAGGGTGATGCTGAACGGAACACCGATCGCCAAGTCTCAACCCGATTTCCTGAGCGAAGGTTCGATCGGAATCCAGGCTGAAGATCACCCCTTTGAAATCCGCCACATGCGAATTCGCATCGACTGATGCTTGAGAGCCGCTGCAAGCGGTTTGCCAGGAGCTACCGCTCCATGAACCCGAGGAACTTTTTCGACACGTAAAACGTCAAGTTCCTCAAGAGCCGCTGCAAGCGGTTCGCCAGGAGCTACCGCTCCATGCACCCGAGGAACTTTGACGCCACTTACATAGTCAAGTTCCTCAAGAGCCGCTGCAAGCGGTTTGCCAGGAGCTACCGCTCCATGCACCCGAGGAACTTTGACGCTACTTACATAGTCAAGTTCCTCAAGAGAGATGACTTTTCTCCGCCCCATCTCTCGCCTGTTTCGGCGATAGTCGCGTGGTATGTCGTCGTCGGGGTGGATCAGACAGCCTGCGTCCGGCGACGGTAGATTCCAAGACCGATACCAATAAGCCCTAACAACATCGAAATAAGAGACGAAGGCTCAGGAACACTGTTCAATTCATATTGTGTTAAAGTCGTGGACCCATCAGTACTTGACTGAATGAAGACGGCTGCATAATTCGTATAATCGGGGCCATTGAAAAGCGAGTTGCCTGAACCGTCGGACACAGTGATTGCCAGTGCTGTCGTCCCTACAGAAGGGGCTCCAATTCCGTCACCGGTCAACGTCACACGGAAGTCGAAGGATGTTCCAAATTTCAACACATACTGATCCCCATCAGCGACCTGAAGCCCTGAGGCATCATTGAAAAGTGTAAGTGAACCAGCACTTAAGTCACCAGTGACAGTGACCGCAGGCGCGCCCAACGGATTCTGGTTGACTGTAGAACCGTCGAGAACCGCTTCGCCCGAGTACGTGTAATTGCTGATCGCAGCAGTGATCGGGATGCCGTTTCCGTCTCCGCCGAGCTGAAAATCAACGTCACCTTTTTGCCCTGCGAATGAAGAGGTGTCGATGACCACATCGTAATAAATCGATCCCGCACGGACTGCCGAGGACGACAAAACTGACGTGACAATACTCATTGCCATCAAGCTGGTTCGAACAAGAGGTAGAATCCGCATAAACACAAACCCTTTAAGCACTTCGGTGAACCGACTTCGCCGTCACTTGCGTATTACGACAGCAATCTGCGGGCAAAATGAGCATAGGCGCGAGCGAGCATAAAACCAGTTTAATTTCCTGAACACTCACAGAAAAAGTCTTGAAGTGATAATTGAATCCAGCGATATGCGTCGTCAGGGAAAGGCTGAAAGAAATACTCACCGAATTGCCAGATGCCTTTCCCGTCATACAACGCTGTGAAGGATTTTTCAAAACAGCACTGAGTGACATGCCACTGGATTGGACTTTCTCGGGTCCGAAATTTGACTCATTGAGTCAAGTTCGAGGATTTCTTCCAAAGTAGCCATCATCGCTCTGCGTGATGAGCATGCGTCGGAAACGATTCGAGCGTTGCCGATGAATCGGGGCAGATTTTCCGATTGTATTTCTGATTTGAGAAGATGCGAAATCGAATTCAGTAGGTTCTCGAACAATGCTCATCACGCGGAGCGGCTGTCATTTTTTGTAGTGTTGGCTTTAGCACGCACAAGACGTTTTGTCGCACTGGCTAAAGCCCATGCTACGGGTTGTCGCTCACCATCCTTAACTTACACAAACTGACAGCTTCGGAGCGATGATGGCTACTTTGGTCTGACGCAAAGCCTCGCTGGAGTCTTCTCCGACGCAGTGCTCTTCGCAATTTTCGTTGGCTTCAAAGAGCGCTGAGTGCCCGAAGACGGTCATTCAGTGGTACAAGATTTCGTTCGAACCCTTGTTTTCCTGAAGAAAAATTCTTCACGGCGTTGCCCGTCGTGCCGATCCGGGCTCACGAAACCATTCGTGGGCGGTGGTTTCGTACCCGTCGGTAAAGTGCAATTCATTGATCTCCGCCGAAAATCTTTAATGCCCCGGGCTTCGATCGAATTTCACAGCAGCGAAACCAAAAGATTGTCGTGAGGGTAAGGGTGGCCGCGATGCTGGGTGAATGCTTCGCCGTATTGAACGCCGATTTCTTTGCCACGTTCGGCAGACCAGCGGCGGCAACCTTCGAGGTATTCATCCAGGCCATGCTGTCGACGTAACCATGCCCTTTGACTTTCGTGACACGCGAGCATTTTCAACTTCTGTTCGAATGTTGTTGTCACGTCGACGATGAAGTCGGTGGGCAAGGGTCGGCCAAAGTAATCGATCCCCTGAATGGCATCGACATAGTACAGATGCGGAATCTTCTGTGTCGGATCGGCGGGGTCCCATTGATGTGTCACGTAATTCGGACAGCTCGCATTAAAGCAGGCGTCGCGGACCAGTCGACTGGTCATCTCATGATCGCTCATATAGTCAACAGGAGGTGCCGTGATGACGATGTCTGGTCGCGTTTTGCGAATCACTTCGGTGACTCGACGTCGACTGTCGTTATCGTGCACGATACTGAGATCTCGAAATTCGAGACACGTATAGTCAGCACCAATCAGTTCGGCAGAGCGAACCGCCTCCATCCGTCGAACCTCGGCGATTTCTTCAGGCGCGAGTTCTGCGCTACCGCAATCGCCAGGTGTCATCGTGGCGAGGGATATTGAGCATCCCTTCTGCTTCAGTAGGAGTAGGGTTCCTGCGCATTGAAGTTCGATGTCGTCTGGGTGTGCATGAATGGCAAGGATTTTCATTGGGCCGGAAACTGTCGTCATGAATAATATTCCTTAAATTGAGTCCGTCGGATCGAGATCATTGCGAACTCGCATTCCAATCTTGCCACGGCGCAAAAGCGCCAGGCGATCTTCGAGCGGGAGTGGTGCGACGGGCAACTCAAGTTCGTCGTTAAAAACACCGTCGTTTCGACCGACTCGTTTGGCAAAACTTCGTTTCGCAACCGCTGCAAGCCAAAGGTATAGTACGGCCACCCCGCCAAAATGGATGACCACCAGAACCCAGCTTTCTTCGCTCGTCGGCAGGGCTGAAAGGACAACGGCGGGACTGAGCCAACTGAGCAGCGGAATCGCCTGCGGATAACCTGGATAGAGTTGGATTTGTGGCGGGATCAATAACCACGACAATAAAGGGGGAGCGACGCACGCGAGCGTGATCACCGTCATCGTCACGAGGATGGCATGAGTTTGCGAGCGACACCGCAAACCCTGATAGAACCCGAACCAGGCAATGGTCGGCAGATACAGGCCAACGGCCAGGACGGCTCGCAAAACGGTAAACATCACGCTGACTTCTGCGGAACGCTGCCAATACGTCGTCGGTAAACCAATCCAGGCTTCCCACCAGGCTTGAAACAGATACAGGGTCGCAAACGGGACCCACAACACATGAATCATCCGCCAGACTCCGGCAAATTTCTGCCTGACGATTTCATCACTTTCGATTGGTGTTGTCAGCAACACATCGAGCGATTGATGCGATCGTTCGACTCCGATGAGGCCGGTCGCTTGAATCGAAAGCACGAGCGCTGCCACAACCCACAAACACCAACCCGCCACATAGGCGGGCGCGAAACCAGAACGGATCGCACTCTCACTGGCAGGCCAGAATGCCATGACCATCACGGGGACTTCAATCAGCAAGAGAAAACGAACGAGATATCGGGTGGTTCCCAGGGATCTCTTTGACGTTTCGCGCCAACTGATCGGATCATAACCCGGCAATGCTACCGATTCACGAATTAAGACGATCCCGCGAGTCAGTCGATTGTGATTCGCCTGATGTAAGAAGCCGTCGAGCGATTTGAACAATTTTAACAGAACGTTTTTGGGTTCAACGAAGGCTCGTCGCCATAAGACCACACGAGCCAACGCCAGGTAGAGCAACGACGTTCCAAATAAGGGGATGGTCATGACGACACAATCCAGAAACGTCTGTGTTCGATTCATCGAAAACTCGCCACCCGTAAGTATCGAAGGCCCGAACGCCATGATGATCGGTCTCGGGTGATTCGAGCTAAACAGCCATTGATGGGCAGGGGCACTCAGCAAAAACTGGAACCAGAATTCAAACCCAGGTCGTAACAGGAACTGGTAAACCAATGCAGGAACGCTAATTGTGACGGTACCAAGCAAGTAGGTCGCCAGGAATGCTGCTGCTGTGGTGCGAAACCAGGCCGAACAAAGCACCGCGAAAGATCCTACTTGAAGGGCCGTGACCGCCAGTACCCACATTAACTGGGCAATATCGACGAACTCAAGTCCGCCGAGGCTATAGGCGACGGCCAGCAGGGGGAGCGAGAGCAAAACAAACGACGCCATGGGAACCAGCCGGCTGAACAGTTTTTCGAACACGATCGTCCACGGACCGAGTTTGGTCAGAAGTAACAAACCGAGCGTGTCCCGTTCCTTCTCTGCGGTCAGGACGCTACAGGTCATCGCTGGCAGGAAAACATAAATTCCAGCGAATTCAAACCATGCCAGGGAGACAAAAAGTTGTCGACCTTGCCCGAGGATTGACAGTCCTGATCCGTTCAACGAACCGAGTTGCTGATAAAAGGCCCACAGCGTCGTCCCGTAGAGCGCGATCGCGTAGATCACACGCAAAATATACGTTCGTTTGCGAGCCGATTGCTCGATCAACTCTTTGGTGAGTAGCGGCAGACCAAACTGAGTCGGAAAAGCACTCATACGTTCCGGTCCTCGGTTGTTTGGTCTGGTTTCCGCTCAGCGATAGATTTGCGGCCTTGACAAACCCGCCAGCTTTTCCGGGCGAAGACTTGATCCGCTATTGGAAATTGACAACTTTGAATCAGCATCCCTGACGTCTGGAAGCAGGTTTGTCAGGCGAGGCCGGAACGTGACGACCAGCATCAGCGGAAGATACCACAAAACGTAGATCCCCCCTTGATCGGGGTACCAGAACTGCGTGGCAACGATGATCGCCACGGAATTGGCAAGCAATGTTTCGAGGTTTTTCTTGAGCGGCCAGATTGTCAGCGAGGCGAGGAGTACGATGAATGTAGCAAAGACCGGGATTCGGTAGGCCGGATTGTAAAGGCTCCAGAAGCCAACACCCTCATCTGCCTGAAATTTCAGAACACTCCAATCGATCGAACCAATCGTCTGTCGAGTGAAGCTATAGGAATCGGCGGATGTCAGTAAAAGGCTTCCCAAAAGGATGGCACCAGTCAACACCAGGGCCAGACCGAACCGGGTTGCTCCTCGCCCCCAGTAGAACGCCATCCAGATTGGAAGCAGGAAGACGGGAAAGAATAATGTTCCGCAGGCAAGACCCAGCAGTCCGCCGGCAATCGTCGGTCGATGATGGACGGCAACGGCCCAAACGATTAATGCAGCGGGCAAAAGATGGTTGACCTTAGTCACGTCGAACGCAGTGACGGGTAACAACAGATACATGGTCCCCATGGCTAAGCCCAGATTGGTATCACTGAAATGCCAGCGTCCCACGGCGATCAGGCCGAACAGGACGGCAAGATGGGAAAGGAACGCCATCGTGCGTGCGGCGGCGATCTCGGCACCACCCATCAGCGGCACGACGGGAGTGGCAAGCAGTCGACTTGCGGGACCGGTCGTTGTTCCCGTGTCCTCGAAACTGATCTCCGACGACGCATCCTGCCGCTTGAGCAAGTCGTCCGCATGCCGAACGGTGCTCATTGCACCGGCATCGGGTGCCTCGGTCATGATTTTCGTTGTTTGAAACAACATGGCGGCAGCACAAAGAAAGGCCATCCCTGCGGGGTTAAGGTTTTGCTCCATGCGAGGCCGACGAGTCAGTGCGAAATCGAAAAGTAATCGCAACAGCAAAAAGCCGCTGACCGCAAACAGCCAGCAATACCCCAATGGCGACCCCTCAGATGTCGACTTCACGAACAACAGGCCGGGGGCGAGCGACAGCAGCAGCGTGAGATCCAGATTTCGAACCGACCAGAGTCGGCCAAACTTGAAAAACACCGCAATAATCAGAATGAGAGAAAGATAGAACCACGTCGGTGCATTGACGTGATAACCTCTCAGGATTTCCTCCATTTTTGCACCTCCTTCCCCATGTCCTCAGGACACGCCCGCCGCAGGCACCACGACAAGCGACAAACTTTGTTTCAATTTGGTTATTTCGAACGGAAGACAGTACGCGACTCAAAGCCCAGTAATAGGATACGATGCGCGGATACGAGGTCAACCAGTAAGTGATTTTGACGGGTGAAGTTCGGAAACTCACAGGGCCGATTATCTCACCTTGGTAACCTGCGTAGACTCTACTTTCCGGTCAATTCGAAGAGATTTTGCCTGCGTGAAAATCTGTTGAATTCCTAAAAATCTGGTGGTGAAACGAGATGCATCGTGTTTCATCTCGATGTTCCACGATTGCAATTCTCAAAACCTAAGTCCTCTCAGGCGATTCCCGATAGGACGCATACGACTTAAACGTTTCCCACAACGTGACTTCCAACACGGGAAGCTTTTGGGATTTGGCAAAGTCGAAAATTAATTTGGCAATGTTCTCAGCCGTTGGATTGGCGTCGATCAGGAATACGGGCTGGCCGTGTTTTTGAAAATATTCTGCGAACGGATCGGCTTTGCTGAGAATCATTCGATGATCGAGATTCTGATCAATCCACGTCGCAACTTGTTTTTTGATGTCCGAGAAATCGACGAGCATTCCGCGTTCGTCGAGCGATTCGTTTTCCAGAATGATGACCGCTTTTCCGTTGTGTCCGTGTAGGTATTTGCACTTGCCATCGTAGTTCAATAACCGATGACCATAACAGAACTCGATCTCACGCGCGACGCAAAACATGGCAAATTCCAGAGCCCGCCCGAAGCGAGGAGGGAAGGGGACCGTTCATCGAACAATGTCACGAAAACAGAAGATCACTCATCATCAAGGTCTGTACCGAGGATTTCGTCTTCAAACTCATCGATATCGATTCCTTTATCGATCGCAGAAGAAATCAATTCTTCCCGCTCGGCTTTTGTATGTTCGTCCGCCTTGGATCGGAAATACAGTTTGATGGGAACCTCTTTAAACGGAAGTCGCTCTCGAAGGACACCCAAAAGATAACGTTTGTAATCTTCGTCGAACAACTCGGCGGCATTGCACTTGATAACGATCGTGGGGGGTTCGGTCGAGACCTGCGTGGCGAACAGGATTCGCGGCAAGCGGTTCATTCGCATCGGCGGGGGAGCGTTCTTAATCGCGGCACGAATCAATTTATTCAATTCATTCGTCTTGGTACGGAACCGAGACTGTTTATAAATTGACTGAGCCAGGTTAATCAACTTCTTTACATTGCGTCCGTCTTTCGCGGTGATCACGCAGACGGGAACATGTCGCATGTGCGAGAAGTTCTTGAACAGATAATCGGCCCAATCGGTGGTCCCGGTCGTTTCCGGAGCGAGGTCCCACTTGTTCACGACGAAAATACAGGGCTTATGTTCGTCGAAGATTTCGCCGACCAGTTGTTTATCAACTTTGGAAATTGTCTCCATACAATCGAAGAACATCAGCACCACGTTGGCGCGACGGATACTCCGTTTCGCTCGTGCCAGTCCGTACCATTCGACATTGTTTGCCAGGCTTTTTCGCTTGCGAACACCCGGTGTATCGATGGCGATAAACGATTTACCATCCATTTGAAACCGAACATCGATGCTGTCGCGAGTCGTCCCTGGTATTTCACTGACGATGACCCGGTCATCTTCCGCCAATTGATTGATGAACGTGCTTTTGCCGACATTGCGGCGTCCAACGATTGCCAGCTTAAGTTCCGGTATCTGGTCAAGAACTTCGCCCTCTTCCGCCTCTAAGTCGTCGGGAGCGGGCAATGTTTTCAGGATGGCCTTCAGTAATTCGTCCTGATTCCGGTTCCCTTTGACACTGACGGTCACCATCGGAGCGTCGGCCATCTGATAGAATTCGGCAACCTCTCGATCGACTTTCGGAGAGTCGCATTTGTTCACGACGAGCAGTTTTGGCTTGTCGATTTTCCAGAGGCGGCGGCTGACTTCCTGATCGAGTGCGGTAATTCCCGCTGGGCCTTCGACGACGAACATGATCACGTCGGCCTGCTCGATCGCGATCCGAATCTGCGTATCGACTTCTTCCGTCAGTTCGCCAACATCAACGATCCCGATTCCGCCGGTATCGATCAGTTCGAAGTAGCGGTCATCGACGTGCATCAGGTACGTGACGCGGTCTCGTGTGACCCCGGCCATGGGATCAACGACGGAAACTCGCTTGTGGGCGAGCCAATTCATGATGGAGCTTTTACCAACGTTAGGACGTCCAACGATGGCGACTTTAGGCACGGACATTCTGCAAATCTCAACTGATCCAAGGTATTAGAGAACCTTGCATCATAACAGATTGCGCGGCAGAATTCAGCACGCTTTGCAGGTGATACGGATCCTTTCCGTATTTCAGTCGCAAATAAAACCGCGACAATCAAGACCTGCGGTGAATTGAAGTTAGCCAGATTGTTCAGGAACGAGCTGCGTGGCGTTCCTGAAATTCCCGAATACGAGCGTTACGCTCCTTCGCTTCTTCCCTGGCTTTCGCTCGACGAATCTCAATGGCCTGTTGTTTGGCCGCAGCAGCGTCTTTCAGTCGCTGTTTTTCAGCGGCACGTTGAGCCGGAGACAGCGGAGCCTCAACCTGAGATGCCGTTGGAACCTGAAGCGTCTGGGTTTGTGTCGGTATAAATGCACCGGACGTTGAGCCAGACGCCCCGTTAAGACTACCTCCAACCCCATAGCCAAACCCAACACCATACCCGAAGTTGAGACCGTACCGATTCCCAAAATCAACCCCGGGCGGGGAATAGGAGAATTGCTGCGCAAACAACGCGTGACCTGAATTGAGGCCAAAGGCAACCGCTACTGCAAAACATAAAGCTCTCATTTTCGCACCCTGATCCGGTTCGCAACACGCATATTTCGGTGTCGCATGGAAATTTGGATGCAATTTGGGCTGCGGCGGTTACAGGATTTCCCACGAATCACTCATCCCGTTTTCCGCTGGTCAGTTGCAGTCGATCGGGATTGTTTTGCCAGGACGGATCTCGAAAAGCAACCATCGAGGGAAGCTCTTGATTAAGCTGGCCCGGTTGTGCAGGAATCGTCTTTTTCATCTCGGTTCTCGCCGATCCGTACTGGTACGGCCCGAATCCGAAGACGAAAACATTCGTGTCGTCGGCCAGCGAAGCGGACACCCCGCCAGCCCCCAGCATGTCGTGCGTTTTCGCGTCGTAGGCAACCAAGCCGATCTTGGCGAGTGCCGACTGTCGAGATTTCTGCACAAGTCGGACTTCAGGCAGCGTCAGCATCCCTGGTAACACAATTTCGGGGCATCCGACGTAGGCATCGGAATTGTCTGTTCCAACTCCGCCGCTGCGCATTTCGATGACGACATCAGCTTCCTCAGGCTTTGCGGCAATCGAGGCACCATTGAGCATTAATCGATGGCGAACCGATCCGACGACGTAACCCTTGTCGATACATTCCAGGTATTTATCTTCCACGAACACCCGAGCACCCTGAAAGGGTGCGAAATCACATTTGGCAAGTGACTGATCGACAGCGCCCGAGATCAGGATTTGTTCTCGAGCGGTTCGTGCCGTATCCGTTCGTTTCACGGAGGAACAACCGATTGCAAGTGGCGCGAAGACCAACGCCAATACGAGTAGACGACATGACATTTGCCATACCTCAATTCATCGGTTGGAAGTGACCTTAACGCACGTCGGTTAACGTCGTTGTGTTTTGCTGGAAGGGGATTGATGCGTCGCAAGCAAAAGGTAAAGCCGTACTGAGACACGACTTCCTCGATTGGAAGTCGCGTCGGTCCGAATTTGAACTTATTGTCTGACGAGCCAGATGGGAGATTGGCGCGGGGTTTTTAACAAGCGGCAGAATTTGCGACAAGAGGAATTTTTTCCGATAACGCCGACCTCGAACGTCACCGGCTTGGAGGCGACGAGCGTTTCGGTCAGAATGGTGTCTGACTCAGGTCGCCAATGACCAGGGACCTGATTGATTTCGAATTGGCGACCGACCTGGTGGCATCGCGCCACTTTACACGCATTAAGCGATAGAACTTTCCAGCATGCAGCGAATTCTGCTCAAATCGAAGATACACCGTGCGACGGTTACCGATGCTCAACTCCATTATGAAGGAAGCGTCACAATCGATCACGATTTGATGGTCGCCGCAAATATCGCCGAGCACGAACAAGTTCACATTTACGATATTAACAACGGCAACCGCCTGATCACGTATGCCATCCAAGGACCGGCTGGGAGCGGGACGATTTGTATCAATGGCGCTGCAGCTCATCTCGTTTCACCCGGCAATTTAGTGATTATCGCCGCTTACGCTCAGTTTAATGAATCCGAAGTGGCAACTCATCGGCCACGTATCGTTCACGTCGACGGCAAAAACCGCAAAACCAAGTGAAGATGCTGGCGGCGGGACCGTTCAATCCAGAGTCCCGCAAGAACTGAGGTAACTTGGTTGACATTCTGTCTGGTGCGGTCTAGTTTCGTGCAAAATTCTTGGGTTTTCCCACCTCGTTACATCCTTTGAAAGGCAACTCCAATGGGTCGTCCTGTTACCTTGTTTGCCGGCCAGTGGGCCGACCTGAAGCTCGAAGATCTCTGCAAAAAAGCCAAGGACTTTGGCTATGACGGCATAGAACTCGCCTGTTGGGGCGATCACTTTGAAGTCGATAAAGCACTTTCCGACGATACTTATTGCGCTCGGAAGCGAGAACTATTGGAAAAGTACGACCTGCAGGTCTTCGCCATTTCGAACCACCTGGTTGGCCAGGCGGTACTCGACAATATCGATGCTCGCCACAAAAGCATTCTTCCTCCGTACGTCTGGGGCGACGGCAAACCGGAAGGGGTGACTCATCGAGCCATCGAAGAGATGAAAAACACCGCCCGCGCGGCTCAAAAACTGGGTGTCGGTATCGTTAACGGATTTACTGGTTCCAGTGTCTGGCACTTGATTTACGATTTCCCGCCAACTCCGAAATCCATGTACGATGCCGGATTCAAGCTTCTGGCCGAACGATGGAATCCTATTCTGGACGTCTTTCAGGAATGTGGCGTCAAGTTTGCCCTGGAAGTCCATCCGACCGAGATCGCCTTTGATATCTATTCTGCAGAGCGAGCAGTTGCCGCACTTGGCGGTCGCGAAGAGTTCGGATTCAATTTTGATCCCAGCCATTTGATCTGGCAAGGGGTCGATCCCGCTGAGTTTATCCGGTATTTCCCAAATCGGATTTACCATGTGCATATGAAAGACGCCAAAGTCACGCTCAATGGACGATCTGGCATTCTTTCGAGCCATCTGTCATTCGGCGATCCACGACGTGGCTGGGACTTCCGCAGCATGGGACGTGGCGGAGTGAACTTCGAAGAAGTCATTCGCGCATTGAACGCCGCCAAATATCAGGGTCCATTGTCGGTGGAATGGGAAGACAGCGGTATGGACCGCGAACATGGTGCACGCGAATCGTGTCAGTACGTCAAGAACATTGACTTCGCACCATCAGCACGAGCATTCGACGCTGCGTTTTCGGAATAACCCTGTCGTCAGAAACGATTGAGTCTTAAAATTTAAGCCACCGGGGTTTCCCGGTGGCTTAAATTATTTTTAGCCCGGACAGCGTCGATCACGCTTCGGCGTCTTCTCGCACGCTGAATTCCAGTTTCCATCGGCCACTGCCGCGAGTGCTGACGCACCAGAGCTCCAACACGCCTAATTCCGTCAATTGTGTGTGGAACTGGACCGGGACGTAGTGGTCGTCGATCGCATCATCCTTCGGAAGAGTTGCCTCAAGTGAATCAGTTTCCACGATCTCGCTGTCATCCCAGCGCTGCAGCCTGACCCCCGGCTGATCATCTTTCCGAGTTGACGAGCTAAAAAACCGGAAATGCGCTGGTTGACCGACAATCAGCCCGATGGCATCTGAAGGGACGTCGAGTTCGGTTCCTTCTTCCATTCCAAACGGGACGACGCAAAGGGCTCGTAAGGGTCGGGGAGCCCCTGGTATTGCCAAACCGGCCGTCTCGATTCCGATGTAATAACTACGGGCCGTTCCGCCACGAATTCGAACGCCACCTTTGACCTTGGCCCAACCATAGTAAGCGGCACCACGAGCGACAGCGTGGTCGAGATCATGAACTCCCTCAAGCAGTTTCGGCGGTTGATCCGGAAACCATTGCTTCAATGTTTCGAGAAGTTGTGTTCGAAACGCATCGGCTTTGTAGACACCGCCATTAAACAGAACATGTGTCGGACGAACAGGGCCTCCTTCGTCGGTGCCGTGACTTTGCAGGAATGCCGCAAGATGCCGGGTCACCGCAGCATCGGCTTCGTACGGCAGCCCAATCTCCTGGAATCCGGAAACCCGCTGGCGAGCGGGTTTGTCAGTCGATTGACACTGGGGAAAGAAGCCGTCGACAAGCAACTGCAAAATGGCTTCGCGACTGACATCGACGGTCACGGTTCCACCAATCAACTTACTACCGCGACCGAGGACCGAAATCGGATGTTTTTTCGGCCCGTCTGGCGACAGCAATGTTTCTTTGGCCTGTCGGCATGAATGCCAGAGTGAAACCGACTGCCAGGGATCGAGATTCACCCCCTTCTTGGCAAATAGTCCTGCCACGTAATGAGCCAGCGACAAGTCCATGTTGTCGCCACCAAGTAACAAGTGATTTCCAACAGCCAATCGTTTTAAGGTTAACTCGCCACCTTCTTCGCTGACGCCGACCAGAGTCAAATCGGTTGTTCCGCCACCGACGTCACAAACGAGTAGAGTATCCCCCACCTTCAGCACTTTTCGCCATCGGTCACCAATGGCAGTCAACCACGCGTAAACGGCTGATTGAGGTTCCTCGAGCAGCACCACTTCGTCCGGCAAGCCGGCTGCCGACGCGGCTTCCCGAGTCAGTTCACGTGCACTGGCGTCAAACGACGCAGGAACCGTCAGTACCACGTGCTGTTCGGCCAGCGGAGCGTCTGGATTCGCGGCTTCCCATGCTGAGACAAGGTGTTCAAGATACCGTCGCGTCGCGGTGACGGGCGAAACCTTGGGAACGTCATCGCTTGCTCCCCACGGAAGAATTGCCTGATGCCGATCGATCCGGCTATGACACAACCACGACTTGGCGGCACCAACCGTCCGATCGGGAAGCTCGGCTGATTGGCGTCTGGCCATTTCCCCAACCGCAAAGTCGCGTCCTGAGGCCCAGGGAAGGTCATACGCCCCCGTTGATCCTTCCTGCTTGCTCGCCAGAAAAAGGAACGAAGGCAACAAATCGCGGGATTCGACAGCGGACGGAGCGACCAATTGGGGGATCGGCAGCAGTTTGACTTCAGGCTGCTCGGCATCAAGCGAGGCATAAGCAAGAGCGCTATTTGTCGTACCGAGATCTATTCCGATAATGTACTTGGCAGGCATAAGGCCGTTTCTAGGGTCGAATTCGAAAATTGGACAATGTTCTCTTATGCATTGGTTTTACTCGACCGGACGTGACGGATCAAACGGCTCGGGACTTGAAGGACTTTCGATTTCGATCGATACGTCCACCTGCTGCCCAACAAAAACACCTGATTGCTCGGAATCAATTTCGTAAAGGACTTGCAGAACGCGAGTGTCGATCCGCTCGGTATTGTCACCCGTAAACGCTTTCTTGGGGATTACATATGGCTCAACCCTGACGAACACGAGCTTCAATTCTTTGTCAGCCGCGCCTCGCAGCCTCGCCATCGCCCGGCCCGTGGTCTGGAACCGAGGTATGTCCTGCTCGTCAATATCGGCTCGAACTCGCAACCGATCGAGATCTCCAAGCAAAATCAATGCTTTCGACGCGGCCGCATTCACGTATTCACCGGGTCGCACATCGATCTTCAAAATCTGACCATCAACGGGAGCACGGACAAGACAGCGTTCGATTTCAGTCTCCATATTCGCTACGCTGGCTCTGGCCGCTTCGGCTGACGCCTGGGAAACCGTGAGATCTGGTTTCCATGATCCAGCCTTCAACAATTGATCCTCCGCAACCGCCTGCTGCCATTGCTGATCAGCGGCCAGGAACGTAAACCGGCTCGAAGTATAATCCTCCTCCGATATGATTCTCTTTCCCACTAATTGCTCATTTCGCTCATAGACATCTTTTAAACGGGTTCGATTCGCTTCAGCAATTTTCACTTTCGCTTCGCTGGGTGGGATTTCTTCCGGTCGAGGCATTTGTTCCAGTCGTTCGAGCTGAGTTTCCGCCAATTTGAGATTGGCCTGCAATGTGCGAAGTTGCGCCCTGAGGTGCCGATCATCGACTCGAAAAAGAGGTGTCCCCTTCGTAATGCGCTGGCCGAGTTGATCGTTGGTCACGCAAACTTCTAATACGACGCCCGCCACGGCGGTCCCCAACGAGATATTCTCGGCGCGGGCCTCGACGAGTCCGGTCGCGGAAATCCCCGAACGAAACGACTGCCGAGGTGGCTCGACTAACGGAGAAACTTTGGGAAGTTTCTCGGCGGCAAACATCAGATGATAGATCGAAAACGCAAACAGACATACGGCTAGCGTTGGTAAGAAAAATGTTCGGACAGTCTTAAACATAGGTCACCTGCTATTGATTTGCATTCTTGCAAACAGAAAGAATCAGACTCATTTGCTCGCCGACTCACACAGTCGTTACTCACGTTGATTTTGTTCAAACAACATATTTATCAAACGATTTAATGATGCATGGAGTCGTTGTTTCCGCTTGAGTTGCGATCCGGGACTTCGACTTTAGAGACGACCCCGTCGTCCATGTGGATGATCGTGTCGCCGAAATTGAATACGCGGTTATCGTGCGTCACGACGATCACCGCTCGGTCAGGCTGCAACGCCACTTGTCGCAAAAGCTCCATCACAGTCTGGCCTGAATGGGCATCCAAAGCAGCGGTCGGCTCGTCGCAAACCAACAGCCGAGGTTCATGAACCAGGGCCCGGGCGATCGCAACACGCTGCTGCTGGCCACCCGAAAGCTGGTTCGGTAAAAGATGCATCCGGCTCCCCAGCCCGACTGATGTCAGAATTTTTTTCGCTGCTTCAAATGCCTGACGACGAGGCTGACCTGCGATGATGAGCGGTACAGCCGCATTCTCAATCGCATTCAGTGTCGGCAACAAATTGTACTGCTGGAACACAAAACCAATGTTTTTTTGACGAAATCGAACCAGGTTCGACCCACTGATGTTGATCAGATCTTCTCCCAGGACAAAAAGAGTACCGCTCGTCGCGTTCAGTAACCCCGCGATAATTGAAATCAACGTCGTCTTTCCACAACCCGACTGACCTACCAGCAGTGTCATCTGGCCGGGCGACACATCAAGATCGACACCGCGCAGCGCAACCGTCTTCGTTTCGCCAACGCCGAACTCTTTGACGATCCCACGACATTGGACCGCAAGTTCGCTCGCGCGAGCGGATTGAACAGGCGCTGATTTTGTAACGACGGACATTCGAATCAACCTCGGAAGACGACGGCAGGCTCAAGAAACAAAACCTTGCGAAGACTGAAAATGCTCGTCAAAAGGATGATGACCAGGACCGCAAAACCGACTCCAGTCGCCGCAACTGTGGTCAAGTGAATTCCCGCCATCGGAGCGATTCGATTGGTAAAGGTAAAGAAGATCGCAGTCACTCCCATCCCTAATCCGTAACCAATCGCACTCACAACGCTCGCTTGAAGCAGAATCATGCCAATCAAACGAGCATTCGTAACCCCCATGGCCTTCAACGCGCCGAACTGCTTTAGATTTTCGAGTGTAAACAGATAAAATGTTTGTCCGGCAACGGCCGCTCCAACAATAAAACCCAGGGCAATCGTGATTCCGAAATTAATAGGAATGCCGGTCGAGCCCAGGAAGTAGTCAATTGTCCGCCAGAAAAAACCATCCTGCGTCAATGCCATCAACGACGTCTGTTCTTCGATTGCTTTGCAGACATCCAGCGGATCGCGTCCGGTCACTGGCTTGACGAGGATATAGTTCATCACGTTACGGTTTGCGGGGAGACATCGCTCAACCTCGGTAAATCGAGTGTAAATGATCGGCAGAGTGGTAAACGGTGCAGACGCTTTACAGATCCCTTCGAGGACGACTCGACGTTCATTGAGCTGGAATTCTTGTCCGATCCTGAACGGCTGTTTGGGCCACATGTATTCGTAGCCCGCTTTGTCAATGAAAACGGCGTTCGGCTTGCTGAGGGTACTCAGTTCCCCAAGAACCATCTCTCTCGGCGAACCGACCAGTGTGGCGTCATCAACGCCAAGTACAACCAAATTGCGAAAATTTCCGTCCGCCAACCTTGCCGTCATGTTACTTTTGTGAAATCGGACCGCCCACTCGACGCCTGGAACTCCACGAACCCGTTGTAATTCGTTCGACGGAAGATACGGTGCTTCGTCGATATATCGAACCTTGTTGTCCATGACCCAGATGTCAGCGTCACGCACATCAACGATCTGACTGGCCGACCGAGTCACAATCCCCATGAAAATGGAAACCTGTTGCGACATCAACAGCGTGGCGAAGGTAATACTCAGTATGAGACTTAAGTATTTACTTCGGTCGCCAGTCAGCATTCGTAAAGCAAGCCAATTCATTTCGGACGTTCTTCTCAAACAGTCAGTGGCAGATCAAATTCAAAAAAACCCGGAAAAAACTCGATTGTCACCACGAAACTCCGTCGGATTTCGACGGATGGTCAATTTCAGGCAAAATTTTTAACTCTGGGCGATGCGCTTTTGTTCTTCAGCGAAGCTTTCTGCGCAGATCCGCTGATAGGTTACTCCGTAATCCCATTCAGCTCTTAACGGTTTCCATTCGAAACCATCCAGCAAAATATGAATCCCTCTCAACAGAACCTTGACCGGGTCGCGAATCTCAAATTCCTTCAGCATCGGACAGTAATGAAGAGCCGTCATATGCGTTCCCAGAGCCATGGTGAAAACGGAATAGACTAACTCATGTGGATCAACCTCTTTAGGAAGCTCACCGTGATCGATGCCGGATTGAACGATCCTGACCACGCAACCAAAACAAGCTGATTCCAACCGATCTAACGCTTCTTTTCGTTCGGTCGAAGCCCGATCTCCGAGGTTTGCCAGCTTGATAATAAACTCAGATCGATAGTGATGGGTTTCCAGGCGGGAAAAGATTTCGTCCGCGACCCCGATTGCCAGCATTCGTTCGCGCGACCTCCCCACGAACTTCTCTGCCCTCAGGAAAAGTTCAACCCGACGTTCCATACTTTCGATCGCGAGTGCCGTGACGAGGTCTTCCTTCGTCGAAAAATGCTGATAAATCGTCCCCTTGGAATACTCTGTGGCTTCGGCCAACTGATCCATACTGAGACCTGAATAGCCTTGCTCAATCAGCATTTTCCGAGCGACCCTCAGCAGAAGCTGCTCTCGCTCGCGGATCTCTCGTTGTTTGCGTGTAATTGTTCCCATGCGTCAATTATCGACGGACCGTCGATGTTTGTCAATTCGTTTTTCCGAATTCTTTCACGAACAACAACACGCGGGGTCGATTGACGTTGAAACGACAATTGTCTTGACGAATGACGGAGCGGGGCTATCATATTCTCAGTAGAGCATCGTTGCTTATTCAAACTTCCGCGTCCGTCCCTGAGGAGATTCGCCGTGACCGCGACCGCTCGCAAGTCCCGATTCGACTCGCTGCAACAAGAAGTCTACCTCAGTCTCTGGCGAACTTATGATCGCCTGAAGTCACTTGAGGACGAACTATTCTCGGACGTGGAGCTTTCAGCCCAGCAATATAACGCCCTGAGACTACTCGAAGCGGTCCACCCCAAAACGGTTCCCACCTCCGCTTTGGGGCAAAAGCTGATCTCCCGTTCGCCCGACATGACGCGATTGCTCGATCGACTCGAAGATCGAGGTCTAGTGCATCGCGAGCGTCGAACAGACAACCGTCGGGTCGTCGAAGTCGGAATCACAGAAGCGGGAATGCAGTTGCTCGAACAATTGGCAGGCCCCGTTCGTGAATGTCATTCCAAACAAATTGGTCATTTATCAGAAGCTCAACTCAATCAACTTTTAGAACTGCTGAATTCGACTCGTTTTCCACACGAAGTGGAAGGGAGCCTGTGGCGTCGTGAAACCTAACATCGAACACTTTTCTGGAGAGTTTTCATTATGGTCAGTTCTGCTAATCCTCAAGTGATCGTCATCGGCGGCGGCCCTTCGGGTACCACGGCAGCCACGTTGATTGCACAACGCGGGTACAAAGTCCGCCTGCTGGAACGGGAACATTTTCCACGATTCCACATTGGTGAATCACTGATTCCCCAGACCTACTGGGTCATGAAACGACTCAACATGCTCAACAAAATGAAGAGCAGCGAGTTCGTCAAGAAGTACAGCGTACAATTCGTCGGGTCGAGTGGCCGTCTGTCAGAACCTTTCTATTTCCTCGACCACAAACCCCACGAATCGTCGCAAACCTGGCAGGTCAGGCGGAGCGAATTCGATCAGCGAATGCTGGAAAATGCGATCGAACACGGCGTTGACGTTCAGCAAGGCGTACGCGTCCTTGAAGTGCTGTTTGAAGGAGAACGAGCCGTCGGGGTTCGTGTTCAGGACGAAGCAGGCGGAGAAGAACGCATTGAACGTGCCGATGTCATCGTCGACGCCAGCGGCCAAAGTTCACTGATTATGGGTAAACTCGGACTGCGGGAATGGGACCCAGACCTGAAAAAAGCCGCCGTCTGGACCTACTGGGAAGGTGCTCAGCGAGATACCGGCCGGGATGAAGGAGCCACCGTCGTCTTGCAAATTCAAGGAAAGAAAGGCTGGTTCTGGTATATCCCGCTGCACGACAACATCGTCAGTGTCGGTGCCGTTGCCGATCACACCTACCTTTTCAAGAATCGTGAAAACAAAGACTTCGAAGCGATCTATCACGAAGAAGTCGAAAAGTGCCCCGCCGTCAAGCAGCGGATCAGTATCGGCAAACGAGTCGCTCCGTATCGTGCCGCCAAAGAATATTCCTATCGCTCACGGCGAGCAGCAGGCGATGGCTGGGTCATGGTCGGGGACGCATTTGGATTCCTTGATCCGCTGTATTCGTCCGGAGTCTTGCTCGCTCTCAAGTCGGGCGAGTTGGCTGCTGACGCCGTCTGTGAAGGACTTGCAAACGGAGACACCTCCGCCGCACAATTGGGTAAATGGGAAACCGATTATGTTCGAGGCATGGAACGGATGCGTTCATTGGTTTGTGCCTATTACGCCGGGATCAGCTTCGGAAAATTTGTCGCAAAGCACCCACACCGAAAAGGAGATATCACCGATCTGTTAATCGGTGACTTGTTCCGACCTGAACTCGACGAAACGCTGAGTTTGATCAACGAAGAGTTAAAAACACCCGCAATGACCGAAGTGGGTTAAGTTGCTTTCATTAAATCGGATGCCCGAAAACCACCCCCTTCAGGGGGTGGTTTTCGAGCCTTCCCACGAAAATTCTTGTCGCTACACAAGTCCGTTTGTCCTGATTTTATCGCAATCGTTTAATAAAGCCCCCGTCGATTGGTTGATTACGATATCGCATTGAAAAAACCTCTTGGCGTCGCCGGGTGGGATGAGTCTTCACGATGACAAACTCTGAAAAGCCCACTCAAGAGAACTCCAAAACTGTCAGACACGGATCAACGTTGCCGCTCGTCGAAGAACTTCCGACTTCACTCGAAGTGATGACGGCTGTCAAAGCGTTTTCAAACTGGCCCAATCTTCTGGTGTTTGAAAGCGCTCTCACGAGGAACCCCGTTGGCCGTTACTCCTTTTTGACTGCCGATCCGGTTGCCAAATGGCAAATGAACAGTCCGTTATTTGGATACGATCCCTTCGCAAATGCTCGGAAAGAATGGGAACGATGTCGAGTTGATCACGTACCAGGCCTTCCCCCGTTTCAGGGGGGGATCGCCGGGTTACTTAGCTATGAACTTGGTCAGTCATGGGAACGAATTCCGTCTGCAATACACAATGAATTCCAGCTCCCCGTGATGGCCATTGGCCTGTACGACTGGGTCATCGCCTGGGACCACTTTGCCGGACGAGTCTGGCTGGTCTCACAAGGCTGGCCAGAACCCGATCTCGATCTCCGAAAAGTGCGGGCAGCGAAACGATTGCGCAAAGTGAAATCCTGTTTAAACGCGGGCACTCAGACAGGACGCATTCAATCCACTGCCGAACAGAAACCGCAATTAGATTGGCCAGCCCTCCTTGGGGCTGATGCCAAGGATACTTCAAAAATCAACCTCCCTTCAGCGCCCGAACGTCTGAATTTCCCCAGGCAATTTCCATTGCATGGGTTTCCCCACGTCACTAGCACGTTTTCTCGCGAAAACTATGTTCGTACCGTGGAACGAGTCATTGAATACATCAATGCTGGTGACGTCTTTCAGGCGAACCTTTCACAGCGGCTTCTCACCCCGGCACCATGCAGCAGCATCGAATTGTATGAGCGACTTCGTTCGGTGAACCCCGCACCGTTTGCGGGGTTGATGATCTGGGATGACTGGGCCATCGTCAGCGCTTCGCCAGAACGGTTCCTTTGCGTGACTGACGGAGAAGTCGAAACCCGCCCCATCAAAGGGACTCGACGACGAAAGCAAGGACCCGAAGCCGACCTGTTCACTCGCGATGAACTGCGTCAAAGCGAAAAGGACCAGGCAGAAAATGTGATGATCGTCGATCTGTTACGAAACGATCTCTCACGAGTCTGCCAACCGGGAACCGTCCGGGTTCCTCAATTGTGTGCCGTTGAGACGTATGAAACTGTCCAGCATCTTGTTTCTGAAGTACGTGGCCAGTTGAAACCAGACTCTACCATCTGGGACTTGTTTCGAGCGACATTTCCCGGCGGATCGATCAGCGGCGCTCCCAAGGTTCGAGCGATGCAAATCATCGCCGAACTGGAACCAACTGTCCGCGGCCCCTATTGCGGCAGCCTGTTCTACGTCGGAGCGGACGGACAAACCGACAGCAATTTGCTGATTCGCACCTATGTTCAGCGTTACGGCTGGCTACAATGTAACGTCGGCGGGGGAATTGTCGCCCAATCCGATCCCGAATCTGAATACGAAGAAACACTGACGAAAGCGGCAGGGATGCTGACGGCACTTGACCAAACTTATGTTACTACTGATCGATAACTACGACAGCTTCGTTTACAACCTCGCTCGTTACCTGGTTGAGCTGGGTTGCGAGACCAAGGTCGTTCGAAACGACGCGATGAATGTCGCCACCGTAAAACTTCTCAAACCAAAAGCGATCGTGATTTCGCCTGGGCCCTGCACGCCAAATGAAGCCGGGATTTCGATTGAACTGATTCGCGAACTAAGCGACTCAATCCCCATCCTGGGAGTCTGCCTCGGTCATCAGGCCATCGCGGCCGCATTCGGAGGTGACATCGTTCGTGCCCCCGAACCCGTTCACGGCAGAACATCGCTCGTCGAACATTCCGGCACCGGGTTATTCAAAGCCCTTCCGTCACCCCTGAAAGTCGGAAGGTATCACTCACTGATCGTCGATGAGCCAACCCTGTCACCCGAACTGATGATCACCGCAAGGACCGAGGACGGCATTCCGATGGCATTACAACATCGGACGCGGCCATTGTACGGAGTCCAATTCCATCCCGAATCGGTGCTGACCGTCGCAGGACGACCATTACTGTCGAACTTCCTGCGACTGGCAGGACTGCCTGTAAAACCCTGTTCCGTCGTCGACTGGCAGGAACCTGTTGTGGAAGTCGATGATGCAAATCTTCCTGTAATGGCCTGGTAGCAGCATCGCCGCGATCCTCTTCGTAGCTTGGGCTTTAGCCCGAGCAACTCTCAACCCGTTGGCAGTTCAAATCCTGCTCGACGTGGACGGTCGAGATACTGGTTGGCCGCTTCATCCCCCACGAATAGTTCGCGAACAGGGTCCCAGCGCAGCGGGCGACCTGCGGCGCGAGTGATATTGGCCAGGTGACAAACGCTGACCGATCGATGTCCGATTTCCACATCGGCAACCGGTCGTTTGCGTGAACGGATACAATCGAGCCAGTCCTGCATGTGCCAGCGAGCCTGCCATAGCGCCAGACTGTCGCTCCACTTTCGCTCCTCTTCGTCGACGTCGATCTTCTTCTTGAGTTCCTCAGCAATTTCCGGGGGATTCGACGAGAACTTGTTGCGATTGATTTCCAGCTTCCCTTTTTCACCAATGAAGATCGCCCCACCCATCGGCCCCTTGCCGGGTTCAATCACGAAGTTGACTTCGACTCCGTTGGCATACCGCATGGAAACCTGCCCGTTCGGACCGCTGGTCAACGGCTTCATCTCAACAGGTCCCGTATCGTCCGTGCCGAGCGCCCATTGAATCTGATCGACGCCATGAGCACCCCAGTTCGTCATTTCGCCACCGGCAAAATCTCGCCAGCGCATCCACCCCATCCAATCAGGACTGAACGGACGCGATGCCGCCTGATTCAACCACATGTTCCAGTCGAGCCCTTCCGGAACTGGTGCTTCGGGAAGCGGGGTGGCCGGAGAGGCTTCGGCTCCGCCATAATTGATCGCCTGCACCTTCAGGATTTTGCCAAGCCCACCACTTCGCACCAATTCACAGGCGACACGGTTCATCGCCATCGATCGCTGCTGCGAACCAACCTGAAGCACTCGATCGTGCTTCCGAACGGCGTTCACGAGTGCCCGACCTTCGCGAACATACAGCGTCAACGGTTTTTCCGCATAGACGTCTTTGCCCGCCTCACACGCCTGAATACAGGGCAGAACCCGCTGGAATTCCCCCGTCGCCACGATCACGGCATCGATATCTTTTCGATCCAGCAACTTGCGGTAGTCCTGATAAACAGGCCACGCTTGTTTGGCCTTAGCCTTAAACGCCTCTGCCCGGGGCAAATTGCAATCGCACAGGGCAACAATTGTCGCGGACTCAGGGAGTTGCTGTAACAAGAGCGAAGCACGACCACCAACACCAATCGCCCCAACCCTGATCTGATCGTTAGGACCTGTTTGTCCCATCGCACGAATGGGAGAAAAAAGCGGCGCGACAAAAGAACCGGCGGCGATTGTCGTTCCCACCGAACCGAGAAACTGTCGACGAGTTGTTTGATGTTTTGACATGAATTGAACGTTCCTTTTAAAGATAGATCCAAACTGCCATACCTTCTGCGCTTCCGGTCTTCGTCGGCGAGATAAATACTTCGATCAATGCTCGTAATCGTCCGTCGACGAACCCGTTCACTGTGTCAAAACCCCCAAATGGACCGCAGCCACATGACCGATCCGAATTGTATGGGTCACCCGATCCGGATATTTGTCGAGTGCCGCATTGACAGCGTCATCAAAAGTGATGCCAATAAAATGCTCGCCTGATTCTGGCTCGATTGAGACATACATTCCCCAGCAATCCCGTTCGAGGTCTTTACGCAATCGAGACTCGTAAACGTCACGAGCTTGTGCAGATGTCGTTTTCAATCGGGAGGACATGATCGCAGAACCCTCTTGTGAAAAGTTGATTTTCTGATTCCAGCATACATGGCAGGACTTTGAAAAAGAACTCCTTCAGCGTACAAGAGCAACTTAACCAACGTTACTCCAACTGGTGAAGAATCATGAATCACTTTCATCGAATAAACCCTTGGCTGCTCACCGCTACGTGGATGATCTTAGTTTCGAACGCCGCAATGGCAGAACTCGAAATCAAACGAGTCTTCGGTCCTGAGACCCCGGGCGGGAAGTACAAACATCCGGCGAGTATCGAAGAACTCGCGAATGGCGATCTTTACATTGCCTATTACGGCGGAGAAGGGGAGTACCAGGGGGACACCGCCGTCTATGGGTCGCGACTGGCTAAAGGTTCTTCCGCCTGGACGCAACCAAAGCGGATCGCCGATACGCCCGACCGAGCGGATGGTAACGGAGTCATCTGGCAGGAACCGGGGGGAGCCACCTGGTTGTTCTACGTCGTCCGCTACGGCGAGACCTGGTCGGATTCGGTCATCAAGTATAAGTACTCGCTCGATAACGCCAATACCTGGACCGATTCGGAAATGCTGTCATTCGAAAAAGGGATGATGGTTCGATCACAGCCGATTCAACTGACAAACGGCGATTTCCTGCTGCCGATCTATCACGAAACGGGCAACGACAAGGAATCAGTCGGCCCCGAAAGTTCGTCGTTGTTTGCTCGCTTTAACAAGAAGACGAAGGAATGGAGCTTTACCAACAAGGTCCATTCACGGATCGGAAACATCCAACCTTCAGTGGTGCAACTCGATGAAAATCATCTGATCGCCTACTGTCGCCGAGGAGGCGGCTACGGCCCGATGCTCGACGGCTTTATCGTGAAAACGGAATCCAACGATGGCGGACGAACCTGGTCACCGGGTGTCGACACCGAATTTCCAAATCCCAACGCAGCCGTTGACCTGATCCGCCTGAAAAATGGCCATCTGGTTTTGATCTACAACAATAATAATCAGGGGGAACGAAACCCGCTGACAATGCGGGTTTCCACAGATAACGGCAAAACCTGGCCGAAGGCGCGAGACATCTTCAACAACCCCGCCGATGAAGCGGCTTATCCCTTCATCATCCAGACCACCGACGGCCGAATTCAAGGCGTCTTCACGTCACAACGCCGTTCCGTCGTCAATCATTTTGTCCTCGACGAATCGGACCTTGATTCATCAAAACAAAAGTCATCAAACTGACCTTAGGACGGAAGGAAAAAGACGGAATTTTTTACAGAAGGAAACGAAGAAAACCAAGGGAAGAGAGGAATTTGAATAAAATGACAAATCCCAACACGCGCCGCTGCTGCCATCTTGAAGCGCAAACTTTCTGAATTTGGCATTTCCCTGTATTCCTTTCTTATCTTCGTTTCCTTCTGTTAAAAAACTCTTTATTTGTATTTACTATAAATTCGCCTATTTCTTAATCCCTTGTTTCTTTAATCCCTTGAAGGGATGAGAGGCACGCATGCATCCGAAGTTTGAGCGCGCTGATGAACTGAGCCGGATAGCAATCGGCGCCGCGATCGAGGTTCATCGTTTTCTCGGGCCGGGCTTGTTGGAGAGCATTTACGAAAAATGCCTCGCGCGCGAATTTCAATTACGTGGAATCCCGGTTCTTACCCAGGAACATGTCCAGATCGAATACAAAGGCCTCTGTTTCAAGGAAGAATTGAAGTTCGATCTTCTCATTGAGGGCGCACTGCTGGTGGAAATCAAAGCGGTTCAGGAATTAATCCCCGTCCACAAGGCGCAACTGTTGAGTTACATGAAATTGCTTAACGTACCCGTAGGACTGCTGATGAATTTCCATGAAATGAAACTCGTCGACGGGATTCAAAGAATGATCCTGCCCGGTGCTAATCAAGACTGAGACGTATATCTTCCAATAACCCCGCGTTCTGCTACCTATGGTTCATATTTATCTTAAGAAAAGATTTTTTACAGAAGGAAACGAAGAAAACCAAGGGAAGAGAGGAATTTGAATAAAATGACAAATCCCAACACGCGCCGCTGCTGCCATCTTGAAGCGCAAACTTTCTGAATTTGGCATTTCCCTGTATTCCTTTCTTACCTTCGTTTCCTTCTGTGAAAAATCCTGATTCGCCTTTGAATTTAAGCGAATAGGCTTTTGAAATTGTTCATGACGGTTTCCATGACTGTGACCAATTCAAATGCCGACAACGTAGCGAGCAACCTTTTTTATGTCAGAAGTTCGTGGACGACGCGGCATGGTTCGACGCCTGTCAGGCGGGAATCGAGGCCCTGAAATTTGTAGCTGAATTTGTTGTGGTCGATGCCCAGTTGATGGAGCAGGGTGGCATGCACGTCGTGGACGGAGACTCGGTTTTCGACCGAGTGATATCCGAATTCGTCAGTCGCCCCGTAACTGAAACCTGGCTTGAAGCCCCCTCCTGCGAACCACATCGTGAACCCGGCCAGATGATGGTCGCGGCCATTTCCCTGGGCCATGGGCGTTCGTCCAAATTCCGATCCGAACACGATCAATGTGTCCTTCAACATGTCGCGCTGCTTGAGATCGACAATCAGAGCCGCGATCCCTTGATCGACTTCTTTGGCCGTTCCTGCCGAGTGCTCTTTGACCGCGCCGTGATGGTCCCAGTCACGATGGTAAAGCTGGATAAACCGGGTTCCTCGTTCGGCCAGACGTCGCGCCAGCAGGCAGTTCGAGGCGAATGAGCCATCGCCACCTTTGGTTCCGTACAGATCAAAAATATGTTGCGGTTCGTTCCGCACATCCATCAGTTCCGGAACGCTCGACTGCATGCGAAAGGCGAGTTCGTACTGGCTGACCCGAGTGGCGATTTCAGGATCGTCGAACGTCTGGTTCGCTAAACCGTTCAGGGCCTGAACCGAATCGACGATGTCTCGTTGACGTTTGCTGTTTACACCTTTGGGATTACCCACGTAAAGAACGGGGTCGCCGGTCCCTCGAAACTCGACTCCTTGAAACTGACCTGGCAAAAAGCCGGAATGCCATTGGCGTGCGGCAATCGGCTGCTTTTGTCCGAATTTTCCTGTGGAAACCATCACGACAAAACCAGGCAGGCTTTCAGACTCTGTCCCCAGCCCGTACAGCAGCCACGAACCCATCGCCGGACGACCGGCGTTCATCGAACCGGTATTCATGAACGTATGAGCCGGGTCGTGGTTGATCGCTTCTGTGTAAAGAGATCGCACGATACACATCTCGTCGGCACACTTCTCGCCTAGATGAGGCCAGATCTCGGCCATTGACTGGCCTGAAGCACCAAACTGTTTGAACGCGTGCTGCGGTGCGAAACAGTTCAGTTTCTGACCTTGAAGCTGCGCGATCTGTTGCCCCTTTGTAATCGATTCGGGCATCGCCTGTCCGTGAAGCTCGGCCAGCTTCGGCTTGTTATCGAACGTGTCGATGTGAGTCATCCCGCCCGCCATGTACAGCCAGATCACTCGCTTGGCCTTGGGAGCAAAGTGAGTCGGATTCAACACGCCGGTCCACTTCGGCACGGTGGCATCGTGCTTCGCTTCCGCCGAAAAACCGTCCTGCTTTAACAGGGATGTCAAAGCAATTGAACCGAGACTGACGCCAGCCGTCTGCAGGAACGAACGCCTAGCAATTGATGTCGGAATAGTCATGATAAAGTCTAATTCCAAGAAATACGGGACTGGAACACTAATCTTCACTAATCTGCGCTAATAAGAAAATCAAGGACTGCTGAAATACACTCCGTTTGAATCTTCTAAGGAAATTTCTGCCTCTTTCTCTTATTAGCGTTAATTAGCGAAGATTAGTGTTCTAAAACTCTTTCTTAACTTCGTTGCCGGGCGCAAAGAACCTGTTGAAGAAAAGAATCCGGGGATTGACATCCCCGGCTCGCCAGGACTTTTTTGTATTCTTCGTGCTCTTCGTGCCCTTCGTGGTTTAAATTCTTAGTCCTCGTTCAGCAATCGGTTCCTGGCAATTGTACCGTCACGACCGATTTAGTTCCGCGTGATCGTTTCATGCAAATTCAAGATCGTTCGCGCGACGCTGGTCCAGGCGGCGAGTTCGGTTTTATCAATCTCAGCCGAGACCGGTTTCGCTCCGACACTCAAAAGTTCGCTCGCGGCGTTCAGGTCGGATTTGTATTCCGCCAGGTGGCCTTGAAGCAGTCGATCAAGAATTTGAGTTTCTGCGGGAGTAATGTCACGTGACACAGCGCGGTGGAAGGCGAACTTTAATCGTTCGCTGGTTGAAGCTCCTCCGTGGCGAATGATCTGCTCGGCAAACGCTCGAGCGGCTTCGATGTAGCTGGGATCGTTGAGTAATACCAACGACTGCAATGGAGTGTTGGACCGAGCCCGGTCGGCAGTACATTCTTCCCGGCTGGGTGCATCAAACGCCATCAGGCTCGGATGCAGGTATTGCCGCTGCCAATGCGTGTAAAGTCCTCGTCGATATAAGTCTTCGCCATTTCCATTCTGCCATTCGCGAGTCGGGAAATTGAGATGAGCCCAATAGCCTGGCGGCTGATACGGCTTGACGCTGGTTCCTCCAATTTTTGACACCAGCAATCCACTGATGGCGAGTGCATTGTCGCGGACAAGTTCCGCATCCAGCCGGAAGCGGCCCTGACGAGCCAGCCAGCGGTTGTAGGGATCGATTTCTCGAACTTCGCTATTGGAAACCGACGCCTGCCGGTACGTCTGTGACATCACAATGGTCTTGATCAGTTGCTTGATATCCCAGCCTGATTCGATGAACTGACCCGCAAGTTGATCAACAAGTAGAGGATGACTTGGCCAGTCTCCTTGTGCTCCGAGGTCATCGACTCGACGCGACAATCCCGCTCCGAACAGCAGTTTCCAGACACGGTTGACGAACACTCGGGCTGTGAGTGGATTGTCACTGGCGGTCATCCAGCGTGCCAGATCCAGACGAGTCAAGCGACGATCATCTGCGGGAGCGTTTGAGAAGATCGCGGGATAGGCAGGGGTGACCTGTTCACCGCTGTCGTCCATCCAGTTCCCTCGCCTCAAGATGCGTACCATCCGCGGTTGGACGGCCGTCGTCACCAGCGTACTGGGAATGCGTGCGTCGAGTTCCTTTCGGTTCTTTTCCAGTCCTGCCAACTGCTGCCGCGTCGACTCAAGTATCGGCGCGAGCTTGCGATAATGTGCGGCGAGTTCGTTTCGTTGTCCTTCGCTGCGTTGATCAACCGCAACCGCCAGGATCGCACTGATCTGTGGAGGAAGCGACTGGTCGACCTTCACTGGACGTGGTGACGTGGTTGCGGAAATTCGAAAGCGTCCCAAAGTGTGCTGGGGGTTATCAAGGTTTTGCAGCAACGAGATTGTCACGCCATTTTCATTGATGACGTCTCGTGCCGATTCAAAGACCGCAACGTTCGGTTGCCCCACCTTTTCCATGACGGCCCAGCCCCATGTCTTTCCTTTGATGTCTCCATCAATGGCCGCTGCGACAGCCCATTTTCCGTAAGGATTCGCGCCTGCGGCGCCGGTTTGTTCATAACTGGCAGTGGCCGACTGAAACTTGACCCTGCGATCGGTCGCTTCGACAGAATTCTGCTCCACAATAAATTCACTGAGCACAAAGTTGCCATTCCCGGCTCGACCCGGCCCCTTGGCGGGGAGCGAATCATCGGGCATGACTTCGAGTCGAAACGCCGTGACGCCGCTCGGCAGATCATTGACCTTGAGAACATAAGTATCCGTGGCAGGGCTTGTTCCACTGGCCAGGACCGACCCGTCCTCTTTCAGAGTCAGCGTCGCACCACCGAGTGACTGAATTGATGCTGGCTTCAGCACCGTCCAGAGAATCTGAGCCTTTTCCCAAGCAACTTGAGCATCCGCAAGCTCAGCAGTCGGCGTATTGAGTACCGTTTTCGTCGCGGCGATTTGACGGTCGAGTTCAGCCAGAGCCGCCTCCTGCTCAGGATTGGGAACCTTGATGAATGAACCCCAATTGCCGTCGGAATTCGCTCCTGAATAAAGTCCACGTTCCTGGATGTCGGCAAAAAACGCTTCGAAGCGGTAGAAATCGCGAGTCGTGAAGGGGTCGTATTTATGGTCGTGACATTCCGCACAACCTAAGGTCACTCCCAGCCACGTTCCAGTTGCATTCCGGACCCGTTCAGCGATGTACTTGGCAAGATACTCTTTGTCTTGCACACCTCCCTCGGCCGACATCATCCCCAGGCGGTTATAGCCTGAGGCGATCTTTTGATCTCGACTTGGTTCGGGAAGAAGATCGCCGGCAAGTTGTTCGATCGTGAACTGATCGAACCGCTGATTCTTATTGAATGCATCAATTACGTATTGTCGGAAGGGGGACACACTGACGTCCTGGTCGCCATGATAACCAACGCTGTCGGCGTACCGGACGAGATCCAGCCACCAGATGGCAAGCCGTTCGCCGTAGTGCGGCGATTGAAGCAAACCATCGACAACCTTTTCGTAGGCGTTTGGTGACGTATCGCGCACAAAAGCGTCGACCTGTTCAGGGGTAGGGGGTAAGCCAATTAAGTCAAAGCTCAATCGACGAATCAGCGTGATTCGGTCAGCCTCGGGGCTTGGTTTGAGCCCTCGACTAGCCAACCCGTCACGAACCATTTCATCAATGACAGTGCTTGCAGTCTTCACAGCGGCGCCTGGCTGAACCGGTTCGTTTTGTTTTGAATTCGCTGGACGCCTGATCGGTAGAAAGGCCCAATGCCCCTCGTAATTGGCACCCTGTTCAATCCACAGTTTCAACAGTTGAATGTCGCGCGGAGAGAGTCGTTTTCCGCTGTCGGTCGGCGGCATGACCTTTTCCGGATCGGCTGAACTGATCCGACGGACGAGTTCGCTTTCGGCTGGCTTTCCTGGAACAACAGAGCCCGGCTTCGCAGGATCGCCAGGGTGACGAGTCAACCCGTCCAAAGTATCCAGCCTGAGATCGGCCTGCCGTTTATTCTTGTCTGGACCATGACAAAAGAAACAATTCTCAGACAGAATTGGTCGAATATCCCGGTTGAATTCAATCACAGCGGGTATGTCGTCCGCCGCTTGTGTCTCGACGACACCACATCGAAAAGTCAACAAAGCCAACGTGGCGCAAACGATCCGCCAATTCATCGATTGTTCCATGATAAATGATGATCCTTGATCGCGGTGATGCCGTTCGTCGCTCAATCCGCAATGTCGCACGCAACTCGCAATGATTCCATCCTGTCACATCCATTGTGTCGAACAGGCGCAACATATCAAGAATGACGCATTCATTCTTCCATCTGCTGACGGAGCAGGTCTCGTTCCTGACGCGTCGCTTCGAGGTCGAACATCAGGTATTTGATATCGAGACGAAGCTGAGAAAGAGCATCCTGAACGACCTCCAGCGTTCGACGACGGCGATGAACAGAATCGACGACACGCTGAAATGCGACTTCTAATTCATCCTTTTTCACGTTCGGTAGGGTAACGATCAACTCGCCAAGCTCCGCCAATTCTCGCGGGATATCATTTCCTGATCGATTTTTGGACGAATCGGAAAATCGACTAATCTGGCTCACAATTCCTTCCTTCCAACATGCAGTTGACGTCGCAATATGACAATCAGATTCTGCTCCACCGACCGACCGTTCACAACGAAAAACTGCCGATTCGGCGGGAAAACAGCGACGATTGACCGAACGCAAACTGACTGCGAGAAGTCACCTAGTCGAATTTTGCGAAGTCCAGTAGTATTCGCGACTTAAATCGACCGTACAAGGATTTTCCGGTCATGAGAGACGAGAATGCAGCCGCTGTCCACTCCCTTCGCGATCATCGTAGTTCTCTTCGTAGCGGTGACAACCGTTATGGGAGAGGACTTTCTCGCGGAATTTGATGGCCCGGAAGTTTCCTGGCAAATTGGACTTCGGTCACAGGATACCCAAACTGCCATCCATCAGCGACGCCGAGGAACGGGACGAACTGGCGGTGCAGAGTTCATCCGGATCAACTCGACTCGCGAAAATGCACCGGTTCGATTCGAGCATTCTCTACCCCCCGCGACCGTTCTTGATGAACTTGAAGCATCACTGTGGGTCAAGTCAAACCACGAAGGTTTTACTCTCGCGTTAAAGATCAATTTGCCTGAAGTGCTCGACCCTGAAACGAACACTCCGCGAACGCTTTTCATTGTCGGGGAACAGTACCGAACGCCAGGTCAATGGCAGCAACTCAAGTGCCGTACAACCGACCGGGCGATACGCGATCAATTGCGATTGCAGCGGGCTTTGAACCAGATCTCAGGTCAACCGAAGAAGATGTACGTCGACGGAGTGATTCTTGACGGACAACTACCTCCCGGGACGACAGACCTGCAGTTAGACGACCTGGCGCTCAGTCCTGTTGTTCGTTTTCAAACTAACAATCGGACCGCTGATGCAAAGCCAATTCAACAAGTTAACCAGACAATAGACAACGGACCGGCTTTTGATTCACGCACGCGAATCCCGGTAAAGTTCAACCTCCATCGTCTGGAAGTCAGCGGTCGACCATTTTTTCCTCGAATCATCACATACCATAAAGAGCGTCCTGAGGTCCTGGATACAGCAGGCATCAACGTCGCATGGGTCGATGATTACGAGGATGCCAGTGTCACCGGACCGCTCCGTCGACAGGGATTGTGGGTCACCGCTGCTCCACCGTATGCGAAAGGGACCGACGGCGAACCGCTCGATTCCGATGATGCCAGCCTGTTTCCCTTCGAGTCCAATAAATCGACATCTGCGGTTTTGTTTTGGATGCTTGGTGCTCGAATGACGCTCGACGGGCGCCCTCGAATCAGCAGTTGGACGAATCAGATTCGAGATGCCGATCGCAAAGTCAAACGGCCAATCGCTGCGGATGTCATCGACAATGAACGACTGACATCTCGACACGTCGATTTGCTGGGTATCAGTCGTCATGCAATCAATAGCACATTTTCACTGGCGGACTATCGCGACTGGATGATTCAGCGACGTGATCAGGCCTGGCCCGACTCCTTTTGCTGGACGTGGATTCAGACCGAAGTGGTCCCCTCGTTGTCCGATTTATCGCGAAACGTTGAGCCACAGTCACGACCGATGCTGGAACCCGAACAGATTCGCTTACAAGTTTACGCCGCGCTCGCGGCAGGATGCCGTGGCCTGGGATTCTGGACGACGACTCCTCTCGACGACGACACGCCCGCTGCGCGTGAGCGATTGCTGACATTGACCCAATTAAACCTTGAACTGGAACTGTATAAACCCTGGATCACATCTGGTGGAAAACCAGAATTGGTCTCGTTCACTCTGGAAACACCGCGCTCCGATTCTGCGGGATCGGTGGGCCGGAATCGACCAACCGAAACTTCGAACAAGTTCCGCGACGCCAAAGCCGCACTCGCAAAACGGCCCCGCGAGATGCAGGCGGCAATGTTCGGATCAGACCGAGGCGCACTTCTGCTGCCGATGTGGCTGGAAGAGAATTCTCAGTTTGTGCCAGGACCGCTCGCCGCTCGCAATGTCACGATCATCGTCCCAGGAGGAGGCGACACTGCCGCCGCGTGGGAAATCACCACAACTGGCCGACTGCGGCATCTGGATCGAGAACCTGCTGCGGGAGGGGTGAAAATCACACTCCCTCGACTCGATCAAACGACGGCAATCTTAATGACGTCAGATCAATTGCTGGTTGAAGAATTGAACCAGAAAATCGCGGGCATCCAGGAACAAAGCGCGCATCTTCTCGTCGAGCTGGCAAAACTTAAGCTCGATCGAATCCGGCAGGTTGACCAACTGCTCCAAAACATGGAAGTCGGTCGACCGGACGCATGGCGATTGCTCGGCGAAGCGAGGCAACACATGGACAAAGCTGAATCGGCCTTGCAGGCAAAGCAAACGGACGAAGCCCGCCAGCAAGCCAGCGAAGCAATTCAGTACGGCCGCTTCCTGCAGCGAAACCATTGGGAACATGCAATTCGCACGTCTCCGTCCACGACAACCAGCCCTTGGGCCGTTTCGTTCCAATCGCTACCAGAGCATTGGAATCTGATGCGGCGCCTTGAAAAGCTCGGCTCACTCGATGCGTTGGAAAACCTTCTCCCGTCAGGCGAATTCGAAGATATTGGAACACTTGTCGCCGAACACTGGAAACACCAGCAGACAATGCTTGAAACAGTTCAGTCGAGTGCCGAACTTTATCCCGTCGCAAAACAGGGGAAATTCAGCCTGAGACTCGCGGCAAGTCCGATCGCTCGTGAACCGATCCCCAATTCGATTTCGAATCCACCAGTCACAGTCGTCTCGCCAGGAATCAGCGTGCACGCAGGTCAGTATGTTCGAGTGACCGGTTGGGCAAAAATTCCCACCCCCATCATCGGCAGTATTGATGGAGCGTTAATTTACGACAGCTTACTTGGAAAATCAGGAGCCGTTCGTCTGAAGGCGGTGCAAGACTGGCAGCGATTCGAGCTGCTGCGTCCCGTACCCGAAACCCAGGAAATGACGATGACTTTGTCGCTTCAGGGGCTTGGCGAACTTCTCGTCGACGATTTGCGAATCACCGCATTTGAACTCGGCTCCAGCCTTCCGCTGCCGTCGACAAATAAGTCGGCGATCGAACCAGCCAAGTACTCGCCACTCGATCTGCGTCGGCTGAATCCCCTGCAAAAACGTCGCCAGTAAAACGATCCGTTAACCGGTACTATTCGATAGCCCGACGCGCAAGCGACGGATCTTGTTTTCAATTCAATGAAGATCCCTCGTTCGCGCGTCGGACTAACGTTCCACGATTATCAGCCATCCGCGTTAAACGCCGCCTCGCGCCTTGACAGCGGTCGAAATGGCGAAGTGAGGTCCCTTGACCGGACGATTTACGTCTGTTGCCGCCACAATGTTCTTAACGGGATTCACTGGCCGACATCGTCCATCTAAAAACCGTCCGAGCCATTTTTCTCGTACGAACACATGATAAGTCATCAGCGAAATCGACAACGGGATTATTCCCGCCAGCAGGAATTTAGCAATCGTTGGGACGGGTATCTGTGCGATCGCCACATGCGTCAACCCCACAAACGGCAAATGAACGATATAGACCCAGAAAGAAGCCTCTGCCAGATAACGCAGGATCGCGTTCTCACCATGCTTCGTCATCAGTGAGACGGCCAACAGACCGAATGTTGTGTACCAGGCAAACAATGCCAGCAACCCTGACATCAGGGCCAATCGGCCACCCGTTAATCCCGTTGCCTGATGTTCGTGAATCATCGGTAACGCGGCAGCGAATAGCAGACTGGCAATCGCTAAATAAGACTTGCCGAAGCGGGCGTGCAGATGGAGCGCTGCACGATGTCGATAAAGAGCGACACCAACGAAGAAATAGATCGCGTAATAAGCCAGTTTCGAAAGAACGGGTATGAATGTCTGATAAAAGCCAAGCACGATTCGCGGGTCATAGAATAAGACGAGCGCACACGGTATCGCGGGCAATAACGGCTTCCAGACAGAAACCATCACATGGTCAATCGCCAGAAACCCTGGCGACTGACGATCGGATTCGACTGCGTCAACACCGCCGATTCGCTTCGTCAGCCAACTGGCACTACACAGGATCAGGCAATAGGTGTAAAGATAATTGAGAAACCAGAAGTGTCCGAATCCATAGAGTTCTGATTCGAGTTCTGGCGGCATTCCCCAATTCATGAAATTCTTGGGGACGAACAGCCCATCAGCGATCCAGCCCAGTGACCAGATACACAGGCACGGCAACATCACCAGGGGACCTGCAAAGAACTGCGTCACCATCAGTCGATGTGTTCGACCTTTCATGAATTTCCGTTCTCCGCGTGAAATCAGAATCCCCTGAGAAAAGAATCCTGCCAGAACGAAAAACAGTGGCATCAGAAAGCATTCGGTACACCACGTCAGCCCATCAACGACGGGGCAGGGATGGGCATCCCGAGCGGGCCATAAAAGATATGACAGCGGGGATGTCATATAAGGAATCCCGGCATGCAGCAGCACGACGAAAACGGCCGCAATCCCGCGTAAGGCATCTAGCCCGTGCAGACGCACGGGAGTTGACGAAATCCGACATGAAGGTGTGGCAGGAACAGCAAATTGCACGTCATCCTCCGCTGAATACCCGATATTTTTCGAGGTTGTCCGTATGTGAAATGTCTGCCCCGCATCTCACATACGACGTTACAGCATTGAGGTGACGTCCGTGATACGCCGCCAGATAGAACAAATAGCCGGCGAGGTGCATTGTCTGAAGATATTCATTCAACCACCGGTCGTGATCGTCGGTTGCTCGTCGTGACGTTGAATCTTTTCTGATTTAAAAGAGAATTCCACGCATTAATCATGACGCGTTCGAAACACGCGGTACGACCGCTACCTCAAGAGCGGTGTAACAGATTTGAGAACGGCCTTGAGTCCGTAGTCCGACTCCCAATGTATTGCACGTTTCTCGTACCGTCGTCGTAAAAAACGAGGCAAGATTCCAAAACCGCCGTTGACCGTTGCCACGAGCACCACGTATCGGCTGATTCGGTCGGTGACGTCTCCCAGGGCTTGGCTTGGCTCGTCAGCGCAAGCCTCGTCTTGCCCGCCACGATGACCACGCGGTCTCGAAAGTCCTTACGTCCCAAAAGAAAGAACACGAGCAACACCAACGAGAATGCCAACGTGGCAAAGACTTCAAACGCGGAGCAGGATATCCCGTCAGATACAGCCAAAATGTCGACTCCGCTCAGAACCAGACGTCCCCAATGCAAACCAATCACGACAACCAGTCCCAAGAAGTTCCCCGACAGGACAATCAGGGCACGCTGTCAGAGGAGATTTCAGCAATTTCTGATCATGATCTTTTGGGCTTTGTTAACGGGTTAACCGCTCGTCAGTTAATTCTCCGAAATAACTGAAACCATGTCCGCCGTGTTTTGCGGAAGTATTCGCGACAGCCAGGGCCTGATCCCGATCTCGCGCCTCAATCGTCAGGGCGAAATGCCCGTGAGACAGTTCGATCACTCCTTGCTTGAGCAAATCTTCTGCGGTCTCTCCCCATAATGACCCTGACATCATGCGTGTCAGCAGGCGAATACCATTATCACCATTTAACACGATCATCGTCGAATCTGAAAATCCCGCCGAATTCAATTCCTGAATGACCGCATCGCAATCGGTTTGCGTGTCAACAAAACCAATTGTATGCCCTTGCAGTTCGGGCATTTCCTGGTTGTGATCGAGAAGTGGTGCTAATGACATGACGCAACTTTCGTAGCTGGGAAACACTCCAAAAAGGAACTCCCAAGCGAGCTTGTTAAATCACTCTTCGGCCTTGGATGATGCCAATCAGTAACGACACGATCGCGAGCACGAGCAGAATATGAATGAAGCCTCCCAACGTGTATGACGTGACAATACCCAACAGCCACAGAACCAACAGCACCATAAAAATTGTCCAGAGCATTTTCGTTCTCGCTTTTTAAAAACGTTACGTCTTCCAGTCGTGACATTCACGTCCGGATTCACTTCTTATTTTAGAATTCTGTTTCCAGGTGGATCGCGTCGACTCGCGTTGCAACGCTTGCGTCGTTCTTTTCTGTGGTCACTCGGATTTTCATCCCAGCCTTCAGGTGTTCGGCCTTGCAGGCCATTCCATCGACAGTCATGGCGGCGTCCCTGGCGATTGTTCGAGAATGTTCTTTTCCCTTGGCATCGATCATCTCAAGCTTTGTGCCCATCAGGCTGATAAACTTGCCGTCGTGCGTATTGGCGAACATCTGATTCTTATCGAGTGCTTCGATATGCGTCGCGACTCTCTTATCACCTTTTAAAGTAGTGACACGAATTTTCATCCCGGACTTCAAATCGGAGGCTTTACATTCGTTACCGTCGCAAGTGACTTTGGCTTCGAATGCCAACAGGTGCGTATGTTCTTTCCCCTTGTAACTCGTCATCTCCAATTTGTTGCCAGTAAGACTGACAAATTTGCCGTCATGAGTGCTTTCGACAGTTTCATTGGCTCCCCGCGCGGTTGAATGGGCGAGCATTATCGCTGCCACGGCGGCCATCGTGCATGAACGGTAAATCATTGCGTATGCTTTCATTAAAGAAGCAAGGGAAGACAACTCATGTGCTGGCGAAATACCAGCACATGAGTTTGTCGTCGTGGTCAGCCCGTGCTTAACAGCAGGTCTGATCAGGCCTTTGCGAATTCAGAATGCTTTTTCAGTGATTCGACCTTGGTCGCCGTGTGCTTGTCTTCGGGTTTAGTCGTCACCCGAATCTTGTCACCTGGTTTCAAATCTTCCGTCTTGCAGGTGGCACCGTCACAGGTCACCTTGGCATCCGGCGCCACGGTGTGGGAATGTGATTTGCCTTCTTCGCAAGTCGAATGAAGCTTGTTACCAGCAACGCTACTAACCTTGCCCTCGTGTGTGTTGGCACACGCTGCTGGCTTGGTGGAGCACTCGGCCGACATGGCCGCTTTTTTGTCTTCGGGCTTCTTGTTGTGATCCGTTGTATGCGTGGTCATAAAATGTGCCTTTCCAGGCGAATTTGCATGGACTCTTATACGGAAGCAACATGTTTCCGCTTTCCACCAACCCTGACGGGCCGGTAGAGCGTTTGGTCCACGCTGCTTATTGCGTGCTGCTGGATCGAGTCAACGATCCAGACTCCATTCGTTCGGCACGCGATCGAAACCCCTTAAGGTGAGACCGCTGGTCAAAATGCACGATGCAACAGCTTCTGGTGTGGTATCGTGTCGCTCAGGATTGAACGCATCGAACTACGAACTCCGCATAGGGAGCGGGCTGGCAACGAGCTGGAGGAACCCGCGAATTCTCACATTATTTCGTTGAAGACGGCTTTAATGCGCTCAGGAAGTCATCCAGTTCCTTTTCGGCCTTCTCTTTGGCATAGCCATACCGTTGCTGAAGCAGGCCCGCGAGCTGGTCTCGCTTACCTGCAACGACCGTCAGGTCGCTGTCTGTCAGCTTGCCCCACTTTTCTTTGACTCGACCGGTCATTTGCTTCCAGTCGCCTTGAATTTGATCCCAATTCATGATCGCTTCTCCTTAAAAAAAACAACTTCATTACTTGATGACGGTAAGCTTCAATTCATTTGAGGCGTCAGCCCCGATCGCAGGATGACCAGTCAGTTTGATCGCAAATGTGCCTAATGCCGCATCGTCCGCACTTGTCAGTGTGATTTCGGTGTTTGCTTCACCCTGCTTGATCACCGGAGCGGCTGGTTCGACTGTCACTCCGGTCGGAAATTCGCCGAATGTCAATGCGACATCCTGATCGAACGTCTTGTCTCGGTTGATACTGATCGAAACCGATTTCGTTTCGCCTTGCTTCAGCGATGTCGAGAGACGTGGAGTGCTGAGTGTGAAAGTATCTTTCGCGGAAATATCGAGCTTGAAGTCGACTTTTGCATCGCCTCCCTTTGCTGGATGCCCCGTGACCTTGATCTTGAACTCCCCAACAGGTGATTCATTCGCGGCGTGGAACGTGACCTTGACATCCGTGTCGCCATGCTTGATCACCGGACTGGCAGGGTCAATCGTGACCCCCTTAGGAACTTCTGCAAACGTCAATGCCACGTCTTCGTCGAAGTTTTTGGCTCGCTTGATGCCAATCGTCGATTCCGACATTGCACCCTGCTGCAGGGACGACGACATCACAGGCACGCTCAAATTGAACGTATCATCGGCCTGCGTTAAGACATGCTTTTTGCCACTCGTGTCAGTCGTTCCCGGTCCCCCTGGAGTTCCTTGCGAGCAGCCACTCAGGACGGCCAGCGTCATCATCGTAAAGCCTGTGAAAAGCCGTTTCATTTGTCATCACCTTTTGTGAAAGATTGTGATCGAGACGACTTCGTGACCTACGAATCCGCTATCGATCTGCTGTACTTACTATGTAACAGGCCTCACAGGCCTGCCGTATCAACTATTGATCAAACCGTTCGTTTGCTTGACCCTCGCGCTTCGGCCCGTCGCCGGTCCGAATGGGAATCAAGATTCGGTTGGTCTTCCAACTGATGATTGTCAATTCACGTTCGCTGAAGTCGTTCCGATTGAGTTGGACTTTTTCAGTCCATTCGTTCGACTTGTCTTGCATGGGAAAAGGTTTCATCGTCGAGGCTTTCTGTTAGAACGGTTTGCGGATGCGTGCACTGCCGGAAGAAGCGATTCGAAAGTGATGACCATCCTCAAAAGACCTCGCCCCGTCGGTGAACGAAGGCTTTTCGTCGATCGTGATCGGAGCACGAGGTATCGCCCCGCCTGAGTCACCAGTCAGGAAGTCGACGATTCGCGGGACGGAACGAATGGCGATGTCCTGGACCACACCAACCAGTACTCCGAGCGCAACGTCTCTCAGTTGAATCCAAGAGGAAGTTGCTCGACCCGATGCATATGCCGCTGCAACTGCTGTCTGTTCTGAAGAGTCAGGTTCCTCAGCACGCCCAACTTCGCCGTTGAAAAAAGGGGTTATGACTCGCGCGGATTCTCTCAACTGCTCGTGCTTCGTTGCGGGTCCCGTAAATAACTCGGAGGCGAGATAGCCTGCGAAGACAGCTCCCCCCAGTACGATCAATGGATGTCGCTCGATCTGAAGCCCGAGATCGAATGCATTGCTGACCGAATGTACTGCATCCTGAACCGCGTCGGACACCGACTCAACGGTCTCCTGGACCGCCTCGACCGTGGCGTTCACTGCAGTCCCTGTGGACTGCACGGTTTCCGCAACTTGAAGTTCCAGGGTTTCCAGCTTTTCATTGAGCTGGAGCCTGGTCTCTTCCATCTGCTGCCGGATTGTTTCAGGCGTGTCGTCCATTTTTGTCTTCCTGCAAGTTCATTGTGGGCTGTTCCTGATTTGGAGGGACCGATCTGAACTTGAATTGGCCATAAATGGCCGACATTCCGCCGCGAATCAGCGCACCTTGATCAAGTTTTCAGGTTGCGAGCGATGAACCAACCTAAACCGATCGCGATCAGTAGGGATGGGATTGGATTCCGGCGAACTAAATGGGCCACGTCTTCGGTCATCCCGCTCAACTTGGCACCCTGCAAATATTCGCCGCTTTCCTTGACCGCCCCGGCAACTGCTTGAGACGTGTTTCCAAGGATGCCTGAATGAGGTGTGTTCTTACTGAGCCTGTCACCAAGTCCTTCGATATACGTGCCAGCATTCGAGGTCAGGTGATCTGCCTCTTTCCCAATGTCACAAGCGGCGCGACTGGCCATGGCACCAACGGCCGAGGTCGCATGGCAAGCCACTTCTCCTGCGGATGCGGCGGCTTCTTTCGCTTTACCCACGGCCTGATCCCATTCTTTCTTTTCGACACCTGACATGACTGTTGAATTCGACATTCTGAAATTCCTTCGAGTGAGAGATTTGATAAGTCCAATCGGCGAACGTGATCTACGTTGACAGATTGCGTGATGGCTTAAGGAGTCGCGGATGGGGGCTTGTCACCGGTCGTCTTTACGTCTTTTTCAGTCGTAATCGTCGTCGATCCGCCGGGTGTCGTAATTTTGGTTTCTTGCTTGGCCGAAGAAGTTTTCGACTCGTTACATCCGATGACACCGACCGATGTCAAACCAGCGATGAGCAATGCTGCAATTCTAAATTTCATTTCAAATAACTTTCAAAAAAACGTGTCTGTCATGGAGACTTACTTCCACAAGAAGCAGGCCCAAAACCTGACGGAGATTCTTTAGATGACTCAGCAATGTTTGGCGGAATCGTGCAGCGCAGTGACATTGGGAACCGGCAGACCGAGCGCCGTTGCCAAAGCAATCTGGTGATCTTGCTCTTGAACCAGAATATTCCGTATCTGCTCGGCGACGGCATACTCACCGAGCGCTTCGCACTGACGGACGCGTTGCCGATAACGTGCGATCGTCGTGTTCTCGTTCTCCAGATCGAACCTCAGCATTTCTTCGGCATTCGCTGAGGTTTTGACCGGTTTGGGAACGGCTATCGGCATGCCACCCAGGTAGTCAATCTGTCCCGCAATGATCAGGGCGTGCGAAAGTTCTTCTGCGGCGTGCAGTTCCAGTTCCGCCGCGATATTCATGAACTGTGCCCCTTTAATCACCTGCGAGTAAATCACATAGGAAATGATCGCCTGATACTCACCAGCAAGGTCTTCGTTCAAAAACTCCACCAATTCGTCTCGTGTGATGTCCTGGCGGTCGTGAAGGACGTGTGTCGTTTCCTGCATTTCTATCTTCCTAATAAATTCGCGTTTCCGTCACTCGATTAGCGAAACTGACGGACGGCTCGTGACTGGGAAAAGTCCAACTTCTCATCGGAGACGTCGTTGACGAACGCTCAACACTCTTCGTCGCGGCTGCGTGTGATGCTCGCCCCTGGGTGAGCTGATCCAGTTCACGCTCGGCCTGTTCCTTTTCGTAGCCATAGCTCACTTGAAGAAAACCGATCAATTGATCCCGCTTGAGCGCGATAATGGTCAGCTCGTCGTCGGTCAATTTCCGCCAGTTCCCTTGAACTTGATTCGTAATCCGATTCCAACCACTTTTGATTTGATCCCAATTCATGACGAAGTTCATGATTCATACTCCTTCGAAAAAAATTCGTGTTCATTTGCCTGACAGATTTCATTTGCTGAAATCGAGACCGGGGTCCTCTTGAGGTGCACCCAATAATTTGAAGTTAAATTTCTGCGTCCCATCGGCAACCAGACCCGCGATCAGTATCCCACCATCTTTTCGTTCAAGGGCCAAAGCGTTGTTTTCGAACTTATACTTGCCGCCGAATTCTTCGATCTTTCCTTTCAACGTGAACTTCCAATTGAAGGTGGAATCTTTCGTCAGCGTCAGCTCGAACTGTGAACCATCGTCGCGAGATGCATGCCACGTCCCCTGAATCACTGAAGGGTCGATCGGAGTAACGGGGGCGGCAGTGGCGGCTGGCGTTACATCGACAGGAGGTTGCGGCGACGGGTGATCCCCGGTCGCTGTCGATTGTCCCGGCGCTGGTTTCGAGATAAGCGCTAACACATCTGTCGCAACACGGTCATTCGGAACCTGTTTTAACTGCCTCGCAGCGGCTTCGGGGTAGCCGTCAACCATGTAATGATAGGCAAGCAGGAAATGTGCCGCAGCATCCTTGGAATTGGCTCGGCTGAATTCTTCGAGTGCTCGAAGCTGAGCCGTATAGACCGGAACACCGCTGTAAAGGCCACTCAATGTCGTCCAGTTCCATCCCGAACCGACGGCTAAAACCGAGTGAATCGTCGCGGCCGCCTGCTGGTAATCTCCCTTGGCAAACAGGATTAATGCACGAAACTCGTGTAACACAGCATCCGTGGGACACTGCACGACCCCTTTGTTGATCGTGTCCAGAGCCAAATCGTAATTATTCTGCTTGAACGCTTCAGCAGCGCTGTCCAAACTTTGATCGCAGGTCGATACACTACCAGAAGCAGCCACAGCGGGATTTGCTACCGGAATCGGTTGCGAGTAGCTGTAGTTCCCATAGGAACCGTAGCTATTGTTGTAATAGGGATTGCTATAGCCGAGATATCCACTGTTGTAGCCCATCGAGCTACCATATCCACCGTAACCCATGCCATAGCCGCCATACCCCATTCCGTAGCCACCGTAGCCACCGCCCCAACCGTATCCGCCATATCCACCCAGTAATCCGTATCCGAGTCCAAACCCAAGACCCAAACCTAATCCGGTACCCAATCCTCCACCAAAACCACCGTACCCTCCGTAGCCGCCATATCCTCCATACCCACCATAGCCGCGGTATCCACCATACCCGCCGCGTCCAGCGTAATTCCCGTTCCAGTTGCCGTGATACAGCGAGTGATTATTGATATTGGAATTGTTGTTGATGTTGTTAAACGTCTGATGATTGACGGTGTTCACGTTTCGGGATTGGTTGCCGATACCCGCGTTCGTTCGTGCCCCGACGGCACTATTAGCACCGCCCGATCGAAATTGTCCTGCGGACCCGACATGACCAGGTGATCCAACATGGCCTGAACCCTGTGGTGAGCGAAGGGCACCTGAACTGCCCGGCTGACTGAACGATGGCGAGCGTGCCACACCAATTGAATGCATACCGCCTGAAGACGCTCGCATTCCAGCAGCAGCTCCACCACCGCCGACAGAAGCGCCATGAACAGCACCACCCCCGCCGCTAAATCCTCCACCGGGGTGTCCACCTCCGCCACCACTAAAGCCACCGCCAGGGTGACCGCCACCGCCGCCGCCGCCACCAGGATGACCTCCGCCGCCACCGCCACCGCCGTGTCCTCCTCCACCCCCGCCGCCGCCATGTCCACCGCCACCGCCGCCGCCGCGAGCAAGCAGATCAGACGAACTGAGTGCGGCTGCAAGACTGCAGACTATTAACGTTTTCCAGAAGCTGCGTTTCATAACCAGAACCTCCAACAGATAATTGCGATAGATTGTGCGAAGACGTCGAGCGAAAAGATCATTCCGATTTCAACGTGAGTGTGTCGTCGGTCGTCAGTGGAGCAGGTGCCCGGCGAACGATGGTCACCGGGTCACTGTCAGGAAGCTCAACTCCGCCGATCTCATGATCTACCGATTGCCACGTCATGGTGTCGTCGTTGACCAGCGTGTAGATCGTGGTACTCGAAGCCGGCTCGCCGTCCGCTGTCACACCATAAGATTTCAGCACCCAACGTTCGTCGTCACGATGCCAGAAGCCTTCGCTATAGCCACCTTCCGAATCGAAGACCCAGGATTTCAGCTTGCCGGTCAGTGGGTCCCAGCCAATTCGCTGCGTGCCATTCATCGCCTCTTGTCCGGCGATATGGATTTTGAATTCACGAAGCAGAAAGTTACCGCTGTCGGTGATTTTGCACGAAAAGAGCACGAGCATATCGTCCCCTTCATCGACCCAGTCTCCCTGCAACCAACTGAGTTGCTCAAGTTTTGTTCGATGCTGCCGGCGATTCCTCGGGGCATGTTCGCGAACGCTAGCGGTCAGCCACTTGCCATTTGACTTCACGTGAATTGCGGTGTATCCGCTGAGAACAATGTCGATTTCATCATCGTCTGAAGTTGTGAAGGTGGTCGTTCCATCTTCAATCGCCACACCGGGGCTGATGAACCGAATACTGTTGATGTCAATTTCAATCTGGCAATCTTTATTTTGCTTGAACAGCGCCGTCATCGCGTCTGTGATGGCCTCGCGACCCTGATAAACAGTCCCATCTTCGTCGACGTATTCCGCGTCTGACGTAAAGTGGGCAGCAACCGACTTGGCGTCAGCATCGCAAAACGCTTTGACATAAGTTTCGCCCGTCAATCGGATCGCCTCTTCGTCGGGCGAGCGTTTCACCGGTTCGGCTTCCTTGTCCGATTTCTTCTCGGGCTGGCTGGTGATCGACTTCTGATCGCTCTTTTCGTTCAGCGTCGAATTCGTAACAGCCGCAGGCGTGCCCGCCCCTTTTCCGGCCGTGTTAACATTACGTTTAACTCCAGACAGGGGCGCATCTTCTCCGACGACAATTTGCCCAAGTCCCGCGAAAAGGAGTGCCGTTCCACAAAATACAATTCGATTTCGATTCATAACAGAGTCCTTTTTTTCATCGTTCATCACCCATCAATTGATGGAGTGTCGTCAGTGAGCAAGAACACTTGCACCATCGTGCCGGTCGTAAAAGCATGCACAACCGAACCAGATTTCGGCTCAATTTCCGTTGCGGCTTCCCGCACCAACCGTCCGGAAATTCGATTGATTTCCAGTCGGAGCGGGTCAGACGAGTTAGAAAAGAGTTCTTTGTGAAAATGCTGAACCTGAGCGGCTCCCGCTTTCGTCTTCGCCAACGCCTTCTCTGCCAGCGTCATGTTCTCATGCAGCGTCACGACCAGGATGTCATCACTTAAAACAACGCTAACGGAACCGGGCGAACGGCCAGTTCGTTGCAGCTCCAATTTACTGGCCACCTGTGCAATTCGCTGTGCCATGATCAGATTAGGATGGTCCATTTTGGTATTCCGGCTTATCAGCAGCCACGACTCGCGTTTTTATCGCTACATAACTCGTTACCAACCGTTTGTGAACGAGCTGTAAATCCCGAATCCGAACGGGCTATAAACAGGCGAATAAGCCGGTCCGTAATATCCGTAGGTCCCATATTGATCGTAATAACTTGCGTCATTGTTGCCGTATCCGTACGGGCCGTTTCCATAACCTGAGTACCCATAGCTTCCATTTCCGTTTCCATATCCCCCGCTAAACCCTGGACCGTTCGAGTTACGTCCCTGCCCATATCCGCCGTACGATCCTTGGCCATATCCGCTGTTGTACCCACGCGGTCCAGTGGATATTCGCACTCCTGGACCATAGCCGCTTGCTTCATTTGCTGGCGGAATCGAGGAGACCAGACTGAAAATGATGATCGCTAAGCAAAATCGACGTCGCATCTGTTGCTCCCGTTCTATGATTTGCGTCTTCGTTGATTCGAATCCGCGATAACGGCGCAGACCCCGTATTCACCAGATCTCACCACCAAAGGCCACGCTCAAACACAAGATTCCTGCGATGGCCAGAGCAATTGAAATACGTCGGAAGATGGGTTGCAGAATTTCGACTCCGTTGGCGTGCACGTTCCAGGCACCAGTCAATAAGTGACGCATCGTGATCCCTCCGTTGAAGTGTTTCTATGCCGATCGAGCAGCCTTCCACTCGTGAATCCTGAGTAAAGCGTTACGCAAACGAGGGAAAAGCAAGGCAAAAAAAAAGCCGACGCGGCAGAACACCCTGAGGTGTTCCATCGCGTCGGCTTACTTTTTAACGAGCCCCCCGGCACAGGCCGAGCTGCTTTTTAATTAGTTTTCCGATCGTTGTTGAAAGAAGGTCTGAAACTAATCTCTTTCAACAGGGGCTATATTACGTGACTTTGAAGATTTTGCAATGCAACTATTCTATTTATTTCATAATAACATTGATAAACTTGAGCGACAAAAATGCGAATCGCGTTAAGTATGGCGTCCGTTTCGGTTCGATTTTGGTGGCGGACCTGGATAAGCGACGATCGCCGAGGTAGGGAGTGAAAACAGGAATCGCGATGAAGTCACAAGGCGAAATCGAAGCGGCGATCAGCCAGGGAATCTCCCGCTTCGAACAGGAATACATGGGACGCGGTCCGAAGGACATCCAGACCCACCTGATCAGTGACCTGGTGGTGGTTCGGCTTTACGGCGTGCTGACCGCTGCAGAACAACACCTGGTGAAGACGTTGCTGCCCGAAAAGGGGCGAGATTTGCTCAAGCAAGTTCGAACCCAATTGATCGAATTGGCACGACCGTTGATGGAATCCATGGTCCAGGAGGCAACCGGAGTTCGCGTGATCAGTCTGCATCACGACATCAGCACCACCACTGGCGAAGAGGTGGTTTTATTCACGCTGGAGCATCCGCCAAAGTTTCGAGAGATAAAACAGCGGTAGGAAAATCCTCTGTCCCGAATTGGGAATTTTGACTACGATCGGGCTCACTTCAAAATGGCTCCATGGACGGGGCGGGTCATGTATCGGAAAACAGTCTGGTTCGCGGTCTGTATCTGGGCGGCAGTGGCAGGTTGCCGCTCGTTTGCTCCGGCGGGGCGCGCTACTGTACTGAATGACCGCACGGGAAACCGAGAAGCCGCAACCTCTTCCGCTGTCGGCATTTGGAAATCTTGCCCACCTGATGTAAAAGTTCAGCAAACATCAGCTTCGTCAGAAGACGAAACGGGCGAAGTGATACCGACGGCGACGAATGAATCTCGCACCGCCTGGGGTCGCCCGGATCTGAGCAGCATTTACAGCCGAACTTCGCAATCCGACGAATTGCAGCGGAATCCGATCATCGTCATCCCAGGAATTCTTGGCTCAAGGCTTGTCGACGACACAGAACGGCGTGTCGTTTGGGGTGAATTCGGTGGAAATGGAATCGACCCGTCGACACCAGAAGGGGCAAGGCTGCTCGCTTTACCCATTGAAGATGGCAAGCGCCTGGATGAATTAACCGATACGAACAAAGTCGCTGGCCCGCTCGACAATCTGAATGTCCGCGTCTTCGGCGTGCTGTTTCAGATCGCGGCTTACCGTGACATTGTCACGGCGCTCGGTATCGGCGGATATCGTGACACCGCGTCGACTGCCGCGAGCGTCGACCCGGGTACACAGCCCGCAAACTGCTTTCAATTCGCCTACGACTGGCGACGCGATAACGTCGAAACCGCGGCTCTACTTCACGAATTCATTCTCGAGAAAAAGGCTTACGTTGAAGAGGAACGCCGCAAACGATACGGCGACGACGCTCAACCAGTTCGTTTCGACATCGTGGCCCACTCGATGGGGGGCGTCATGGCGCGATATTACCTGCAATACGGAAATGCCCCACTTCCAGAGGATGATTCCCCACCTGAAGTGACATGGGCGGGTGCGAAATACGTCGATCGACTGGTGATGGTCGCCCCTCCCAACGCGGGATCATTACAGGCGGTCGAATATCTGACGAAAGGGGTGCAGTTCTCGAGGTTCTTTTCGAAATATGAACCCGCGCTACTGGGAACAATGCCGTCCGTTTATCAGTTGCTTCCCCGGACACGGCATCGACCGGTGGTTTCCGGCCCTAAACGCGTCGCTATCGATCTTTATGACCCCAAAGTCTGGGCAGAGGCTCGTTGGGGATTCTTTAACCCCACCCAAGCTGAACCACTTCGATTGTTACTGCCAGACGAACCAGATCCTCAGCGTCGTCTGCAAATCGCCTATGAACACTTGTCGAAATGCTTGCGTCGGGCAGAACAGTTTCACGCAGCAATCGATACCAAAGTCAATCCGCCAGATGGAACATCGATTCATCTTATCGCCAGCGATGCTCACCCGACGTTGTTTCAATACATGATTGATAGTCGCGGCACACTCATCCCGACCGCCCGAGTCGCTGGAGACGGACTAGTTACACGGCACAGCGCTCTGATGGACGAGCGCCTCGCCGATCGGTCAAACTGGGCTCCGCGACTGCAAAGCCCGATTAAATGGAACAGCGTGACGTTTCTGTTCACTGACCATTTGGGTCTGACCAAAGACCCTGCATTTACCGACAACGTGCTTTACCTGTTGCTCGAATCGCCTCGATGAGAAACGAGCCGGCTTTCAGCTAAAGAGTTTAGCGACAGGTTTTCCGCCGTCGACGATCTTCAGTGGTCTGCCGATCGGACTCATGTTTTCCTTGGCGGGATTCACGTCAAGCGACGTGCAGATCGTACTGAACAAGTCAGGAATGTTAACAGGATCATGGACGATCCCCATGCCGTCTTTGGCCGTTTCGCCGATGACCTGCCCCCCTTTAATTCCACCGCCGGCAAGCAGGGCGTTAAAATTACGAGGCCAGTGATCGCGTCCGGTATTCGGATTGATTTTTGGAGTACGTCCAAACTCACCTGTCCACATAATCAGGGTCGTATCCAGCAGACCGCGATCTTTAAGATCCGTGATCAATGCCGACAACGCAGGATCGCATTTACTGGCAAGTCCTTTGACGCCATCGAACACCTCTTTATGGGTATCCCAACTACCCAGCCTGACCTCCACAAACGTGACTCCCGCTTCAATTAATCGCCGTGCGAGCAGGCAGCCTTTTCCAAACTCCGAATTGCCGTAACGCTCTTTCGTTTCAGCCGTTTCGAGGCCGAAGTCGAACGTCTTTGTCATTGGCGAAAGGACCAGCTTCGCGGATTTGTCGTAGATTCGGCGATGGTTGTTGACGACGGTCTCACCCCCTCGTGCGGCGAACTCGCCTTCAAGCTTGTCGAGCAAGCCTTGCCGTCGAGTAAACCGCTTTTCGCCGACGATCGGCCCGACATTATCTGGCACAGTGCCGACGCTACGACCTGAGACTTGAAATGGCTCGTAATCGACGCCGAGAAAACCTGCCCCGGACCCAAGGTTGCCGCGATCACCGATCGTGACCACTGATGGTAATTCGCGTTCCGACACAGCAATTTCTTTGGCGATACACGAGCCTAACGATGGATGCTTCACCGAGCCCGACGGGATATAGCCTGTGTGCATTTGATAGGCGGCACGCTGATGCTCCCCTTCTTTGGTGGTCATGGAGCGAATGATTGCGATGTCGTTCATCTGCTGAGCGGTTTTTTCCCAACCCTCGGCAATCTGGATACCGGCGGCGGCTGTGCTGATCGCGGTTGTCGGACCGCCGTTTTCTGTGCCTGGTTTTGGATCAAATGTTTCGAATTGAGAAGGACCACCCTGCATAAACAGCAGGATCATCGCTCGCCCTTGCTTTCGAAGCTCACCCGCCTGGACCGACATGACGTCCCGAAAATTCGTAGCCCCGGCAGCCGCGACCGCCGAAGCTCCATACAAGAACCTTCTTCGTGAAACCGACTGTCGATTGAGCGAAACGTTTTCGTGCCAGCTGAATTCAGTCATAACGAATCTCCGATACGAGAGTTGTTTGGATTTTCGAAGTATGGGCGAAACAGTTGAAGGCCTATCGCCGGGAAACGAACTCGCTTGAGTTCAGCAAACTCCACATCATGTCTTCAAACGCTTCCGGCCGATCCTTAACTTCCGCGATGTAATCCGCACAGATTTTCAGTTCTTCGGCCGATGGCTCACGCGCCAGCACGAGCAAATAGAGCTCATTCAGCGCATCGCGATTGTCTTTGTGCTCACCAAGAATCTTAGAAAGCTGCGTGTTTTTTCCGGCCGACATTCTCGCTCGAAAAACGCGAGAATTCATCATCATCAATGATTGAGGGATATTACCCATCACATCGTCCTTGGGAACGGACGGATCGATCCCGAACAAGGTATCGAACAAGAACCGCGGACTTTGTAGAAATGTGCGAGGCTTGTCTTTCTTCTCCTTTTTGTCCGCCGCCCTGACAGTACGACCATTCATTTCATCTTCGGTGATACCAAACACCTGAACTAACGAATTGAAGACGACATCGGAACGAAGTGGAACCGGAGTTGCGGAAGCAAAGGGGAGTTCATTTTCCGATGCGGGCCTTGACTGAATCTTCCGTTGATAGGCCTCTGTGCTGGCAATCGTTCGGACCAGCCACTTCGGATTCATCCCGTTTGCAACAAAGTTCTGGCAAATCAAGTCCAGAACGGCGGGATAACGCGCTTCTCGAGTCGGACCAATATCGTCAACCGGCATATAAAAACCTTCGCCCAGCATTTCTGCCCAGACACGATTCACGATCGCGCGTGCGAACCAGGGATTTTCCGGAGCCGTAAATGATTTAGCCACCGCTGTTCGCCGCTCTTCATCACTCTTTCCGCGAGGCAATGTTTCCCCACTGACAAAGAACTTCGGATCAATGACATCACCAAGGCTGTTAGGGTTCTTGAGATCGACCATATGATGTTCTGTCGACCCACGACGTCGATTAACAGGCGGCTGTGCCGACTTGATTTCTTCAACCGTCAACAATTCGTCCTTGTTCGAGTCGCCGAATGCAAACAGCCGGTCGAGTGCTTTGGCAGGAATCCTTCCCGCTGCCATCTTTTCAGCGTTCATCCCCTCGTTCTGCATTTCATCACTCTGCCCGTCTTTCATCCGTGAAGCAATCCGCCGTCCGATTCGTTTTGGCCCGGCCTCAAGCTCCTTTTTCGAAAGCTTCAGATCGTTATCGCGGTCAAACATTTGAACGAACATCTCAGGGTTTTCACGCATGAAATCCCCTTGACGGCTTTCTGTGTTCACCGAAACGATCTCGTATTCCGGCATCCCTTTCATCTCACGCCGCTCAGCCATCCGAGGGAAATAAGCAGCCAACTGATGAAACTGTTCCCGTTTCCAGATATCGGACGGGTGATCATGGCAATTCGCGCACTGAAGTTGAATTCCAAGAAACACTCGACATGCTTCCGCAGCAACGTCTTCAGCATGCGCACCTTGCGCAAAAATCAGCGCCGTTTCAGGATGCTCTTCAACATTCCCGGACGCGGTCAGCATGGCTGTGACCGTCGAATTCCATCCGGTCCCTTTGTTCCACTGCTCGGCCATCCAAGCGGTGAATTCTTCCTGATTAAATCGAGACCGCTGTTCGGTCGCTCGGAAATAAATGACGTCGCGCCAGTATCGGGCCCAATTCAAACCGAATTCTGAAGAATCGACCAATTTCTCAATCAAAGCAGCCCGTTTGCCCGCATCCTTATTCTGGCGAAACGCGATCACTTCGCTGGGTGAAGGCAACTGGCCGGTAATATCAAGCGAAACCCGCCGAAGAAAGTCCTCGTCATTACATCGCTCAGCAACTGTGACACCGGTTTTTTGCAGTTCGGCCAGGATCTGACGATCAACTTCCGATGCAACGTCTTTTGCAGAAATGCTTTTCGCTGACGACGCACCTTGCTTTTCATCGGCTGCAGAAAAAACAGCAAGCACTGCGATTTGAACGAATACGAACGCAACGTGGATAACTGGCCTGATCATCACTTGGTTCCTGTTTCGTGCCAAAAAAGATCGTTTCTTCGAACGATCCTTAGTTTATTTCGGCATTTCTACCACACTGTTCCCGAAGTTTCACGAGAAAAGTTTTGCCGATAGTAGATTAAACCCCGAAACAGAGAAGATGTTCCGCGGAATTCAGAAAGAATTCAGGTAAGAACCCAAATTGAACACCTGATTGGATTTCAGTCAACACCGCAGCACACGACGCACCAGCAATCACCTTGACGTAAACAAAATTAATTTTTTTTATTTGAGATTTTAAATATTATTTTAAATGCATTAAAAAATTTTTTGAAGCGCGATCAAATTCGCAATTCAACGTAAAAAACCCATTTCGGAGGATTCATTTTTTGCTTGAATCCGAGATTTCGTTTTGATTTAATTTTGCCGAGTGTTTCGCCAGTTCTGTTTGTATTGAATTCTCTTTTGAGCATGGGATTCAACTATGAAGAGCGTATTCTGCACACTGTTCGTTTTCCTTGTCACGACAACATCGGCTAATGCAAACCTGATTGTCAACGGCAGCTTTGAAACAGGGACTCTCAGTTCGTGGAGTTCCACGAACACCATCATTGTGAGTTCAAACGGTTCTCACGGGGGATCGTACAACGCGGTTTTCTCTCAGGTTTCTCCCCCCTCATATGACACGCTGTCCCAGACGGTCAGTGCCAGCCCTGGGACTTATAATTTGGATTTCTGGCTGTACTATAACGACGCCACCGGTCAAGAGTTTAAAGTCGTCTTCGACGGTGTCACTGTCGTCGATCTGACCAGCCAATTGAACTCCGGAGGAGGCGCTTATATCCACGTCGTGGAGAATGGAATTACCGCAACTGATTTGAATCCGGTGCTCACATTCGAGAGCCAGAATTTTGTCAACTATATGCGATTGGATGATGTGAACCTCGTCGCTGCGATTCCTGAACCGTCGAGTCTGTCTCTTGCCGGTTTCGGTGCATTAGGTTTCATCGCAAATGAGATCCGCCGTCGCTATTCGTCAAGAATTCAAGCTTAAGACCAGCCAATCAAGCGGAAATCGGCGGGGTGTCGCGTGACGTTGGCGGATTCGCCGTCCACCGCCGGTTCGTCTGGTCCGTTAAAACGAGGTAATTCGCTGCCGACACCGAACATGGTAGTGGCCCAGAATCAGAACCGTAACCCAGGTGTTTTTCACGATTTTCTTCTCGCGAAGATTTGCTCATCATCAGTTTCACGATCTTCAGATGCATTCCATCAGCGCCTTCGCTACCTTTGCGACTTAATGGTGAATTGGAAAATGTTATTTTGAGGAGTTTCGTGTGACAATTGCACCTTCGGTCGATCTGCGACGTATCCGAGGAGTTCTGTTCGACATGGATGGCGTCATCTACGTCGGCACTCAGTTACTTCCTGGCGTTCAGGCGATGTTTGACTACCTCGAACAAACCGGCCGAAAATGGTTATGTGTTACCAATAATGCCAGCAAAACTCCGGCACAATTTGTTGAAAAACTGACAGGAATGGGTGTTCGAGCCAGACCAGAACAGATTCTCGGGAGTGCCGAGGCAACTGCTGGTTGGCTGGCCGAACAAATTCGGGACCACGGTTGGCCGCAAGGAAAGGTCATAATCGTCGGTCAAGATGGGTTGAAAGCCGCACTCAAACAGCATGGATTTGAACTGACGACAGACTCGGCCGAAGCAACATACGCCGTCGCGGGGATCAATTTTGAATTAACCTACGAAGAACTGGCCCGAGTCGCCCTGGCGATTCGAAATGGAGCACGCTTCCTCGGCACGAATTCCGACCCGAGCTACCCCAGTGAACGAGGACTGTTACCCGGTGCTGGTAGTATTCTCTCATTATTGCAAACCGCTACAGGTGTCGAGCCGATCGTGATCGGAAAGCCCAACCGAGGAATGTACAGCCAGGCGATTCGACGAATTGGAGTTCAACCGCATGAAGCCATGATGGTCGGCGATCGATACGACACCGATATTTCAGGTGCATTAGGAATGGGCCTTGCCACGACAGGTGTCCTTACCGGCGTCAGTTCCCGCCATGATTTCGAAACGGCGATCAAACCACCGCACATTATTGCTAACAACCTGGTAGAACTTCGCAAGCTCTTCGAAGCGAGCGACTCGTAAGCCGCTGCAGGCGGTTCGCGAGAGCTTCCGCTTCATGAAACCAAGGAACTTTGGCGCCACTTGCAACGTCAAGTTCCTCAAGAGCATGCCGACAAAACAAGAGATAGTTTCGCACGATACTAATTAGATTAATTTTGTGCGAATCCCGTTGCAATGAGCTGAATCACACCCAGAAAAACGACTTAACGACGGCTTACTAACAATCTCGAACTACTGCATTTGACGGGCACTTACGTCGTGGCACCTCACTTCTCAAAGCAACAGTCAGGTCTTGCATCCAGTTCGGAATTGAACAGCCTGAATAGAGTTGCATAGCGCGATTATTTACCGTATGTTTGATTGGGGAGTCTGTGAAATACCATCCGGGTCGAGAGAGTGCTGAGGCAATTGTCGTACAGGAATCAAACCGCGTTTCGCATTGTTATTTTTTGTTAACAATGCGTGCGGATGAGTCCTGAGTTTCAATTGACTCGGGTTACGTGCCGACAAGAACTCGGCACTTGAGCCCATTTTCTGCAGACCTCGTGACATCAAATTCCGAGGTTTTTGCAATCGCTTTGAGCAAATGCGAACAAGGGGCCATTTTGTATAAGTTCAGCAAATTATTTAATAAACTGGACCAGCTCATTGGTTCTATTGGGCACGCGAGAGGCTCCTTCTATTCGCCGATCCCTTCATTGGAAGAAGTCCGCAACGACAAAGCGTGGATATTCGACCGGACCAAGCGTGAGCTTGGCGGGATCGAACTCAATCAGGAAGAACAGGTAAAACTGCTTGACGAACTGAAGCACTTTTATGCACAGCAGCCGTTTTCTGACGAGCCGACGGCGGGATTTCGATATTACTTCAAAAACGTTTTCTTTTCGTACTCAGACGCACTCTTTTTATATTCAATGATTCGCTATGCCAAACCCAAACGGATCATTGAAATCGGATCTGGCTACTCCAGTTTCGTAATGCTCGATACCAATGAACGTTTCTTCGACAACAATATCCGATTGACATTCATCGAACCGTATCCAGACCGCCTTCGCTCGCGTCTGAAGGAGACTGACTTAAAAGCAGTTGATCTCCTTGCAAAGCGGGTTCAGGATGTCGAACTGGAACGATTCAGCAAACTCGTGGCAGGCGATATTCTCTTCGTTGATTCGTCGCATGTGTCCAAAGTCGGTAGTGATGTCAATCATATTTTGTTCGAGATATTACCGCGTCTTGCCAAAGGCGTGTTTGTTCATTTTCACGACATCTTTTACCCGTTCGAATACCCTGACGACTGGATCTTAAAGCGGCGGTGGTTTTGGAACGAGGCATACATATTGCGGTCGTTCTTGCAGTATAATTCCGCATTTAAAGTCCGCGTCTGGAACAACTATCTCGGGAAGTTTTATCCAGAGAAACTCGAAGAGAGCATGCCGTTGGCCATCAAAAACCTTGGCGGAAGCATCTGGCTGGAGCGGGTTTGAGTTTAATCCCAACTCAACAACTACGATAAACACGTTAAAACAACCGCATCATGTAATGACAACGTAATCCGATTTCATTTCTGGACAAGCCCGTTTTCATTTCACGGCTGACGAACTTTCGGGGTGCAATCGCAACCTGATATTGTTCTTACGCCTCTTGTTTGAGGCTCAAACGCTCGTCCGCGTGTCCTGCGGCATAGCTTTGGCGGATGGAATCGAGACTGGCCGAGAACTGGTCGAGTCGGTCGCGGTGATGAGCGAATTCGCGGCAGCGCTGTTCGAGTTCCGGAAATAATCCTGCCCCCGCCTTCGCACTGGCGAGTTCGCGGGCCATGCCTTCAATCCGACGCGTCAGTCCACGGCGCAAACGCCATGTAAAGCTCATCACAAACATTCCTGCCCAGCAGGCCAGAAACAGTGCGGCGGGAATATAGAAATTTGTATCCAGCAGCGGCTTTTCGAGCCAGAACGAGTCATAAAAGAAATTGCGACCGACCCGGTATAACAGAAATCCTGGTAGCAATGTGAAAAAGGCTTCGTAACAATATCGCGTGAACCAGCGCGAGTTTCTTTTGGCTGCATCCAGAATCAAATCATCGATGCGTCTTGCAGCGTCGGTAAGAAACTCCATCTGCACATCTGCAGCAGAATGACGAAGATGGTCGAAGGTCCCTGTCTCTTGCGGTGCCCGATCCAGTTTGGCGGAATGGACGTGCCCTGTAATCACCATCTGAGCTTCACGCAATTCCGAATCAGTCAAACCGAGTGACGACAACGAATCCAGACGCTTCTCGGCGTCGTGCTCCTGTTGTTGTGATGTTAACCAGCGGGTCCCATGCACGAGACCGACCAATGCCATTTGGGCCGTCGTCTGCGACCTCATCAACGAGAACGAAGCGAGTAGGCTGGCCTGACTGTGCCACAACTTCAACACCGAAGCGAAAGGACTGTAGCCCCACATCTGCGTTACTTGCCCAAGCAATCGTCGCTCCCAGAGACCTCGACTGACCAGCAGTTCGTCCTGCAATCGACTCGCCATCCTTTCCGTCGCACGGTGCCGTTGATCGTCCAAAGCTTTTTCCAGGCGCTGAACCAGCGGAGCGTGATTCTTCAGGACATCTCGGGCATGCGAGAGAACTTCATGGACCAACCCCATCAGATTGCTGCGACGGATTCGGACTCGCTGCGTTGCGGAAAGCTCCTGCATCAACAGGTCCAATAGTCGACCGAATTCGCCCGTCGGCCGGATTCCTGATTGCTGTTCGTTGAGCGCCTGTTTCGAGTTGACGAAGAACATCTCGGCAATTTGAAATCTGGGACTGAGGTGTGCCCGCCAATCGTCCCGAATATCGGAATCAAGATCCGCGTGTGACTGGATAAAGACCAGCCGACAGCCACTTGCCGCCTGTAAAAGTTCGTCACTGACTTTGGCCGACCGATACTTCTGCTGCGTTCCGACATAAAGCAGGACATCGCAATAGGGCAATAGCCGATGCAGTCGCGCAAGATTACTGTTGGCTGTTTCGGACTCTGATGTATCAGGGTCCGGGCAATCGACGATGACAATGTCTCGCAGCAGCGGAGTATCAACGCGAACGATCTGGACCTCGGCGTCACCCGAGTTGGTGGGTAATTCATAAACAGCAAGATCGGTCTGGGGATGCGCCAGCACGATGGGAAGCGTTGTCGTCGGTCGCTGGCGTCCAGCCGACGTGACTTCCTGTCCGACCAGCCCGTTAACAAGCGAGCTTTTGCCGACGCCGGTCCCACCAAACGTCGCCACAACCAAAGGGGCTTCGACACGTGCCCGCAACGGCTCGAGCCGGGACAAAAGTCGTTTGATCAGCGCCTGGCTCTGTTGAACTGGCTCCCACGCCGATGATTCAATTGACCAGGCCCCCAGCCGAGCAACCAGATCGTCAACGTTTGCGAGCAATTCCAACTGAGCCAATTCCGAAGTCATCTGTCTTCCCATCATTGCCATTAGCTCAACCCGACTGGTTGAAGCGGACACTTCGCAGCGATAAAGCTTTCGCGACGGTTATCAACGGTAAAGTCGACTGTTACCGTTCGTCTTAATGAAAAGCCACTGACGTCAACCACTGTACCCAGACCATACCTCGGGTGCCGTACCTGCATCCCAATCGCGAATCCAATCGGAAGTGAAACACCTTGATTGGAACCAGATTCCAGGGCCGCTGCCGTTGTGAGATGCGGCTTCCCTTTCCCCTTGCGTTTATCTGAAGCCGATGTTTTCCCTCGCTTTAAGCCCGCAGAACGTTTCAAGCCTCGACTGCGATTGGGAGCTTCGTCCGGCAGGAAATCGTCAAGGTTGTCGGCGTCGAAATCGGCGGCGAACGAATCGTTTGAAGGCTCATCGCCGTAGTTGTCATCGACAGTGCAATCACGTGTTTCAACACTCAGTTCTTGCAGAAAATCACTGGTAATTGTCGACAGCGTTCGCCCGTGGATTTCCCGCCGCTGCGTGTGAGTGAGAACCAGTTGATCTTTCGCGCGTGTGATCCCGACAAACAAAAGACGCCGTTCTTCTTCAAGTTGGGCCGGATCATTTTCACGAAGCGATCGTTCGTGCGGGATCAGATTCTGTTCGACACCGATGAGATAGACGTGCGGGAATTCCAAACCCTTGGCAGCGTGCAACGTCATCAACGTGACGGCACCAATATCTTCCTCCAATGAATCGACATCTTGCGTCAGACTGGCGGTCTCTAAAAAACCTCCCAGCGTGGCGACTTCTTCTTTTTCTGCCAACTGGCGATCGTACAGTATCGCTGAACTGATCAGTTCATCGACGTTCGACTTCCGCTGGATTTCGTCTTCCTCTAACGACCCCTCGTATTGGCGGTAATAGCCAGTTCGTTCCAGCACCGCCCGCAACAGCGTCGACACAGGTCCGACCGTTTCGCCTTTGTCATCCGGCTCCGTTGGTTCGTCACCAAACTGAAATTCAGTTGACCCGGCATCGTCGCCGAACGGGTTCGCTGCCAGTTCCGCAAATTCGTCGATCAGCGCGGCAAACGCTCGAAGGCCTACGGCAGCTTTCTTGGATAGATTGGGAACTCGCTCAGAATTTCTTGCAGCAGCCAGTAGCTCAATACCAGCCGCATCCGCCCATTTCACGAACCGATCGAGCGAACTCTTTCCGACACCGCGCGCCGGTGCGTTGACAACTCGCAGAAATGCAATCCGGTCGCGGGGGTTGTCGATCAATCGGAGATAGCCCAGCACATCCTTGATCTCGGCCCGCTCGTAAAACGCAAGGCCCCCAGCAACCTGATAGGGGATCTTCCACCGTGAAAGCGCCGTCTCAACCGACCGCGACAGTGAATTCACTCGATAGAAAATCGCAAAGTCTGACCAGTTTCGATCACCCGATTTCACCAGCGAATGAATCTCTGACGTAATCGACATCGCTTCGTCCTGGCCATCCAGATACAGCCGTAATTCGACGGGTCGACCGCTGGGTCGAGTCGCGATCAGGCGCTTTGGCTTACGACGTTCGTTGTGCCGAATCAGTTCGTCGGCAGCGGCCAGGATTTCCGGGGTGCTGCGGAAATTCTCTTCCAGCCGAATCAGTTCGACACGAGGGAAATCGCGTTCAAAACGCAGAATGTTTTCAATCTGGGCACCGCGCCAGCCATACACCGACTGATCAGGATCACCCGTCACACAAAGATTGGGTTCGCGCTGGGACAATGCCGCGACGATCTGGTACTGCGCCCGGTTCGTATCTTGATATTCATCGACCAGAATGAACCGAAAGCGTTCGTCCAGCGACAGCCGCAATTCCTCGTTTTCGGTCAGCATGCGTGCGACGTGCATCAGCAAGTCGTCGAAGTCGACAGCGTTTGATTCAAGCAACCGCTTCTGATAGGCAGGATAGACCCGAGCGACCACCGCATCGATATGAGTTCCGACCGACTTGGCATGACGAGCCTGGTACATTTCCGGCGTAATCAAATCGTTTTTTGCCTTGCTGATTCTCCCCAGCAGTTTTGACGCAGGAAAGTGAGTGGCATCGAAATCGAGGTCTTGCAGGACACTTTTTAATAGCGTCAATTGATCGCTGACGTCAAAGATCGAGTAATTTGATGCCAAGCCCGCGACAGCAGCATGTTCTCGAAGTAGCTTCGCGCAGAACCGGTGAAAGGTGCTCACCCAAACGAACGAACGTGGCAGTAATGCTTGAACCCGTTCGCTCATGACGCGAGCGGCTTTATTTGTAAACGTGATGGCGAGAATTTCACGAGGGTGAACGCCACGTGAAATCAGTCGGGCAATCCGGCGCGTAATCACGCGCGTCTTTCCCGAGCCTGGCCCCGCGACGACGAGCAACGGACCTTCAAAGTGCTCGACGGCCGCTCGTTGAGACGGAGTCAAATCATCGGCAAAACTCACGGGCCAGGCACTCCTTTGTAAGACAACCATTCCCTGCGAAAGCGACAAGAATTGTAACGAGAACCCGGCAAAACAACGAACGAACACGAGCCATGTCTACCGTATTACCGTCGAGAACGAGACGATCACCCCCGATGAATCGATGACAACCGCTTGACCAGGAACTGATCGAACGGTAAAGATTGACCGTTTTTTCCGAACTCCTGACATCGAATTGAAAAGCCAATGCGGCGATCGAAACTACGCGGTGACGTTCGACAAAATAGCCTCACGCCATTGAGCTGCTTCGCCCCGTTTCTGCGTGTATTTGTCTGGGGAATGTTGTTTCTTGTCGGCTGTTCGCCGCAGATCTCCATTGAAGAAAAGATGGAAGATTCGCGATCAGCCATTCGAAGAAAAGACCACGCGACCGCACAGCGGCTTCTCGATCAGATTTTAAAACAACAACCCGATCATCATGAAGCCAGGCTGTTTCGAGCGCAACTGGCTCGCGACATGGGGGACGATGAACTTGCCTTAAAAGAACTTGCAAAGGTTCCAGACGATGCCAGGAAATTCGCCGGCGTGGCGCGATTTCTGGAAGGTTCGATTGCTTTGGCGATGAATGATGCTGTGGTTGCGGAAGCAAAGCTAATCCGATCAGCGGAACTCAATTCCACCTATTTGCAGCCACATGATCGGCTTGTTCAGCTCTACGTCCTGCAACGGCGGAAAGAGGATCTCCTGAGCCAGATTGACGCGATCTCTCAGATCCGCACCCTGAAAATGACCGAACTCGCACTCAAATTGTCTGCGGCGGAGCGGATGCTCGATCCTAAGGATGGGATCTCACAATTGGAACTCTACATCACGAAGAATCCCCACGACACGCCAAGCCAGTTGGCACTTGCGGCCTACTATAACGAATCGGTCCGCCCCCGAGAGGCCATCGACGTCCTGCGGAATCTTGTCAACAACGAGCCCGGTAACAAGATTGCTCGCGGCCTGCTGGCCGAGATCCTTATCGAACAGCAGGATCTTGCGGGAGCGGCAAAGCTGTTGGAAAAAATTGAACTGACGAGCAACGATCCCGTTGAATTATGGCGCAGCGGTGGTTTGTTTTTCCTGGCATGTGAAGAGTGGGAACGGGCGGCCCAATGTTTTGGGATCGTCGCCGCACGCGATTCGCTCGACCGCAGTGCCTACCGCCGCCTGGGACTGGCGCTGCAACGACTCGGAAAACCCGAGCTGGCAGAGATTGCTCTGCACCGGACCGCACTGATTGCCCAACTGCGCGAGCATTGTGAAACGCTCGGGATCATGTTGGCCCGTAATAAGATCACGGCCAAATCGCTAAACGAACTTGCTGATCAACTCGCGGTGCTCGAAGAGCCCGATCGAGCCAGTGCCTGGTACGAGCAAGCCCTGAAGTTAGATCCCACATCTTCAGAGGCAGAGGCAGGAATCCAGGCCCTACAGCTCCGGCAAATGAATACCGTCGCACAATTACTCGCGAAAGCCCCACACCCCAACGGGCCAGTTTCACTCAAACTCACAAAAAAGCTGGCTTCGCCTGATTCAGAAAATGCACCGTCCTCAAACCAAGCGGTGATTCGATTCGAGGATAACCACGAAGCGGCAGGGCTGGATTTCTCGTACTACAACGGCAAAAGTGGATTTCAGTACCTGATCGAATCGATGGGGGGTGGAGTTGGCGTGATCGACTTCGATCATGATGGTTGGCCTGACCTGTTCTTTCCGCAGGGAAATGACATGCTGAAAGAAGATTCCAAAGGTCCGGGCACGTGGCGTGACCAGTTATTTCGAAATATCGGAGGGACGGGGTTCAGTGCCGTTCCATCCCATGTCGGCGTAGGAGATCCCGGTTACGGAATGGGAGTGGCTGTCGGTGATTTTGACAACGATGGGTTTGACGACCTGCTGGTGACGAACTTCGGACTCTGCTCATTGCTGCAGAATCAGGGGGACGGAACATTCCGTGATATCACAAAACTGGCGGGCCTGAATCGGCAGGAAATGTCGACCAGTGCCGGTTGGGCTGATTTCGATCAGGACGGTTTCCTTGACCTGTTTATCGTCAATTATGTCGATGGCCTGAAAGTCTGCCGTAACGACAAGGGGGAGATCAGTACCTGCAGTCCGTCGAATCACATCGGGGTCGACGACCGCTTGTTCATGAATCGTGGTGATGGTCAATTTCAAGATGCGACACCCTCCAGCGGGTTGTCACCAGGAGGCAAGGGGCTTGGACTACTGCTGGCGGACCTGGACGACGATGGTCTCGTCGATGCATTTGTCGCAAACGATACGACGCCGAATTTCTTTTATCGAAATCGAAGTTCCGCCGGTCATCTCAATTTTGTCGAAGAAGGATTATTGGCAACGGTCGCACTGAGCGAAACGGGAATTGCTCAAGCGGGAATGGGGATTGCCTGTGGCGATCTTAACGGTGATCTGCGTCTCGACCTTTACGTCACCTATTTCTATCGTGAAGCGAACGGACTTTATTTGAATTTGGGCGAGGGGGTCTTTCGCGATGCCACTCGATCCAGTGGCCTCTATCAGCCAACCCTGAATATGCTGGGATTTGGTACTCAAGCGATCGACTTTGATCTTGATGGATATCTGGAACTGGTTGTGGCCAATGGTCATATCGACGATCAACGAGCCTTGGGAATTCCCTGGAAAATGCCTCCTCAGTTATTCGTCTCGGGGGGAGCCTCAAAGTATGCGGATCGATCACGTGAAGCAGGTGATTATTTCCAGGGGGAATATCTCGGTCGGGGCGTCGCTCGAGTCGACTGGAACAGGGACGGCCTGCCTGATGTTGTGATCGTTCATCAAGATCGTCCGGTCGCCTTGCTGAAAAATACCACCGCTCAACCAGGGAATTTTATCGAACTTCAGTTGCGATCTCCGATCGGAAATCGAAATGCCATTGGAGCCAAAGTCCTGGTGACGTGCGGAGGACGGACCCAACGCGCTGATCTGACCGGAGGAGATGGATTTTGCAGTGCGAACGAACAAAAGCTGATCTTCGGGCTGGGAAACCACGATCGAATCGACCGGATTGAAATTGTCTGGCCCGGTGGCAAGCATGAAGTCTTGACCGACCTGCCATCGCGTTCTCGCTGGATTGTGATCGAAGGTTCACAGCCAATTCCAATGTCGCATTAACTGGATCTCGCATTGCCGTAACTCTGAACGTCAATCGATGAAAAGCAATATCAATCCGGATTACGAAACACCGTTTATGCCAGCGAACATGAAGAAATCAGTCCGACGGATATTTCTCGTGCTGCTCATGACAACGATTGGGTGTTACGGAAAATCATTGCCTCAGACTCCGGCCTCGAGCGTGTCCCAAGCTTCGGCAAGCTGGCTAACCGATATCACCCAGCCGACTGGACTGGCATTTTCACGTGACGGCGGTTCGATTCAGGCGTTTGAAATGCCGCAGATCATGGGGTCGGGTGGCGGAATGTTCGATTACGACGGCGATGGCGATCTCGACATCTTTCTAATTGGTGGGGGTGATTATCCCCTGTCATCAACATCCCCCCAGGTTACAAGCCGATTATTTCGGCAGGAAGCGGACGGGCATTTTGTTGACGTCACTGAAGAGTCTGGGTTGAAGAACACAGGTTACGGAATGGGAATCGCCGTTGGTGATGCCGACAATGACGGTGACCTGGATGTTTTTTTATCGAACGCGGGGGACGACCGTTTCTTCGTTAATAAAGGCAACGGTGTGTTCATTGACCACACGCCCGCGGCAGGTGTCTCTGACCCGAACTGGTCGACCGCATGCAGTTTTGTGGACTTTGACCGGGATGGATGGCTTGATCTTGTCGTCGTCAATTACGTTGACTATTTCCCTGGCAGCCCCTGTTACGACCGCAGCGGACGTCGAGATTTTTGCGGACCTCAATCGTTTAAAGGAACCGTTGACCGGCTGTATCGCAATAAAGGAGTCACTTCGGAGGCGGGGGGACCGTTATTTGAGGATCACACCGTCGTGAGTGGGCTGGCAGGTGCTGTTGGAAAGGGCTTAGGCGTGATGTGTGCCGACTTCAATGACGATGAACGCCCCGATATTCTGGTCGCAAACGATATGGAACCGAACCGCCTGTGGATTCAGCAGAAAAATGGCACGTTCCGCGACGAAGCGGTCGTTCGAGGACTGTCCGTCAATCAACAGGGACAGGCAGAAGCCAATATGGGTGTGGTGTTCGATGATTTGAACCGGGACGGGCGATTCGATGTCTTGATCACTCACCTTCGAGGAGAAAGCAATACGCTTTGGCAGGGAGAGCAGGGGGGACTTTATTACGATATTACCCCACAAACCGGTCTCGGCCCCGCCAGTATTTCAATGACAGGTTTTGGAGTGACTTCGATCGATCTGAACCTCGATGGTCGGCTTGATTTGCTGATTGTCAACGGTCACGTGAAGCGGCCTGGCGGCCTGCAACGCGATTCGTCGGCGACACGAGATTTCTGGAGCGACTATGCTCAGCCAAATCAATTATTCCTGCAGACTGCACCAGGCGTTTTTCGTAACGAGTTGCAACTTGCGGGGACGTTTACTGAGACGAACTCGGTCGCTCGCGGCTTGATTCGCGGTGATATTGATAACGATGGTGACCTGGACCTGCTGGTCACAACCGCAAATGGGCCTGCTCGACTCTACCGAAATGACGCGCCCCGTGACGGAGCCTGGTTGCTGATTCGTGTGATCGATGCAAAACGTTGTCGCGATGCCTATGGAGCTCGCGTGACAGTCGAGTGCGGCGACCAAAAGTGGACGCAGTTCGTACAACCCTCGTCAGGATACTTAAGCCACCACGATCCCAGACTTCATTTTGGCCTGGGAGGCGCAACAGAAGTCAAACGAATCACGGTTCATTGGCCTCTCCGTGGCGGGGATATCGCTGAAGAATTCACTGATGTGAAACTTAATCAATCCGTAGAATTACGGCGTGGAACGTCAACTCAATGAGTGATTGTTCATCGAAAAAACAGGGACAGATGGAAAAAAACTGTGCCGCGCGATGCAGGTAACGATTGACATCGGTTGGCTAAGGCTGGCCCCAGTGTCTTTGTCCCGAAGGGACTTGAAGCCATTAACCCGTGGCTGAGCGAAGCGACGCCACCGGTCTGCGTCACGAATGATTGCATCATCACGGAGGGATGACCGAATGAATTAAGGAGCGAACGAACTTTTCGGCGATGAAAGAGAACTTTGAAGAAGACAAGCTTGAATTGAATTCACAACAAGCGTCTCTTGCATCCTTCAAGGATGCAAGACCTGGTTGGTCCCGATATCCGGTGGTGTCGCTGCGCTCAACCAACGGCTAATTGCTGTAGTCCCTTCGAGACATAGATAAATTTGAGACCAAACTTTCGTCAGAAAATCGTTACCCAGATTATTTGGCCCATCACGGTTGCGCCATTTACAAAAATCCTTCACAATGTTGGTGGAGCGATCGGCCATGTTGCAACAAGTAGCATCCAATAAAATGATGAACGACCGAAAAACGCTGATGCAGATATTGGTTTCGATCGGTATTTTTTGTGGTACGTCTCTGATCGGCTGCCAGCCTGCTTTGTCAGTACCGTCACCAAATATGACAGGGCTGTCCGCCGCAATTCATAAGGCGTGTTCGGACGGAAAAGATGCCGTCATCAGTCAACCAAAATCAGCAGCCGCGTGGGGGCATCTTGGTAAACTTTACATGGCTCATGATTTCGGAAATGAAGCCATGACTTGCTTTCGGCACGCGTCGAAGCTGGACAAGCAAGACGGGAAGTGGATCTATCTCCAGGGAATCTTGCTCGAGGAGTCGGATCTCGAAGCCAGCAAAGCCGTTTATCGCGAGACACTGAAAGTCGACGACAAATCGGCGATCGTCCGGTATCGTCTGGGTAAGGTCCTGGCAAGACTTGGTCGCCTTGACGAGGCACGAGCGGAATTTCAAACGGCTGCGGAACTTAAACCAAAGGAACCTGCCCCACGACTGGCACTGGCCCGTCTGGATCTTTCCGCAGCCAAATGGTCGTCTGCAGAACAGAATTTGAAGCTCGCCTCGACTTTGGCACCCTATTGTCGAGACGTTAAGCTCGAACTAGCCCGCCTTGCCTCCCGACAAGGGAATTGGACTGAAGCGCTCGGCTACGAAAATTCGGCTCAATTAGCGACGACGCCAGAAGTTTCGCTTAACGATCCCTGGTTAAAAGAGGTATTTGATCTCGAACTGGCTGGTCAGGCCTCTTCGGAACGTGCTGACCAGCTTCTCGCTGCCGGGCAGTTTGCGGCCGCAGCGAAGATGCTGCAAAACGTCGTTCGCGATCATCCAGAACTGTCGCGGGCCCGATTGAATCTGGCGATCGTCTTGTGGCAGCTTGGGCAAATACCCGAGTCTCAGCGCGAGTTCCAACAACTGGTGACCCGTTTTCCAGACGAATCCACAGGATATCTCGCTTGGGGGCGATTGCTGGCCAGCGTTGGTCGATTTCAGGAAGCCAAACGTCGCTTTGAGCAAGCGATCGACAAAAAGGCCGACGCTGCAGAGGCCAATTCGATGCTGGGGATGATCGAAGAACGGCAGGGGCACCTGGAAGTGGCGGCGGAATGCTATCAACGAGCAATCCACGCCGCTCCGGATATCGCTTCGGCGTATCTTGCACTTGCCGCCGTCTACCAACAATTGGGTAAGCCTAGTCAAGCGAATCACTTTCTTGAACTGGCAATGCACCTGAAACACCCGGATGAAATCGTTCGTCGGGAAATCGAACGGCAGTTTCGCGAGGTCGCCAATGAGCCAGAATCGGCTTCCGCCTTAAATCCGGCAAACTTTTCCCCGTCAGGGGTGGCGAAATAAGAATACAACGCGAATTCCGTGTGAGTTTTCAAAGAGTACTTGCTTGACTGCATCGGAATTTGTCGATACTCTATTTTATCAAATTCATCAATCTAGGCTGATTCAGTCAAAGTCAAATTCGTCCGTATCAAAAACGTCGGGTGAGGCCTCTCTCGGTTTTGTGGTGTGGCTTCGTTTTTCTGGTGACATACAAAGAGTTTCGCCGATCAATCTTTCGATCGGCTATTTCGTGTTTTGTACGTTTTTTCAAAGGAGCGGTGAATGAAGCAAATTGCGGTCAGAAAAAAATGGCGTGGATTTACTTTGATTGAGCTGTTGGTCGTTATCGCGATTATCGCTGTGCTGATCGCGCTGCTTTTGCCAGCAGTACAACAGGCGCGCGAAGCCGCACGCCGAACACAGTGCCGGAACAACCTGAAACAGGCCGGCTTGGCTCTGCACAATTACCACGATACGTACGGACGACTTTCTGCAGCCTGTTACTGGCATTATGCAGCGGGCGGATACAACAACGGGGTTGCCGTCAATCCTCAGCCAAGAAACTACACTTGGATCACGATGATTCTGCCGTACATCGATCAGGGACCACTCTACAACGCGATTAATTTCTCGCAGCCAGCGTGGAATCAGATGATTAACGGCGCGGCCCTGCCGTCCTATTCGTTCCCCGCGTTTAAATGCCCATCCGATCCAGGTTTTGGCGGTTCCGGCAATCGTTTTAATCTCGGCTGGACCAATTATTCCGGTGCAGAAGGTTGGGACTGGTGGAACCGACCGGGTGGTACGCTGAACGGTGTTTTTGCAATCACTGTTCATACACGAATTAGCGACATCACCGATGGAACTTCGAACACAATCATGCTCGGCGAAACCACGACAACGGGATTCGACGCAAATGACCCCAACCGAAGCCATCAGGTTAATGGAAACGGACATGCGCGCGGTGGCGGTAACAACTCGGTGTTTCGCCCATGCCTCGTCGGCGTACAAACGTCGAGTGATGCTGCAGGTCACTCAATTGCTCCAATCGATAGTCCTGCTGTAGGTGCCAGCGGTGCTGGTGGTGCGATGTATCCAGGAAATGCGGACGGCACAGCAAACTTGAGTGCGCCCAATACCGGATTCTGGGGCAGCGGGGGAACGAATTTCGGCGCACCATATGTCTACCAACCAACGTATCTCACTTGCTTTGGAATCAACAACAACTGGCCTGGTGCGCACAGCCTCCATACTGGTGGTGCCCACTTCCTCATGGCCGATGGAACAGTACGGTTCCTGAACGATACCATGGATTTCAATGCTTGGCGAGCTTTGAATTCGGTTTCAGGTAACGAAAGCAATACGGGGAATTGACCAATTCCCGCGTGAAGTCGTCGGTTGACGAATAAACTTGAACCCTCGGATCGTCCACACGATTCGAGGGTTCTTTTTTTTCTTCATCAATCGAGAAGACACGTCTCAGATTGCGATAAAAGCAGCCAGCACAACGAAACCTTACCGGGGCCCGCCCCGCTTGTATTCGGTCTTCAACAGGTTGACGTGTAAAGCTGGCAGTTGTTGGTCCCATTGCGACAAGCCCAATGGAAACCAAATCTCGATTTCCCACGCGTTGTGGGTACTACCAAAAGTCTAATCCAAAGTTTCCAGATCAATTGGCGACGGTCGTCGCAACCGGATTCGCAACGATCCTGCCGCGGAACAGTAAATTGAAGAGTAAAAGAATGATCAAGGTTCCCACGAATCCCAAGGCGGCGGTGGCCATCACTCCGATCAGTTGCACTTGGATCTGATTGAAGTTGCCTTCGATCGCCCCCTCAATAATCCGTCCATCCCAGCGAAACCCGGCGACACTTGAAGTCGCAAAAACACTGGCGAGGATACTGCCTACACTGCCCGCGACCCCCTGAAGCACAAACACAAACAGGTATCCGTGATCCTTCCTTTGAACTTGAAGCAGTTCTGCGACGACGCAACAAATCGCCGCCACGGTACCACCGGTGATCAGGCTCGATTGCGGCAACATTAAACCGCAACCCGTCGCAACGGCAACAAGACCTGCAATTGCTCCAGTGCTCGCCGCCGATTGATCCGCACGCCCACGAATAAGAGTTGAAGCAACAATGCCGGACAGTGCTCCAGCACTTCCGGCAAGAAAGCTGTTCACAAATGTGACGACAGCCCGTCCGTCTGCATGCATGCTAAGCGCACTATTGACGACTGACGTCCCTACCCAATAGGCCAGAGCACCCAGGCTTACGATTACAATCCGTTGAGAATTCTCGTAAGTGGCCAATTCGTCGGAGGGATGCGCATGCCGCTTTCTTCCAGGGGCAACGCTAAACGCCAAAGCCGAAAAACCGATACCGACCTGGATCAATCCACCGCCGCTGTCGATCACTCCGAGGGATTCCAGCCAGCCATCTCCCCAAACCCAATGAGCCAATGGTGTGTAGACGATCGAGCCCCAAATCATTGCGAACAAGAGGATTGCACCAGGCCGGATTCGTTCGACCAGAAGCAGCAACAGCGGAATCGGCGCAGCGACAAATAACATCATATGTAAAGCCATAAACAACAGAATAGGAATCTGATGAAACGGTCTTCGACTGGGAAACACCGGGCGCTGGGCTCCCGACATCGGCGATTGGCCTTGGAAATTCAGAAAATTTTCTCCCCCCCAAAAACCACCTCGTCCGTGCGCTGCCGTTTCGTCTTTTTTTGCGTCGCCGATCTCCATCATCTCCTGAAAACTGTTTAAGACGGGCGAAGGTGTTTTGAGATCAATTTCAGGAACAGTTCCTGGTCCAGGTGCAAAGGCCAGGCTGAAGGCCCATAGGCACCATGTAAGACTCATAAGCGCAATCAGAGGGATCAGTTTGGGGATCAGTGTCAGTAAGCCGCTGCGATCCGCCATCCCTTGGTAAAACAGCCCCAGGGCAGGCAATGCGAGCAGGATCTGCACTACGATCGCGAGGAACAGGAACGCAATGTCGCCCGAGTTGAAATCGTCATGCCATCGAATCATCGGATGTCTTTCAATGCTTTACCGTCGCCTCTTCGAACCTCGACATGTCGATTCGAATTTCCGCCTTCAAAAACTTCGATTGCCGATTCGAGAGGGCCATCTGGCCATTTGACGACAATCTTTTCATACGCTGGGGTTTCGCCTAAGCCGAAATGAACTCGAACATCATTGCTGGCGAGGAAGCTTGACGTCGGGTTAACACACGCCAGATACCGAACACCGTTTGCGTACAACGTGATTTCGGCTCCATAGGCATCGCGCCTGAAGCGGGGATCAACGGCACGAACCATCAGCCAGTTTCCTGATTTTGTGAAATCATTCCTGTACAATTTCGCCGGCCCGCCACAATTCGTCACGATCAGATCGATATCGCCATCGTTATCGAGATCACCGTGAATCAAGGCACGCCCTGAGCCGACGGCCGCACAGAAATCGCCACCTTGCGTCGTGGCTTCATTAAACAGACCACGCCCCGCACCGAAGAAAAGCAGATTCTGGTCAGCATACTCGTGCCAGAAAGCAACAGGGTTTGCAATCACGTCATGACGAACTTGAAATTTGTCTTCGCCATGGGCCGGGAATCCCGAGTGGCAAGGAATCACCAGGCCGTTCGTCACAGCAAAATCCAATTGCCCATCATGATTGAAATCGATCAGCCCGGTTCCCCAGCCTGTATGCCGCATGGTTGGTCGAACAATCCGGGAGACATCTGAGGCGTCTTCAAAAACTCCGTCCCCCTTATCGAGATAGAGAGTGGCCCTTTCTCCTGAAAGATGAGTCACAATCAGGTCAAGGCGTTCATCGTGATTAACATCGCCAATCGCAACCCCCATCCCCGCCTCGGCCGCTCCGTGAGCGTTCGTCGCACATCCCCGCTGCGTGGCCTCTTCGAGAAACGTGCCATTTTGCTGATTGATCCAGAGACGATTTGCTGCCCCGTCATTGGCCACGAAAATGTCAGGCCATCCGTCACCACTGAAATCTGCGCAGACGACGCCAAAACCGTATGTTTTCGTCTCGCTCAGCCCAGCAACATCAGTCACGTCAGTAAACTTCACCGTCTGCCGACCGCTGGAATCGGTCTGCAAACCGTCATTTCGGTACAATCGATCGACAGTCGGCTGGAATTTGCGTGGCCCGCAGTAGCTCACCAGACCTTCGCGGAACCCGCAGGCAACAGAATGCCCGTATGTCGGGTCGTGCGTGTAATTGACCACAATCAGATCGAGCAGACCATCGCGGTTATAGTCAAAGAAGGCAGCGCATGTCCCCCAGTCATGCTCAACGATCCCACACGACTGGGTGACATCTGAAAATGTCCCGTCCGCATTATTCAGGTACAAACTGTCCTGATCATAGCGGGTCACATAAAGATCTGGATCGCCGTCGTTATCAACATCTGCGACGGCGCAACCCACTCCGTAGCCGGTCCCCCCCAAGCCTGCTGTCCGGGTCACATCGACGAGAACTCCATTTTCTGCTTGTCGGAAAAGTCGGCTTTCAAATGGCACCGAATCGGGAACGTCACGATCTACACCAGGAGAGCGACCGCTCTGAACGAGATACAGATCCAATCGACCATCGCCGTCGAAGTCGAACAGTGCTCCACCGGTCCCGACAGATTCAGGCATGAAATAGGTCCCCAAGGGACCGACCGCATGCTGAAAATCAAGACCCGAAGCCCGCGTGACATCGACGAAGGAGGGATTTTTACTCTGGCGGATGATCGCTGGCGCAGCGTCGAGACATTCGATGCCCGAGGAAGTCGAAGCGGGACTCGTCGCGGATCGTTTTTCCACGATCCGCTGACGAGTCAGACGCATCACCTCAAGGCCAATGAGCAAAGCCGCAACGCCGAGGACCGCGAACAGACGCAGCAATACACTCGAGGTTTTGCCCATAAAAACTTCCGACGACGAGAGGGACAGGAACATGTCCCTGGAACGATCGTCAATTTGAACAAAAACAAAAAACTGACGTGCTCAAATCATTGCGGCAGATCACTTCTTCGGAGGATTGGTGTTCATCATCCCACCCATCGACTTCATCGGGTCGTTATCATTCCCGACCTTTGGCGACAGTTTCGGCATCGTCATCATTTCTTTTTCCATCTTCTCGTTCATCGCTTTGAGCTCTGCCGCCGTAGGGGCTTTGTTGCTTTGACCACCGCCACATCCGACCATCGCAACGCAAACGCCCAACAAAACAAAATTACGAACACCCATGATAGATATTCCATGAAAAGGAGTTGAGGACAAGATCATTCATAGAATTGAATGACTTTTGGGACATATTCAGAACACTACGATAAAACCGCTTCTATCGTCAATCGACAGGCTGGCCAGGACGCTGTATTTCACGAAAATTAGGGGAGCGAACTCCGGACATTCCAGCGCATGGTATGGAAGACCGGCAAAACATATATTAGGATTAAACGGAAACGCAAGCAAACTTCCCCGTGGCATCGCGGCCCACCAACGAAAAAACTTGGAAAGGTGCAAAATTTGCTAACTCCCAGGTTGAGCTTCGTCATCGGTGATCCAATATCAATTCCGTCGAAAGTCTTCGCTCTGCGATTATTGAATCGATTTCTCACTGCGAGAAAAGGCTTTTCCGTACTTTACCTGTGCTTTTTCCTATCGGAATCGGGGTGCTCGCCGGCAGACTGGCCGTTCACGATGCATCCATTGCGAACGGATGACGTTTCGGCAAAGGTCAAAATCTCGGTTCCGCAGCCGTATCGGATCGAGATCACTGGCAGGCAGTTTCAATGGCAGGTTCGATATCCTGGTTTTGATGGAGTGCTGGCAACAACGGACGACATAATCACAGGCCCGAATGTTCATGTTCCTGAAAATACCGAAATTGTCTTCGAGCTGAAGAGTTCCGATTATGTTTACCTGTTGTCGCTGCCTCAGCTTCGTTTGAAAGAAATTGCCGTTCCCGGGCTGGATTTCTCGCTCACCCTTCGCCCCGGAACAATTGGTGAATTCGACCTGCAAGGAGACGACCTCTGCGGTGATTTGCACCCGGAAATGAGTGGTCGACTGATTGTCGAATCACGACCTCAGTTCGAACGCTGGCTGCGTCAACAGACGGCAACAACCAACGGTAATCAACTCGATTGAGACTTTCTTGCCTTTCACGAAAGTGAGTGGATTTGATGAATTTGCGACTAATGCCCGAGCACCGTGTTCGAACCTCATCGGCATGTGCCGTTTGGCTGTTGCTACTGTGCCTCGTCTTGTTCACGGCTCAGGGATGTCAAAGGCAACCGGCTACCCCCGCGAAAGTAACGTCGCCAACTGCGGAAAAGCCGGCGAATTCCGAGAACGCTAGCGAAAAGTCGTCGTCCTTACCCGTTTTGCTGCATATTCCCAAGTTCAGCCTCGTCGATCAGGCTGAAAAAACTTATGGAACCGACGAACTGCATGGACAGGTCTGGATCGCCAATTTTATGTTCACGCGTTGCACGGCAACCTGTCCACGCCAGACGGCCAAATTCGAAGAGCTTCAACGCGTCGTCCAACTCTGGCCTGACGTCGACCGTCTGAATTTGATCAGCGTTACAGTCGATCCCGAACACGACACCTCCAGCCGCCTTCAAGAATATGCACAAGCGCATCGCGCGACCCCTTCACTCTGGAAGTTTCTGACCGGCTCTCGGGCCGAGATCTGGAAGCTCTGTGCCGAAGGATTCAAACTTCCCGTTTCTGAATCAGTCACAGACACATCTTCGCCCATTACCCACAGTCCACGATTCGTGCTGGTGGATAAACAGCATCAGATCCGTGGCTTCTACGACGGTCTGTCGGAACCTGATTTTCGAAAATTAATCGTCGACGCGAGATCGTTGCTTTCAGAACCGGGTATTGACGACACGCGAATGCTGCACATAGGGGTCCCCAAGGACGTGTTCTGTCCACCCTGGCTGCCGCAACGAGCCGCCGATCAGCAGAAACAAGTGGATCAGATCAGCGTATTTCACGACTTCACATTCACCGACGAAATCGAAGCCAGCGGGATTCGCTTCGTCAACCGGGTTGTCAGTGACGCCACAAGAAACTATCGAGCGAACCACTATGACCACGGGAACGGGATCGCGGTTGCCGATGTGGATGGCGACGGGTTACTCGACATCTTCTTCGTCAATCAGATTGGCGGAAACGAACTATGGCGAAACCTGGGGCAGGGGCGGTTTGAAGACTTGACGGAACTTGCCGGCGTTGCTTTGAAGGGCCGAGTGTGCGTTTCGGCAGCGTTTGCGGATACCGACAACGACGGAGATCCAGACCTGTACGTCACGACAACTCGGCATGGAAATGCCTTTTTTGAAAACGACGGCAAAGGGCATTTCCGTGACGTGACAGAAGCGTCTGGATTGACTCAACACGCGCACTCGTCGGGTGCCGATTTCTTTGACTTCGACAACGACGGCCGACTCGATCTGTTCGTCACAAACGTGGGAAATTTCACGACGGATGAAGTGGCCTACGCGGGTGATGCAGGCAAGAAAGAATTTCCCTTTTACACGGGGATTACGGATTCCTTCAGCGGACACCTGTTTCCACATCGCTTCGAACAAAGCATCCTGTATCACAACGAAGGAGGAAACCGTTTTCGCGATGTGTCAGAGGAAACCGGCCTGGTCCATCGAAAATGGTCCGGCGACGCGACTCCTCTCGATTTTAACCGGGACGGGTGGATCGATCTGTATGTGGTCAATATGCAGGGTAACGACGACTACTACGAAAACATCCAGGGAAAACGGTTTGAATGCCGGAGCCAGGAAGCCTTTCCGAAGTCCGTTTGGGGCGGAATGTGCGCCAAGTCGTTCGATTACAACAACGATGGTTTGATGGATCTGTTCGTCACAAATATGCATGCGGATATGTGGAAGCGGGGTGATGGAGGAAATCTCGGAGCTGTCGAAACAGAAAAGGCTCCTCAAGACGTGTTACCGGAATCGATCCTGAAAAGCCGCGCGGTTGGGATGAACATTTTCGGAAACGGGTTCTTCGAAAACCACGGCGACAAGTTCGAGGAAATCTCTGACCGGATCAACGCAGAAACGTTCTGGCCCTGGGGACACACCGCCGCCGATTTAAATGCCGACGGTTTTCAAGATTTGTTCGTCACCGCCAGCATGAATTATCCATTTCGATACCACCACAATTCGCTGTTACTCAACGATCGAGGGACGCAGTTTCAGGGGGCAGAGTTCATTGTGGGAATTGAACCACGTCGTGACGGTCGAACCGCCTCACCCTGCTTCACGCTGGATTGCGCGGCAACGGATACGAAACACACCCTCTGTAAAGGTTGCTCTGGCCCTGTCACGGTCTGGGGAGCAGTCGGGTCCCGTTCGTCAGTCATCTTTGACCTGGATCAAGATGGTGACCTGGATATTGTGACCAACGACTTCAACGGACGACCGATGTTATTGCTTAGTAACCTCAGCACACGCAATGACAAACTGGCGTATTTGAAGGTCCGCCTCGAAGGAACTCGTTCGAACAAGTCTGGATTGGGCACCAAGGTTCAAATCAAAGCCGATGGAAAAATCCTGACGCAGATTCAGGATGGACAATCGGGCTACTTGTCGCAAAGCTGCCTGCCGCTGTACTTCGGACTGGGAGCAGCAACCGCTATCGATCAACTGGTTGTTCAATGGCCCAGCGGACACCGCCAGGTAATCGAAGGACCAATTGATCTCAATCGGGAGTTGCTGATCGTTGAGGATATCAAGATTTCAGCACAGTAAAGCGACGCCACCTGGCATATACGTTTTGAAGTTGCGCGTTTGGGGAATTGTTCCCACGCCGAACCGTAACTGTCGCTCGTTTGATGCCTGATACCCGTCACCTGCCGTCAATTGTTTGACGAACCTCCGATCGCCGACGGTGATCTCAACGGTAGTACCGATTGCGTCCCGACTGGATATTGTGCCACGCAACTGGATAGCCAGAAAGTGCCCAGATCCTTGCGTTTGATTTGTCAGCAATCCTGCAGGTTCGCCAATCAGCGAGACCGCAAAATCGTCGAGTCCGTCCCGGTTCCAATCGAGTCGCGCCAGTCCGCGTCCCAGATGAGTTTCCTGAAAAAACGGCTCCAGGCTTGTTGAAGCCAATTCGACGAACCGGCCCTGGCCGACATTCTGAAAGTACTGCGTCGGCATTTTGTAAGGCTCGGCAATCGATGTCAGATCATTGATATGACTATTCGTGACGACAAGATCCTCAAGTCCATCAAGGTTGGCATCTCCGAACAGGAAATTGGGGACTTCATCATTGGCTACGAACAGACTTAAACGACCACGCCCCTCGACGTCCAGAGCCATGGCCAATGCCTGCCTGGCCAGAACTTCGGCCTTCTGGTGGTCTCCCTGTGCAAGCAATAAACGTGCTTCAGCAAGTAAGGCTTCCGATGACGCGGCCGGAGTAAATAAGGAATACGAATACATCGCTGAGATCAGAACTGCGGTTACCACTGATGCGATCGCAGCGAGACGAGATCCGGGAAACATTTCCGCTGCCCTTGGTCACCCGGACTCAATGCCTTGACACACAGTCCCATCGCCCCCTGGCCGTGGTTAACGGGCCCTTGCACCAGCGCGAGCCACAATTCGCTAATACGAAGCAACGCAAAATGCCAAGGCAAAAACCCCTTAACCACCCCCGCAGGGGTGGTGAGGTTTAGCCATCAGGTCGTTGGATTTGAGTATTTAACGTCGGGTTCGTTGCCTTGGCCAGAAGTCTCCAACCACTTCATTTCCGGCGATCGTACCCAAAGCACCCCAGACACCAAAGCTCGCAGGAGTGCCCGCGCCGTAGTTACCAGCATCATTATTGTTGCTGATAAACCGCACACCACGATCTGCCATCAACACGTTGACGCCACCCGTGTGATAACTGCTTGGGGTGTAAATTCCACACTGATTGCTGGCGTTGTCACCACCTAAGGTGCAGGAAGCGCTGTTCGGTGGCAACACCGTTATCACGGCAGACCAATGCGGGTGTCCGAATGGCCATAACGAACCCTGGCCCCAGGAACTGACATTGGTACCAGCGGCGTATTGCTGATTCGCCCCAACAGTCGCCTTGCAGAGTGTTGGATTGGTATCAAATTCCGTAAAATCGAGTTGACCGACTGAACGAACCAGTGCACGATGATTTTTTTCGAGTTTGTTTGCTTGAAAACGGTAAAGCGAGATGGAATGCACTTCGCACGCGCGGTTTTGATTCCGCTGCTGGTTTTTGGTTCCATTGTCGGTTGCGAATCTCGGCCAGGAAAGAACTCGTTTCCAACGAAGCAATTTCCTGAATCAAACAGTCAATCGCCATCGACGAACGACGCAAGTCGTCGGTCGGTGACGGACTCGCCGTCGATCAAATCTGGCCGACTCGACATCCGATTCTCGGATCGTGCCGACGAAACGGGAGTTCATTTCATCTATCGAAACGGAGAAGAATCCGAACATTTTTCGATTTTGGAGTCACTTGGAGGTGGCGTTGGACTCGTCGACTATGACCAGGACGGTGATCTCGATTTGTTCTTACCGGGAGGTGGCGCGTTTGATCCGGATGGTCAGCCGATGGGACATGCTGGCGCACTCTATCGACAAGAGGAATTCGGTAAATTCTCGCCTGTGACGAATCTGGCTGGGGTCGACAATAAAAAACTTTACACCCACGGAGTCGCGAGGGCTGATGCGGATAATGACGGATTTCCGGATCTGCTTGTGACCGGATACGGTGGATTGATCTTCTTCCGCAACCACGGCGATGGGACGTTTTCAGAGTGCGATATCAGTTCCGGCCTGGACGACCGTCTCTGGAGCAGCAGTGCCGCATGGGGCGACCTGAATGAAGATGGCGTGCTCGACTTGTACGTCGCACATTATGTCAACTGGTCTCCCAGGAACAATCCCGTGTGCGCAAGCGGCGCAGGGAATCGCCGTGACGTCTGCCCGCCAAAACAGTTTCAACCATTGCCTGATGTTTTGTATTTTGGGATCGGGGATGGCACGTTTCGGGACGCTTCCCGCGAGGCAGGGCTGTCAACTTTGGGCAAGGGACTTGGTGTGCTGATCGCTGATCTCGACCTGGATGGGCACCAGGATGTTTACGTAACCAACGATACGGTACCGAATTTCCTTTATCGTAATAATGGGAACGGGCTATTGGAGGATATTTCCGAATCAAGCGGTGCATCGGTCAACGACAAAGGGCTGCCGGACGGCAGCATGGGCGTTGATGTTCTAGATTTCAACCTGGACGGATTGCCCGATCTCTGGGTGTCGAACTATGAGCGGGAAAGCTTCGCCGTTTACAAGAATTTCGGCGGAAAAAACTTTCTCCATGTCAGTCAGGCGACCGGTGTGACTGCTGTCGGGAGTCGGTTCGTGGGCTGGGGAACGGTCTGTTTCGATGTGGACTGTGACGGCGACGAAGATGTTTTTGTGTCGAATGGCCACGTAGTCCACTTTCCTGAAGCGGCTCCGGTGCGACAACACCCCTTGCTGTTCGAAAACCTTCTTGGAAAGCGTTTTCAGGATGTCGCCCCAAATGCTGGACCGTGGATGGCATCGCCTCATCCAGGCCGAGGATGTGCAGCAGGAGATCTTGATCACGACGGCGATTTGGATCTGGTGGTTTCCTGCATGAACGAGCCGATCGCGATTCTGATGAATACAACGTTGACAAAGAACCATTGGTTGCAGATTCGGTTAGTCGGCACAGTCAGCAGTCGAGATGCCCAAGGTGTCCGCGTCACAATACAGACCGAACTGAGCAGCCAGTCACGACAGGTCAAAGGAGGATCCAGTTATGGCTCAACTGGATCTGACTGGCTGCACTTCGGCCTGGGCCAGGCGGAAAAGATTCGGAACATCGAAATCCGTTGGCCGTCCGGCGTCACTCAATCTCTCATCGATGTCGCGGTCGATCAGCGGCATCTTGTCGTTGAACCAACAAAACCGTAAAAACATTTTATTCAGGCCAATCCAAACCCCACCCCCTCCACGGGAGTGGTTCACGGGCCTTTGCCCTGACGGCTGATGAACATTCATGACTGACGGTTCGCCAAATTCCATTGTTGAACAATCGCGAGCAAAGATGATCCCAAGATGGATATGGCCGATCATTGCCTTAATAGTCGTACTCGGCGCGCTCTTTGCGGGACGGCAATGGCAATACAATCAGCCAGAAAGTCATTACCAGCGTGGACGCGAGGCATTGAAAGCGGGTGACGACGATGTCGTCCTTTCGGAAGCAGAATATCTGAGTCGAATTGCCGGTTTCGAATCCCATGCGAAATTGCTGCGAGGATTGTTGCTGGTCCGCAAGGGAAAGTTGGCCGGAGCCCTGATTCAACTGCAGCAAGCGGATGCTGCCCCGACCATCGTCGAGGCGAGTGAGAACGCGGCAAAGTGTTTTTATCAACTGGGACAGTACCTTAATGCGATTGATGCCGCACATGTTGCTTTGTCACGAGATGCCAATTCGATTGATGCACGACGGTGGCTGGCAGCGGCCTACTACGACCTGGGTGCAGTCGCACATGCCGTGATCGAACTCGAACAGATTTCACGAGAAGCAAAAGATGATCCTCGCCCAGATCGACTACTGGGTCTGATCGCCAAGGACAGCGAACAGTACGTCAACGCAATCGACCATTACCGAGAATCGCTGCGCCGCGACCCGAAGCAAGCCGATCGAGAGAAAATCCTGAGCGAGTTGGCCGAGTCTCTGATCAAAGATAACCTGTTTGATGAAGCGATGAGTGTCTTAAAGGACTGCCAGCGGTCAGCCACGGTGTTAACGCTCGAGGCTGAATGCCAGTATTCACTGGGAGAAACAGCAATCGCACATGACCTGCTCAACAAGGCGATGATACTTGATCCCCGGTCTGTTCCCGCCAAATTGACTCAAGGAAAGCTATTTTTGGACGGGGGGCAGGCGGATCAAGCGGTGCGGATTCTTAAAGAGGCCGTCCTGCTTGATCCGTTCAGCCGAGTCACTCATTTACAGTTGTCCCAGGCCTTAAGGCAATTAGGACAGCCCGAGAAAGCTGATGAAGAACTGCAGCGGTCGCAGGAAATCAAATTGCAAGAACGAGAATTCACCGATCTGCACGAAACAGCCATGCAGCGGCCTCTCGATGCTGACGTCCGTTTTCGACTGGGAGAATTGGCCGGTCAACTCGGTAAGCCTGAACTCTCAAAGATGTGGCTTCGAGCTGCGATTGCCATTGACCCACAGATTGCGAAGGCACGAACAGCTCTTGATCCCGATTCACCGTCGCCAGATCGAGCAAACTCAACAAATGCCATCGTCGGTTTGACTCGCGTCAATCCGGGGTTTCTGGGTCCAGAGGCCTGCATTGAATGTCATGCCGATCGTGTTGCCGAGTTTCAAACGACTCGACATTTTCTTGCGAACCAGACACCTCAGTCGGGCAAAATGCCTGACGGGTTTTCGAAAGGGAAGGGGACCTATCAAATTCCTGAGCAGTCGTTGCGTTTCGAGATGACCGAATCAACTCGTGGATTCCTCACCACCGCCATTCAACAGACTGCGACAGGAAACAAGGAAACATCGTCAGAAATCGCCTTCTGTTACGGTTCGGCAGGCGGAAATGACGAAGTCTATTTTGCCTGGCATGAAGACCGTTTATACGAGCTTCCCGTTGGCTGGCTTGCCCCATCAAACGAATGGGGATCGAGCCTTTTCGATCGTCACGGATCAGGCGATTTCTCGCGAGATATGACCATCCGCTGCGTTGAATGCCATAACACCTGGTTCCAGCATTTCGCCGGAACCCGAAACCGTTACGGTCGCGACAACTTTATTCTAGGAGTGACCTGTGAAGTCTGTCATGGCCCTGGGCAGGACCACGTCACGTTTCACCGCATGAATCCGCAGAGCCTGGATGCGCATGCTGTCGCTCGCCCGGCCCTGATGACCCGAGAACGACGGATGGATCTGTGCGCACAGTGTCACAGCAATGCGCTGAAACATCGCGGTCCGGCCTTCAGTTATCGACCGGGTCAACCGCTTGATGAATCCTACGTGACCCTGAAGCCGAAACATCCTGAAGAGGACCACGTTGCCAACCAGACGACATACCTGCGTCAAAGCCGGTGCTTTCAGGAGAGCGATTCGCTGACATGTATTACGTGTCATAACCCGCATCAACCTCGGTCGGCGACAAACGCCGGTTCCGCGTCGTGCAAGAAATGCCACTCCGACGAAGAATGCACCGATAGAAATCAGATTCCAGCCGAATTGCAACACAACTGTGTCGGCTGCCACATGCCAGAAGGGCGAAAGATCCAGGTCTTTTTCCGTACGGAAACGGACAAATACGTGGCCCCGGTCAAACGGTATGAACACCGGATCGCAGTTTATCCGGATGCCAGGAATGAAGTGCTGCTGGAATGGTATCGCTCACAATCCAAACCGCAAAACCTCAAAGAAGTTGCTCGACTCTCCAAGCTGCTCGGCGAAAACTGGCGAAAAGAATCTGAACGGCTTCACGGCGAATCCCGGTATCTCGCCGCCATCAATGCCTGTCGTGAATCCCTGAGATTTGAGCCTGACACCAAGACGAAAGAAAAGCTGGCGCAATTGCTCAAAATCCAGTCTGGAATCGATACAGATTTGCAGGACGGACTGTGGCATGAGAAAAACCGTCGATACGAGCAGGCCATCGAAGCGTTCCAGCGAGTGTTGGCCGCAAAGCCTGACCATGTGATGGCGCTGGGTAAGCTCGGTACGAACTACGCGGTTGTGGGAAAGAAACAACTTGCGGTCGAGTCTCTGAACGCCGCAGCGGTATCCGACCCCGATGATCCGTATGCTCCCGGAATGCTCGGGTGGCTGGCCTATCTGGACGGTCGATTCGAAGAGGCTCTACACCACTTTCGCCAGGCGGATGCAGTAGAGCCCTACGCCGCGAAAATTCATTATCAGATGGGACTGGCTCTTGAAAAACTTGGTCGCCGCGACGAAGCTATCCGCCAATTTGCGAAGGCCGCTGAAATCGACCCAAACGAAATGGCTCAAAAACGCGTCAAATAAAGGTTGCCTATTCCTCCTGATAGAGTATAGTCTTGAAACGTGAAGGAGGAACGACGAATGCACTCACCGTCTGACCCAGCCCCTGAAGAATCGCTCGCAGACCAATGTTGGCTGGGAACCGATGTTCCCAGCTTACTCCCAATGGCATGGCTTGAGATCGAGCGTCACAAGTGGATTGAAAGCGAAAAAGCAAAACGCGACGTCGGGCAAGCGGCGGTCGCCGACTGGCTGAAGCGATTCTGGTGGCGGTTCTGCCGCTGGCGACGGATTGAACACGTCGAAGGGGTGCATCGCTGGTACGAGTTCTCTCACGAAGACTTTGCCAAAGTCTTGCGACCGATTCTACAAAATGACCGACTTGTACTGGTCATTCTCGAATTGATGAAAACTGACCGTCGCCGCGTGATCAATGACCTGGAAGTCATCGAGTGGGCTCGCGATGCAGGAGTTCCGATGGAACGAGTGCTCGAAATTCTCGGCGAAATTCATATCAATGTCGCTCGTCTCGACCCGCCGGCGGAATGGGTGAGACGTGCTGAGTCCAGTTTCTCCAGCCGAACCCTCGATTCTTAGAATCCATCTCTCGCGACGCATGGGCATCAGCCCGTGCAGCCCATTAAGTTTTTCAAGTCGAACGCAAAATACGCAAGAACCGGTCATGGGTTGGCATCAAACACGACTGAAATTACCCCCGTTTCGACGTGGTTTTCATCTGATCACATCAATCGTACTTCAGGCAATCCCCGAATTGTCATCAGTAAAGATCGGTTTGCTGCACGTCTTTATCCAGCATACGTCGGCCTCGTTTTCGATCAACGAAAACGCCGATCCTGACGTTCCACGAGACCTCGAAGCCTCGTTCAACGCGATTGCCCCTGAAGATTTCCCGTACGTCCATACGTGCGAAGGACCGGACGACATGCCCGCACATGTCAAATCGTCGCTGTTGGGAAGTTCACTGACAATTCCAATCAACGCGGGCAGGCTGTGCCTGGGAACATGGCAGGGGATTTACTTGTGCGAACATCGAAATCACGGTGGTCAGCGATCGCTCGTACTGACCATGCAGGGTGATTTGGAATAGCACAGCAGGTCGGCAGCGCTGCTTGACGCTTGAGACCCATAACCTCTGGGGTCGGGCGTCCAAATTTCAAAATTGGCCATCGTGCCGGACGCTGATTCCATTACGACGAGCAGGCCAATTCTGAAATTTGGACACCCGCCCCCCTCTTCGATCACCTGACAACCTGAATCCGACACAGAATAAAATCGCGTCACCCAAACTTCACACCTGACAAACGAAAACACCCCATGCTCGTGCGAACATGGGGTGCGAATTCAAAATTCTCAAGCGAGAACCAGAAAACTATTCGAGAATGGTTTTCGTTTCGCTGACCAGCTTGGCAATCGTTTCTTTGTTGAGATCGCCTTTATTGAGACCCTGGCTAACCTTGACCTTACCTTCGACCCACATCATCACAGTGACGTCGGCCTTGGAATTGAGCTTGTAGCCAGATGGTCCGCTTGTCCCTTTGAACGTGGTGAGCGGCAGTTGGCTGATCTTGTGCTTGGCAGCAGCAGCGGTCAAGCTGGCTTCTGCCTTTTCCGGTTCTTCGGTCAAGAGCACCACGAAACCGGCCATCTTCTGATCACGATTCTTGGCAACAACGTTGTCGAGTTCTTTGGACAACTGTGCAACTTCTTCCGTCATTTCCTTAGCGAAAATGCTAACGACTGGCTGGTTGCCATATCGGCATCGATAGCACAATTCTTCGCCGTCCTTGTTCGGCCCTGTAACGTCCTTGACGTTGAATGGCGGAACACTCTTCCCTTTTTCCAGACCCGATTGAATCTCGGCGGCAAAAACCAGACTTGCTGAAACGGCCAACACGGCTGCACACGCTGCGAAACACTTCTTCATCGATAATTCCTCCGTCGAACAGATCAAATTCCGAAGCCTCTTGGTGTCGGCGAACAGCCCGACTACCCCGGTGTATTGTACACAACGCCACCCGAACGTCCATAAACCGCAAGTTTTCCGATTTCAGGTCGATGTTTCCTAAAGATTTGACTCACGGTAGCCCGACCGACGCAGTTATGATGAAAGGCCTCAATAGCCGATACAATAACCTGCGTCTTGCTTCTCGTTCCTGATCCTCCAATGTGTGTCACCAACGCCAGTTGGACAAACGCATGTGAACATTCGACCGATGCCAAACCCGACTCCACTTCGCCTGGCACTCACCAGCCGCTCCGACGGAGAGGGCGTTGACAATATTCGTGCATCGATTATCGAATTTCTGGAACAGCAACCGGGTGTGAAACTGCGGGTCTTTGGGACACCGGACGAGCTGAAACTCGGTCGCCAGCAAACGGATATCGTGATTGTCCTCGGAGGCGATGGCACAATCCTGCGAACCTGCCGTCAAATGGGATCGAACCAGCGACCGATCCTGGGGGTTAATCTGGGTCGACTTGGGTTTCTCGCAGATTTGTCACTGAATGAATTTCGGGAAAAATTTCCTCGCATCCTGGCAAGAGAATTTCAGGTGATCAATCACCTGATGTTTGAATGTCGACTGGTGCGAGACGACGGATCGCAAGAGAAATATCTGGGGCTGAACGAAGTCTCGGTGATGGCGGGTGCGGCATTACGCATATTGCACATCAACCTGGCGATTAACGGCGAGCCGGTCACGACCTACCGCTGCGACGGATTAATCGTCAGCACTCCTGTCGGCTCGACGGCTCACAGCCTGGCCGCGGGTGGCCCGTTGCTTCGGCAAGACCTGCAAGCGTTTGTCATCACTCCCATTTGTCCGCATACGCTGACCAACCGACCGCTGGTCGATCGAGCCGATTGCGTCTACACCTTAACCGCACCTGAGATGCCAGAAGGAGCAACCCTCGTCATTGATGGCCAGATCAAACGACTGTTGCAGCCGGGTGATCGTATCGAAATTCGAAAGGCCGCTGTCAACTTTCAGCTCGCTCGATTGCTCGATCACAGCTACTATGCCACGCTGCATCGCAAACTGGGGTGGGGCGGACAACCGGAATTCGAAAACCGAGATTCGGTGGGAAGACCCAGAACCTCACACTGACGACTTGTTATTTACTGAAACTCATGATTCCCGATTTCAAATTATTAATTCTCGAATTCAACTGAGCCTGACATGCCATTTTCCGAAACGATCCGCACAATTCGCCTGGCAATGAAGAGCCTGCTTCTGCATAAGCTGCGGTCAGGCCTTACCATGCTGGGGATTGTCTTTGGCGTGTTTTCCGTGATCGCAATGCTCGCCATTGGCGAAGGGGCCAGCGCCCAGGCGCAACAACAAGTTCTCGCTCTCGGTGCCACGAACATCATCATCGTGACCGTCAAGCCACCCGCCGATTCGCAATCGTCCGGTGGAGGTGGCAGCCGCGGCGGCGGCGGCCGTGGTTTTGTCGTGCCACAATACGGCTTGCTGCGGACTGATTACGAATTGCTGACAAAAACGCTCTCAACAATTACCGGTGCCGTTCGGATGCGTGAAATCCCAAGTGAGGCGCGGTACCTGCAACGAACGCTCAACGCTCGTCTTGTCGGCAGCACGACTGAATATCTCGACATGAATCATCTGGCGGTACTGCGAGGACGCTTCCTCAGCGACGAAGACGAAGCCGAGGTCGCCAACGTTGCTGTGCTGGGTGCAGAAACGGCATCGACCCTGTTCCCGTTCGAGGACCCGATCGGTCAGTCCGTTCTTGTCCGAAATGCGCGATATCTGGTCGTCGGAGTCATGCGGTCCAGAACATCATCAGCAGCAATCGGTGGCAGTATGTCAGGCCAGGAATTTAACAAGGATATTTATATTCCGCTTAGTACGTTCCGCAGCCGAATCGGCGATACGATCTTTACACGCGTGAGCGGAACATTTTCTGCCGAACAGGTCGAACTGAACCAAATTACTCTCAAAGTCAAAAATCGCGAAGACGTCGTACCCACATCGGAAGTCGTCAAAGAATCTCTGAAACGTTCTCATGCCGGCAAACCCGATTACGATGTGATCGTGCCATTGGAGCTCTTACGTCAAGCCGATCAAATCCGTCAGATTTTCAACATCGTTCTCGGGTCGATCGCCGCCATCAGCCTGGTCGTCGGCGGTATCGGAATCATGAATATCATGCTCGCAACCGTGACCGAACGTACTCGCGAGATCGGAATTCGCCGGGCACTCGGCGCACGTCAACGCGACATCATCAATCAATTCCTGACAGAAACGATTGTGCTCTCCGGGTCGGGGGGTGTCATTGGAATTCTGATGGGGCTCGCGACCCCATTTGCATTCTTCTTCATCAAACATATTGTCCACAATTACGTACTGGACCGGTCGTCAGGCGAATCGCCCATGGCAAAAATCTTCTCGGACATGGAACCGCAGGTTGCCCTCTGGAGTCTTCCTGTCGCGTTTGGCATCTCTGTCACGATCGGTATCATCTTCGGAATTTATCCCGCGCGATCCGCCGCGCGAATGGACCCGATTGAAGCTCTGCGACACGAGTAGCGACTCGTCTTCGGCGAATTTTGGTAGGATCTTGTGCCACTGCTTCGCAGGTTTCGGGGAAGCAGTGTCTTCGGCGATAACGTCGAAACGACTCGCCAAGGACGACCCGGTATTGACACCCGGTTTGTTCGCCGTGACAAATACAGCGATTTCCAATTAGATATCGTCTCACCATCTGGAAACTGGACATGATTGCACGCCCCTTCGTTCGTCTGCACTCTGATGACAATATCGCCGTCGCGGCGCGACAGGTTCCGCTCGGAACGTCGTTCCAGTTCGACGGAACGGGCGAGATCTTTTCACGCGAATTGATCGACATGGGTCACAAGATTGCGCTTCGTTCAATCGAGACTGGCCAGCCAATCAAAAAGTTCGGACAGACGATTGGCTATGCATCGCAGCCAATCCCACAAGGGACCTGGGTTCACGTACACAATGTGACGGCGGGAGAACTGAGCCTCGACTACGCGTTTTGTTCGGAAATTCCTCCTGAACCAACGCCAATCACGGGACGAACATTTCAAGGATATCGACGGCAGAACGGCAAGTTCGGAACGCGAAACTACATCGGAATCGTGTCGACAGTGAACTGTTCTGCAACGACATCGAAATATGCCGCAGACAAATTTAATGCCGAACTGCTGGCCGATTTCCCTAACGTCGATGGTGTCGTCCCCCTGATTCACAAAGGGGGTTGCGCCATTCAGTACGGCGGTGAAGACCATCAACAGTTGACCCGCACACTGGCCAACGTCGCTCGCCATCCGAATATTGGAGCCTACATCGTCATCGGCCTCGGATGCGAGACGGCACAAGCATCATTCCTGATGGAAAACGGCGGCCTGTTGCAACTCGGCAATTCTCCGTCACCCAATCAACCGCTGGTCATGAATATTCAAGAGCAGGGGGGTGTGGCTAAAACGGTGGCACGAGCCGTCGCTCAAATTCGCGAAATGCTGCCCGAAATCAATCGTGCACGACGTGAAACGATCCCCGTTTCTGAACTGATGCTGGGCCTTGAATGTGGTGGCAGCGATGGAAACAGCGGCACTACTGCCAACCCGGCATTGGGCTATTGCAGTGACATGCTGGTCGCAGCGGGCGGAACATCGGTCCTGACCGAAACGCCTGAAATCTACGGCGGCGAACATCTGCTGACCCGACGCTCGGTCACCAGGGAAGTGGGCGAAGCGCTGCTCGAACGAATTCGCTGGTGGGTTGATTACACAGCCAAGTTTGGCCAGCGGATCGATATCAATCCGTCCGTCGGCAACAAAAAGGGTGGCCTCACCACAATCTACGAAAAGTCACTGGGCGCCATCGCCAAGGGAGGAACGTCCGCCCTACGCGGCGTCTACCAATACGGTGAAGCGATTAATCAGAAGGGCTTTGTCATTATGGACACGCCCGGATACGACCCGGCGTCGGTGACCGGCCTGGTCGCGGGTGGATCACACGTTGTCTGCTTCACAACGGGCCGAGGCAGTTGCTTTGGTTGTAAACCGGTCCCCACGATGAAGATTGCGACCAACACACCGATGTACGATCGCATGATCGACGACATGGACATCAACGCCGGTAAAATTCTGGATGGAGTTTCACTGGAAGATGTCGGTCGCGAAATTTTCGAGGAGGTCATCGCAGTAGCCAGCGGCAAGAAAACAAAAAGCGAAGCCCAGGGGATCGGCGACGAAGAGTTCCACCCTTGGACCTACGGCCCGATCACTTAAACGAAATCACTCGAGAGTTTTCCATCATGGATCTTCAGCTACGCGGGAAAGTGGCAATTGTTACAGGAGCGAGTCGCGGCATTGGTGCTGCCATCGCTCGCACTTTGGCAGGCGAAGGGGCAAAACTCGTACTGGCAGCGCGGTCGCGTGAACAACTCGAACAAGTCGCAGAGTCATGCTCAACCGAAAGTCTGGCCCAGGAAGTCGACTTGCGGCAGTCGAACGCTGCTGAATCGGTCGTGGCTGCCACACTTTCACGATTTGGGCGCATTGACATCCTGATCAACAATGCAGGCGCGACAAAGCGAGGCGATTTCCTGGAGCTGTCTGACTTCGACTGGAACGACGGGTTTGACCTGAAGTTTTTTGGCGCGATGCGGCTCTGTCGCGCCGCCTGGCCGCATTTAAGTGTCAGTCACGGGACCATCGTCAACATCGTTGGAATTGGCGGAAGGACTCCAAGTGCAGATTTCAGTATTGGCGGGTCGGTTAATGCGGCTCTACTGAATCTGACTAAGGCGCTTGCCGACCGAGGCATCATCGAGGGGGTGCGAGTCAACGCCGTCAACCCTGGAGCGACGATGACAGATCGACTCAGAAGTCGGCTGCAGAGTCTCGCCGACGAACAATCGATTGATGAAGCCAAAGCAGCAGGTCGAATGGCCAAGTTACTCGGGGTAGGGCGCTTTGCTTCCCCTGAAGAGATTGCCCGCGTTGCGGCGTTTCTCGCATCACCCAGTGCTGACTATTGCCAGGGAACGATCATCGACGTGGACGGCGGACAGACCCGAACTCTGTAACGATTCAATCGGCAAACACATGGAACGGCTGTATACATTAAATAATCTCGTCATTCCTTGATCGAAACTGTGACTTCCCCGCAGTTGATTGACTCTCGTACGAGTAATCAACAGCGAGTCACCCATCTTGCGCTGTCTTGCGCTGTTACAAGATGTTTCAATTGGTCTTGGATCTTCAGATAGTGCGGCGTGGCCAGACGAAATCAGCGAAGCCCAAAACACTGTACGCAACACCACATGTCGATTGTGTCTTTTCGTCGTTTTTGGCACACACATTCAACTCAAATCAATTTGCCTCCTATTCAAAATCCATTTATTCAATCAGATCGATTGTCGGATTCGTATCGCACTGGAAAATGACGTCCTGTGGCATAGTATTTAGTCCTGACGGGTCTCAATAATTAATGTGAAAAACCGTGCGTTTTTGCAAAAGGGTTTGGACTCGACAGCGGTTCGTAAGCAAATACGCGAGAGAATTGATTGAGAAGACGGAACCTTCGTTTCATATCTTCGTTAGACGTGATGTTATGTGGTGTCTAAGCTTCTGCAGATAAGTTCGACGTTTTGGTGAAGGTGTTTGTACTTCGAGGTATCACGAGCGAGAGCGGCCAGCGATTGTTTTTCAAAGTCGATAAGTCGAAACGAAATTTGATTTCCGGTTCTGGCGAGCGAAATCATCAGTTCATAAAGAAGAATGTTTTGCGTGTGGTGTTTTTTTCAAAACCTGACAGAGTAGAAGCGTTTCCAAAAGGTTTAAAGGTTTAATGGATGAGTGTCGACCAAAGTCAGGTCACGGAATATGAAGCTTCGATCCATCCACCAGTGATGAGCACCGAAGAACGCCACAAGATTCTCGTGGAATGGAATCAGACCAAACGCGATTACCCTCGTGATAAGTGTCTCCATCAACTGTTTGAAGATCAAGTTCAGCGGACGCCGCACGCCATCGCGGTGGAGTTCGAAGGGCAATCCGTCACCTACAGCGATCTCAACACACGCGCCAATCAAGTCGCGTGTTTGCTGCGTCAAAATGGCATTGAGGCCGATAGCTTAATTGGTGTCTGCATCGAGCGATCCGTGGAATTAGTTGTTGCGCTTCTCGGAGTCTGGAAGGCGGGCGGTGCCTATGTGCCATTAGACCCGATAAATCCTTCCGAACGAATTAGATACATGTTGTCGGACTCAGAGGCAAGAATTGTACTGATTAGCGTACAACAGCGTCATTTGTTCGCAGAAACGGATCATCTTTTGATTTGCATCGATTCTGATCCATCGTTGTTCAAGGTGTGTTCTGAAGTTCCCGACGTCGCCGTGAGTCCAAAAGATCTGGCTTATGTGATGTATACGTCGGGGTCGACAGGAAACCCGAAGGGTGTCATGGTGACTCACGGAGGGTTGGTCAACTATGTCACCTGGGCAGCAGCCGAATATTCGGCGGGCGTCGGAGAATCCGTACCTGTCCACTCATCCATTGCGTTTGACTTAACCGTCACGGCCCTCTGGGTACCATTGATCGCTGGAGGAAGGGTCGAACTACTTGCCGAAGATGTCGGGGGACTGAGCCTGTTGGAGTCACTTCGACGAAAAAAGGGGCGCAGCCTGGTGAAGATCACGCCGGCTCATCTCGCCCTGTTGGCCGAGCAGCTTGGGCCATCGGAGGCGTCCGACCTGGCCCATGTTTTCGTGATTGGCGGTGAAAATCTCACGGCAGAAAGTCTGCAACGATGGCGCGATGAAGCTCCAAACACACGCCTTGTTAATGAGTATGGCCCAACCGAGACGGTCGTGGGATGTTGTGTCTACGAAGTACGCCCTGACGATCCTCGTCATGGCTCCGTTCCAATTGGGCGACCCATTTCGAATACGCAACTGTATGTCTTGGACAGCCAGATGAATCCCGTCCCTCCAGGAGTGATGGGGCAGCTTTACATCGGCGGCGCGGGTGTCGCTCGAGGTTACTGGAATCGCCGAGAGCTTACCGAACAGAAATTTGTGCCAGACCCGTTCTCCCGGGACACCACGGCCCGACTCTACAATTCAGGAGATCTCGCACGTTACCGAGCTGACGGAACGCGGGAATACCTGGGACGAATCGACAACCAGGTAAAGATCCGTGGTTTCCGGATTGAGCTAGGAGAAATTGAGGCGAAACTGGCTGAACACCCAGCGGTGAAATCCAGTGCCGTGCTTCTGCATGAGGTGTCTGATGGAAACAAGCAAATTTTTGGCTACGTCGTACTTCGTCACCAGGACACGACTGCTGAGGAACTAATCGTAGACCTTCGAAAAGTTCTACCGGAATACATGGTTCCTTCGCAGTTAGTATTCCTGGATTCGATGCCACTGACACCCAACGGTAAAGTGGACCGAACGGCCCTTTCCGCAGGTGGTTATTCACTCGCTGTTACTACAACTGACTTCGTCGCGCCAAGAAACCAACTGGAAACCTCCCTCGCGTCCATTTGGTGTGAAATTCTCGGACTAAGTCGTGTCAGTTGTACGGAGAATTTTTTCTCGCTGGGTGGCCACTCACTTTCAGCGATGCGAGTGTCCGCGAAAGCGGCAAACCAACTGAGACTGGAGGTTCCCGTTCGCTGGATTTTCGAGCATCCAACGATCCAGGATTTATCCAAACGAATGGATCAGATTTCCGAAGGGGAGAGAAACGATTCTTCAATTCAACCTGTCGATCGCCACGGTCAATTACCGTTGTCGTTCGGTCAGCTGGGAATGTGTCTCGTTCATGCAATTCTTCCGGATTCAGCGACGTACAACCAACCAGTGGCCTTTCGTATTTCAGGTAAAGCTGATCAATCCCGAATTCGTCTCACCTTGTTGGCGATTGTAAGGCGGCATGAAGTCTTGCGTACGACATATCAGCATTGCGGTGGACTTCTTGTTCAACTTGTTGCTGATCACGGTGTGTTGACATTGCCTTGGCATGAAATCAGTCTCGTTGCCGAGTCACCATCTCAGCGAAATGACATTCTTCAAAAGCAGATTTTGGAAGAGGTACGCCGCCCGTTTGATCTGCTAATAGCGCCGCTATGGCGATCGATATGGTTCGAACTCACCGAGATTGAACACGTTTTGTTGTTCACGTTTCATCACAGCATCATCGACGAATGGTCCCTGAGACTGTTCGTTCAGGAATTTTCCGCTCTTTATTCCTGCGACGGGGATTCTCAGCGAGCCAAACTGCCCGACTTACCAATTCAATACGTGGATTACGCCAATTGGCAACGTCAGAAGCTGACAGGCGGACATCGGGAGCGACTCCTCGCGTATTGGAAGGATCAGCTCGCCGATTTACCACCGGCACTCGAACTTCCCGCCGATCGAATTCGACCGTTGCAACCCACGGGTCAGGGAGCCATTCTCGAGTTCCATCTTGACCAACTGGTCGTCACGGGGCTTCGGCAATTGGCTCGCGAAGAAGAGATGACACTCTTCACAATTTTGCTCGCCGGCTTCCAAGTCTGGCTTTATCGGTACACCGGGCAAACCGATATCATTGTCGGAACACCGTTGGCCGACCGTGAACGTCCCGAAGTTCAATCGTTGATCGGGTATTTCCTGAATATGTTGCCAATCCGCTCGCGATTGGAGTCGAGCACCTGTTTCCGGCACGTTCTGCGCGATGTGCATCAAACGATCTGGAACGCATTTTCACATGCCGATCTGCCGTTTGAACAAATGGTTGAGCTGGCGGTCAAAGAACGCGAACCGGGACGAAACCCGATCTATCAAGTGATGTTTGTTCTGCTGGAAGAATCGTTCGGCGACTTGAAGCTTGGGTCGTCAACGGGAGTGCCGTTCAATGTGCACTCAAGAACCACTAAAAACGAACTGGCCCTTGATATTCAAGCGACTGGCGACGAATGGGTCTGTCGGATGGAATATGCCACAGAACTGTTCAGCGCTGAGGCCGTGAACCGCATGGCGGAGCATTTCACCGGATTGCTGCGGTCGATCTCAAAAACAGCCGACACGCCGATTGGCCAGCTTAAGCTGATAGGGCAAGAAGAGCGACATCGAACTCTTGTGGAATGGAATCAAACCCGATGCGATTACCCTCGCGAGAAGTGCGTCCATCAATTGTTCGAAGAACAGGTTCAGCGGACGCCGCACGCCGTCGCGGTTGAGTTCGAAGACAAGTCCCTTACTTACGGCGACCTTAACGCACGTGCCAACCAGCTGGCTCATTACCTGCAAAAGCTTGGAATCGGTCTGGAAACGCGTGTTGGGATTTGCGTTGACCGATCACTCGAAATGATCATCGGCCTTTTGGCGATTCTCAAGGCGGGTGGTGCCTATGTTCCTCTCGACTCTCATTATCCTGCCGAGCGACTCAACTTCCTGGTGTCTGACACTGGAATCGGGACGATTCTGACGCAGCGACATCTCGAGAATCGATGGAAAAACACCGACGTGCAGCTGGTCGCGCTCGACAGCGATCACTCTGTTTGCAGCAACGAACCGGATGACAACTTAAATCTGGCACAGTCGTCCGAAAGCTCGGCGTATGTGATCTACACATCAGGATCGACGGGAACCCCCAAAGGTGTCGAGGTTGTGCATCGCGGGATCGTGCGGCTGGTTTGTGGCGCAAACTATGTCCAGCTCGACGAATCACAGTCGGTACTGCAACTGGCGGTCCTTTCGTTCGATGCCTCTACATTCGAAATCTGGGGGCCATTGTTGCACGGGGGACGTTGTGTGCTGGCCCCGGCACAATTCCCAGAGCCCGACGAACTTCACAAACTGCTGCGTCAGACAAATATCCGCACGCTGTTCCTCACAACTGCGTTGTTCAACACGCTGGTGGATGGACACGTCGACGCACTGAAGGGCATCGAACAGTTGCTCGTTGGGGGCGAAGCCCTCTCGGTGCCGCATGTTCGACGGGCCCAGCAGGCACTTGGCAGTCGGACACAACTCAGCAATATATACGGCCCCACGGAGAGTACCACATTCGCCTGTTGTCACCAATTGCCTGCAAGAGTTCTGCAGGATTGCCAGTCGATCCCGATCGGGCGGCCGATTTCCAACACGACCGCTTACGTTCTGGATTCCAATCTTGAACCCGTTCCCGTCGGCGTCACGGGCGAACTGTACCTCGGTGGGGATGGTCTCGCGCTTGGTTATCTGAACCAGCCCGGACTGACTGCGGAAAAGTTTTTACACGACCCGTTCAGCGATCACCCGAATGCTCGGATGTACAGAACCGGCGACCTGGTCCGCTGGCGAGCCGATGGCACGCTTGAGTTTCTCGGACGACGCGATCAACAGGTCAAATTCCGGGGATTTCGAATCGAGACGGGCGAAGTCGAGACGGTTCTGTTACGTCATTCCGCAGTCACGCAAACGGTTGTGATGCTGCGAGAAGATCGACCGGGCGAAAAACGACTCGTGGCTTACTTTCTGCCGAGGGATCCGACCTCAATCCTACCGACCGACGAGCTACGTTTATTTCTGAAAAATCATTTGCCGGAATACATGTTGCCGTCAATCTTCGTCCAGTTATCAAACCTGCCACTGACAGTGAATGGAAAGGTCGATCGAAAGGGCTTGCCGGTCCCTAATTATGATCTCTTGGGCGGAAAGCATCGCTACATTGCCCCCCGAACACCACTGGAACAGATCCTGGCTGACGCCTGGAAAAACGTTCTCGGTATTGAACGACTCGGCGTTGATGACAACTTCTTCGAACTTGGTGGACACTCACTTCTCGCCATGCGAGTGGTGTCGATCATCGCCAAACAGTTAAACCGCGAGGTTCTCGTCAAATGGGTTTTTGAAAACCAGACGATCCAACAGCTTGCACAAAAACTAATGGGGCTTGAAGCCGATAAGGACCAACGACAGACAATACCGCTGGTCGATCGCCATCAGCCGCAGCCACTTTCTTTTGGTCAGTATGCCATGTGGTTGGTCCAGGCCCTGCTCATAGACTCGGCGACATACAACCTGCCCATCGCAATTCGCCTGAGAGGGCGAATCAACCGAACGGTCGTGGATCAGTGCATTAAACAGATTGCTCGCAGACACGAATCACTTAGGACGGCTTTTGTTCAATCCGGAGAAACACTCGTCCAAAATATTTGCGAGCCTGCGGAATTCGCGGTGAATCGTCGCGAGATCTCTCTGAATGTGCTAACCACCGAACAGCAGGAAAAGGCGATGCAGGCAACCTTGCTAGACGAGGTTCGTCGTCCGTTCGATCTGGCTGTGGCGCCGCTGTGGCGAGTCTTCTGGATTGAATTGGCAGACGATGACCAGGTACTGGTCCTCACATTTCATCATGGTATTATTGACGAATGGTCAGTGCGGATTTTTTCCGACGAACTTTCAGCACTGTATCAGACTGGCGGAGATCCTCAGGCGGCCTTGCTGCCGGAATTACCAATCCAATATGCCGACTTCGCCAGTTGGCAACGAGCACGCCAAGCCTCGGTCGAATGGGAACAGTCGCTTGCCTATTGGAAAGAACAACTTGCGGATCTGCCGCCTGCACTCGAATTACCAACGGATCGGGTACGGCCGATCCAGCCAAGCGGAGAGGGTGCGGTTCATGAATTCCGATTGACTGTGTCCCTGACCAGCCAGCTTCGTCAACTGGCTCGCACCGAATCCACGACTCACTTTTCATTGATGCTTGCCGTGTTCCATGTCTGGCTGGCCCGTCACACCGGACAAACCGATATCATCGTGGGAACACCCGTGGCCAACCGTGAACGACCGGAAGTCCAGTCGCTGATAGGCTATTTCCTCAACACTCTTCCCATCCGCGCCAGGATTGACGGACATCTCAGCTTCCGTAGTCTGCTTCAGCAAATTCAACAGACATTCTGGGACGCCTACACGCACGCCGAAATCCCGTTTCAACGGTTAGTCGAACTGACCGTCAAAGATCGCGAACTCGGTCGGCACCCCATTTTTCAAGCCATGTTTATTTTGCTGGAAGAGTCGTTCAACGATTTGAAGCTGGGGTCTTCCATTGGAAAGCCAATCGAGCTACCGACCAAAACCAGCAAAAATGATCTGACGCTCGATATTCAAGCGACTGGCGACGAATGGATCTGTCGGATGGAATACGCCACCGATTTATTCAGCCCCGACGCTGTAGATCGGATGGCTGACCATTTCACCGAGTTGCTGCAGTCGATCGTCAAGGATACCGACGTACCGATTGGCCGAATGAAGCTGATGACGCAGGAAGAACGACATCGAATTCTTGTGGAATGGAACCAGACCGAGCGCGATTACCCTCGCGATAAATGTCTTCATCAACTCTTTGAAGAACAAGTGCAACGAACGCCGGAGGCGGTCGCAGTCGAATTCGAAGGACAGTCCCTTACATACAGCGAGCTGAATGCACGCGCCAATCAACTCGCAAACTACCTGCGTGCCCAAGGCGTGCAGCCCGAGATGCTGGTTGGCGTCTACGCCGTCCGGTCACTGGAAATGGTAGTGAGCCTGTTCGGAATCCTGAAGGCAGGGGGAGCATACGTACCAATCGACCCGGAGTATCCCGCGGAACGGGTTTCTTACATGCTCTCGGATTCCGGTGTCTCGGTGCTGCTGACTCAAAGTCACCTCGTCGCGAGTTTGCCCATCCATTCAGCCACGGTGCTTTGCCTGGACACGGAATGGAAAAGCATCTCGTCTCTGACGGATGTGAATCCTGATCTCAAAACCACGCCGTCCAACCTCGCTTATATGATTTATACGTCCGGTTCGACGGGCAAACCCAAAGGGGCGACGAATTCACATCGTGGGATCGTCAACCATATGTACTGGATACAAGAGCAGTACGATCTCGAGCCGACCGACGTGGTCCTGCAAAAAACACCGTTCAGTTTCGATGTTTCCGTCTGGGAGTTTTTCTGGCCACTTCTGAACGGAGCACGGCTGTGCGTAGCGAAGCCGGGAGGACACAAGGACGCGGACTACCTCGTGCGTTTTATTCAAACCCATCATGTCACAGTAGTCGATTTTGTACCGTCCATGCTGCAGTTATTTTTAGAACACAGTGAGGTCGAACGATGTACTACACTTCGCCACGTCATTTGCATTGGGGAGGCGTTGCCCGCTGATCTGAGGGATCGATTTTTCGCTCGACTCGATGTTCCCCTCCACAATCTCTATGGACCGACTGAAGCGGCCGTTGCTGTGACACACTGGACCTGTCGTCGTGAACAGACGCTGCCATTTGTCTCCATCGGACGACCCATCGCAAATACCCAGTGTTATATCCTCGATACACACCTGGAACCTGTGCCCATCGGAGTTTCCGGGGAGTTGCATCTTGGAGGGGTGCAGATTGGACGCGGATACCATAATCAGCCAGAACTGACAGCTCAGAAATTTATCCCTGATCCGTTTCAGAGCGACCCGAACGCTCGTCTGTACAAGACGGGTGACCTCTGCCGATTTCTTTCTGACGGCAATATTCAGTTTCTCGGACGGATCGACAACCAGGTCAAGATACGCGGCTACCGAATCGAATTAGATGAGATCGAATCGGTCCTCGCCAGCAATCCCGATGTGTCAAATTGCGTCGTCAGCGCTGACGAAAACAAACGAGGGGAAAAAACCCTCGAGGCTTATTTGATTCCCGCAGAAAATTCAGTGCTCTTTGTCGGATTGTTGCGAAAATGGCTGGCGGGGAAATTGCCAGACTACATGATTCCGTCCCGCTTCTTCTCAATCACCGCAATTCCGCTCAGCCCCAACGGTAAAGTTGACCGTCGTGCGCTGAAGAAATTGAGTGCTCTGGAACTCGAAACCGAGACTGAATACCAGCCTCCGCGAACCAATCTCGAATTCCAGCTCACCGAGATCTGGCAAACGGTGCTGGGAAAGGAACGGATTGGTGTTCATGAAAATTTCTTCGAACTGGGGGGGCATTCACTGCTGGCGGTGCGGGTCGTCGATGCCATCAAATCAGCGTCCGGAATCACGATTAAGGTCGCGGATCTCTTTCGACACGCAACGATCGCAGAGTTGGCCGGATCTCTGTCTGAGTCCAAGCAGGCTGCGGAAGTTTCCGATCATGCTCAATACCTGGAATCGATTCGCACGAGCAAAGGGGACATTCATCTTGTGATCGTGGGGGCCAAATTACGAGTTCCCCTTGAAATGCTTCCGCCCGAAATTCCCGTCTGGTGGCTAAAACTGGATGGGCTGCATGTCTGGCCACCAAAACACCTGGATCTCCCGACTCACGCCAAAATCCATGCTCAGGAATTGCTAGACACGATTCCCTCCGGAACAATTTTACTCTGCGGTCATTCCTATAGCGGACTGCTCGCAATTGAAGTCGCCCAGCAACTGAAAAAGTCGGAAAAATACGAAATCACGCTCATCCTGCTGGAACCATCAATTCCGCCAGATCGAGATGAATCAATCATCGAACGAGCAACTCACAAAGTCCTTCATTACAGAAAACGGATTCGGTTTCGACTCGTCCATGAATTGGCTGCGGGGCTCCACAACCGGACCGTCGGAAAACTTAAAAACATGATGATCAACGCTCGACAGTCTGCCGAACAGAAGATCTCGGCTGACGACCGTTGGCGTTACATGGCGCCGTTTTTGTTTGAGCATGTCCGCGCATATCAACTGCCAGATTCGATTGATCACGACGTTCATCTGGTCAAAACAGATTTCTACCAAACGGATTTCTTAGCCACGCTAAATCAAATCACGAAGGGTGCTCTGTCGATCTATTCAGCTTCAGAAAGCCTCGATCATCTTGATATTGCCAAATTTCGGCACAGTATGATCTGGATGAGGATCGTTCAGCAATTGATCGCCGAACGATCAAACTGACTTTCGCGTGCGAACGAGCGATGGATGACACTTTTCACGCGATCGTCTTTTTCCCCGCAGCCACATCGTTCACAACATTACGATTCAATTTTCCAGGAAGTTTAGGTCCCATACGCCCTTTCAGCCCCGGGCTTTCCCTGTCGACCCGGTCCTACAAACTGGGTAACAACTTAATCATCGATTAAGATTCATTGAAACTGGATACGGGTTTTGATTGTCCGCAATGTGAAAATTCCATTTGTTTGAGAAATAGATACAGACACTGCCATGAACGACGAACAAGACGAAGACGAAATCGCTGCCCAGGAATGGTATGACCGGAAGACTGCCTTGATGGTCGGCATTCTCGGTGAAGAACACAACATGGTCATGCACGCGATTATCCCGTTTGCGATCGGCGGGGGACTTGATCTTTACTACTTCCCCAACGGGATCGAAGGGACTGCCGTCGCCACGAAGGAACTCTGCGAAATTCCCGGCGAGGGATCGTCAAACGACGTATTTGACCTCTATGAACTGGTGATGTTCACTCGACTGCCCATTTCACTCGACGACGCCCCGGACGAATCAACGGCATTTGGTCAGGTGCACGGTTCGATCAATTCAATTTTGAATTGCATCGCGTCATACAGCAGTCAGGCAACTCTTAATCCCTGCGAAACGTGTGAGTTCCCTGAAGATTTCGAAAGAATTGGAGGTAAGTGCCTGATTTTCGATGCTTATGAATCGAATGCAGAGCACTCCGAATTTGGCCTCTTGCTCGTAATGGAAATCCACCGGTCGGAAATGGAATATGCCAGGAAGAACGGCGGTGCAAAGTTGATTCAAAAATTGAAGAGGGCAGGCGTTTACCCCTATTCCGACATGGACCGACCTGCTGTCGCATGATTTCAAGTAATCTGCGTAGTACGTAATGACAGGACATCGCACTAACAACTGAAACGACAACGTCTCATCTTGCTTGTACAGTAGGAAGTTCATGCATCGAGAGAAAATTAAAGCTGTTACGCCCTTGCTTCTTCGGTCGTTATTACGACTTTATTTTGTTATCAATTGAGGTTCGCGAAACAGCGACGTTTCAGTGCCGTAACTTTTCACGTTAAGTCCTTCGAAATTCAGGAGCAGGTCTCCCGTGTGGCTTTTTTTTAAAACCGACCGAAGCAAAACTTTTTTTGAAAGATTTGCCAGATGATCGGCGAAAACAATCCACTGGAATCAGCGAACGAAATCACTCTAATACCAAAAATGGCCCTCGAAGAACGCCACAAGATTCTGGTCGAGTGGAACCAGACCGCGCGAGATTATCTACAAGACAGGTGCGTGCATCACCTGTTCGAAGAACAGGTACGACGAACGCCGGATGCCATTGCGGCGCTATCCGCGGGAAAATCACTAACCTACTCCGATCTCAATACTCAATCCAATCAATTAGCCCGTGAACTGAAAGGATTAGGGGTCGGTCCGGAAGTTCTTGTAGGGGTCTGTGTCGATCGCTCTCTTGCGATGCTTGTGGCACTTTTCGGTATTCTCAAGGCTGGCGGCGCTTATGTACCGCTTGACCCGAATTACCCTTTCGAACGATTAAATTTCATCGCCGATGATTCGCAGATTCGAGTCCTGGTCACGCAACGCGAAATCGTTTCGAATCGGCTGTCACTGGTGCAAGATATTCCGGTCCTTTTCATCGAGGACAACCGGACGCATTTGGACGATACCGATCTGGACTGCGATTCCTCAACGACGCAATTGGCTTATCTCATTTATACATCCGGCTCGACCGGTCGGCCGAAAGGCGTCGCGATTGAACACCGGAATGCGGTTTCGTTTCTGTATTGGATCCGTGAGACATTTGCCGATGAAGAACTCGCGGGAGTCCTAGGGGCGACGTCGATCTGTTTTGACCTCTCGGTGTTTGAACTGTTCGGGCCGCTGAGCTGGGGAGGAAAGGTGATCCTCGTTGATCAGGCATTGGATTTGATTGCCTGCGAATCACGCGAGGAAGTGACCCTTTTAAATACCGTTCCATCGGTGGCGGCCGCACTTTTGAAAGCCCGGGCGCTGCCGAATTCGGTCATCACAGTCAATCTCGCAGGAGAACCTCTATCACCAGCGTTGGTTGATTCACTGTATGACCACCCATCAGTTCGAGCGGTGAATGATCTTTATGGTCCCTCCGAAACGACGACGTATTCAACCTGGGCCAGGCGCGAACCTCGCCAACCAGCCACGATTGGACGTCCCATCGCAAACACGCAGGTCTACGTGTTGGACGAGCGGCTAAATCCAGTGCCGTTGGGATCGGCTGGCGATTTGTGGATTGGCGGTGCGGGAGTCGCGCGTGGTTATTGGAAACGCCCCGACCTGACCGCAGAGCGATTTTTAACGAATCCGTTCATGCCCGAAGACGGCGGTCGGATTTACCGCACAGGAGACCTCGCACGCTGGAGGCCCGACGGCCAACTTGAATATCTTGGCCGGTCGGATCACCAGGTCAAGATTCGCGGGTTTCGAGTCGAACTTGGTGAGGTCGAATCGACCTTGGATGAAATCGATGGTATCACGGAAAGTGCCGTTGTAGCCCGAGGGAAATCGAGTCAGGCGGAAGCTGAAAATAACGAGTTGATGCTCGTTGCTTTTGTTGTGCCTGAAATCGGGACGACATTGTCCGCATCCGCGATCAGGTCACGACTGGCGATGAAATTGCCAGATTACATGGTTCCGTCACAGTTTATCGTAGTTCACGCATTTCCGCTCACCACAAATGGAAAGCTCGATCGAAAAGCCTTGATGACATCGCCGATTGACGTCATCGGTGGCATCGAGTTGATCGAAACCAACATCTATGTCCCACCGATCAATCATCGCGAGCGTTTGATCGCAGAAGTCTGGCAGTCCGTCTTAGGACTGGAACGTGTCGGCCGTAATGACAAGTTTCTCGACTTGGGCGGCCATTCCTTAAAAGCGATTGTCATTGCATCGCAAATCAGCGAGCAATACGGTCACACCGTCCCATTTCGCTGGGTGTTTGAATACCCCACCGTCGAAAAACTGGCACGGCAGCTTGACTGCACAACGGATCGTTTGGAGACGAATCGTCCGATTCGACCTCTAGACCGCAAGATTCCATTACAAGCCTCTTTCGGGCAACAGGCTTTGTGGCTCGTCCATTCGATTCTGGCAGATTCGGCAACATACAATGCACCGGTTGCCTTTCGCATTTCAGGGCCTGTGGATCGACAAACATTATCCCTCGCTCTCGCGGGGATGATCAGCCGTCACGAATCGTTGCGCCTGGCTCTGGTGCAAAACAACGGAACTCTAATTCAACAGGTCTTCGACTCGAAAGACCTTCCGGTCCCATGGCGTGAACTGAGCCTTCGTCGCGACTCATCGAGTGCGCGAGAATCAATTCTCAAAGAACGCCTTTTGGAAGAAATTCGCAGACCCTTTGATCTTGGACTGGCTCCGTTGTGGCGAGTGCTTCTGATTGATCTCGCTGACGACGACCACGCGTTCGTGGTCACGTTTCATCACAGCATCGTCGATGAATGGTCATTCAGGCTCTTCACTCACGAACTTGAAACACTTTATTCCTTCCAGGGGGACTTGAAACGAGCCAATCTCCCTCTTTTACCTGTTCAATACGCAGATTATGCCCAATGGCAACGTCAAAAACTGAGCGGGCAAGATCGCGAGAGACTCCTGGCCTATTGGACAGAGCAGCTCACCGATTTACCGCCAGCTCTGCAACTCCCGTCCGATCGAATTCGACCGCTGCAACCCACAGGGCAGGGCGGCGTACATGAGTTCCGCCTTGACCAAAGTATTGTACCAGGGATTCGGCATTTAGCTCGCGAACAAGAGACAACACTGTTCACGGTACTTCTGACAAGTTTCCAAGTCTGGCTTCATCGGTTCACCGGACAATCTGATCTTATCGTCGGAACACCCCTCGCAGATCGCAATCGTCCTGAAGTGCAATCGCTTATTGGCTATTTTCTGAACACTTTGCCGATTCGATCGAAACTTGAGTCGGAGACCACCTTCCTGCAAGTTCTGCATCAAGTACACCAAACGACCTGGAACGCATTTTCCCACGCCGATCTGCCGTTCGAACAAATGGTTGAACTTGCGGTCAAACAACGCGAGCCGGGGATCCATCCGATCTACCAAGTCATGTTTGTTCTTCTGGAAGAACCGCTAAACGAGTTGAAGCTCGGAACCGCAACGGGGGTTCCAATTGATGCACATACCAGCACTAGTAAAAATGACCTTACTCTCGATATCCAAGCGACGGGCGATGAATGGGTTTGTCGATTGGAATATGCCACCGATCTGTTCAGTCAAACTTTGGCTGAACGATTTGCTGTTAATTTCCAATCACTTTTGAAAGAAATCGCGAAAAAACCGGAAGCACCAATTCAGTACTTCCCTTTGATGTCTCACATCGAAACGCAGCAGGTCCTGAAGGACTGGAATCAGACGTCCGTCAGATTTTCCGACGTTCGCACGATCCACGAATTCTTCGAGCGTCAGGTGGAATTGACGCCTGAGAGCAACGCGATCGTTTTCAATAACATGCGGATGAGCTATCGCCAGCTCAACGAGCGAGCTAACGCTTTGGCAAATCGGCTGATCAATTTGGGCACCAAACCAGACAGCTTGATCGGCCTGTTTGCAGAACGCTCGATAGAAACATTGGTCGGCCTGCTGGGGATTCTCAAGGCGGGTGCCGCCTATGTCCCTCTGGATCCCTCCTATCCCGAAGCACGGTTGCGATCCATCATCAACGATGCACGAATCGAAGTCGTCGTCGTCGTCGTCGTCACACAAGATCACCTGGCCGATCAGCTAACGGAAGGAAACTTTCATCGCGTCATCGTGGGAGCGTCAGGTTCGGATGAATTGTCGATTGTCCAAAATCCCCCTCACACTGCTGGTCCCTCGAATCTCGCCTACGTCCTGTACACCTCAGGTTCAACTGGCCGACCCAAGGGAGTGGCGATGGAACATCGCGCCCTGACAAACCTGATCCAATGGCAGATTGAGCAATATTCCTCCGGTAAACATTTCAGAACCCTGCAATTCGCTTCGCTGGGATTCGATGTCTCGTTCCAAGAGATTTTTTCCACGTGGTGTTCTGGTGGAACGCTGGTTCTGATCGATGAGAACACGCGTCGGGACATGTCCCTCTTCTTCAAATACATCGAGAGCGAACAGGTCGAACGGATTTTCGTTCCCTTCGTGGTACTCCAGCAATTCATTGAAGCCAGTGAAGATCACCTGCAAAAGGCCTCCTCGCTGCGTGAAGTTGTGACAGCTGGTGAGCAACTCCGGATCACGCCGCAATTAGTCAAGTTTTTTGAAAACAACCCTGATTGTCGACTGGTCAATCAATATGGGCCTACTGAGGCACACGTTGTCACGTCGTACACGCTCGAGGGCCCGCCACAGAACTGGCCGCTTCTGCCACCGATCGGACGGCCCATTGCCAACATCCAGGTTTACGTTCTGGACACTCATCGGCAGCCACTTCCCGTCGGCATGCCGGGCGAGCTTTATCTCGCTGGCGTCGGAGTGGCTCGCGGATATCTGAACCAGCCGGAACTGACAGCAGAAAAATTCCTCCCCGATCCCTTCAATAACAACGCGGGCTCTCGGCTCTATCGGACAGGAGATAAAGTTCGCTGGAACGCCGATGGGCAACTTGAATTCCTGGGACGTATCGATCAGCAAGTCAAATTCCGCGGATTTCGTATTGAACTTGGCGAGATCGAAGCCGTTCTCAATCACGCTCCGCAAGTGACGCAAGCACTCGTCATGTTACGGGAAGACCAACCGGGCGAGAAACGTCTCGTGGCTTACGTCGTCCCCACCGAACCGACTGCGGTTCCATCGGCCGACGAGTTGCGTGGATTCCTGAAGAATCAGTTGCCAGAATACATGATTCCGTCGATCTTTGTGGTGATACCAAACCTGCCACTGACTGTGAACGGTAAGGTCGATCGAAGGGCGTTGCCGATCCCCAATTATGAGCTTTCCGGTGGAAAGCGGCACCACATCGCACCTCGGACACCGCTGGAACAAATTCTGGCGGACTCATGGAAAAGCGTTCTCGGAATCGAACGGATCAGCGTTGATGACAACTTCTTCGAACTTGGCGGACATTCTCTGCTGGCGATGCGACTGGCATCGACTGTCGGCAAACAGTTAAACCGAGAAGTTCTCGTCAAATGGGTCTTTGAAAACCCGACGGTCGAGCAGCTTTCCCAAAAACTGATCGGGATTCAAGGTGATAACCGACCGTTACAACCAATTTCACTCGTTGATCGCAGTCAGCCATTGCCACTTTCCTTTGGTCAGCATTCCATGTGGCTGGTCCAGGCCCTGCTTCCGGACTCGGCGACATACAATCAGCCGATTGCAATCCGTTTGACAGGGCGAATCGACCGAGCGGTGGTTACGCAAGCCATTGAACAGATTGCACGCAGACACGAATCACTTCGAACGGCTTTTGTTCAATCCGGCGAAACGCTCGTTCAACACATTTGCAAGCCGGCGGAATTCGCGGTCAATCGCCGCGAGATCTCTTTGCATCAGCCAACAACTGAACGGCAACATCAGGCCCTGCAAGCGACTTTGTTGGATGAGGTTCGTCAACCGTTCGATCTGGCCGTGGCACCGCTGTGGAGAGTCCTTTGGATTGAATTGGCTGACGACGACCGGGTGCTGGTGCTCACATTTCATCACAGCATCATTGACGAATGGTCGATGCGGATCTTCTGCAGCGAACTTTCTGCCCTGTATCGGACCGCCGGAAATTTCCAGGCGGCCTCGCTGCCGGAACTACCGATCCAATATGCCGACTACGCCGCCTGGCAACAAGCTCGGCTCGCAACGGCCGAGTGGGAACAATCGATCGCCTATTGGAAAGTTCAGCTTGCCGATCTGCCAGCTGCGCTCGATTTGCCAACAGACAAAGTCCGGCCGATCCAGCTAAGCGGCGAAGGCGCGATTCATGAATTCCGACTTAGCGAGCCCCTGACTCGCAAAATTCGACAACTGGCCCGCGACGAATCCGTAACTCTCTTCACAACGATGCTCGCCGTGTTCCACGTCTGGCTGGTACGTCACACCGGGCAGACCGATCTCATCGTCGGAACACCGCTGGCCAACCGAGAGAGACCGGAAGTTCAGTCACTGATTGGGTATTTCCTCAACACAATCCCCATCCGCGCCAGACTTGAGGGCAAGCTCGACTTCCGCAGCGTGCTCCGGCAAATTCATCAGACATTCCGAGACGCCTGCACACATGTCGAAATCCCATTCGAACGGTTAGTCGAACTGACCGTCAAAGAACGCGAACTCGGTCGGCACCCCGTATATCAGGTCATGTTTGTCCTGCTCGAAGAGTCGCTGGACGAACTGCGACTCGGCGACGCAATCAGTCGACCGTTATGGGTGGATACCGGCACGAGTAAAAATGATCTGACACTCGACATTCAAGTCACAGGAAACGAGTGGATCTGTCGATTCGAGTACGAAACGGATTTATTCAACCAGCCTCAGATTGAACGTTTCGCTGTTCATTTTGTGGAACTGCTGAATTCGATTGTGAAAGACCCCGACACGCAAATTGGTCGATTGAACATCTGCGACATCGATGAGCGACGACAGATTATTCATGGATGGAATGAGATTGCAGCGGCTTTACCTGAGAAGCTTTCGACAATTCGACTTTTTGAAGAACAAGCTCATCGAACACCAAACGCGATTGCCCTTTCTTATGGCAACGAATCCCTGAGTTATTCACAGTTGAATTCCCTGGCAAATCGCTTGGCGAAGCAACTCGTCGAGAATCATATCGAAATCGAATCACGAGTTGGCATTTGCGTGGAACGTTCGCTCGACATGGTGGTCGGGATCATTGCGATTCTTAAAGCAGGAGCCGCTTACGTTCCACTTGATCCACGATATCCTCACGACCGACTGGCCTACATGATTCAAGATGCCGGAATCAAGGTCTTGATTTGCGATCTAACAACGATGCCGATGTTTTCCAATTGGCCTTCCAGGTTATCGATCATCAACCCATCAAGAGATGTAACAGATATCGATTTTTCATCGACCGAAGTCTCAAGCGACAATGCTGCTTATGTGATCTATACATCAGGTTCTACAGGCCAACCGAAGGGGTGTGTCGTCACCCACGGGAATGTCGTTCGCCTTTTTCAAACGACGGAATCGCTGCTTGATTTCAACGAGACCGATGTCTGGACGTTGTTTCATTCATTCGCCTTTGATTTCTCGGTTTGGGAGATTTGGGGAGCCTTATTTTATGGCGGGCGGCTGGTTGTCGTTCCTTATGACGTCAGCCGATCACCGGATGAGTTTCTGGACCTGTTGATTCATGAAGGAGTGACTGTCCTCAATCAGACGCCCTCGGCATTCCGGCAACTCATCGAAGCAGAGAATTCACGAGTTGATCAAACCAATTCACCGCAATTGCGTTATGTCATTTTCGGTGGTGAAGGCTTGGACCCACGTTTGCTGCGCAGTTGGGTTCAGCGACACGGTATCGATCGCCCTCAGTTGATCAACATGTACGGGATCACCGAGACCACCGTCCACGTGACGTACCGAAGAATCACTGCGGAAGACGTTGAACGTGGCGGCAGCCCGATCGGGCGTCCGCTGGCTGACCTGCAGGTCTATTTGCTGAATCCCGAGGGTGAGCCGGTACCAGTGGGTGTCCCCGGCGAGATTTACGTCGGTGGTGCAGGGCTGGCCCGTGGCTACCTGAATCGCCCGGAACTGACGACGGCTCGTTTCGTAACTCCACCTTTTGACGGATGCCCTTCAGATCGCCTTTATCGATCGGGTGACCTGGCACGATGGAACGATGACGGAAGTCTCGATTTCCTTGGACGAATTGACAATCAGGTCAAAATCCGCGGCCACCGGGTTGAACTTGGCGAAATCGAAGCCGCGATACATCAACTTGAATCTTTTGCCCAGGCAGCAGTTGTTGCTCGCGACAACGGTCCCGTTGGAAACGTTCTAGTGGCTTACCTTGTGCCACAACCAGGAGCACAACTCGATGTTGCAAACGTGCGACAAGCTCTTCAGCTGAAGCTGCCCAGTTACATGGTCCCCTCGTTTTATATTGCGTTAGAGACGCTGCCGCTGACAATCAACGGCAAACTCGACATCAAAGCATTACCCTTGCCGCAATCGCCATCACTTAACCGAGAACGATCAATTGTTCTACCACGTAACAGGGTTGAAGAAATCATTGCGTCGGCATGGAGTCGCGTCTTAAACCTCCAACCAATCAGCGTCGACGACAATTTCTTTGAGCTGGGTGGGCATTCGTTGCTGGCGGTCCGCGTCGTTGATGCGATTAAATCGTCATCTGAAATAACGATCAAGGTCGCGGATCTCTTTCGGCACGCGACCGTTGCAGAGCTGGCCAGATCTCTATCCGATCCTGTTATTTCTTCGAATGTTTCGAATCGCGACCAATACCTCGAATCAATTCGCCCCGGCAAAGGCAGTACTCATCTTGTGATTGTTGGCGCCAAATTACGAGTCCCCCTCGAAGTGCTTCCACCCGAAATTCCTGTCTGGTGGCTGAAGCTGGATGGCCTGCATGTCTGGCCACCAAAACACCTGGATCTCAAGACTCAAGCCGAAATCCATGCTCAGGAATTGTCCAACGCAATTCCGTCGGGAACAATTTTACTTTGCGGTCATTCCTACGGTGGCGTGCTGGCAATTGGAATTGCCCAGCAACTCATGCAGCTGGAAAAACACGATATCAAACTCATCCTGCTGGAACCACCACTTTGGTCCACTCGACAAGAACCGATCATCAAAAAAGTCAAACGGAAACTCAAAGAGTTCAAGAATCGAGATCATTTACGAAACGTTCGAGAAGTTTCGCGGGCGTTTTACAAATCAACCATCGGACGAGTTAAGAATCTGATCATCAGCGCTCGAACTCCTTCAGATCAAGAGATCGCCATCGATGATCGCTGGGTGTATATGGAGCCGTTCTTAAAACAGAATGCCGGAGCATTTCAACTGCCGGACACAACGGCTCTGGACGTTCATCTGATCAAAACACGGTACTATGATAAAGTGAGCTTCGAACGATTGAAACAAAGCGCCAAGCATTCACTTCATATCCACTCGACACCTGAGCATTTGGATCACTACGAGATGGCCGACCCGCAGAACAGTATGGTTTGGATGGATATCGTGCTGCAGTTAATTGATCACGACGCGAGACACCATCCGAGTTCGACGTCGGGCCAGAGATGAGCCTGTCATGTTTTGGACAGAGTCGCCGACGACGCCAGGTTTGTAATTCAGTTCATCAAACTGCGCGACAACAAAAAATGCGCGATCACTGAATTCTCTGGGATGCTGGTGGTCAGCAAAATTGGCAGAAAGTGCCCGACACATTGATGCTGATGGATCAGACAAAGTGAGCTGTGACGAGCATGATTCAGCCCAATGAAAATTAAAAGAAGCAATTCTTTCGATGCGAGTCACCAGGGAAGAATTAGTTTCGGGCGACATAAACCGTTGCTGATGAACAACAACAGAATCGGACAGTTGCAGACGCCAGCATACGAGATCAATTCCAGCCCAAGTTAACAAAGACTCAGTAACACGAAACATGAACACAAGAACACTTCACCTCGTTGCCTTCAGTCGTTTTCACAACGTATATTTGTTATAACACTGTTCACAGGTTAATCGTCGTTGACTGTGGACAAGGTTGCCAAACTTCAGGTGAGAACGAGATTGACGGCTGCTTAGGTGGAATTCAATACTAACCGTCATCACGATGTGCAGAAGTGTAGTTAACAAGATCGATGAGAACTCTTCGCGTTTGATTTTTGGATCATTTTTCGGTTGAAACGCGGGTTTGAACTCGAATTTATTCCCAAACTCGAATTGCAAACAAATTTACGTATTACGCCTGGTAATCTGCAAACGGGTCGATCGTTTTTTGAAGATGGTCGTCTGGAGCGAGCTCTGGAACGTGGTGATTGAATTTCCGTTTTACGTGAACAGGAACGCGATTTAACTTTGGTGTCAGGTCACAACAGTTTGCTTCATACGGGAGTAGGTTTCCCGTATGGAGTTTTTTTGAAAACCCAACAAGTTTTGCAAAAGGTTTAACGGATGACGATCAATAACAATCCGTCACAAGAACCTGATGCATGCATTGACGCACTGAAAATGACTCCTGAAGAACGCCACAAGATTCTTGTCGAATGGAACCAGACCGAGCGTGACTATCCTCGCGACAAGTGCGTGCATCGGTTATTCGAAGAACAGGTACATCGGACCCCGCACGCCATCGCAGTCGAGTTCGAAGGGAAATACGTCACTTACAGTGAACTCGATGTACGCGCCAATCAAGTCGCTAACGTGCTGCGTAAAAATGGCGTCGAGGCAGACAGTTTGATTGGCGTCTGCATCGAACGTTCTGCGGAATTAGTTGTTGCGCTACTCGGAGTCTGGAAGGCAGGCGGTGCCTACGTGCCACTAGACCCGATGAATCCCCCAGAGCGACTCAATTACATGCTGACGGACTCAGAGGCCACGATCGTACTGACGAGCGTTCGACAGCTTCATTTGTTCGCAGGGATCGATCGCCGCTCGATTTGCATCGATTCTGACCCGTCGTTGTTCGTCAGTCAGACTTCTGAAGCTCCTCAGATCGCCCTGAGTCCAAAAGATCTGGCATATGTGATGTACACGTCGGGATCGACCGGAAACCCAAAGGGAGTCATGGTGACCCACGGTGGGTTGGTGAACTATGTCGTTTGGGCCGCTGCGGAATATTCGGCGGGTGTCGGGGAATCCGTCCCGCTTCACTCATCCATTGCTTTCGACTTGACCGTTACGGCTCTCTGGGTCCCACTGATCGCAGGCGGGAGTGTCGAACTTCTTCCCGAAGAGATCGGAGGCCTGAACCTGCTCGCTGCGCTTCGTCGAAAAAAGGGGCGCAGCCTGGTGAAGATCACCCCGGCTCATCTCGCATTGTTGGCCGAGCAGCTAAAGCCATTCGAGGCAGCGGAACTGGCCAACTTGTTCGTAATTGGTGGTGAAAATCTCTCGGCCGAAAGTCTGCAGCGATGGCGCGATGACGCTCCAAAAACACGCCTCATTAACGAGTATGGACCGACTGAGACCGTCGTCGGCTGTTGTGTATACGAAGTCCGCCCCGACGATCCTCGAAATGGATCTGTTCCCATTGGGAGACCCATTGCGAATACGCAACTGTACGTTTTGGACAGCCAGATGAATCCCGTCCCACAAGGAGAGAAGGGAGAGCTTTACATCGGCGGGGCGGGTGTGGCCCGAGGGTATTGGAATCGTCCGGAGCTGACGAAACAGAAATTTGTGCCAGACCCGTTCTCCAGCGAGACTGACGCTCGAATGTACAACTCAGGTGATCTCGCACGTTATCGAACTGACGGAACACTCGAATACCTCGGACGAATCGACAGTCAGGTGAAGATCCGCGGTTTCCGTATCGAGCTGGGGGAGATTGAGGCGAAACTCGCGGAATATCCGGCTGTGCAGTCAAGTGCCGTGATCGTGCGTGAAGCCTCTGCTGGAAACAAGCAAATTGTTGCCTACCTCGTGATTCGTCAAGACCACGCGGTGACTGCCCAGAACCTGCTCGTCGAACTCCGGAAAGGACTACCGGAATACATGCTTCCATCGCGTCTGGTATTCCTCGACTCGATGCCCCTGACCCCCAATGGCAAAGTTGATAAATCCGCATTGCCGCAACCAGAAATGACAACGCCCGACCGCGAGGATTCTTTTGTACCACCCCGGACTCCGATGGAGGAAATGCTGGCCAGAGTTTGGAGCAGCGCCTTGGGTGTCGATCAAGTCGGTGTTCGTGACAATTTCTTCGAGATTGGCGGGGATTCATTGCTGGCGATCAGGGTCGTCGATGCGATCAAATCATCGTCCGGAATAAGCGTCAACGTTGCGGATCTATTTCGACACGCGACCGTCGCGGAGTTGGCCGAATCTCTGTCAGATTCTGCCCAGGCTTCCGAGATTTCACAACGCGGCGAATATCTGGAATTGATTCGCCCCGGCACAAGCAACACTCATCTTGTGGTTGTGGGAGCGAAGTTGCGAGCGCCCCTCGAAATACTTCCGCCCGATATTCCCGTCTGGTGGCTAAAACTGGATGGGCTGCATGTCTGGCCACCAAAACACCTGGGACTCAAGGCTCACGCCGCAATCCATGCTCAGGAATTGTCCAGCGAAATCCCATCCGGAAATCTGCTGCTTTGTGGTCATTCCTATGGAGCCACGCTGGCAATTGAAATTGCCCTGCAACTCACGAAGAAAAACACTTACGGCATCAAACTCGTTCTGCTGGAACCACCACTTTGGTCAACCAAAGATGAAACGATCAACCAAAAAGTCGCAAGAAAAATCAATGAACTCATGAATCGAGATTTTTCGCAAAACTTTCGTGAGTATTCGCGCGCATTTTACAAATCAACCGTCGGCAGAGTGAAAAATCTGATGATCAGCAGTCGAACATCTCCCGATCAAGACATCGCAGTAGATGATCGCTGGGAGTATCTGGAGGCATTCTTAAGAGAGAACTCTCGCAGATATCAAGTTTCAGACACGCTGACTCATGAGGTGCATCTGATCAAAACGCGGCTCTATTATGAAGGGAGCTTGGAGCGTTTGAAACAAATCGCGAAGCCATCACTTCATATCCACAACGCACCTGATCACTTGGATCACTTCGATATCGCCAACCCTCAAAACAGCATGGTCTGGATGAGGATCGTACTAAAGTTGCTTGATCACGATGCGGCTCAACATTCGATTTCGATTCCTTGTAGTTCACAAGTATCCGATGCTTTGCCGCAGACAAGTCCCGCGACACAGATATAATTGACGAATCGATCTCGCGCGATGATAGTCATCCCAATCGAACGGGACTCATACGGATATGAAAAAGCGGTTGGAACGAAGATTTCAACGTTCGCTGGCCAATTGACTGACGTGCCTGAGCATACCTCCGTCGATCACGTCGCCGATCATTAATCATGACCGGCGACGTAATCCGAGCAATCAGATGATGATCCGAATCGAATCAATTAAATACTCGGTGGGGGAGGCGTTGGCGTCGGTGCGAGGGGCCTTGTCGGCGTATAGATTGATGGTTCAGGCGCATAAGGCGCTGGTACCGGTGCAGGTGGGTAAGACAAACGATCGGGCATCGCTTTCAACAGGGTTTGTAACTTCGATACACGAGGACCTGACAAGCGTTCTTTCAGGTATTTCAATGCACTGGTTTCCCGCATTGTCTTAACTTGGCGAGCCGCTTGCAGGGCATCGTGGCATTCACCTAACGCGAGTTCCGAAAGTGCTTCGAGATAAATGTATTCCGGACGGCTTGTACTCTTCAATGCGTGTTTTGCAAGTGCCTTGGCATCCTGGTAATAACCGTGTTGATACGCTTTGATCGCAACTTCGTATGACATTTCTGCAGTGAATGGAAAGCATTTATCCCCGCAACAACACCCTGAATATCCGAGAGCTTGCAGCAGTTCCGCAGCCGGAGTGCACAACCCTTCTGGCTCCTCAAAAGGGTCCTCAACCATTCCTGGTTGCTCCAACTCAGTAACGCGTGGATTGTAAGTCTGCGGCTCGAACGAACGAACCTTTGGTACAAGCGGTTCGGCTGGCGTGTACTTCGGGGTCCCGGGAATCGTTTGAATTGGTCCTTTCGTCTGCACCAGCAACGCTTGGCGCTTGAATATTTCCTCGCCTCCTTTTCCCTTAGCGATGGCGTCTTCCGTCAGAACATTCTCTTCCAGATGCTTCTGAACATAATTCCTGAGTTTTTCCTGCAGTTCTTTACTGTCAACGACACCCTCACGAAGTGGGAAAACGACAGAAAGAAACGGTGTTTTGGGATAGTTCCTGACGACCTTTGGCGGAACGGTCGTATCAACGATATCACGAAGCTCAGTCGCCTCGTCACTGGTACCTGCTGCAATCGACTCGCTTAAGTCTTTTGACAATTCATTGACGTCGACATCACCCCACGCGACCCCTTCGCTTGTCTCGGCAGCGACCGCGCCGGGTTCAGGTGCCGCAGGATCTTGTCCTTGGACCACCCCGAATCCACTAACCATCATCAAACAAGCGACTAAAGACATCTTTCCAACGGTCAAGTTACGCATAAACAGGCCTCTGCTGATTCGAAACGAAGATCGAAAAAACCGACCTACAAACTACCCAAGCCTCCCAACCTCACACAACAAGAAAAATCGGGAACTTGATGGAAGTTACGATATTTAATGAGACTAATTCGCCACAGACCGTGTCAATTAATTGGTTTATGCAGAAGATATCAATTCTCCTGCCTCCAAAACTGTGTAGCGTCAGCCCGACGCGTAAGCGAGGGACAACGCGGCAAGACCGTCGCTTGCGCGTTGGGCTAACTAATCGTTCGGATTTCCGATCTACCGTTTTCGTTCTTTGGAATAGAATCCATCCAGATTTGTTGATACAAAAAGCTTGACCACGACGATGTCACAATTCGTGGAGCAGTACTGGCAGGAGACTGAGCATGCTGACGATTCCCGGACGACCGACGACTTCTCGTGATTTCTGTGATGGCGTCTCACGCCGCGACATCCTGAGGGTTGGTACGCTCGCCGCGATGGGGACGCTCGGCGGATGGACTTTGCCGGACGTGCTGCGAGCCGAATCGATTTTGGGCCGGAAGTCGCCGAAATCGGTCATCATGATTTATCTGGTCGGTGGGCCACCGCACCAGGACATGTTCGATCTGAAGCCAGATGCCCCGAGAGAAATCGCTGGCCCGTGGCGACCAATCGCCACGAATGTTCCCGGCTTCGAAATCTGCGAGGCATTTCCTCGTCTTGCGACAATGGCAGATAAGTTAACCGTGATTCGCTCGCTGGTCGGCAATCAGCACGATCACGATGCAATTCAGGTCTTCAACGGCCACGACCCGAAAAAGGCAAAACCTTCCGGCGGCTGGCCACAGTTCGGCACAATGGTGTCGAAAGTGCAGGGCCCGGCACGTCGAGAATCTCCGCCCTATGTCAGCCTGTGTTACACCTGCACTCACGGTCCCTACAACGAACCGGGTCCCGGTTTTCTTGGTACGGCACATGCCCCGTTCCGTCCGCTCGGTGACACGCGGCAAGACATGGTCCTTAATGGAGTGACCCTGGACCGTCTGGCCGACCGTAGATCACTGCTCAAGAGCTTTGACCTCTTCCGCCGTGAGGCGGACCAAACGTCAATGATGACTGGTCTGGACGCCTTCACCGAACAGGCTATGGGACTACTCACGTCATCAAAGTTAGCTGAGGCATTGGATCTTTCTAAGGAAGATCCCCGCACGGTCGCCCGCTATGGAACTGGCGATCCAAAGATCATGATGGACGGCAACGGTGCTCCGCGAGTCCCGCAAAGTCTTCTACTTGCCCGCCGCATGATTGAAGCGGGGGTCCGTGTCGTGACGCTGAATTACAGCAAGTGGGACTGGCACGGCGGCACGAACGCGGAAGGACGCGCCAATAACTCCATTTTCCTGCGTGAACAGGAAGACTTTCCTGTCTTCGATCAATGCGTCAGCGCACTCGTCGAAGACCTGCACCTGCGAGGTCTCGCCGAAGACTGTGCCGTCGTCATCTGGGGCGAATTCGGCCGAACTCCCAAGATCAGTTCCATCGTCGGCCGCGACCATTGGCCGCAGGTGAATTGTGCACTGATGGCGGGTGGTTCAATGAAGCATGGTCAGGTGATCGGTGCAACTGATCGTATCGCTGGAGAAGCGGTCTCGCGACCCGTCACATTCGGCGAAGTCTACGCCACGTTATTCCATCATCTTGGAATTGATCCAACTCAGGCAACAATCTCCGACCTGAATGGCCGTCCGCAGTACCTTGTCGAAGACCATGCCAAACCAATGCCGGAACTGATTGCGTAGTCGAACAGACTCATCTTGCTGATATATGCAAGTTTTCCTAAAACGCAAACCGCAATGAACTCATCGGCGCCCTGATTGAGTTTTCTCGTGGAAATCGACCGTTTGACAGGTCGTTCGTTTTGCGCGACGCTGGTTTTCATCATGCTGTCGTTGATTCCGGGGTGCGCTTCCAGCGGCCCGTTCTTTTCGTCCAAGTGGGCCATGGATGACGCTCGGTATGCCGACCGTTTCAGTGGCCCGTACAGCAAAAGACCGTTAAATAAACTGTTGCGGCAGGGTGAGGAAATCATCGATGCCAGGTTTCAAGAGGGGCGATCCGGTCTCTATACCGGTGCCGGGATTGCAACTCGGCAGCTTGCCGCCGCAGTTGGCGAAGTTGGGATGACGTGGTTGCCAACGTCGTGGTCCACGATGCGCGTTGGTGTCGAGGGAATGCTGGCTGAGGGACTTCCAACATACCTGACCGGCGGGATCGTTGGAGTCCGCCTGCATTCTCCCACACGATTTTCGCCTTACGTCGGGGTCGCTGGTATGGCCGGAGTTTCCGACACCAGCACGACGGCTCAATCGACGTACATCGACAAACAAGGGAACCTCGTTCAAGAAGGGGACCGTGTTCCAGGTGTCACCAAGGGCCTGGCGGCGATCATCCCCGAAGTCGGCATGTCCTATTGGTTCACGTCACGCGTTCGCTTGAACGTCGGTGCCAGTTACTACATGACAACGGACGCCGGGTCCGGCTCCTCCAATAAAGATTTTGTGTTGACCACAATGTCGCTCGACTGGCTGTTCAGCCGTGAATCCGAGATTCAGAACTGGCGGGACCCCGCACCGACGTCGCAACCGACGGATGCGACCGAAGGAGTTGAATCGAAGCCGTATTTCGTGACAGAGGATCAACGCGAAGCGCCCGTAAACGACATTCACGACGCCGATGCAGATGTTGAGCCTTCAGCGATTTTACCGAATCCGATCGATGAGTTGCGCGAGAGTGAGTCGAAGGAACCAACTTAATCAGTACCGTGGGACCAATTACATTAAGCCGTAGCGGGACGGCCAAGGCGCGGTTCGCATCCTGTCGCCGTTTCGCTGGATCCCGAATGAAATCCGAACTCCATCAATTGTACCGATTCGCATGAACCGACGAATCTCGGTCGCCCCGAATGGGGCTTTGGTGTTGGGTTTGAGATGGCTGAACCCGGGGCGGCAACCGCCCCGGGCTTTACTCGGCCGCCGCTCTGTGGCTACGTGTCTACTCCCTCCCGACTGCGTTTTTCGTTGGTTCTGGCACGATCCGTTCAAATTCCAGCAGCATTTGGTCTTCGGGAACCTGACCCATTTGGTTCGTAAATTCCGTGGGACTCGGTTGGTCAGGTTTTGCGAATTGGATTTTCAGTTTAAAGTCGGTCACTTCATAAATTCCCACCATCGAATGTTTTTCCGCTTCGCCCCTTCGGCCACGGTTACTCTCACCGATATTTGTCGTAAGCATGAGTTGCTTGGGCGATTTGGTATCGTCAACCGTCGCCATGTTGGGATTTTGGATAGAAAAAGGTTCCATGAACTTTTGGAAAGCGTTCCGCTGGTTCACTGGTGCGTCCCAAATCAGTAAGTCATCTCGAATCTGAATGCTGATTTCCTGTTGTCGTTCGGCAGTGTCCGAGTTTTCAAACCTGGTGACGAGTTTCCATCTCCCGTTAATACGCCAGCGATCGCCTAAAAACCGTTTTTCGTCACGAGGATATTTGTTTGAACCAAACTGCAAGAGTGCCTTGTCAACGACAGGAAATATTTCGTCAAGTAACTGCGTCCCAAAGTTTCGCGGCGATTTCGCTGAAATGAGTTTCAGCTCTGAAAGCAAATTGTAACTGCTCGCTCCGACACCGATTTCACCCAATGTTCTAATCAATTTGATTCGTATCGTCTGATCGAGTGTCGCGGCTAATCGCTTCGAATTCAGTTCGTCCGCATTTGGTTCGCTGGATGAATATGTTCTCATAATATTCCAGCGAATGGCACTTGGAAGTGACTCCAGCTTTTTCCACTCCACCATAAACAGATCGACGAGATCCGGAACGACAGCTTCCGCCCGCGACCCCAGCATTCCTATTAATCCAATCAACCGGAAATTATTTGGATGGTGCTTTTTGACATGAGTCAGAAGAATATTCGCCAGATGCGGGGTATCTGGTGCTCCAACGACGACATTTGTTGCCGCAGTGATCCATTCTGAAGATTCATTGGAATTTGCATCGGCAAAGCCATCCGTCAGCAATTTTTGCATTTGCGGCCACAAACCATCGAAGTCTTTCATTGGACGGCCAGAATCTCGCCATACGGAACTCGCAGCAGCCAGCAAGCCGTTTCTTGTTCCTTGGGAGTTCGTCGGCCTCGAAGATAGTTTCAGCATTTCGTCAATGATTTCCCCAGCCTTATCGCGCATCTGTGCGACATGAGGGATTTCTTCACCTCTTGTGAGGAAATCAATCTGAAAACCTCGGCCCGTTGAATAGGATTTTTCATCACGAAGTGCATGCAACAACTCGTCGACCACGGCGTCGCCCGGCAAACGAACCAACGCGTCGTAACCGGCTTTCCAAAGGTCGCTTCGCTCATTGTCCCAGTCTTTCGCTGCGAAATATCCTTCCGCCAGAAAGATTCGTCGTGCGATCCGACGTTCATCCCCTTTGGCGGCCACCTGAGAACAGGCCTCGATCGCGGCCATCAATTTCTCAGGCTTGCGTTCGGTCTCAAGCAACTCCAGCCATTTCGAATAGCCAACCCCATCGTAAGTCGTTTCGACAGGAAGCGGATCTGATACAGACTTCACGACGCGAGGCGCAATTTGATAAGTCGTATCCCGCGAATCACCGGGCTTTCCCGATGATGCAATCGGAAGTAGAACCAGCGTTGAAATCTCAATGTCATCCGGCAACGGTTGTGGGTCAGGCCTTGGCTTGGCTTCTTCGATTTTTTTGATCGCGGATTTGGCCAACTCTTGAAATGTCTTGGCCGGAGCGATGGCCATTCCGCCCATGGGCATGCCCATCATGGTACCCATGCCGCTTTCCACCGGACCATTGATAAGCTTCCGAAAATCGGCAATTGCCGCAAGTCGTGGAATCGCTGGAACGGCAGGATTTCCAATCTCTGCCAGCGCATCAATGATTCGTTGAATTTCTCGATTTTGCGTGTTGACGATTTGCTCGTCACGTAACTCAAGCAGTGTTTTCCATTTGGTGGCCAAAGTTTCACCGAGAAGCTTCACCGCGTCTGGAGACGAGGGAGCGATCGCAATCAGGCAACGGATCCCATATTCAAATTGAAAAGTCCCGTTATCGAGATAATCGCGAATTTTTTCGGTTGCCAATTCCAGGATCTCGGGGACTCGTAAACCGCTCTCGCCAAGCAGCGGTTCCGCAACAGGCCAAGGGGTAAATACACGATCAACGACATTCGATGGGGATTTGACGGGATTGTCGAATTGTTTCTCGACAAGTGGGACCAATCCAGGATAGGCCGTAATTCTCTGATCGCTGACATGAACGACGACATTCGCACAATGCATGACCCAATAGGCCAAGCTTTCGTCCTGATCCGCCACGTTTATCAACGTGCTTATCAATCGCCGTGAACGCCGCTTAATCTCAGCACGAAGACGTTCCGTCGATTCCGCCAGGATTTTCCGATCAACCATCTTGAAAGGAGGGCTTCCAACAAAAACATCAGTAGTCCCTTTCCATCCAATTGAATTGAAGAAATACATGCAAAAATCTCGAGTCGGCTTAAGCGAACTCGACGCCGTAATTTCGGCGATCAGTTCATCGACGACGATCTCGCTCGGTAACAGCTTTAGCAACAGAACCGATCCATTCATGATCACGTTCCCGTCGTGGTCCGATGTCGAACTCCCTTGAAATCGCATCAAGCGAATGATCGTCTTTGTTAATTGCCTCGCATCAGCCTGATCCTTCAGGTAATGCATCGCCATCACGGCTTCGACAATTTTCTCGGGATTCCGCTCGAACTCCAACAGCAAAAACCACTCCGACAATGTCACTCCGTTGTAGGTTGGTCCCGATCGATCAGGTTTTTTCGGCAGCGAATTTTCGGGCGACGTCGCGTTGACCGGTGACGTTTCTCGAGTTGCCGCATTGATTGCGTTGGTCGCAGTGTCACGGCTTGAGGCTGACTCACCTGGTTTTCGGTTTGATGCAACTGGTATCGAAACGGGTGTTGAAATCGCATCGTCGACTGGTAACGGAAGTGGAGCAGCCTTCGGCTTGGCCTCTTCGATCTTCTTGATCGCGGATCTTGCCACATCTTGAAATTTCACCATCTGAACGCTGAGTATATTGGTGTAAGTCGCAAACTCGACAATCTTTGGTGACTCTGCAATTGCAGTCAGTTTGGGAATGGCCGGAACGGCAGGCATCCCAATCTCCGCAAGCGCTTCGATGATTCGCTTACATTGAAACTTCAATTTGTTTCCAGCGGCTTCGTCTGGTTGCCCCTTCTTAGACCCACCGTTACCGATATCACTTTCGGAATTGGAATCATTGCCGTTCAAGGCGTTGAATGTTTTTAGCTTGTCATCAAAATCTAAAACGGCCGTCCATTTGGTCTCCATTGTTTGAGCAAGAAGATTCACCGCGTCGGACGAAAAAGGGGCAATCGCGACGAGACAGCGAACACCATCGTTAAACTGAGTACCAAACGGCTTATCATCATCCTGCTGGATTCGCTCGGTTCCATAGGCCAAAACGTCGGGAATTCGCAAACCACTTTCACCAAGCAGAATTGCCACAACGAGCCTGCGATCGAACGGTGACGCCCCCTTCGGAACATCGACAGGGTGATCAAACACGTACTCAACAAGGGTGACCAGTCCAGGATAAGTTGTTATTGGTTGATCGCTGATATGAACAACGAGGCCCGCACACCGCATGGCCCAATCGGCCAGGCTTTTATCTTTCGTCGCCGCATTGACTAACACGCCGATCAAACGGCGAGAACGACGCCGAATCTCGACGCGAAGTCGTTGATTTGCGTCCGACAGGACCGACTGTTCAACCGCAGTGACATCATTACTCCCGCTCATAGACAGATTAATCTTCGAGATATGATTATCAGTCGCCCCTTCTGAGTTGACTGAGCTGAAGAAATATGCGTAAAAGTCTTGAGTCGGTTTGCGAGAACTTGAGGCAGCCAATTCTGCAATCAATTCCTCGACGACGATCTCGCTGGGTAGCAGCTTCAACAGGTTCACCGATCCATTCCTGATCACGCTCGTAGTGTGATCCCCTTGTTTCGAACCATGAACGCGGATGATGTGAAGGATCGCTCGTGTCAATTGCGTGGGATCGGCCTGATCCATCAGGTGATTCATCGCCTTCACCGCTTCGGAAATCTTTTCGATGTTTCGTTCGGTCTCCAGCAGACGCATCCACTGCGACAATGTCACGCTGTTATAGGTGGGGTCGGATTCGTCGGAATTTTTGGGAGGTGATTTGCTTAACGGTGTCGCCGTGGCAGATGAAGTGTCTTGAATCGCAGCTTTAATCGCATTTGCAGCTTCGTCGCGACTTGATAATGAATCGGTCGCTACTTCCGTCGCATCCCACCGCAAGTCCGTGTTCGGGTCGATCAGTTCATTGATGCGACGCTGGATGACTTGATCCTGTTGAGCCTGTCGTCGCTGGTAGCTAGCTTTTAAACGTTCGACTCGCTGGCTGAGTGAATCGAATTCCTCCCGGCGCCGATTTTGTCGATGTTCGAATTGTTTCCTGGTGATCGCTTCGAGTTCTTTTTTCAGCTTCGCCTTTTCGTTCTGTCGAGCCGTTCGTATTTGAAGAGCCAGTTGTTTGGCTTGTCGATCCAATTCGGCATCACGTTCGTCGGACGGAAATTTTCTGGTCGATGCTTTCATATCATCAACAGTCGCGACAACTGGTTGAGATTCCCGTTTGAGGCTTTCCTCCGCAAGCCTGGCTTGTTCGGCGTTGATCTGGTCCTGCGCCGCGCGGACTTTCGGATGATCAGCCCCGAATGCTCTCATCAGCTTTTGAAGTGCCTGTTGTTTTGCAAGAAGAGATTCGGATTGCGTTGGCTGGGTTTCGATCGTCGCAGTTTCGTGACCGTCTGCGAATTTAACTTTCGCAACAGCCTGGGCTTCCAATCTCTTCATTTCCTCAACGAAAGCAATTTTTGCTAGTCTTTCCATTCCCTCAATGAAATCAGCGACCTTTTCCAGTGTTGGCGGACTCGCCACGACGATCAGGCTGTTACTCCGTTCGTCGGCTGAAACCTTGACGAGATTGTCAAAGATCTCTTTGACAGTTTTGGTCATTTCGCCCGCAGATCCTTGCTGGAGCTGGAAGAAGCGTATCTCATTTTTACTGCCTGGGAATGTTTCCTGTTTGATGGTCTCATTGACCGCCGATGGGTTTGAGTTCGGGGCTTCTGAATCAGAAACAGTTTGATTCGTGACTTCTTCGTTTGAGTGTTCTTTTTTTGAGTTTGGGGGATTCGACGGTTGTGGATTCGATGGTTGGGCATTCGATAATGTCGGATTGACTACTGCGGTATCGGACTCCATTGGAGTGGAAAGCGACGGCGCAGGTAAAAAATTGTCCGTCCTCAATGAGGGATCGCTTTCCGAGCGATACGGCAATGGCATCGACTGCATTCGGCCAGGCGGCGATCGAGTAACGCCAGATGGCTGACCGGGAACATAGGGCGAAGCCGCCGCCGGTGCATCGGTCGAAACTTCGACGAAGGCTCGATTTTCCGCACGCGTCGGAAGTTGAACGTGACTCACCAACCTGATCGACGCAACGTAAAGCAGCAGACCGACACAGATCACGATCGCCTGAATGGCCAACGCAAATTTCACCCACTGCGGTGTTTTTGATTGTTCGCTCATCGCATTATTCCTGTTTCAGACGTTTCTGAATGGAGTGAATTCCGTTTATTAGCCGCAGAGCGGCGACCGAGTATAGCCGGGGGCGGTTTCCGCCCCCGGAAAAGTGTCTGAAAACAAACGTCAAGCCCCAGCGGGGCGACCGATCTGAAGGCTATTGGGAAACGATCTCTTTCAACGTTATATTTCAGTGCTGCTAATTTCTTACTCGTCCGCCCCGCTGGGGCTTGTCATCAACTTTTTATGCTACAACCAGGGGCGGAAGCCGCCCCTGGCTTTATTCGGCCGCCGCTATGCGGCTTCAAAACATCCCCTGGCCGAACTACCTGGGGGCATCGGTTTTTTCCCATGAAACACGCTTCATATCGTAACCCCGATTGGGTTATCTCATTCGCAATTCCTGCAATGATGTAACCCTTTCAGGGTAAGTACTTCACAACAACGTCTACCCAGGGTAGCTCGCAAGGCTTGCAACCCTGGGCTTTGTTATTCAACACCTTTGGTGTAAAGAAATTCATGGGCTATGGCATTCCCTTTTTCCTTCATCAAAAATCCGCATCCGATTCCCATTGTTTCAGTCCACGGTCGACCTCTTCCGATTCGGTTTGTAACCCATCGTCCCATCCTTGATCCTCGGTAGTTTCCATCACTTGTGTGTTGCTCGACGGACTCATTTTCACAATCTGATTACGATCAACAATCGGCAAGATGGTCGATCGAACGAATCCTGCCAAAACAGCGAGCAACACAACCGTTGATAATCCGAGCAGCCAATGACTGTATTTCCCAGGTTTTTCGACAAGCTTGGAAACCTCATCCGGTAACCGAACTAACGTCGGCTGCTGCATGTGGGCCAGACACCTTTGCAACAACGTCGATACCTCACTGGCACTCTCAAATCGATTGACCGCCTGCTTGGCATGTAGCTTCGTTACGATCGCTTCCAGCCATTCGGGAACATGCGGATTGATCTCACGCAGCGGACGAGGGGTTTCATCGCAGACTCGACGAAGGACTCCCATCGCCGATTCGGCTCGGAACGGGGAATGACCGGCCAGCATCGTGTACAGGACCGTTCCCAAACTAAAAAGATCCGTTCGGTGATCGACCTGGTCACCTCGAGCCTGTTCCGGTGACATATACTGCGGCGTTCCGGCGATCACTCCACTGCGAGTCAGACTGGCATCGTCAGCCGCTCGGGCCAGACCGAAATCGGTTAACAACACCCGTTCGACGTTTCGTTCGAGCAGGATATTTCCCGGTTTGATATCTCGATGAACAAGCCCCTGAGCATGCGCGGCGGCGAGTCCTTCAGCGACCTGCTGCCCGATGCGCAAGGTGTCAATCACGTCAAATGCGCCTTGTCGCGTCAGCCGCTGCTGAAGCGATTCGCCCGGAACGAATGGCATGACCAGATAAGGGGGATGATGATTCGCGTCGACCGCATGAATCGCCACGACATGTTGATGCACGATCGCCGCAGCCGCCTGAGCTTCTCGAACAAATCGACGTCGACCGGCAGCACTGGTGGCACAAAACGGATGCAGAACTTTGACAGCGACATACCGGTTCAACTCGTGATCGTACCCTTTCAGGACGATTCCCATTCCGCCGCAACCGATTTCTTCCAGAATCTCAAATTCCCCAAGCTTCCCGAGCATCGCGGGGTTATCGGAAGGAGCCAGAAAATCGAGCGGAACCGAAGCAGCACCTGTTTCTGCGGGGAGAGAATCGATCGCGCCGAAAAACGACGACCCCGAACGGCCATCGACGCCCGAGAGTGCATCGCGAGTATCGGCCCACCAATTCTCATTGGCCGCCAGAGTCTCCATCTGCTGCCGACAATCCGCACACGTCTCCAGATGCCGAGCGACAACCGTCTGCGCAGACTCAGGCAACTGCCCATCCAGCAGCAGCTTCAGTCGTTCGCGGTCACAATCAGAAGTTCGAGCAAACATATTTCAAACTCACCACAATTCTCTCGATGTTTCAGAACACCAAGCCTGCTTTAAGGTGGAACGGAGGAAAAAGGCAAAAGAGGGCAGGGAACACTAATCTTCACTAATTTGCACTAATCAGAAAAACACAAAAAGAATTTTTTACCATTTCTCTGCCAATTTCCCTCTTCTCTTAAGTTATTCCTTCTTCTCTTCCATTAGTGCAGATTAGCGTAGATTAGTGTTCCAAAACTCTTCGCATTTCTCTTCAACATTCCTGTCATCGGGCCTCCATCCTTCGAAATTCTTCCACTTTTTCCCTCAGTCGTTTCATGATTCGGTTTCGTGAGACGTAGACCAACCCCGGTGAAATGCCGAGTTCCCGAGCCACTTCGATCGCCCCTTGGCCTTCTACTGCAGTGCGCCAGAAGGCCTGCCAGTTGGACTCGCGAAATTCTGGTCGAATCCGATCAGCGGCCCAGCGAAAAATCTGCCGGCGTTCTTCCACATCGAACAACGACGATTCGTCGCCAGCCGGAGCCGGCAGGGCTTCAAGCCCGCGTCCAAAATCGCTGTCACCACTCCCGCGAGGGTGTCGTGACTGTTTGATCAGAAAGTTAACAACCAGGTTTTTGGTAATTGTGGTGAGCCAGCCCCGGAACGTGCCGCGATGCGGATCAGCTTCCCACTGATCAATGGAATTGGCAACCGCCAGCAAAACTTCCTGAGTCACTTCGCGGGCGTCGGAATCCTGAACCCGGCGTTGTCGGATCACGCGGTAGATCAAGGGTTGATAGATTTCGAGAAATATCGACCACGCTTGCTGATCCCGTGCATCACGGAGCCGCAACAGCAGGCTGGGTCGAGTTTCCGGAACAGGTGTCATCCATGCCTCGAGCACAAGAGGCCGATCGGTCAGATTGGGTTATTTTCACTTCGATAAAGATAACACAACGGCCAACGGCGAGTCTTACAAGAAATCCGTGCGAGTCGACGAAAAACTCTGCCAACAAGGAAATTGAACGTCGAGGCGGGCCCTGGTTCCGTAAGCTGCCGACTCCTTCGAATGCAAGTTGGTTGATTCACAGCGAAAGGCATGAAATCAGTCCCTGCATTGACGATCGAAATGTGAAGAGGGTTGGAACACTAATCCGCACTCATGGAAGAAAAGAGGAGACTTGCGCGAGATCAGGAAACCGTTTGAAACGGTGTTTTCTTCGATAAGAGATGATTAGCGTTCCCTAACCTCTCCCACCTTTTCCCGCGTACGGTGCGAGAGTTGGAAGTAAGTTGAGAAACGTTGACCAGATTGGCCACGTTCAAAATCACGCAATAGCCTACAAAACAGGGAAATTGGCGAATATTGCCGAAGTTGGTCAACTTTTTTGCGAATTCTGGCAAGACTGGAATTTCTGAAGCAAACGCGCGACCGAGTGATCGATTTTGACTGATGTTGACGACAATTTAAGGTTTGGGTACGGTCCCGCACGCTTCATACCCTCACTTCACCCTTTTTCAAGCTGATTCTCATGTCACCGCAACAAACGGCCCGCTTTCGTAGTGCGTGGTGGATTGTTTCGATCTTTGCCTGCCTGGGGCTGACAACGATGGCGGTGCGCGGAGAGCAGGGGGTCGACCCCGATCCTGAGGATACTCGTGAGCGACTGGTAATGCTGAATTCGGGAAGAATCATGTCGGGTGTGGTCAGCCGAAACGCGGGAGGATATCTCGTCGAACAACAAAGCGGTCGGGTCCAAGTCTCGGCCGAAGAAGTCAAATTCGTTGTTAATGATCTGAAAGAGGCATATCGCCAGCAGAGGGACAGTGTCGTCCACCCGACCCCTTCGACGCATGTGGCGCTGGCAAACTGGTGTATCTCACACCGTTTGAATGACGAGGCTCGCGACGAACTGAAGAAATGCCTCAAGGTTGACCCTGAACATGAAGAAGCTCGGCGGTTGTTACAGCGACTGACAGATACGATGCGCGTCGGTCTTCCGCCTGCCGTGGCACCACCAGCCCCGCTCAAAACATCAGACGGATTCCTGCAACCGAACGTGGAATCACTCGGCGGCTTATCGCGAGAGACGGCAACGCTGTTCACTTCGCGGATTCAGCCAATACTTCTGAATAAATGCGGGAATGCTTCGTGCCATGGAAACAACGCAACAAACGATTTTCGACTTTCCAATGCCAGAACCAGTGGCAACGGATCGCGTCAAACGTCTGAACGAAATCTGGCCGAGACCTTGCGATATATCGATCTCGACGACGTCGGTAAAAGCCAGTTACTCAGCCTTTCGACAGGCGGTCATGGGGGGAGGGGAGCAATCTTCTCTGGCCCTGCGGCATCCGATCAATTCAAATTAATTCGGTCGTGGGCATTAACTGTCGCTCGTGAGAAACAGGCAGAAGCAAACGAGCTTGAACAGATGCCAAAGATCACCGGAAAGAAGAACACAAAAACCACCAAACCGCGAGTCACTCAAGCGGCGCTTGCGAGTGACGAACTGGAGAGTTCGACAACGCATGAGGACATTGAAGAAGTGATTCCTGCGAGTGGTTTGACGATGGCCAAACCGGGCAGATTGAGTAAACCACGCGAAATACCGACTGACCCCAGTGATGCCGAAGCAACACCCGCTTTACAACCTTTTGACCCGTTTGACCCCGAGATTTTCAATCGGCGATTACGTCGGCCATGATGGCGATGATTCTTGTAAACGGTTGACCTGAAACCAAAGCCATAGGAACGAATATGACACGTTTTCAATCCAGACCTTCAGAGCGATTCCGCTCAAAAGTTAGTTGGCTGACGCTTTGCCTCGCCTTGACCTGGCTCGTCGGTTGCCAATCAATGATGAAGGGAAAAGCCAAGGCAAAAGACCCGTTCGCCGAAGACAAGTTTTCCTGCGGTGAACCTCACACCACCCGATCCCGTTAATTGGCTGGTTTCATGAATCCGTAACATCGTCCGGTTGCGAGTCGCCTCGGGCGACGTTTACACTGTGTGCCTGTTTATCAACCTGAGTTTGAACACCTTCATCACAGTCACCATGAGGATCTCAGCCATGACGAATTTCTCGCGCCGTGAGTTTCTAGAAAAATCGATGTTCGCAACGGCGGCTCTGAGCCTGGCGAGTTCAACCAACGCGTTTGCTGCTGATGACGACACTTCGCCAAAAGGTGAAAAGCTGCGTGTGGCCGTGGTGGGCGTGAAAGGACGTGGTGGATCACACATTGCCGGATTTGGCGAGCGCGAAGATTGTGAGATCGCCGCGCTGGTTGATGTCGATGAAACGATGATTAACAACCGAGCTGATGAAATCGAAAAGAAGACGGGCAAGCGACCTGCGCTTTACTCCGATATGCGAAAGTGTTTTGAAGACAAGAGTATTGATATTGTCAGCGTCGCGACCCCGAACCACTGGCATTCGCTGGCAGCCATCTGGGCGATTCAGGCAGGCAAAGATGTCTATGTCGAAAAGCCAGTCAGCCATAACGTGAGTGAGGGACGACGAGTTGTCGAAGCGGCTCGCAAGTACAAACGCATCGTCCAGACGGGGACTCAAAGTCGTTCCAACCCTGGAATGCGGGAAGCAATTGCCTTTATCCATGGTGGTGGTATCGGCGAAATCAAACTGGCCAGAGGACTGTGCTACAAGCCACGTGGGTCAATCGGACCAAAGGGGAATTACGATGTTCCCGCAAGTGTGAATTACGATATCTGGTCCGGCCCGGCCGAAATCAAACCGCTCAGCCGCAAGTCATTGCACTACGATTGGCACTGGATGTGGGACTATGGCAATGGTGATCTGGGCAACCAGGGAATCCATCAAATGGATATCGCTCGGTGGGGTCTCGGCGAGTCAACCATTGGTGATTCGGTCCAAAGCTATGGCGGACGATTCGGTTATGAAGACGCGGGGGAAACCGCGAACACTCAAGTTTCCATTCATGGCTTTCCCGATGGAAAACAACTGGTGTTTGAAGTCCGTGGCTTAAAGACCGGGAAGTACGGATACGAATATGAAGAAGATGGAACGAAGAAAACCGTTGATGCGGGGGTAGGCGTCATCTTCTACGGTTCGAAGGGGATTATGGTTGTCCCGAGTTACAGCGGGGGTGTTGTACTGGACCTGGCCGGAAAACCAACCGGAGTCAAATTTGAAGGGGGTGGTGATAAGCATCACTACGCCAACTTCGTGAAAGCGGTTCGCAGTCGCAAGCAAGAAGATCTGAATGCGGACATCCTGGAAGGGCACCTGTCGAGTGCCTTGTGCCATGTTGGAAACATTTCTTACAGGCTCGGCACTCCGATTTCTGTAAAAGAACTTGCGGCAAGTTTTGCCGGTGATGCGGAAAAGCTGGAGACGCTCGATCGATTCCAGCAGCACCTGCGCGAAAACCAGGTCGACCTGGAAACCACCAAAATCACTGCTGGTCCAAAGTTAACCTTGACCGATAAGGAAGAGTTTAAGGGTGCGCGTGCGGAAGATGCGAACAAAATGCTGACGCGCGAGTACCGGGCTCCCTACATTGTTCCCAAAACCGAAGATCTTTGATGATCGTCATAACCGTTTTTGTCGAAGAAAACTCAATTGGGAGGCCGCGCGAAAATGATGCCAGGCAGGAAGCCGGCATCCGCGTTCCCTCGTTTGCCGTTCGAGTAAGGATGCTCAAAAATCTTAACCGAAACCTCCTCTGCCTTAGCAGAACCGGTGAGTTTGCTGAAACGCCTTGAAGAATTGGCGTTTCAGCACGGACAAGCGTACGACAGTTACCTTTCGACAGAAGGGAACCTCAAACAGTTCTGGTCGAGCGACCGGAGCAGCGTCGTGGCTTATGCCAAAGTTGGCCGGTTTGTACACGTGCAGGGGGGCCTGCTCGGCCCGATCGAGCGTCGGTCGGTTCTGTTGCGCGAGTTTGCCGAATTCGTTCAAGAGAACCGTTACGTCGCCACGTTCTACAATATTGGCGAGGCGGATCTCCCGATATTTCGTAGACATGGGTTTCAAGTCACCAAGTGGGGCGAGGAACCGCTGATCGACCTCCCCAAAACCACATGGGCAGGGCACGATTTTGAGTGGGTCAGGCGGCAGGCGAACTACTGTCGTCGGCAAAAGGCGGTCGTCACCGAATGCTGTCGAGACGACTATTCGGACGAGGACTGGTCGGAACTGATGGACGAGATACGCTCGGTCACGACCGAGTGCCTTTCGACCAAACCGCAACAAGGGGATGTCAAGTTCTTCAACGGTAGCGTCGACCCGCCAAGCTGGGATCGTCGTCGACTGTTTGTCGCTCGATCCGAGAGTGGTGCCGGACGAATCGAAGGTTTTTTGATTTGCCTGCCATTCGATGGCGGCCAGCAATATGCCATTGACACATACCGTCATCGACTGGACGCACCTCGTGGTATCGTGCCGTTCATGATCCATCAGGCGGTTGAGCACTTAAAGAGTGAAGGGATACGTTCGGTCTCGCTCTGCCTGTGTCCTGCCGTCCGATACGAACAGTTGCCCAGGGACAGTTGGATCATTCGCCGCTGCCTGCAATTCGGCTTCAATTATGCTTCGGCCTTTTTTGACATGCCCGGCGAGTATCATTTCAAGAGCCGATTTCGACCTCGCTTCGTCCGCCGGTTTATCTGCCATTATCCGAATGCCTCAGCCGCATCAATGTGGTCAACCGTGCGGCTTTCCGGGGCACTCAAGCTCGACGTGCAAAAACTCGCCAATACCGTCTGGAGGCGGTTCGTCCGACCATCAACGCGGCGGAATCTTGCCATGCCGGTCGAGCAGGTTCCGAAGAAGCCAATCAGAGAGGTTGTCGCTTCACAGATTTCCGAAGATCTCGAAATGGTGGTTGCTGCTCCGTTGCAAGGATGTGCCCAATAATCGGGTTGATTTGAAGGTTTTTCACCGTGTGCCACTGGCGGCCGATTTGAGCCGCCAGTGGCTTTTACAGCTTCTGGATCTTAGCGCACACGCGAACGAAGAGCTTTAGTCACTGGGATTGCAAAGTTCGGAACGGTACATTCTGTCGCAATCGATTCTTATCTGCGAACAGAAACCTTCCTGGAGCGTGCTCACACGTGAATGCCGACACTCCGCCCATCGCCAATACAGACCAACAGAATCCCGGTTGCCTCCCCGCGTGGGATAAAGCCGACTTACCCGAGCCGCTGCCGTTCGGGTTGATCAACCTTTTCAAGACGATTGGTCCCGGCGCGATTTTGCTCGCTGCCGCCATTGGAGGAGGGGAGTGGATCGCCGGACCACTCGCGACAAAAGAGTTTGGTCGAGGCATTCTCTGGATTGCGACGGTCGCTGTCGTGCTGCAAACGATCTTTAATCTGGAAGCCATCCGGTACACGTTATATACAGGCGAACCGATTGTTACCGGCTTTATGCGGCTTAAACCGGGCAAGCTGTTCTGGGCCTGGTTCTATATCTTGATTGGCGTCGCTCAATTAGCCACACCCGCACTGGCAGCCGCGTGTGGCGCCGTGTTATTTGCCGAATTCTTCGGACGTCTTCCAAATGGAGACGCGGACGTTGCAATCCAGCACTGGATCGCCACCGGCATTATCCTGTTTACAGTCACCCTGCTGATGTCGGGTAAATCGATCGAACGAGTTCTCGAGCGGCTTTCGTGGGCCATGATTGTGTTCATCTTCGGCTTTCTGATCATGGTGAACATCCTGTTTGTCCCGTTTGATGACTGGCGAAAAACGGTCGAAGGCTTTATCGGCTTGCAGCCGACGCACGGTCATATTGAACTCGTGCTGCTCGCAACATTTGCGGCAACAGCAGGCTCAGGCGGACTGGGAAATCTGGCGATCTCGAATTGGTTTCGCGACAAGGGATTCGGGATGGGTGCCTTGTCAGGTGCGATTGGAAATGCCCTGACGGGCGACCATACACCCGTCAAACCGATTGGAACAACGTTTCCGATCACAAGTGAAAACATGCGCCGCTGGCACGTCTGGTGGCGTTATACGGTGCTTGATCAAGTGGCTCTGTGGGCGTTTGGCTGCATTCTCGGAATGTTTCTGAACGTCAATCTCGCTGCGGCGCTGATCCCGGCCGACGTTGAACTGAAGGGAATGGCCGCTGGGACGTACCAGGCGCAGTTCATGGCCGAGCGGCTTTGGTCGGGATTCTGGCATCTGGCACTACTGAATGGCTTCTGGATCTTGTTCTCAACACACCTTGGCAACACAGACGTTCTCGTCCGAATGGTTTCGGACATCAGTTGGGTCGCCTTCCCCCGCATCCGAAAATGGCCTGAAAGCCGACTCTATGCGACGCTCTTGATGGTCCTGACAACCTGGGCCGTGTTCGCAGTTCGATTTGGTACAGTAATTCAACTTTTTGAAGTCCTTGGTGTGATTGCCTGCCCGATCATGGCCATCGCATCATTGCAGATTTTACGCGTGAATACACAGTTTCTGCCGAAGGAGTTACGCCCCGCACTCTGGCGACGAATCGGCCTGGTGGCATGTTCGCTCGTGTATGGCGGCTTAACGATCGCACTGATCGTGAAATTGCTTCGATGACTGGGTAACGGCGACACAGGCTTATCAGCATCAGTGAGAGCGATTGATGATGTCGACCATTTCGCGTAAGCGGGCGGCATCACGACGGTTGAAATGCAAGGCGATTCGCGGCAGGTCACGCGTCTCTTCGTCTTCTAATTCGAAGGAGTGTGTTTCCGTCCGTTCGATCGTGCCGCTCGTGAGAATATCGGAGAATTCGGAGTTGAGTTTGGCCAGTAAGTCATCGCTGACAGGTCGACGAAGCCTCAGGACCAGCATGTCTTTGATATAGCGCATGCTGTCATAGTTTTTATAGAAATCCATGACTTCACTGACCGCAACATCGACATTGTCTGTCATCCGAACTAATGATAAATCCTGTGGACTGATCAGTTTTCTTCCCAGTAATTCCTTACGAATGAATTCGACCCAGTTCGACCAGTACGTTCCGCCCGGATGATCGACGCAGACGATTGGCAACAGGTCTCGCTTACCGGTTTGAACAAGTGTCAAAACTTCGAACAGTTCGTCCTGTGTTCCAAAACCCCCGGGGAACAGCACCACGGCATGCACTTCTTTCACGAACATGAGCTTCCGTGTGAAGAAGTAACGAAAGGTTACGAGCTTAGAGTCGTTATTGATCACAGGGTTCGCTTCTTGTTCGAAGGGGAGCATAATATTAACCCCCATCGACATGGCAGCGCCGGCACCGAGATGGGCACCTTCCATGATTCCGCCACCCGCTCCGGTGACGACCATCCAACCTCGTTCAGCCATTTTCCGTCCGAAATCGAGCGATGCTTTAAAATCTGGATGATCGGGCGGGGTACGAGCCGACCCAAAGACCGTCACCTTCTTGATCTGGCGAAACGGAGTGAAGACCTTGAAGGCATATCGGAGCTCTTTCAAGGCTCGACTGAGGATTTTGAGATCACCCCGTGATGCCTGATCGCGATTAAGCTTGTCGGCAGTTTCTTTGATTTCCGCAATTAAGATCGCACGGGCGTTTTCTTCATGCCTAGCTGACAACGACGGGATCGCGGAATCTGGCCCTATCGGCAACGTCGAATCTGAACTCATAAAATGTTAACCATCAACAGCGTCAAGTGCTTCCTCACGGGTTTGGTAAAGAGCCCAGACAGTATCAAGCCGCGTTAGCGACAACAGCTCACGCAACATTTGGCTGGCGCCGCTCAAAACCATTTCACCGCTTCGACTCTTGACCGCCTTGTGACAACGTAAGAGGAACGACATGAACACAGAACCGCAACTTGGCACCCCGCTGAGATCGATAACCAACATCGGCGACTCGTGTCCTTCGATCAGTTCAGTCATCATATCTGCCGCTTCTGCAAGAAGCTCTGCAGAAAACGTATTAACGTCACCAACTGGTGCAATGACGATAGTCCCCCCCGACATCTCGATCCGAAACGCGTCGCTCGCGACACTCATCTGCGATCCTTCTCAAACTCTGATAAAGCCTCCGTCCCTTGTCAGTAAGGTAGGTATTCCTCACCTTAGAGAGTTATCGCCGATCTGTTGTCACACGACAAGCCTCCTGCGAGGTGGCTTGAAATCCATTCGGATATCAACCGACGTCATACTTCGAATTCTTCGACGACGATGGCGGGCTGACAGGGAAATTCAAACGAATCCGAGATCAATCGTCTCACGCATAACCGCTTCCAACTTGAAGTTATGCGTTGACGACCGACGAAGTGAAGCAGCCGACTCGGATGAAACCATCGATTTAGCGAGGAGGAAGATGGTATCCTTCGCGATTCAACCGAATGCGATAAAGACTCGATCCCGCAGTGATATAGAGAGTCTTGGCTTCGGCACCCCGGGCAAAACCGACGTTCGTGGGGATTTCCGTCTTAATATACGCCAGCTCTTTCCCTTCCGGACTGTAAACGTATATACCCGGCCGATTCTCGGCCCGCACAGCAACATAAAGGTTCCCATCCTTATCAACGACAAGCCCATCGGGACCATCATACGGAGCGTAATCGACAAGCGTCTTTCGAAAAGTCGCCGTTCCGTCCTCAGAAAGGTCGTACGCCATCAACGCCATATAACCTTTGCGCAGGGGTGTGATCACCTTGTCTGCTTGCGTTCCTGCTCCTTTTTCCAGCCGCTCGATGGCCGTCGATCCATTGTCATTGCTGACGACGTATAAAGACTTCTGGTCAGGAGAAATCGCAACGCCATTCGGTTTTCCGGCGTTCGTAATGATCCGGTGAAGGGTTCCATCGGTGTCAATTCGATAAACGGCCTGTATCGATTGATCGATCGGTTCGTGCCCCAGATACCGTGGGTCACTGAAATAGATCCGTCCTTTTTCGTCGATGGTAATGTCGTTCGGAGAGTTGAGAGGTCGGCCTTCAAAGAGGGCCGCGATGATATAACTCTTGCCCGTTTTCATATCGGTCCGAGTCACTCGGCGACCGCCATAATCTGCTCCTTCCGCGACGATCATGTGTCCAGAGGCATCAAACTTGATGCCATTCGACATTCCACTCGGCGAACGAAAAATCGAGGTCTTATTCGTAGCAGGGTCAAACTTCCAGATGTGTCCGGCTTCGATCACCCCTTTGGCATCGCGCGAAACGTGAGAGAATGTGATTTCGCTGAAATAGACGGTTCCGTCCAATGCGACGCAAACTCCCTCGGTCAGAACTTTCGATTCGAAAAGTTTTTCGACCTTTGCGTCCGCTGGAACGATCGGCTCGTCCGCAGATGATGCTGTCGACGCGAGGCAAAGCCAAATGAACATGATCGGCTTTAATACTGACACCGGAATCAGACGGGCGCATTTCGTCATCGGTACTTCCTTTGGGTCACAGGACGTGTTAAAGAATTGATCCACGCGATTTCTTCTTGATGCGTCACTTCAGGCATTTGCCTCATTTGACGACAGGGTTAGAATCCAACCTTGTTACCGGATTTTCCTACAGAAGTGAACTGACCGCATGATTGGAATCGACCCAACGCCTTTTGATGTACGGCTTGTTGCATTTGGAATTCCGATTCGAGTACATCCTTCGTTCTGGCTGGGCAGTATCTTATTTGGATCGAATCTTCCGTCGAACCAATTAATTTTCATCTGGGTTGTGTGTGCGTTTATCTCGATCCTGGTGCATGAACTCGGTCACGCCCTGACAGCGGAGTCATTTGGCTGGCCCACAGAAATTGTGATGTATTTCGGTGGCGGACTGGCGATTTCGCGACGGAATCGTGGCGACACCCCCTGGCGGTCGATCCTTGTTTCGCTGATGGGCCCCTGTGCGGGTTTCATGCTTTTTGGACTCGTTTTTCTGTCAAAACGCGTGATAGGCCTGAATCAAAATTTGACTGTCTTGGACACCGATGAATCGGCGAATGATTTCCGGTTTTATCTTTTGACCGCCGTGGGTTTTCTGAGCTTCATGAATCTTTATTGGGGTCTATTCAATCTGCTGCCGGTACTTCCATTAGATGGCGGCTACATCATGGAGTCGTTCTGTGAGGCAATGCGTTTTCGTGATCCCTCAGGACTGGCCTTAAAGGTTGGCGCGGTCACATCCGGTGCCGCTGCGTACTATTTATTTACAAAAATGCAACAACCCTTCGCTGGTGCACTGATGCTGATGCTTTGCATGCAAAGTGTCGGCGCACTTCAAACCAAACGATGACACGTCACGACGGAACAGGGGTCTTATTGATGATCTGTCGCAGAACTGCTTTTGCTCGGTCTCGGCGCCCTTCGTGCAGAACACCCTTTACTACGATCCGATGTGCCAGGACGGGAAGGACCAGTCGTTTGACGTCATCGGTCACGGCGTAGTTTCGACCTTCGATCAAGGCCAATCCCTGAACGGCGCGATAAAGCGTGATCGCCCCTCGCGTACTGACGCCCAGATGAAGTTGTTCGTGCGTCCTCGTGGACTCCACAATTTCCAGAATGTAGTCGTTAAGCGAATCTTCCACCTTCACCGCGCGAACCGCCGACTGAAGCCGACGCAATTGCTCTGTATTCACCACAGACTTCAGCTTGTCACCTGGTTCTCCATCCCGATGGTTGATCAGCACATTCTTTTCGACATCTCGAGAGGGATAGCCAATTTCGATACAAACCATAAAACGATCGAGTTGATTTTCAGGAAGAGGATAGGTCCCCTCAAACTCATATGGATTCTGGGTCGCCAGTACGAAAAATGGCGACGGCAGCGGATAGGTTTTCCCTTCAGCGGAAACCTGTCCTTCGCTCATTGCCTCAAGAAGTGCACTTTGAGTACGTGGCGTGGTCCGGTTAATTTCATCGGCCAGCAGCACATTTGTAAAAATCGGGCCTGGGCGAAATTCAAACTCACCGCGATTCGGCAAGAAGACGTTTGAGCCAAGAATATCGCTTGGCAGCATGTCAGGCGTGAACTGTAACCGTTTGAACTCGCACGAAAGGCTGCGAGCCAACGCTTTCGCGAGAGACGTCTTTCCGACCCCCGGCGCGTCCTCGACCAACAAATGTCCGCCCGCAAGGAGCGCCACCAGTGATAGATGAATTGGTTCCGGTTTGCCAAGAATGGCCGTCGCGATGTTTTGTTCCAAGCCCGCAATCAACTGCTGGTCGTCGGCCACTCACAATACTCCTTTTCGAATGTTTCACTGTTCGAATAACCGGGCGGATTATAGGCGCACAGCAGAAAGTTCGCGACGGACAGCGACCGATGAATTGCGCAGTAGGACGAGAAGCGAATCTATCAGCGAACCCCGCGGGGTATACCGATGTTCGAAATGCGCAAGAGATTCATTCAATGACTGTCCGGGTACATCTCGATTGCCCGGTTCCATTTGACCACTAATTCGCGGCACCGTGTACGTTCCAAGGGTAACTCGAGTGGCCTCCCACGACCATCAAGTACGATTCCGACGGTTCCACCATGAATCGTTGCCGAACGCGTCTTTCCTGGTCCCGACCCCACGTCAAAACCACGGGCTGGCTGCAAGATAACTTGAGCCGTTTGACCGACATCCAATCTCAGTCTGACAATTTCACCCCCTCGCAATTCACCAGATTCTTGCAGCCCCCCTTCAAACGTATATCGACAGACAGGCTGACCTGAATCTGGTCGTCCCTTGGGGGCGATACACGTCCCAAGATAGACAAGACAGTCTCGCTCGAACACTTCCATCGCAGCCCGCGGATGCACCGACGCGAGGACTCCAAGATGAGGCATCATAAAGATACTATCCTTCGCAAGCCGAGTGATCCCTTCCGGCTCGAATGCGTCGATCAGCATCATTGCCGTTTGCTCCATACGGGGCGCGTGCGAGAGAACTCCTCCTGAACCGACCAACAGGTCTACGGCCATGTTATCGACGATCGATCTGGGACCGCTCTGTTGACCAAACGCATCACCGATCGATCGTTGCTGCTGTACGCCGACCAGAGTCGTTGCAAACTGTTGATGCTGCAAATACGAAAGCCGCAACGCTTCACGCGCGACCGCCTGCTCGAACATCAGTGCATCCAGCGTTTGTGGGATTGTCGTCGGTCGAATCATTTTATTCTTAACGCGGTTCCGCAATTCCCGCTCATCACAATCATAAGGAACCCACCGCAATATCTTTGCTAAAGTCGCTTCCGCCAGAACGTTAGAAATGGAATAACTCATTCCCAGATTCGCACTGACCGTTCGATTGAAAACTCCACCAAAAACGGAAAAGACATCCGTTGTTGCCCCGCCAATATCAACGCCAACAGCATTGATACCTTGAATCTCTGCAATCGTTTTCAGGATATCACCCACCGCTCCGGGAGTCGGCATAATCGGAGCGTCGGCCCATGCGATCAGTTTATCGTACCCCGGCGCATGAGCCATCACGTGCTCGAGAAACAAATCATGAACACAATCACGAGCAGGCCCGAGTTCCTCGCGTTCAAGGACCGGACGAACGTTGGGGACAATGGATAACTCGACGGTCTCGCCGAGTACTTCTGTGACAAGCGACGCAGCTTCTTGATTTCCAGCAAAAATCAGAGGCATTTTGTACTGCCCGCCAAACCGTGGCTGTGGCTTCGCTGGAGCAATTAATTCTGCCAATTGAACGACATGCGACGTTGTACCCCCATCAGTCCCCCCTGCAAGGAGGATCATGTCCGGTCGCAATTCACGAATTCGCTGAATCTGTTCAAACGGCTTCCTCTTATCGTTTGACGCCAACGTCTCCATGACGATCGCACCCGCACCAAGCGCCGCTCTTTCGGCACTGGCTGCGGTCATTTCACGAACGACGCCAGCAACGAGCATCTGTAATCCGCCACCTGCACTGGATGTCGAGATATAAACGTCGCAGCCTTCGTTTTCCCGTGCGGGTCGAATAATCTGACCATTTTCATCAATCAATCGTCGACCGGCTAACTCTCCGACCTCGGTGGCTGCATTAACGACACCCATTGTGACGTCGGCGGTAGGCTCTTCGACGGTTGTCGGAGCTTCACCACGATAAGTTTGCCGATAAACGCCGTCGATTTTTTCGATCAAGATGGCTTTTGTCGTGGTACTGCCGCAATCGGTCGCAAGGATGACCTGCAAAGATTCTGGATCGGGAAATCGCGAGAACGAGAATGAAGCATCGGATTGATCTGATGGCATTGCACGGCCGATCGTTGAAGGCAATCTGGTCAAAGTAAAATCGTCATGGACGATCTGATTCTTCGTGATGAGGCAATTTCGATTGATCTAATCTTTGGTCTCACCAATCACATTGAGATCCTCTAGTCGATGGCAAATGTACTCTAGCGCTCCTCTCTGTTCCAGAAATGATGCGAAATCTCGAATTCCAACGGGATCAAGAACCGCTGCAAGCACAGGTTCGAAGAATCGCAATGCCTGTCCGCCCAAGAAATGAAGTGGCGCTGATGACTCGAATAGCATTTGAGCCGGCAATGTCATCCGTCGCCTTACGATCTCTCGACAAACCGCGTCGATGGCATTTGCTTGTGACGGTGTTGGGATAGGAGATTTAGACTCCCCCACTGAAAAAGCATGTTTTAGCCAGTTAAGCATCGACCGACCGCCGAGGTATCAGACAGCGTTTCGCAAAATCGATTGAAATCACGTCAGTCACAGGTGACCTTTCTCCGCAAACGATAATGCGACCTGTTTGATCCCTTTCAGGTCAAGTTTGCCAGTTCCCAGGATTGGAATTTCTTCGACTTCGATAAAGCCATCATGCGATGGAATCCAGAGAGTTGGAAGCCCCGTTTCCGCTAACTCGTTAATCACTTGCTTGACAGATTTTACAAGCGGTTTGTGCAAAACAATCAGTCGTTCTCCCTTTTTTGTATCAGGAACGGATGTCACGGCAAGCGGGATACCCGAATCAGTGCTGGTGGGGTCTTCAACGATCCTTAAGAGATTTTCTTCAATCCTCAAATGTGGAACCATTTCTCCGCCAATCTTCGAAAATCGGCTGAGTCGCCCCGTAATGTGAACAAACCCCTCGTCGTCCACGAACCCCATGTCACCCGTTTCATACCAACCATCCTTGATCACCGAAGCCGTCTTCTCAGGCTGATTCAAATAGCCCAGCATGATATTGATCCCCTTAATGCAGACGATACCAACACCGCCTGTCGGAAGGGGCTGTTTCGTATCTGGATCGATTGCTCGGGCCATTACTCCCGGCATTGGGCGACCAACTGAACCGAGCCTGGTCCCATTTTGATGGGCATTTTCGCTGCGATGATCAGAAACATTGACACACGCAGGACCAGACGTCTCGGTCGTTCCATAGCCCTCGGACGGCTGAACGCCAAATTTTTCACGAAACTGTTCTGCCAGATCAAGTGGCATTTTCTCAGCGCCAACAACAACGAGTTCTAGCGTGTGGAATTGCTCTTTCTCACAGCGCTTGAGGTATCCTCGCAAAAATGTCGGCGTGCCGAACAAGATTGTGGCTCGATGTTGATGAGCCAATTCACCAATCTGCCGGGCGTCGAGAGGATTAAAATGAAAAACAACCTTCGCGCTGACACACAAAGGTAACCAGAACGCCGCGACATACCCAAAACAGTGAAATAATGGCAAGATCCCCAGGACGCAATCGCTTTGCTTGATATTGAAGACCTGGTCCGCAGCATCGACCGTAGCACTCACGTTGTGTTGCGAAATCATCACCCCTTTAGGCTCACCAGTGGAGCCTGACGTAAAGATGACGGCAATGATGTCAGATGGGGCGACCCGAGTCAGACCGATCATTCGTTCCAACATCGTCGCTGGGATCAGGTATGCGGCGAAACCGGCGACGATTTTGTCAAAGTTCGTGATCTTCTCTTTGAGATCTTCGAGAAAGACGAATTCCACTCCAAGATCGAAATGTTTCTTCTCCAACATTTTCTTGCTCGTGAGTACGTGTCGTACTCGGGCATCTTTGACACAATGCCGCATATCCGCTTCAGTTGTCGTGAAGTTTAAGTTGACTACGGTACGCCCACACATGGCTACGGCAAGGTTTGTAATTGCAGACGCGGCCGTCGCAGGTAATAGGATTCCGACGAACTGCTCTTCTACTCCAAGAACGTCACGAAGCAGTACTCGACGAATTGCCATGACCGATGACAAGAGTTTGCCTCCTGTCATTTCGACACCACTTGAGTCCGCAATTCGAACGTCATTCAATGTCTTCTTGCACGATCTCAGAAAGAGACGAGCAGGCGTCAACTCAGCGGACTTGTTCACATTCACGACGACTGATCCTGTATTGAATGGACGGACTTATTCGACGACTCGGCGTGAATTTGCCAATCCAGTATTATCGAGCGGTTATTTTGAAATGTGAGAAGTGATGTTCTCACGATTGAACGTCACGCTTTAGCGTTAAGTTCTTTCTCCATTGCGTCCAAGGCTAGCTGCTTGACTCTCTTCAGATCCAGCTTGCCTGTCCCGAGGATCGGAATTTCGCTCACTTCAACAAAACCGTCAGATGACGGAAGCCATAAAGTGGGAATCCCCGTGGCTGCCAGTTCATCGATCACTTGTTTGACGGACTTTGCAAATGGCTTGTGCAGAACGACAAGTCGCTCTCCCTTTTTTGCGTCGGGAACGGATGTCACGGCAAGTGGAATACCCGTATCGGTGTTCGTCGGATCCTCAATAATCCGCAATAGACTTTCTTCGATTCTCAAATGCGGAACCATTTCTCCGCCAACCTTGGAAAATCGACTGAGTCGACCAGTAATGTGAACAAAGCCCTCGTCGTCAACGAATCCCATGTCACCGGTTTCATACCAGCCATCCTGGATCACCGAAGCGGTCTTTTCAGGTTGATTCAAGTAACCCAACATGATGTTCGATCCCTTGATGCAGACCAAACCCTCCTTTCCGACTGACAGCGGTTGCCTGGTTTCGGGATCGATCGCACGCACGACAACCCCAGGCATCGGGCGGCCGACGGACCCCAGTTTGGTTCCCTTCTGGTCGATTTGTTCATTGCGATGGTCGGCAACATTAACGCAGGCAGGGCCGGACGTTTCCGTCGTACCATAGCCCTCGGACGGCAGGACTCCAAACTTCTCTCGAAACTGTTCTGCAAGATCGAGCGGCAACTTCTCGGCTCCGACAACAAGAATATCCAAGGTCCGAAACTGCTCTTTCTCGCATCGCTTGAGATATCCACGTAGAAACGTCGGTGTGCCGATCATGATCGTCGCACCGTATTGGTGGACGAGTTCGCCGATCCTTCGAGCATCAAGTGGATTCGAATGGAAGACGACCTTTGCAGCCACACACAGCGGAAGCCAGAACGTGGCGACGTATCCGAAGCAGTGAAAGAGTGGCAAGACCCCGAGCATGCAATCAGTGGACTCGATGTTAAACATCTGGTCCGCAGCGTCGACAGTGGAACTGACATTGTGATGCGACAGCATCACCCCCTTTGGTTCCCCGGTCGATCCCGACGTGAACATGACCGCGATAATATCGTCCGGACGAACTCGGGTCAGCCCGATCATCCGCTCCAAAAGAAACGCAGGAACAACGTATGCCGCGACACCCGCAACAAGTCTGTCGAAATTAGTGACCATCTCTTTCAGGTCTTCTAGAAACACAAAGTCGGCGCCAAGATCGAGCGGTTGCTTCTCAAGCATCTTTTTACTCGTCAGAACATGCCGGACTTTTGCCTCCTTCACGCAGTGACGCATATCCCCTGCAGTGGTTGTGAAGTTTAAGTTCACAGCCTTGCGCCCCGCCAACGTCACCGCAAGGTTGGCAATCGCAGACGCTCCTGATGCAGGCAATAGAATCCCGACAAACGGCTCGTCAACACCAAGTACTTCACGCAGTAAAACGCGACGCATTGCAAGCACTGAGGCTAAAAGCTTGCCCCCAGTCAGCTCCACACCCGTTGAATCAGCCAATCTGGTTGAACGCAAAGTTTTTTTGCACGATCGAAGAAACATTCGGGCTGGAGTGAGTTCCAGTGTCTTGCCGATTTCCACAGCGTCTGCTCCAAGTTGTTGCACACGATCTCGAACTTCTACAGCCGACTGCGGTGAAATTAACGGTTCACCAAATATAATCGAAACGGGATACCGCCATTTCTGAGGCCATTTCCAGAAAACTTTGCCACCTCGATGGCTGAAGATGCTCCCCCACAGTCCATGAAGATAGATTGGAATGACAGGAGCATCCGTTCCTTTCAAGATCCTGATCATTCCCCCTTGAAACGGTTGTGTCTGGCCTGATCGAGTCAGAGCGCCTTCTGGAAAAATACAGACCAACTCGCCATTTCGCAGTGCTTCGGTCGCAGTGCGTAACGATTGAATAAGAGTCTTGGGGCCTGAGTCGGCTTTAATCGGAATGACATCAAAGATCTTCGCCAGCCAATTCAGCTTTGGGTTTTGAACAAAGTCGGCATAAATGATAAATCGAATCGGGCGAGGAACCGTGATCAGTAACAAGACTCCGTCAACAAAACTGATGTGATTGGGAGTCAACAGCGCTCCACCGGTTCGAGGAATGTTCTCGAGCCCATACGGACGGACTTTGTAGAACAGCTTGACCATCAACCAGAAGACGAATCGTACAGTGGCATTCGGCAGCAACAAAATGATGTAAATGGCGACAGGAATCGTCCCGATACCCGCTAACAGAAAAACAACGCTCGGCGATATTTTCCATATATCGATCATAATAAAGTACAAGCCAGACATGATGAGGATGCCCGAGAATGCCAGAAAATTCGTCGCAGCGACAACCTGCCCTAAGTGCTGAGCCTCACTTCGTCGCTGTAAATATGACTCAAGTGGTACATCAAACAATCCTGCATTCAACCCCAGGAAAAAAAGCGAAACACAAATGGCAACGAATGCAGACCCCGGTGAGGTTTGACCTCGCCAGCCCGCCAGACAAAGCATGACCGACCAGAACGCCATGCCAATGGCCCCCAACGGAACAATGCCTAATTCGACATGTCCACCTGACCAGAGCCCTGCTAACACGCTGCCAATACCAACCCCCAACACGAGCATCATTCCGAGTACGCCAATCTTCTCTTGCGAAAGCCTCAAATCTTTCGCCCCGAGTTGATCTACATTCAACTGGGCCAGTGAAGCAAGAATCCAGAAAAATGCGATTCCCAATGCGGCTCTGAGTAGCGGCGTGTCGGCGTGCAAACGCTTAAGCGAGCTCCAAGTTTCGACAAACGGATTCCACGGTATCTTTCGCGTCGGGTCAGCCGCCACAACAGACCGAAGCCCGAAGCTGATCACCCAACCCAAAACGGCAATTCCCATGACAACCGTCATTGACGGGATTAATGCCGTCAGAGTGATCTGCGCCTTCGGCGTTGGCTGTGCCGACGCTGCGAGAATGTTACCGACGAGAAACCCCAATGCCGCTGGGGCAACAGTCACGAGCCCCATCAAACCATTCGCCTTCGAAAGCAATGGCTCGTCAACTAACTCGGGTACGCAACCAGACTTCGCAGGCGAAAACAGAGCGGCGAGAGCGCCAGTCATTGCCACGATCGTAATCAAAAATGTCATATTTCCCGAGAGGAGCGCAACAAAACCCAAGCCCATGATGACGATTTCAGCCGTCTTACAAGCACGTATCACCCAGGCTTTCGAAAATCGATCGGCGAGATACCCAGCGGGTGTGGCGAGCAAAATAAACGGGATCGTGAATGCCGCCAGCCCCAATGATAAAGCACCTGCCTGCCCCAGATGAGGTTTGGCGATTGGTACAACCAGCCAACGAAACGTATGGTCGTTCAGAACCGTAAGAAACTGGACGAACAAGAGACTTAAGAAACTGCGCGTTGCCAGCCTTTCGTGAGGCAAGACACGATCATCGTGATGAATCACATTCATTTCTGTCGTATTTCCCGAGGCACCGTCATGACCGGGCTCGGGATAATTCGGAGATTTTTCCTGAGAATCAACAGACGAATTCATCCAGCAGCCATTCTCTTGCGTAACGTGATTAATAATCGAGCCCGGGAATGCGAAAAGCTCCTCAAAAGACTCACACTATTGCGTAAGCCCCGATATTTGAAAAGGATACAGACCGAATTCCAAACAGTCTTTGGGGTGGATGCGATCATACTATCATTCGCAGCGGCAATTTAGCCATCGAACGCGCGGCTGCACACGTAAACGCCACGATGCTCCCCAAAAGCAACAACACCCCGGCACGCAATTGTACCGGGGTGTAAACACCAAACCAAATTGGAAGTTTTGAGCGATTGCTCAAGCCGCAACACGCTGAGGCATCTTGAGGATCGTTGGCTCGCTGCCATGTGCAGCAGACATGAACTCCTGGAAGACTTGCATATCCAAAGCCGAAGCCGTGTCGTCTTCAGGATGCCACTGAACTCCGAGACAGAACCAGTCAGCATCAGTTGATTCGTAGCATTCGATCACGCCGTCAGGAGCATGTGCCGAGGCCTTGAAACAGTTCGCAAGGCGGTTTACTGCCATGTGATGCTCACTGTTGACACGAATTTCGCCTGGCCCGTAAATGTCCCAGCAACGAGTCCCTTCGACGATCTCGATAATGTGCCGATTATGTCGCTCAACGGGATCACGGTGGTGCAAAGCACGGGGAACAGCTTCAGGAATGTGCTGAATCAATGTGCCGCCACAGATAACGTTCAAAGTCTGCATACCGGAGCCAATTGCCAGAATCGGCAGTCGCATTTCAACCGCGAGCTTTGCCATGCGACGATCAAAGTCTTCGCGGCGTACAGGCATCGGTCGTGTGTGAGGATGTGGCTCCATCCCCAATCGCATGGGATCCAAATCCATGGAACACCCGGCAAGCACGACGCCATCACACATCTCAAGTGTTTGTCTCAAATCATCATCACTGGCGTGCGGAGGAATCAGTATTGGCAGGCCACCCGCAGTATTAATTGAATCATAATAGCCGGTATTGAACCAGCTCAGCGCTAATGCATCCTTACGAGCGGGTCGATAATCGCCATTCATTCCGATAACAGGTTTCGTCTTCATAAAAATCCCTTTTTTCGTAGCACATCCTGTGCAAGACCACCTACCAACACATCGCCGGAAAGCTCCGCTGGGCGCGACGCACCCCCCTTTAACTGGCGGACCGACGTGAGACTCCGTGAGCGTCACGCGAACAAAATAAGGCTCGCATGAAAAAATCTGTTTTCCCGCCCGATTGATTTTCGAATCGATGCTTCGACTCAAATAAGGCCTGAAAACCAAAACCACCAAACGACTGATTTCGCGAATCCATTCTGTCAGCTCCCACCCGAATCCTTCAGGTGACATTCGAAAGATTGTCGAGGAACAACAAGAGCCCCGCACACATCATCGAATCGTTCTGGTTAGCGCTGCATATCTCATTCATTGAGGTTCAAGCAACGTCATCCTCACGACGGGCGGAACTTATCCGCACTTTCCAAAGCTGTAAAGCAAATCGAAGATTTTGTGGACGAAAATCACATTGACCACTAGATATAGCGTGACTGATTGGCTTGTCGTGCGCAAGGCCTAATCGATAATATCGGCAAAACACCCCGAACCCGGCCTCATTTTGCAGCTTCCAATGTCCGTGTTAAGACCTGATATTACGAGCTTCCGACGCCACGAGCTGGCAAAAAAGCTCATCGAAATAGGCCTCAAACCAGATCTCGTGAAACCTTTGTGGAATGGAGTCTACGTCAAAGGTGCAACAGACTTTTCTCAGATCTTTACTCTCTCTCGAAAACACCAGGTGCTGCTTGCAGATCACTTTACGATAAGTCGTCCGACGGTCGTTCGTGACCTGATTTCCAGGGATGGGACTCGCAAATGGTTATTGCAATTTCCCGATGGAAATCGTGTCGAATCAGTGATGATCCCAGAGCATGATCGTGGGGCGCTCTGTGTGTCGTCGCAGGTCGGCTGCACTTTATCTTGTACTTTTTGCCACACGGGGACGATGAAACTCACCCGAAACCTGACCGCAACAGAGATCGTCTCCCAGGTCTTGAATGCACGCGATGGACTTTCTGAATGGGGCAAAAAACGTTCAGATTGCGTCTGCACAAATATCGTGTTGATGGGTATGGGTGAGCCTCTCTTTAATTTTGACAACGTTTCGACGGCACTTCAGATCATCATGGACGGCGATGGGCTCGGAATTTCACGAAGGCGGATCATGCTTTCGACAGCCGGTGTTGCCCCGATGATCAAACGGGTTGGGATCGAACTGGGTGTCAATCTTGCGATCAGCCTTCATGCGGTGCGGGACGAACTGCGAGATGAACTGGTTCCTCTCAACAAGAAATATCCCCTTCAAGAGTTGCTTGGGGCCTGCCGTGATTACCCGGCGGCCAGTAATGCTCGGCGTATTACCTTTGAATACGTGATGTTGAGAGACGTCAACGATTCTGACGCCGACGCCCGCGAATTGGTTCGGTTACTCCAGGGAATCCACGCAAAGGTCAACCTCATTCCCTGGAATCCATGGCCTGGAGCCGCCTACCAGGCTTCGACTGAAGACCGGATTCAATCGTTCGCGAGAATCATCAATGACGCTGGCTATTCGTCAGCAATTCGTGCCTCACGTGGAGAAGACATTATGGCCGCCTGTGGTCAATTGAAATCGGACAGCGAACTTACGGTCATCACTCGATAATGAACCAATCGAACTCAGACAATGTCCATTGAGTTGCCAGACTTGCATTCTTGGACATAACCATCAAAACTCAATTTCCTTCAAACCAACGAAACCCCATCGCGGCATTCAACCATTGACATATAAAACCCTCTGAAAACGGAAACCTGCGGATATGAAACTGATGAAAGCTTTGGTCAAGGACCGATCGGCTCCCGGCCTTTCGCTGCAAGACGTTCCCGTACCAGGAATCGGAATCAATGACGTCTTGATTCAAGTCGATCGCACCGGAATCTGTGGTACAGACCTGCATATCTATAAATGGGATGCATGGGCACAAAAGACGATTCCCGTTCCGATGGTCGTGGGCCACGAGTTTGTCGGTGAAATTGTTGAGGTCGGTTCAAACGTGACGGACTTCCACCCCGGTGAAGTCGTCAGCGGTGAAGGCCACGTTGTCTGTGGCCGCTGTCGTAATTGCCTTGCCGGACGACGGCACTTGTGCAAAGACACGAAGGGGGTGGGTGTCAACCGACCCGGTGCGTTTGCAGAATACCTGTCGCTTCCGATGACGAATGTCTGGCACCATCGCGAAGATATCGACAGGGACGTCGCATCAATCTACGACCCCTTTGGAAACGCAGTTCACACGGCATTGTCTTTTCCAGTTCTCGGTGAGGATGTCTTAATCACGGGTGCAGGACCGATCGGCATCATGGCCGCAGCCATTGTGAAACACGCCGGCGCTCGATATGTCGTGATCACGGACGTCAATGAATATCGGCTGGACCTCGCGAAAAAGATGGGTGCCACGGTCGCGCTGAACGTGACAACCGGCAATCTCGCAGACGTCCAGAACCAATTGGGTATGAAAGAAGGCTTCGATGTCGGGCTTGAAATGTCCGGCAATCCCGCAGCCTTCCGAGACATGCTGAACAACATGGCTCACGGCGGCAAGATTGCCATGCTTGGAATCCCTTCGGAACAAATTGCCATCGACTGGAATATTGTCGTCTTCAACATGCTGACCATCAAAGGCATCTATGGTCGTGAAATGTACGAAACCTGGTACAAGATGTCTGTCATGTTGGAAAGCGGACTTGATATCCGACCTGTCATCACACACCGATTCCATTACACGGAGTTCGAAAAAGGCTTTGCCGCCATGATGTCTGGTCAGTCTGGAAAAGTCGTCTTAAGCTGGAATGACCACAGTGAGACTAAGTAATTCCCGAATACCGTTTCATTGATGATGTTGATTGAACAGAGGTTCTGTCGCTGAGACTTTTGGGGCTGCAAAAAGTCTTGGTACACCCCCTGTCACAGGAACTCGAAACTCCGAATGTGAGCCAACAGGCAACGTATAGATCTCCGACCCACCTGGAAGATTGTGTCGATAGGTCAGTGGATAGGGGATCTCGAACTCGTGGGATGCTCCTGGCTTCAATGTCAGGGGCGCGCCCCACGAGCTTGTCGGTGCCTTCGTCTGGTAGATAAATGGTTGATCGCTGAGATTCGAAAGCTTGATCCGAGCAACGTGGTACGAAACATCGATGACCGGAGATCTCCATTCAAAATCGAACATCCGCATCTTTGCCTCGCCGACTTTGATGTCGGGAACTTCGGCGGTCGCAGTCTTCAATTGAGCGCAATACGCCGCCCAACCCGCTTTGAACAATTCCGCATAGCGATCCGTTTGAAGCGCCGTATCCGTTGGTTTGTATGTTTCAACAAACTTGCCAGTTCCGGTCACATCTGCAGCAGATAACCAATCCAGGCTGATCACTCGCTGATCGTGAGCTGGCTTCAAGAGTTCGGCTTTCACTTGTTCTGAAACCTTCAGATCAAACGTCGCACAGGGCTGCCACTTTTTTTGATCGGGACCTGACTTGATTGACACCGTCACCTGCGCGTCGGGCAACTGAAATTCAAAGTTTTTCTCCCCCTTGGTCACGGCGTTGTCAGCATCCTTCACGTCGAGCGGACGAAGGATTCGTAATGTTGAGCGAACCTGCAATGACTCGCCATATCGCTTGAAGTCAGGAATGATCTGTTGCAGCGTCGCACGATCCGCAAGCTGCGAAAACAGCGGTTCGGGGAGATCCTGCAAATCCAATTGCGTTTGGGACGAGTTCGCGTAAAGCTCGGTAAGCGAACTCAGAATCTTTGGCGCGATCACAAAATGCATCGCTTTGTCAGCGGGAAGCTGTGCCAGCGAAACCCGGGACTCTTCGGCCCGCTTAAACGCAACCGAATTCGTTGCTGACGGCGCGGCGGAACCCGGCTGCAATGGCTTGGGGGCATCAAACGGGTTAATACTCGCAATGGTCAATCCCGCAATCAGTGAGATCCCATTTTCATCGGCCGAAATCTGTTCGGGCCATGCTTTAAATCTGGGTGGATTGATCGGCAATGGCCAGAATTTCGCCAGTGTCGAACCAGACTCCGTCGCCGATGATCCGGTTTCGGGAAGTGTCAGTGATTTTTCAATCTCTTGTGCAACCCGAGGAGCAATGCTTTTCACCTCATTCTCAATGCGAGACTTCGCTCCATACAAACCGTTTCTCAGCCCACTGACAACCGCCTCTTCGGTCATGCCAAACCCTCGCACCGAAACGCCCGCTGGATTCGAAATCGACCAGTTATCATTTGGAATCCGAAAACCCGACGAGGCGACACGTAGTCGCAGCTTTCGATCAGCGATGTAAGGTTCCAGCTCCAGATTAAACCAGACCGGATACCGTTGCCCGATCGCGATGGTGATCGGACCTGCTTGTGCTGAATGTCGAACACCTTCTACCGACGTTCCACCGATCGTCAATGTCACATTTCGAATTCCAAGCTGGACCAGAATCCGGCCTTGACTCCAACCTCTCGCGACAACACGTTCCAATTGACCGTTGTAAGAGATACCAGAGAACCGAATGCTGAACTGACGACCTGATGCGACCGTGCTGTCGAACATGTCGTTCAGCCGACCTGTCAGCAAGTCGGGCGACACGGACTGAGGAATGGTATAGGACAATGCATCCAGAACATCGTTGCCAATCCGCATGCCGACCGCTTGCGAGATCTCCTGAACCGGAACAAACGGGACGTTCACCGGTATAACGGGTTTCACGGTTGCTGTGCCCAATTGAGCCACTGACTTCACCGGATTCAGCATCCACGCGACGACAGCGTCGTTACCGTAAACCTCGGCACTAATGTCGTGAAATCCGTCAGGCAACTCGGTCAAGGTTGCCGTCCCGCCAGCCGCTTTCAGTGCATCGACCAACTTACGATCCTCATCAGGTTTCACGAGCGCATCCTTCGCTCCGTGAAATGCCCAGACAGGAATATCCTTCAGGATCGCAACTTTCTCGGCGTCCCCGCCGCCTGAGACCGGCACCAACGCTGACCAGCGAGAGGGTTCAGCCATTGCCAGACTCCATGCTCCGTATCCTCCCATCGACCAGCCCGTCAGCACCACTCGCTTTTCATCGAAGTTGTAGTGCTTGCGTGCATCATCAAGTGACTCAAGAGCACGTTTGCCATCGGGTTGGTCGGCCGACCACGACTCCAGAATTCGTCCTTCGGCCATCTCACATTGCGGAAGAATGACGAGAAACGGAAACGTCTTCGCTCGTGCTTTGATGTACGGAGCAAATCCCTTCAACAACTGTAATCGATTATCCTTGCCTCGCTCGCCAGCCCCATGCAGAAACAGGATGGCGGGTGATGGCTTATCCGAACGATAACTGACGGGAACAAAAATAACATATTTGTGCTCACCCGACTCATCGCTGAAAGCGCGATCATAGAAGCGTCCGATCGAATCCTGCGCAACGACCGAGCCCCCGGCAAACAGAATGACACCGGCAATGAAACCGACGAAATTTCGACCCCATCGATATCCGTGACGAATTGCCTTCATTTGGCTTTCTCCTTGGTGCGCGCCGCGTAAAAATCCCACGGCACATGTGACTGAGTTAAGCAAGGACGCATCAGCCCCCGGCTACGTAAACAGCTTTAGACTGAAGCGATTAAAAGCTTCAGTGAGGTAAGCGTCCCGCTTGCCCATCATTTCGAGACGAATCACTCGTGTTCCAGAGATGGTATGCCAACAGCCTGACTCCACTCTTTCGATGTACAGTGTTTTCAGTTCGTCTCGCCTGCTCAAATATCTTGTTCGAGCTAACGTAGCTTAGGCGCATCTTCCAGACAGTCAACACGCTGGCACAAAACAAATCACAATTTCACAATCCTCACACGAAAACTTTTTCAATGACGTGACGTTCGTCCACCCCGGTCAGACGCTGGTTCAAGCCGTTGTAGAAGTAACTGAGATGACGATGGTCGAATCCCATCAATCGCAAAATCGTCGCATGCAGGTCGGAAACATGAACACGATCTTCCACCCCTGCGAATCCAAGTTCATCAGTTGCTCCGATCGCCTGACCACCTTTCACGCCGCCCCCTGCAAGCCACATCGAAAAACCAAGCCAGTTGTGATCGCGCCCTGGTTTGCCGACACCTTCGCTTGTTGCCGTCCTGCCAAACTCGCCACCCCATACAATCAATGTCTCGTCCCATAAACCACGTTGCTTCAGGTCTGCAATCAACGCGGCAATCGGCTTGTCTGTTTCACCCGCATGAAGCTTATGATTGGTGATACAGTCATTGTGGCCATCCCAGGTTGCTTCGATATGACCACCGCCGGAATAGATCTGCACGAAGCGAACGCCCTGTTCGACGAGTCGCCGGGCGACCAGGCATTTGCGACCAAATTCGGCCGTGAGTGGATCATCAAGACCATACATGGCCTGCGTCTGAGAACTCTCTCGCTCTACATCAACGACTTCTGCGGCGCTCGTTTGCATCCGATAGGCCAGTTCATACGAAAGAATCCGAGCCGCTAAATCAGATTGTTCCGGATGGCGCGCAGCATGTTCCTCGTTAAGTTTGGCAAACAAATCTAATGAATGCCGTTGTGTGCGTGCCCCGACACCTTCGGGTGTGGCGAGATCCAAAAGAGGTGATCCTTTGCTGCGAAATAACGTTCCCTGGTTGGCCGCAGGCATATAGCCAGCCCCCCAGTTTGGAGCACCGCCAATCGGTCCACCCCGCGAATCAGTCATCACCACAAAGTTGGGAAGATTGTCGTTCAGCGAACCAAGCCCATAATTCAACCAGGAACCAAGACTGGGTCGTCCCGTCAATGGGCTGCCGGTATTCATTTGCAGGCAGCCCGATGAATGTGCCGCCGTATCGGTGTACATGGCTCGCAACACGCACAGATCATCCGCATGTCTGGCCGTCTGTGAAAAGAGTTCACTGATCTCTAAACCACTTTCACCATGTTTTTGAAACTTGAACGGACTCTGCATCAAGTAACCAACCGGACGACTGTTCGAGCCGAACTTCAGGTCGCCCGAATAGGGTTTGCCATCGTACTTGTCGAGCATTGGCTTCGGATCGAACGTGTCGATCTGGCTGGGACCGCCGTTCATAAACAGAAAGATGCAATGCTTGGCCTTCACTGGAAAATGCAATGGTTTGCCAACATTCGAAGGAATGCGGGAGGATATCACTGCCTCTGCAGCTGAATGTTGACGAGTCTCTGCCGCTGAAAGTTGACGAGTCCTGCCCTCGAAAAAGCCGTCACGAGACAACAGGTCAACCAACCCGAGCGACGCAAAGCCACCACCAACCTCCCACAGGAACGACCGGCGAGATTGACCGCAGGGGGTGGGATTCGGCGAAAAGCGATTCATGGAAAACCCCTTCACTCGACATACACAAATTCGTTCAAATTCAAGATCACTCGGCAAATCTGAGTGAGCGCTGCACGTCGTACGTCGATACCTGGTTCGGTCGCTTTGTTCTGAGTTTCCTCGATCAGGAACTGCTTCATCGCCTGAAGTTCCGTCGCTGTTGGCACACGACACAGCGCCAGCCGATATGCTCGATCAATCTGACGATCTGGTTCATCCCCGACCTCGCGGACCACACGATCGGCGAAAAATGATGCTTGCGAATTCATGAATTCGCCGTTGTAGAGCGTCAACGCCTGCGGAGCGATGCTCGTAATACTCCGTTTCTCGGTACTGTTCGTCGTATCGCACAGGTCCATCACTTCCAGCATGGGCACCAGAAGTGTTCGCTTCACGTATGCATAGATCGTTCGTCGGTAAATCGCCGGTTCCGGCGAAGTCCGCCACGCCGCTTCCTTATCCGTATGGGCCTCAATCACGCTTGCTGGAATCGGCAGGTAAACCGCCGGACCAAACATTTCAGGATTCAATTTTCCACTTGTGGCGAGCACCGAATCGCGAATCGCTTCCACTTCCAGTCGACGCTGTGGAAACCGTCCGAGCCATTTGTTTTCGGGATCAAGTTCCCGCTGCAGCCTGGTTGCGGTGCTGGACCTGCGATAGGTACGACTGGTCATGATCAATCGGTGAAGTTTCTTCAGCGACCAATCGGCCTCGTCCACAAACCAGTCTGACAGCCAATCGAGCAGTTCTGGATGAGTCGGCCTGGCTCCAATCTGACCGAAGTCGCTTGGGGTCGCGACAAGACCTTCACCGAAGTGATGCTGCCAGACGCGATTCACGATGACGCGAGCGGTCAGCGGGTTTGCAGGATCAACCAGCCATCGTGCTAAGGCAAGTCGACGTCCGCTTGATTGTCCTTCAACCGGAACAATCGACGGCTGGGTCGAAGTCAGCACAACCGGCACGGCAGGCTGCATCTGCGGACCCGGGTTTGATGCCCGACCTGATAAAAGCAGAAACGTCGGGGCGGGGTTGCTCGAATCCTCAAACAGAAAATAACCGCGAGGCAGATCAGGTGTCTCCTGACGCAACTTCTGGATCGATTGTTCGATCTCGGCGACCTGCTGGCGACGACCCTCTGGCATCGCGGCCGTGATCTCGGCTTGCCATTGTGCCGAATGCTTTTGAATCAGTTGATTCTGAGTCGGATTCCGATCCTTTGGCTCTGACCGAAAAGCAGAAACAACCTCATCGGGAAGTTGACTTTTCCCGGACTCCAGCCACTCGGCTTCGGTCTTCATCCGAAGTTGCGCAATAAGCGAGTTCAACTCTGCAATCCGCTCATCCCGGTGTCGTATTGCGGCCAATTCAGCAAGTGAGCCAAGCGGACGATCACGATCGTCACGTCCGACATTCGGACGTTTGAGCGGTGCCAGAATTGCAGAAAGGCTGTAATAGTCGACCATCGAAATGGGGTCGAACTTGTGGTTATGACAGCGGGCACAACCGATCGTCACCCCTAAAAATGTCTGCGCCGTCGTACGAAGCATGTCGTCAAGTTCATCAGCACGATATTGCGCCGCTTCAAGCGGATCGACCTCATCCTGCCAGGCCCCCAATGCGTGAAACCCCGTCGCAATGACCGTCTCTTTTGATCGATCAGGAAGTTCATCGCCTGCGATCTGTTCGAGCACAAATCGGTTGTACGGTTTATCCCGATTTAAACTGTCGATGACATAGTCGCGATACCTCCAGACGCTCGGCTTCGCTCCGTCGCGTTCGTAACCGTTTGAATCGGCATATCGAACAAGATCAAGCCAGTAACGACCCCATCTTTCACCATAGCCGCGATTTGCCAGCAATCGATCGACCAGATCCTCATACGCTTTGGGCGAAGAATCCTTCCAATACCGATCTTGCTCATCAAGCGAAGGTGGCAGGCCAACCAGATCCATCCAGGCCCGACGCAAAAGTTGTTGAGGCATCGCCGTTTCGCCAGCTTCGATCCCTATCTTCGAAAGTTTTTCCTCAATAAAGGCATCGATCGGATGGACCGTGATATCGGTCTGTTTGACGTGAGGAACGGGCGAATGCCGGACCGGTTGAAACGACCAGAAGTTGCGAGCTTCATCGACTTGAACCGTCTGTTCGTGAAGTCCGAGTTCCCGATTCTTTGGCCAATCTGCCCCACGGTTGACCCAGGTTCGCAGCGTTGTAATTTGATCCTGCGTCAGGGATCTTCGCTTCCCTTTCTCTTTCGGCGGCATCTCCCCGGCATCGATTTTTGCCATCAGCAGGCTTGGTGTTGCCAGGTCACCCGCTATTGCAGGACCACTCTCACCACCCCGCCTGATTTCGTCAATCAACGCCACGTTCAATCCACCACTCGCCTTGCCTCGATGATGGCATTCGAGGCAATTGTTGATAAGGATCGGCGCGATGTCACGGTTGAACTCGATGGAAGGGGGTTCAGCTCGAAGCAGCTCCGCAGATGGGCTCAACCCTAGACATGCCATGAATAGAATGAAATTCTTCCATGCCGTTTGCCGATGGCGTGCATTTCCCCTCGCCAGTGATCCTGCTTTCCTGCGACAAAAGAGACGACGCTGGCAGATCAAAGCAGCCGCCAATGGAACCCAATGTCGCGGTATACTGTTCCAATGAAACTTGGATTCTGGCAACGTAAACATTTCAAGTTCACTTCGTTTCATCTGGCAAGAGCCTCGCCCTCCCCATTATTCAACGTTCAACAGGCTTCAGCCAGGCACTCTCCTCATTGCAACGATCGCGTGGATTCAGCCGATTTGGCATCGGGCGAAATTCGCAAGACGCCGCGGAAACCGACTTCAGGGTGTCCCTTACTCATTTCTTTTCCTTGACGATCCGAAATACTCCAGTCCTTACCGTTCCCTTTCACGACGCGAAAGTTCATTTCGCGAACTTTTTTTGGTCCGGCCCAGTTGCGAGGAACGTCTCTGGTACCTGAACCGCTCGCTTCGGCATGTGCCGTTGGTGAATAGAGGTCCGCACACCATTCCATCGCGTTACCAGCGAGATCATAAATTCCATACGGGCTTCGATCGGTCGGGAACGATCCCGTCGTTGACAGCGACCGACTGGAAATCAATGCTTTTCCGTCCCCCCAGGGGGTCCGCAGACCATTAGGTCCCCGAGCGGCCTTCTCAAATTCTGCCTCAGTCGGCAATTCCATCCCGGCCCAATGAGTGTAATCGAGGGCGACTTTCCACGTGACTCCAAGTACTGGGGTTTGCGGCGGGGATGACGGGTTCAAAGGGGCAGGGGGGACCGGCTTCTTTTTTTCGCGCTGATCAGCCTGGAAATTCTTGTAGTCCTGGATCGTCACTTCCAGAATTTCCATATAATAAGTGTCCAGAAACACCGTGATCGAAGGTCTGCTGTTTTCCGGACCGGAGTCCGAACCCACGACGCAGTTTCCTGCTGGCACCAACCCCAACTTTGTACCCGTCTTGGTACAGACGATGCACATCGGAAGCCCTTCACTGCTGTAGCCGTTTTCTTTAACTTCTTCGAAACCTTTTGGCAGCGTGAATCCGGCTTTTTTCTGCCCAGTCCCATATAGCAGTTGCGATTCAACCGTAGCTTGACTCGACTGCACAACATAATTCGTCGAGTCATATCGAAGGTCTGCCGCCGCAACCTCAAACCGATCAGTCGGCAACGTGCCTCGTTTGGCTTCAACTTCCATCGGTTGCCCGTTGCTGCTCACCACGAACAACGTCTTCGGGTCAGCGTTGGGAGGCACGCTCGATTTGCGTTCCGCCGGCTTCGGCTTCGGCTTTGCAGTGGTCGCCGAATTCTGAGACGCAGCGGCGGGAACTGCAGCAGGTACGACCGAAACGGTGGTCGGCACTGATTGAACCGGAGAAGGTGACTTGGTTGTCGGACCGCATCCCGCCGAACAGAAAGAAACGATCAACAGAAATCTAAAAACCATTCGCAGATCTGATGTTCGCATGGCTGGACCTGTGGCAGAAATCGACATACTGGAAGTAGACTTCAATCTGTTTTCGCGTATACATGAAAGTAACAAATCGATGACTTCAAACACAGTCTTATTACAAAAGGGCATCGGTTTGCAGTTCCTGACCCAGTTGATCTGTTGACACCTTTTACCGAGGTGGATCGAGAGTCACTTTAAACGTCTGTTCTTTTTTCTCGCGTACAACAGTGAAGTCGACAGCATCACCGGGGGAAAACTTTCTTAAAGCGGCGTCAAAATCATCGAGATTCGCAACAGGATGTGGGCCAATCTTGATAATTCGATCTCCCCCTTTTAATCCACCCTTTTCACCAGGACCGCCAGGGGTCACTCCGCTGATCGCATAGCCTGGATCTTCATTGCCGAATTCCGGGATCGTTCCGACATAAGGCCGATTCCCCCCGCGACTCGGACCTGCCGCCCGCTTGGTCTCGACATATTCTGGCCGCTCGGCATGGCTGACGGTCGCCGTGATCATTGCTTCAATCAGATTAGCGACACGAGAAACCCCTTCGATGTTGATCTTTTCCCAATCGTCGGTCGGCTTGTGATAGTCGGCATGCTCACCCGTGAAGAAATGCAGGACTGGAATCTTTTTTGCATAGAAAGACGTGTGGTCGCTGGGACCGTCTCCTTCCGGTTTGAAAATCAACTTGAAGCCGTTCTCTCCGTTGAACTGTTTCAGTTCAGGCTCCCAGCGAGGACTGGTCCCCGTCCCGTAAACAAGCAGTTTTTCGTCCTTCAGTCGCCCCACCATGTCCATGTTCAACATGGCTACAGTTGACTCCAATGGAAACACCGGTTCTTTACAATACCTGGCAGAACCGAGCAGCCCCAATTCTTCGCCGGTGAAGGCAATAAACACCAGTCGTCGAGCGGGCTTTGCTGTTTTTGCTTTCTGGCCAAACCGGCGAGCAAGTTCAAGCAAAGTCACTGTTCCCGAGGCATTGTCATCAGCTCCGTTATGAATCTCTGACGATCCTGGGGCCAGTGAGTTTTGCCCACCGCGCCCGACATGATCGTAATGAGCACCCACAACCACCGTTTCGTTAGCCAGCGGACCTTCACCATCAATGACACCGATCACGTTTTCCACGTCCGATCGAACTTTTTCAATCGTCGTGACTCCCTTGGCAGACCACCCGGTCACGACCACTGATTTCGGCTTCAAATCAGCATCAATCTGGGCTTCAAGCGTCGCGAGATCGGTCTTGATCGAAGCGAGCATCTGGTTACACGTCTTGATCGAAATGTGAAATGCGGGTGGCATCGCTTTGTTGTCGCCGTTGCCCGCGTAGCCGAATTTCATCAATGGATCATCGTCACCCTTTTCTGCCGCTTGTCGTAGTGACTTTGACTGGTTTGTCGCTTCGGTCAATTTGCTGCGGGCTGCAGCCGCTTTTTCCGTCTCCGTCGCTTCGATCGCCAGGAACTCTTCCGCTGCGGCCGCAACCTTTTCATTCGCTTTGGCCAGACCTTCTTTACGAGTCTCCGCAGCCTTCTTTCCAGCATAAGGATCGTTCACGAACAACACCGCAGCCGCCTTGTGTGCTGCCAGATTCGTCATTTTGGAACGGAGATCGGCATGCCTTGAAACGCCGTGCGACGACCCGAACGGACTTTTCGGATCAGCCTGACGAGGATTACGCCGCATCACGATCAGAACTTTTCCTTCGACGTCGACTCCTTCAAAATCGTTGTAGTCGTCGTCCTTTGATTCGATCCCATACCCACAGAAGACAACATCCCCGGTGAATGATCCACTTCCTCCGAACGAACAGACTTCGACGTTTTCACCGATCTTCAGCTCAATGGTCGCTCCCTCAGGACCAACCAAGTGCAACGAATTCGACTCACCAAGCTTCGAGCCAGTCACAAGATCAAACTTCTGAAACGCATCGCCGTTGACTCGATCAACGGCCAGACCCGCTTTGGCAAATTCACCCTTGATGAATCGAGCGGCGACATTCAGACCGTTAGTCCCTACACCGCGACCTTCCAGTTCGTCCGAGGCGAGAAATTTAATGTCTTCAAGCAGCCGCGTCTTGGATTCTGCGACAGCATCGCCCCTGAGCGGCAGATTCACAAAGGCAATCGCGAGGACAAGCCCACCGACAACAACCGCAAGACGAAGCATAATCAACCTTCCGAAAGGACCGAAGAACGCGAGCTGAAGTATTGTAGACCGCAAACCTCATGAGTAGTAGGGCTATAGAAATTCAACGGGATTCACGAACGAGGAACAATTCACTGAATTGCTCGCAATTGAAGTCCTTTCCGTGACCTCAGTCCCCCGTGGTAAGATTTCGTCTACTCTTCTGGTTTTTGAATCATCAAGCCACGAATCGTTGCACGCGTTGAATGGCACCTACATTTTTCGTGTTGACGCACCGACATTGGCGACGTGGTCAGGGCTGACGAGCATCACAGTGCGAATCGACGAACGCTGCATAAGAGAAAAAACATAAAGTCCACGGGCAACCAAGTGATACGGCCACCCATGGACGATTGTTATTGAAGGATTGCGTTTCGCCTAACGATTAAACGGCAAGGTTTCCCTTGCGACGCCGGAACAAGGCATGCCCAAGACCGGAAACGCAGGCGACGCAAGTCAACGCAAAAGTCGACGGCTCGGGAACAGTCACAGGTGCGGACGATTGGGTGACCGAAACAGCGTCAAGAAGCCAGGTACCTTGCGGATTCGTCATGGTGAAACTTAAGGTCGTTGAAGCCGATGTCGCAGTCGCGTTGTAGGAGTATGTTTTGTAGCCAGATCCGGGGTTGCTGATTGTCGCCAGTAAGGCCCCGCCGAAATAGACTTTAAACGAGTCCGTGTTAATGCCAGCATAATCAGCGAGCGCGAATGAGATCGTTTCAGAGTCATTGATCGTTGTTGAGAGAGCCTGAGAAATCGTCTCGGGATCCATATTCAGGAACGACGCCTGATGAGTTAATTCATACGGGTCGATTCCGCTAATTTTACCTACGACGCCATTGCCGGTATCGGTGGTCGCTGTCCCCGTCCAGTGTGAGAAGCTGTTTGACTCAAAGCCACCGTTCGTGACGAGTTCACCCCCCGAAGACACGGAACCAATCCCCAAAACCAACACAGAAATTAACAACCAAAACCTGATCATGATTCTCTCTCTGCCTGGTCACTCGCGACTGTCAGTGCAATACACATTCTTTGAAGTAAAATTGAGGCCGCTTCGCATCCGTTGGTGCTTGTGACGTTTGCAGTGCATCAGCCTAAAACGAACTCTTGATGTTTTCAACCAACTCGCCAGCGCAGGTGATCAGTTTGCGCGTGCGTCGGCCATTATCTGATGTTTGCTGACGCCGACGATTGAACAACGGAAGAGCGACTCCTCCGATGAGCAACAGCACGATTGAAACAGGCTCATTTCACCTTCATCTGATGTGCCACTGTTTCGGAGTCCCCGGAGAAGCAGTGGCTTGAAATCGACGTTCTTTGCGTCGCTCGGCACTGCTTGGAGGAAGGCCGCTAATTCATGACACAGCTTTCAGTGGAACCTGTGATTTCTAAAAGAAAAATCCTTTACTGCGCTTTTCGTCCGGGTGCTAATCCACCCGCATCCATGCGTGTTCAACCGGATCGAAACCCGGCGGGAACTTGGTTCTGGCGTCGTAAGTGGGTGGGTCTTTGAAATAGCAACTGGCGAGATTGTTACGATCGATTTCCGAGAGATCGGCTGCTTCAAGCTTCGCCCCGCTGAAGTTGACGCTCTGAAAATTCCCCGACAACTTCGCACCGATCAATATTGTCCCCTCGAACGTCGCTCCTTGAAATGAACTTCCTTCTCCGGCGAGGGTCGCCCCCGTGAGATCGGCTCCGGCAAACGACGCCTGCTGGAACGAGGCCGCGCCTCCTTTGAGACTGGCCATAGCAAGCTTCGCTGAGTCGAAACGAGCGAATTGAAATGAAGCGCCGCCTCCTTCCAGCGTTGCCCCCTCCAGGTTGCACTTACGGAACGAAGCTCGCTGGAAGGCGTTGCGGTTGCTCGCAAGCGTCATTCCGGTAAGACTCGAACCTTCGAGATCTGCCTCCCAAAACGATCGTAAACGATCCGGCTGTGGGCCTCGAAGCTGATCCTTCAACTCGTCCCTTGCTCGGTCCAGCTCCTGCTCGGCATACCGCAGTTGTTGCTCGCGCAGACGCCGCTCCTGTTCGACACGTTGCAGGAAGGAAATGAAACGTAACAGCAGAGCCGCGAACATGAGCACAAAGACAAAAACACGAAGGTAGAAAAGCGGTATCGGACGAGCGGATGAAGAGGATTCGGCCCTGATTTCCAAGTTCGTTTCCTTCCCTGAGCTAATATTTTGCCGTCGATCGACCAGTCATTTTCCATTTGAAATGGCTTCGGCTGACTTTCCTTACGATTTGAGCAGGCCGAAAAAACACTATCAAGTCTCTCAAAGTCAGTGGTGTATGGACGAAGATGTCGAAATGGTTTATCTACCAGACAATCGTCGACTGAGCGCACTGGCAATTCAAAAAGGATGATTTTCGGTATTTCGTAAGCTCAACATGTTTTTCTTGGAACGGACGGGCTCGTTTCCCCGTCTGAGACGCGATACCGAGTGCCAAAAGATCTGCGAAGAAAAGGGATGCGAAATGTGGACGCGAAGACTTCGTTTGCCTGCAGTGCTGCTTGCCGTCCTGATCTGTTACTTTGCAGCTGAGCGAGCCTGGGGGATTGGCTTTTACCTTCATGAGACGAAGGACGAGCTCAAGCTGAAATATCATGTCACAGTTCAGGACCACAAGACCGGTCGTGTGACGGTGGTATTTACGCTCGCCGATGAGGGGCGACTGAAACCGCTGGATGAAGTGCAACTCGTCATCCCCGCCCAGGAAAAGAATGAGGACGGCAGCAATTGGATGGACCTCGTCGTGTCGATCGATATGGTCAAGTCCGACGGCGGCAAACGCGTCGGACGCGTTCATCTGCTGCACGAGCTTGCCGAGAGAGCCTCGATTCAGCTCAATACACACACCATGGATGGCAACATGGATGGACTTACTCGGCTGCACCATCTGATCGCGATTGCCAAATACATGAACAATTTGCCGAGTGTCGATACGCCTCCGGCCTCTGAGGGCAAGTAAGAACGTTTCCGGTCCGACGCTAGCAGCGTCGGAGAAAACGCGCGAATGTCCACATTCACAAATTCGAATGCTGATTTTCCAGACACGCCACCAGCATTCACTTTTTCTTAACAGCAGATGCCTTGGCAGCATGAAAAAGCGCGTCACATTCCTTTTCCAAAACGCCACCCAGGATCTCGCATTTGTTAAACGGAGTCAGTCTGGCGACTTCTTCGGCGCGAATGTCAATCTGATTCCATGCCAGGCTTTTGAGAAATGGAATTGATGAACCAAAGACAACCATTGAAATGCCGGCCCATGAGATAGCAGACTGGCACATCGGGCAGGGCTCGGCCGTTGTGTACAGAACCAACCCGTTCCATTCGATTTTCGGGTGGTTTTCGGCACAGCGGTTAATCACATCGACTTCTCCATGAAACGTCGGGCTGTCGTCGGTACGATTGAAACCTCTCGCAATGACTTCAGCTCGTTCGGCAACGACAATGACCGCGCCAAACGGGCGGGTAGGAACTTGTTTTGCGCAAGCGATTGCTTCCTGCATAAACCGATCGTGGTCAAGATTTTGAAAAACGGTTGATCTCATCATCGTTCTCAATCTCCTTGAAGCATGTGAGAGAGAAGACAAAAAAGACGACCCGGAGCGATTGCTCGTTCCGGGTCAGTGGATTTTCAACGCTCAAAATGCTCGTTCTAGTTAGAACTCATTTTCGACTTATTTCCCAACCGGCGTCGGAACCAGAGAGCAAGGCCAAACAGGCCAGCAGTCCCTGCCATGGTCAGCGTGCCGGGTTCGGGCACGGCCGCGACCACAGTACCATTGACCTGAATCAGGTCGGGCGTACCCGGACCGAAGTTGTTGATGATCCACGTCGACCCGTTATCGAAACTCGTCGCGTAAGCACCTAACGAGCCTGGCCCACTGGCCGTTTGGGTTCCCGCATAATTCCAGCCGAATGTGCCACTTCCCGAGGAATAGTTCAGAATAAACCAGTAGTTTGTGTTGGCGGCCAAAACGACGCCGCTCGTTGTCGGATCGAATTCTTTGTTGACAAAGGAACTTCCGATTGAGGGGACCGTAAACGAAGTCAGCACAGTACCACCAGCGGGGGTGCCACTATTGTCCTGGACGATCTGGGCCCCGATCCCGTTGATCGTACCTGACAACCCGCCCACATTGGCCAAGATCGAATCCAGCGTATAGCTCTGACTCCCTGTGTTGAACTCCTGCCCCTCGAACTGGCCACCTCCAATTTGTCCGTTTCCTACCTGCGTCTGAGTGGTATTGTCGACAATGACACCAGCCTTGGCGTTCTGCGCATGAACCACCAATGTGATCGCGACCGCTAACATCAACTTCGGAAACATCCGTCTCATCGCCATCCCCTAATGAGTGAAATGTCGCCCCCGATTCACTTCGAAATCCCATCAACAAAACGAGATCACAGGTCGAACACCGACGCTGGCCGGATCAGGGGTCAAAATTTTCTACGCGATAGTGATCAGGAGTTCAAGTTCCGGCTATCCCAGCTTGATAGTGACGATTAATGAAGTCGTTTTGAATCCATAACAACTTGTTGAAAGACATGATTGTGCGAAACCTCAATTCCGATGTGATGGGCCATTCGGAAATCGAGTTCAGCAGTGCGTTCGAAACAACCCCCAACAGGGCATTCATCTGCACGAGCGGAACATTGATTTCGTGATTACCTGCATGAGGCGTATGGATGCAGCCGACCATGTCCAGGTACTGCACCATCTTTGCGTCGTAGGCTCGACCAATCAGTTGAATAAAATACCGGTTCAAGTGGTCTTTGCGAAACTTGATCTGCGGATGATCTGGGGAAAGCGACGTCAGATCTGCGGGGACCGGCCCCTCGAAGCCGTGTTGACGAGGAACAAAATGGCGGGCGGTCGCATCGAATGAGAGCAGTTTCTGGTAAGTCTGATCAACAAGCTGTTGCACACGTGGCCCCAGATGTGGTGCTGAAGCTTGGATAAGCTTGACATCTTCGGGACCGAAGCCGATGAAGCTGGCGAGAAATTCATAACGATATTGCGGATCGGTTTCGAGACGCGATTCGTCAAGAGTCTGCATGATAAGTGGCCTTGGAACTGTTGCTGGGTGGGGTCAACAATCGAATGGGGACATCACCAGAACGTACGGACGATCTGATGTAGCGTGTTACATTTGCACTTTTTGAGCGGAACAATGGTCCGAACTCGGGGTGGCACGGGTTTGGAATCTTCGACAAGGCCGTGTCTTCATGGTTCGATATCGATTCCGAAGAGCATGGCCTTACCGAAGACGTTAAAACCGTGCAACACTTTTCGCGGATTTCTGCTCCAAAGGGACTGATCCCATAAAATGCCCTTTCAAACCGCCAACTGAACCAGATCCGCTGGTGGTTCGGATTCGATCAGCTTCAGGTCAAACTTGTCCTGCAAAACCTTGAAAATGTTCGGGGTAATGAAGGCGGGTGCCACCGGCCCGACCCGAATCCCTTTGACGTTCAGAGCCAGCAACGTGAGCAACACGGCCACCGCCTTTTGTTCGAACCACGAAAGGACGATTTCCAGCGGCAAGTCATTGACTCCGCATTCGAATGCGTTTGCCAGGGCTAAAGCGACTTGCACCGCACCGTAGGCGTCGTTGCATTGTCCCATGTCCAGTAGACGAGGAATCCCTGCGACGGTGCCGTACTCATGATTGCGGATGCGGTATTTTCCGCATCCCAGAGTAAGGATCACCGACTGTTCGGGCGATCGCTCAGCCACCTGCGTATAGTAGTTGCGCCCGGCTTCAGCTCCATCGCAGCCGCCGATCAGATAGAACCGCTTGATCTCACCCGATTTGACCGCCGCAACGACCTTGTCGGCCAGACTAAGGATCACGCTGTGATGGAACCCAATCGTCGACTCGCGGACGAAGTTTTCGGTGAGTGGTTCGCAAGCCCTGGCCTTGGCGATCACCTGAGAAAAGTCGTCTGTCTTGAGCCGTGTGCCACCTGGAACAGCGGTGATGCGGGTCGTAAAGAGCCTGTCAGCATAGATATCTGACGGAATCAGAACGCAATTGGTGGTGGCCACGATCGGTCCCGAGAACATCGGGAATTCCCACTGCTGGTTCTGCCACGGACCGCCGAAGTGCCCGACCAGATGTGGATATTTCTTGAGGCCGGGGTAGCTGTGAGCCGGCAGCATCTCGCCATGAGTGTAAACGTTGATCCCGGTGCCGACCGTCTGTTCGAGTAAGGAGGCGAGATCGACCAGATCGTGTCCCGTAACAAGGATACCCGGTCCGACAATGGTTCCTTCCCTGACGGTTGTCGGTACCGGTTTGCCGAAACGTTCGCAGTGCCCCTGATCAAGCAATTCCATGACACGCAGATTCTGACGACCGCACTCCAGTACCATTTCGAGCAGCGAAGGGATGTCGAAGTTGACATTCGTCATAGTGGCGAAAAGTCCCTCTTCGATAAACGCACTGACGTTCTCATCGGTCTTTCCGAGGCGGCGTGCATGATTGGCGTAGGCTGCCATCCCTTTCAGTCCATACAGCAGAATCTCTTGCAGTGACTGCACATCCGCGTCTTTGCCACAGACGCCAATATCGGTGCAGCCGGTTCCGTTCTGGGTCTGTTCACATTGGTTGCAGAACATGAGGGATTCCTTGGTAAAGGGAGGATGAGGACGGTGCCCACGTCGACACGATAACAGCCACCTGCGAAGCATTCAAGAATTAAAGAATGTTTTTTCTTTATTTGCCCAAAAGCGAGAAATCGACTATCCTGAACACCTTGAAGTTGTCAGTTGTTGCAAACTGGAAACGTCGGGCGACGCCCCGTAGCATGGGCTTTAGCCCGTGCGACCCATCAACTCGTGGAGGCTGGAAGCCGCACCTAAGAAGCGAACAGCCCCATCGCGCTCGCGAACCCGCCACTGATCGGAATAACTGTCGCATGACACATTACGGCAAGGTCGCTCAAGCTGCAGTTTCGGCTGCCAGCCTGCTGGCAGAGCACTACAAAGAGGAGGGGGGAAGGCGACTCAATTCGCGGGAGATTGCCGAGAACCGTAAACTGTCACAGGCGATCGTCGCCAAGGTGCTGACCACGCTTTCGCAGACGGGGCTGGTCAATGGTGCCCCCGGACCGGGTGGCGGCTACTGGCTGGCTCGCCCTCCAAAAGAAATCAGCTTGAACGATATTATTACACCGTTCGAACGTCTCGACACAACGCTGACGTGCCCCTTTGGGGAAGACTGGTGCGGCACCGGCCCACACTGCCCTCTGCACAACCAGTTTGTCCAATTTCGCCAACAGATGTCAGACTTTCTTCAACAGACGACGCTGGCTCAATTTCAAAAAACGTCGGGGCCGATCCTGAAGTAAGTCGAGACAAACAGTGTTAAGAATTTCCAGTGTCCGTTCCCAGTCCGACGCTAGCAGCTTCGCCCACGTGGCCGAAGCTGCTAGCGTCGGCAAAAGCCGCAGAGCGGCGACCGAGTAGAGCCTGGGGCAGCTTCTGTCCCAGGTACACACATCCCAAAACCTGACCAAAAGCCCCATTCGGGGCGACCGAGATTCGACGCTCATTGACGCCGACAACAACCATCTTCAGGAAAACATTCATTAATCACGAATCAAATTGACCCAACCGTCGGTATGCAACGAACATCATCTTTCACCCAAGCACGAATCTTCTGTAGCGCATGCCTGGCTGCGGCGTCGAGATTCGCTTCGCTTCCGCCACCTCGGATCGGGGAACAGATTTCGTAAGCAACGTCGCCGTAAAATCCTCCCTCCTTCAATCCACGGAAAAAGCCGTCGAGATCGAGGAACCCTTCGCCCAGTGGAACGGCTTTCACCGCTGCTGGTTCGATGGGCTGATAATTGATCAGAGCGGGAAGGTATTGCCATCGCGGAAGGCGGATATAGTCGGCAAGTGTCGTCTGTACCATTCGTGGAGCCATCTGCCTGGCAGCCTGATACAGATCAGCGCCATGCAGTCCGATCGACCAGGGGTCGAATATCGCTTTCGCGTTCGGATGATTGATGTCGTCAAGCAATTCACCGAATGCCGCGACGTCGACGCCAACATCGTGATGATTCTGAATTCCAAGGATCAATCCCAAGTCTGCACAGACGGCAGCACATTCGCGAAGAGCGGTCACGCATTTCGCCCAATCCGCGTGATGATCGGCGAGATCGGTGTAGTAGCCGCTAAAGACGCGAATATTTTTTGCCCCCAGTGCGCGGCCCAGTTCCGCGAGCTGGCGAACGTAAAGGACCTGCATCTCGACGAACGGCACTTCCTTCGCCTGGGACCCAGCTGTGAAATCGGTGTAGCCAGCGATTGTCGCGATCTGAAGATTCAGCCGGTCAGCCACCGACTTAATCTCGCGTACCGATTCTCCGTTAGCATAATCCACCGGCGAAAGATGCGGACGTTTTGCACCAAGCTCCACAGACGGATACCCGAGTTCCGCAGCCTTTTCCAGAAACGGAATTAATTCGAGCTTGTGCTGTCCCCAGCCACCGGCATAGCTGACCGAAAACAACATCGGCGAAATCACTCCCAGTCTCCTTGTTCGTCACCAACCTTTTTTTCCAACCTGGCAGCAGCATCATAACGAGCCGATACTGATCTGGTCAGCGAATCAGCCAGAAGCAGGACCTCTCAAGTGAAGATGGGCTCACAAGACCATTTAACTCGCTTCAAAATCGATTTGACCATTTTAAACAGTACGCAGAAACACGTGCTCGCCCAGTTTGTGGCGATAAGGTCGGAACGTCGAATGAGCCGATTGTGATCGCGCGTCGTTTTGCCAACAATCAACCATTTTGCAACGCTCATCGCGAGAGGGGACTGACAACGCTGCAAAAATGCATTCGAAGCGAATTGCAAACGTACGTTGCGGATTGATGAGTAGAAATTCACATTAATTTTGATGTTTTTCTAGCTTTTTTTGCTATTCTGGAATGACTCGGCATCGCTGAGTTTTTGTAAACTTGTGAACTTACGAACGGTACGTCCTGGGGAGGAATTTCCGATTGACGACTCGCATTGTCATTGTTGATGACTCAGCCATTGATCGGAGGCTGGTCGAGTTTTTCCTGAGAAAAGGGATCGCCGACGTTTCACTCTCAAGCGTGGATTGCGGTCAAAAGGCGATTGAAGCGATTGCTTCTGAAACCCCAGACTTGATCATCACGGACCTGCAAATGCCCGGGATGAATGGACTTGAACTGGTCGAACAAATTAAATCTCAAGGATGCAGCGTACCAGTGATTCTGATGACCGGATTTGGTACCCAGCAGATTGCAATCCAGGCATTGAAAACAGGTGCGGCCAGTTACGTTCCCAAAAGTGCCCTCGACAAACATCTGGTCGAGACCGTCAAAAACGTCCTGTCTGTTTCCCATTGGCAACGCAATCAGAGCCAGGTTCCCAAAACTCTCGACGTACTCGAATCACATTTCACTTTGGAAAATGACCCTTCATTGATCAGTCCTCTAATTGCTTATCTCCAGAATCAACTCGACACCATGTGGCTTTCCAATCAACTGCAAATTACTCGAATTGGAATGGCGATTCACGAATCACTGTCGTACGCTATTTTTCATGGCAATCTGGAATTGGACACGGAACTGAGGCAGAGTGATGAAGCGATTTTTTGCCGATTGGCGGTGGAACGTCGTCAGGATGAGCCGTATGCTTCGCGCCGGGTCCGATTGTCATCGCGATTCTCTGACGCCGAAGCTCGCTTTGTTGTCTCTGATGATGGCTCAGGCTACAAACCGTTAGAAAGGCAAAACTCGATCAGTGCGATCAATTTGGAAGGGATCGAAGGCCGCGGAATGCTACTGATCCACAGCTTCATGGACGAAGTGACTCATAACTTGCAGGGGAACGAAATCACAATGGTGAAACGGGTGTTGTCACGGAACTCCGATTCGTCATCCGCCGTGGCCAACGCGGCATCCTGAAGGCGGGATAAACATGAGCCAAATGCTCGACATTTTGTCCAGTGCGAGTTCAGTCGAATTCATCTCGACCGAACGAGGCCGACAGCTCGCCCTGGAACAGCGGACTCGTCAATATCGGGTCACCGATCGATTACTCGCAGGATTGCTTGCATTCGAGTTTCTGGCGGGGATTGCAACCGCAATGTGGATTTCGCCTTACGCGTGGGCCGGAACCGACCGGCAGTTGCATCCGCATGTCATGGCGGCAGTGTTACTGGGTTCGCTCATTATCAGCCTTCCGGTTTTTCTAGCGAGGTTTCATCCGGGCCTGAGCCATACCAGGCACGTGATCGCCCTCGCTCAGATGCTGATGGCAGGGTTATTGATTCATCTCACTGGTGGACGGATCGAGACGCACTTTCTCGTGTTTGGATCACTCGCATTTCTGATGTTTTATCGTGACTGGCAGGTTCTCATCACAGCCTCGCTGGTCACCGCAACGGACCATTTTGTGCGAGGGTATCTCTGGCCGATGTCCATTTACGGTGACGAAGTGCTCAGCCACGTGCGCTGGATCGAACATTCGGGCTGGGTGATTTTCGAGGACATCTTCCTGATCTTCGCCTGCATACAAAGTAATCGCCAGACAAATATCATCGCCGAGCGTCAAAGTCAGTTGGAAAAAACCAACGAAATTGTTGAACACGAAGTTTACCAGCGCACGGCCGAGATCACTCGAAATCAGTTATCGCTCAGAGACAGCGAGCAGCGGATGCGGGCCATTCTCGATGCAGCCGTCGACGCTGTCATCACGATTGATGCCCGTGGGATCATTGAATCCGCGAATCCAGCCACCGAAAAACTGTTCGGTTACAACCCGACAGAACTGGTCGGGAAAAACATCAATGTGTTGATGCCCGCACCGTTTCGCGCCGAACACGATGGTTATCTGGCTCGATACCGGTTAACCGGAGAAAAACACGTGATTGGGATTGGACGAGAGGTTGATGGGGTTCGCAAGGACGGAACGATTTTTCATGCCGAGCTAACGGTCAGCGAAGTCGAACTGGATCACGGACTCATCTTCACCAGTTTTGTCCGCGACATCACTGACCGCAAGCGATTTGCTGCCGCTCTGAGCGAGCGGACGATGCTGTCCGAATTGACCGGCAAGATTGGATTGGCGCTCACCGCCAGCGGTCCTCTGCACGAGACGTTGCAGGGTTGTGCCGAAGTAATCATTCAGTATCTTGATGCGGCGTTTGTTCGGATCTGGACGATCTCTGATTCCAGTGATGTCCTGGAATTGCAGGCGAGTGCAGGTCTCTATACGCATCTGAATGGCACCCACTCCCGCATCCGCGTCGGCGAGTTCAAAATTGGTAAGATTGCACAGGAACGAAAGCCTCGTTTGACCAACGACGTGGTCGGTGAATCTCAAGACGAAGAACGGCAATGGGCACGACGAGAAGGGTTGGTCTCCTTTGCGGGCCATCCGCTGATCGTGGAGAACCGACTGGTTGGCGTCATGGGAATGTACGCCTGGCATCCTTTAACTGAAACCGCATTTGAATCGCTCACCGCCATTGCGGATGGGATCAGCCTTGGCATCGAACGCAAGTTTTCTGATACCGCCGTGAAGCGAGCACTTGTCGCTGCAGAGCACGCCAATCGAGCAAAGAGCGAATTCCTCGCGAACATGAGTCACGAGATTCGTACACCCATGAATGGCATCATCGGCATGACCGATCTGGCCCTCGACACGCCACTCAATCCCGAACAGCGCGAGTATCTTGAGAGTGTCAAATTGTCGGCCGATTCGCTACTTCGAATCATCAACGACATCCTGGACTTCTCGAAGATCGAATCAGGGAAATTTGAACTCGACCCCCAGACTTTCCAGCTTCGCGAATCCCTGGGTGAAACCATGAAAACGCTCGCCGCGCGGGCTCATGAGAAGGATCTCGAACTGTATTGGCACATCTCGACGGACATTCCCGACTGGCTGATCGGTGACCCTGGACGTCTTCGACAAATTCTGGTGAATCTCGTTGGCAATGCCATCAAGTTCACCGATCAAGGTGAGGTTGGAGTGATTGTCGAAATGGTCAGTCGAACCGATTCAATTGCCGTGTTGCATTTTTCAGTTCGGGACACTGGCATCGGCATTCCGTTAGACAAGCAGTCCGTCATTTTCGACGCATTTACTCAGGCAGATATTTCCACGACCCGTTCCTACGGTGGCACCGGATTGGGTCTCTCGATTTCCAAACAACTCGTTCAATTAATGGGTGGTGAACTTGCTTTAAACAGTGTTGAAAACGCAGGAAGCACATTTTATTTCACGATTGAATTGCCGGTGACGGTCGCTCCTGCAGAAGTCACCGACGCCACTCAGTCCGTGACACTGGATGGATTGCGGGTTTTGGTCGTTGACGACAATCCAACGAATCGGCGTATTCTGGAAGACGTGCTTCGCGGCTGGAATATGATACCGACACTGGCCGATGGAGGTCCGGCAGCACTCGACGAACTGCACAAGGCTGCAAGTGATAACAAACCTTTTAGCCTGATCCTGACCGACTGCCACATGCCCAAAATGGACGGCTTCATGTTCGTTGAAGAACTGAAAAAATTCCCTGAGCTGGCTCGTTCCGTTATCATGATGCTGACTTCCTCTGATCGACCGGGAGCCAGCGCACACTGCACCGACCTCGGCATTGCTGCGACGCTTTTGAAGCCACTGAAGCAATCAGAATTGCGTGAAACAATCGTTAAGACTCTTGGCCTGACAGATCGGAATCAAGACAGTCTCACCGCAAATCAATCCGCGTCAGAGCTTGTACCGGCCCAACATTTTCGTGTCCTCATGGCGGAAGATAATCTCATCAATCAACGAGTCGCGACTCGATTTCTGAACAAGCTTGGTCACACTGTTCGCGTCGTCGAAAACGGGGAAAAGGCACTCCAAGCTTTAAAGCAAGACGAATTCGACGTGGTCCTGATGGACATCCAAATGCCCGTCATGGACGGATTTAAAGCAACGACCGCCATTCGCAAACAGGAGGAATTGACGGGAGACCACATTCCGATCATTGCAATGACCGCTTACGCGATGTCGGGTGACCGCGAACGCTGCCTTGCGGCTGGTATGGACGATTATGTCAGCAAGCCAATCAACGAAGCTTCTGTGGCCAAGGCGTTCTCTCTGATCCAAAAGTTTCATCGATCGCCGGTTGACGCAGCAGTCAGCGCTCAAACTCAACAACCATTGGAAATCGCGCCGGAACAACAGGTATTCGATTTTCCTGCAGCGCTCAAAAGATTTGAGGGTGACGGTGGATTCGTCAATGAGATTTGTGGATTAATTCTCAATTCGATCCCGGAATTAATCTCATCCCTGAAGTCAGCGCTCGAACAACAAGACTGCGAATCCGCAGGCAAAGCAGTCCACACCATCAAAGGGAGTGTTTCGAATCTCTGCGCCGAACCGACATATCACGCGGCAATGCGATTAGAACAGATTTGCCATGAGCACCAACTGGCTCAACTTGAAGAGGGTTGCCAGGATCTCATTCGAGAAGTCGACCGTCTGATGACTGCATTAAAGAATCACCTGGCAAAGTCAGAAACCGAGTCGGGCGATATGGAAAACAAGGCGAGCGCATTTTCAAACGTCTAAACGTGAGTTGTGACACTGCGCTTAAGTCTTCTGTGAAGCCTTCGATTTTACTTGTTTGATCGGTTAAAGAGCACTGCTTGACCGACGACGGTCAAGCAGAGGCACGCTAATTTGTTTGATGTATTTTGGCCGTCAAGGGACATCCATACGTTGCACACTCGTGGGAACCGTTGACGGCTGACTGTAAAGCAATACCGGTGACGATGGCTTGCCCGAGGCTGTCTCCTTCATGGCCACGTCCGGACGTGATTCCACCACTGAAAATCAATTTTTCACCGGCATCATAAACTAGACAGTGTCCTGATGTCGTGATGCCGAACGCCGATGCGAGCCTTCCACCCTGGTCATCGATGACTCGCAGACCCGGTATCGCGTTCGCATTCTCCCAAAGTGCTGACTTATGCCAGTCTGGCGGACAGCCCGGTGGAACAACGAATAACGCTGTCAAATCCATTCGATCACGGCATCGTGCCGTAAGTCGCGCCAGTTCATTGATACTCGCCCGTGAACAGGGACACTTTGGATGAACAAACATCATTAGCGAGGGTCGCGAAGATTGGCGAGGGAATCCAGGGATCGCCGGCCAGGAATGAGGTGGCCCTGCTGCCGAACCAGGCGATGAACTGTACTTGGCAAGCAACATTGTTCCGGCAACGACACTACAGATCCAAATCGCGGTCACGACATAGACTGCCTGAAGCGACTTGGGCGTCATTGATGGTTTAATTGATTTTTCCACCGAATCCATTGCGATCCCATCATCCTTCACGGTGACAATAGTTAGACAATACGAAACGCCATCCACAAGTAATTGTAACCACTGTGATCTTCACAACAGAGGAACAACACAAGTTTGGGCAAATTAAGATCGTTGCGAGCACAAAATCGATCATCGGTCGTGCCCGACCAATAATTTCGAAAGCCGCCTACTTCACGCAATAAAACGAAAAAAGCCGCCCAAGTACGAGCGGCTTTCCTTAATTTTGATATTTCGTCAACCGGACGTCTCAGACGACGGTCTGTCGTCGTCTGAGCGTCAAAACCAATCCACCAAGTCCGAGCATTGCAAACGTTGATGGCTCTGGAACGGTTTGGAGATTGCCGAAAGCGTACCAAATGCCAGTCGAAGTGGTACTGTTTTCTATACCATTCGTCACCGTGATATCGGCGTTGGTATATGGTGCGTAATGAGTACTGTAAATTGCTATGAGCGCTTCATTGCTATAGGCACCAGCCGTCTGCGTGTAAACAAGTTGATATGTGTCACCTGAATTGAGAATATCATCGAAACCAGAAAAAGAGACCGTTCCGGCGACAGGGCCAGAAACGTGAGGTACGTCCCAGGTATCTACTGTTATGCTTGAAGTGACGTCCTTCAGATTGATCGTTCCTGCTGTGTCACTTCCAGTCACGCCTGCTTTCTGATTAAAGTCAAAACTGACGAAGTGAGAGCTTTGATTCGCCGTAAATTGCAGTCCCCAAGTACTTGGCTGTGTGTTACTCGCGCTTCCACCAACAATACCAATGTCATAACCGGACGTGGGGCCAACGATCAGATTCGCCGACGCGTTATTACAAACAACGGACAACACAATTGATGCTGCTAAAACCGTTGTGCAAATCAATTTCTTCATCGGGCACACCTTAATTTGAGTTTTTTCAGGCGGACAAAACAGAAACGTCCCTGTATCTGATTGTGTACCCGCCTTACGTTGAGTTGTCAACTCGTTGTGGACAAACTCATCTTATTTAACATCGCCAGGTTGAGACTTTTTGAGAAAGTTATTGAAGACAAGCGGTCGTCGGAAAAGACGTTGGACCTGCAGTTGCACGATGACGCGGCGGCGATCGCCCAGGAAAGTTTGACAGCCCGATTGGTTCGCTTCAAAATGTTCTAACGAAACGCCGGATGATCGGCGCGCTTGAAAATTCATTTTGCATTGCAGATGAAACGCGCATTGCGACAATCCGCCATCGAGCGGCCTGCAGGAAATCAAGGAAAAGTGACGATGACAGTAAAGCTAGGCCCGCTGCGTCAAGTCTCCCTTCCATCGGGAGATCTTTCACGAACGATTCAGTTCTACAGGGATCAACTCGGGCTCGAGTTCATCGCCCAATACGATCCACCCGGTCTCGCCTTCTTTCGTCTGGGCTCGACCCGCTTGCTGTTAGAACGTTCTGCCGCGGGAAGGGCGAGCGACGCCGTATTGTATTTTGAAGTCCCGGATATTGAAGCGGCATACGCCAACATGAAATCAAAAGGGATTCAGTTTGACTCCGCACCGCATCTGATTTATCGCGACGAGAAAGGAACTTTTGGCGCAGGCGGAGAGGAATGGATGGCCTTCTTCAAGGACCCTGACGGTAACATGCTCGCACTGGCCTCATACAAATGCTGACAGTCCCGTGAGATGTTCTCCCAGAATCAGCAGATGCATGTCGTCTGTCCCTTCGTACGTGTAGACACTTTCCAGATTGCACAGATGTCGGAACGAAACGTGTTCGTCGAGAATTCCAACGCCACCCAGAATTTCCCGAGCCGTTCGAGCAATCTGTAGCGCCATCGAAACGTTGTTTCGCTTGGCCATCGAAATCTGCACGAATGTTGCCTGACCCGCTTCTTTCAATTGAGCCAGCCGCCAGACCATCAGTTGGGCATTTGTAATCTCGGTCGCCATCCGCGCCAGTTTGCTCTGTACCAATTGAAATGCACCGAGTGGTTTGCCAAATTGGATGCGGCGAAGTGCATAGTCACGAGCCTCTTCAAAACAGACTTGAGCCGCTCCGAGGGCGCCCCAGGCGATTCCATAACGAGCGTGATTCAGACATTGGAGTGGTGATTTCAAACCATTGGTACCCGGTAGCAGAGAACTAGAAGGAACTTTGCACTTATGGAATTCCAGGCGGCAGGTAATTCCGATTCGAAGCGAATATTTCCCTTCGATCACCGAGGCACTGAATCCGGGTGTCCCACGCTCCACAAGAAATCCTCGAACGGCAGCAGGGCTGTTCGGGTCAAGCCCCGGTTCCCCGTCGACCTTGGCCCACACGACTGCGACGTCGGCCAGTGTCCCGCCGCCGATCCACATCTTGGACCCGGTCAGTTCATATCCATCCGCAGTTTTCACAGCACGAGTTTCCATGCCACCCGGATTAGACCCATGCAGTGGTTCGGTCAATCCAAAACAACCCAACTTCCGCGCACGAGCCATCTCGGGAAGCCAACGTTGCTTTTGCTCTTCACTGCCGAACAAATAAATCGCGGTCATGGCGAGGGCGCCCTGTACCGAAACGAATGTCCGTAAGCCCGTATCGCCACGTTCCAGTTCCGCCAGAGCCAATCCATACCGCAAGGGACTCCAACCCGCACAGCCATAACCCTGAATGTTGGCTCCAAAAACCCCCAATTCGGCGATTTCGGGAAGAAGTTCCAGAGGAAACGTCCCCGCGTTCCAGCAGCGGTTGATCTGTGGCACAAACCGCGTTTGAACCCAGTGCCGGATTTGACCTCTGACAACCTTGTCTTCCAGTGAAATCAGATCATCAAGCCGGAAGAGGTCGAGATTCGCAGACATCATCCGTGACTCCTTTGAAACGATTGACTGCCCGGTCCCTCACGAAACCCCTGACAGACGAGCCCATTATTTGCTTTTGGCAAGAATCTGACCAGATTTGGACTTGAGTATCGCGACGAATGTCCCATAGGAAACGCACTGACCGTACTCCACTTGTTCCTCACGAGTGATCGTCCCTTCGGCGAAACGACTGGCAAGATAGTCCACGCGACCTTGCAATATGCGATCTGCCTTTAAACAGAGAATACGCCGGGCCGTCTGCGGTGTCAGACATTCGCTGAGTGAGTCGACAATTCGTTCAAGAGCAGGTGTCATATTCGTGGGTTTCATACCCGAAGTGTATCATGATACGGGTTGCAAACCAGATAAAATACGTTTTCCTGTCGAGATGATTTAATGAACTCAAGTCCGCTTTGGTTATCCCTCATTTGCGTGATGATGTTGACGGAATGGCTATTCGCGGATGTTCTCGAAAGGTTGCCTTACAATAACCCCGGCCTGACAGTCGATCTTGGCGTCGGTTTGTGGGCGTGGCCTGTGCCATGTGACGCGGATGGTGATGGCGACTTCGACTTGATCGTCTCTTGCCCCGACAAACCGTCAAATGGGGTCTGGCTGTTCGAGAACACAACCGGCGACATTTCTGTCAACAAGATGCCTGTCTTTAAAGCCGCTCGAAGGTTGAGCCCCACGGTCCATTACGTGATGCCAAGTTACATCAACGGAACGATGCGGATACTGACACCGGGAATTGAGTACCAGAACTTTGAAAAAACCGGATTACAGGAGCGAATTGAACTCCCCATTCGGAAGGATTTTTATCAACCCGGCTGGTCACAAACAAAGGGTCCGAAGATTCGACACAATCAGTGGCGATACGTGGATGAAGATGGTGATGGCGCACTGGATCTCGTGACTGGTATCGAAGACTGGAGCGAATACGGTTGGGATGACGCCTTCAACTCACGCGGAGAATGGACCAATGGCCCGCTACACGGGTTTGTCCTGCTGCACCGCAATCTCGGAACGACAGAAGCTCCGAAATACCTACCTCCTCGCAAACTCGAAGCGGGTGGCAAACCGATCGATACGTTTGGTTGTCCATCTCCCAATTTCGCCGATTTCGACAATGACGGTGATCTTGATCTACTCTGTGGCGAGTTCCTGGACGGCTTCACTTATTTTGAAAACGTCGGTTCCAGAACCAAGCCTGAATACCGAGCGGGGCAACGTGTCACGACGTCAGACGGCACACCCCTGAAAATGGATCTCGAAATGATCGTTCCCATCGCATTCGATTGGGACAAAGATGGCGACATGGATTTGATCGTCGGGGATGAAGATGGACGCGTTGCATTAATCGAAAACCTCAATCGCTTGAATGAGGGTAATTCACCACCACGTTTACCGTTCAACTTTGCACCCCCGAGATACTTTCAGCAAGAAGCCGACACACTGAAGTGTGGAGCACTCGCAACGCCCTGTGGAGTCGACTGGGATGGTGACGGCGACATCGATATCATCTCGGGGAACACGGCAGGATACATCGAGTTTTTCGAAAACCTGAGTGGATTTCGTATCGCGCAACCGAAATGGGCAGCCCCGACTCGGCTTCAAGTCCAAGGAAAAGTCTTCAGAGTCATGGCGGGACCGAACGGCAGTGTTCAGGGACCGGCTGAAGCGAAGTGGGGTTACACGACACTCAACGTTGCCGATTGGGACGGGGATGGCCTGCCGGACATCGTTCTGAATTCCATTCTGGGCCGAGTGCTGTGGATGAAAAACATCGGCACTCGCACGAAACCAGAACTGACTTCTCCCCAATCAATACAAGTAGAATGGCCTGATGGTCCGCAAAAGCCCACTTGGACATGGTGGCAACCGACAGATAAAGAACTCGCCACTCAATGGCGGACAACCCCTGTCGTACACGATTTCACGGGCGATGGATTGCTCGATCTGGCAATTCTCGACAGTGAAGGTTACTTCGCTCTTTTTGAACGATTCCAGCAAGACGGGCAATTATTACTCAAGCCTCCAAAGCGAGTTTTTACTGACGCCGACGGTAAACCGTTAAGATTTAACGAGCGGACCGCAGGAGCGAGCGGGCGACGCAAGATCGCAGTGGTTGATTGGGATGGCGACGGTCAATTGGATATTTTGCTCAACTCAGCCAACGCCGACTTCTATCGCGGACTCGGCAAACAAGACGGCGTATGGTGTTTTCATCGTGAAGGAACGCTCGCGTCACAAAACATCGAAGGCCACGACGTCAGCCCGACAACCGTCGATTTCGACGGAAATGGAATCCCTGATTTCCTGGGGGGAGCAGAGGATGGCCGTTTTTATTTCCTGAAAAATCCACGCCAGCAATGAAACATCGCACGGATCGGATTCGACTTGTCAGAAATTGGCGAGAAGCCATCGGGATCACAATCTCGAACTCTGGGAATTCTGGTTCGTCATCGTGCTAACTCTCAATGATCGGTCGAATCACTTCGCCGTGGACGTCGGTCAGGCGGAAGTCGCGGCCGGCATAACGATAAGTCATCCTCTGATGATCGTACCCCATCAGGTGCAGAATCGTTGCGTGAAGGTCGTGGACTGAGACCCGGTTTTCGACCGCTTTGAAACCGAAGTCGTCGGTCGCACCGTAAATCGTTCCTTTCTTGATTCCGCCGCCGGCCATCCATAACGAAAAACCCCAGTGGTTGTGGTCGCGACCCTGACTGGCTCCAGAACCGTCCTGGCCCATCTCGACCGATGGGGTCCGTCCGAACTCGCCGCTGCACAGAATCAGTGTCTCGTCGAGCAATCCTCGCTGCTTGAGGTCGATGATGAGTGCGGCCAGACCCGAATCGCATTCGTTGGCGACCTTGCGATGTTCGTCTTTGATGTTCGAATGGCTGTCCCACGGCTGTCCGTCACCGTGCCATGTCTGGACGAAACGGACTCCCCGTTCGATCAGTCTTCGCGCCATCAGCAACTGACGATTCTGTGGTCCAGGACCATACAGCTTCTGAATGTGTTCCGGTTCCTGTGAAACATCAAAGGCGTCGCTCGCTTCGGTCTGCATGCGAAACGCCAGCTCAAACGATTTGATGCGTGATTCGATCGCGGCTTCGCCCGGGCGATCATCCAGATGCCTGGCATTCAGTTGCTGCAAAAAATCAAACTGCTTCGACTGCTCTGCAGAAGTGACTCGTTTGTTCTGCAGGTAATCGATCAGACGAGTTGGATCGGGATTCGACGTATCAACACGAGTCCCCTGGTACGAGCCGGGTAGAAACGCTGATCGCCAGTTCCCAGCGCCGCCAACCGGCATACCGCCAGGGACGAGTGCGATGAAAGCGGGAAGATCCTCGTTAACCGATCCCATCCCCCACGTGAGCCATGAACCGAGACTGGGGCGAACCAGTCTCATATCTCCCGTATTCATCAGCATCAGTGACATCTCATGACTGGGAAGTTCGGCGTGCATCGACCGGATAACGGTCATTTCGTCGACGCACTTGGCAAGGTTGGGAAAGATCTCGCTGACGGGAATTCCACTCTCTCCATGCTGTTCGAACTTGAACGGGCTGGGCAATGCAACGCCGGTCTTACGCTCGGTCTGAAGATTTTCGAACGGAAGCATCTGTCCGGCGCGACGAGTCAGTTCCGGCTTCGGATCAAACGTGTCGACCTGAGAAACACCGCCGTTCAGAAAGACATGAATGATATGTTTCGCACGCCCTGGAAAATGAGTCCGCATTGTCGTGCCGGTCGAATCAGCCGACGCTGTATTCCCCAGGAGATTGGCCAGCGCCAGGCCGCCGAATCCCATTCCGCATTTCTGCATCCAGTGCCGTCGCGATTGGTTGATCATGATGGTTTTCCTTGTCGGCAATTTGTGGCACTGCATCGGAGTCTTCGGAGATGCAGTGGCGTCATTGTCTTTGCGTTGATTGAAGAGCACTGCTTGACCGCAGACGGTCAAGAAATGGCACTTGATAATCTCGTCATTTCAAACCGGTCGTTAGTCCAAAAATGTAAACTCGTTCGAAGCCATCAACGCGTGCGCCAGTAGCCGCCAGCTTCGCTCGGGATCGGCGGCAGTGCTGTCCGCCGTTGTCGTGTGGAGAACCGCTTCACTCAAGAATTTCTTTGCCTGGCCAATTTCAGGCGCCGTCGGATTTCGGCAGAGGGCTTTTCGGACCATTGATACGATACGACCTTCTTCTGATTCCGGATTCATTTGCTTTGTGAGCGCTGCCAGCCGCATCGCTCGGTCCTGGATGAAGTCTGAGTTCAGGGCGAACAATGTTTGCTGTGGGACCGTAGTCTCAGGCCGCTTGGCAGTACACGCATTCGGATTTGCCGTGTCAAAGGTACTCATTAAGTTGGCGATGATGTCCCGATTGGTGAAGCCATAGACGCTGCGTCGCGGGATTGCTGGTGAGGCATTCAAGTCAATCGGACGGCCTCCCATCGTGGTATCCAACTCATCACAAACAGCGAGCATCGAATCACGCATCGATTCGAAGTCGAGTCGTCGACGCGGCATGCGCCAGAGGAGCTGATTCTCTGGATCGACCTGACGACTCTGTTCGCTTTCGATAGCGGCCTGATGATAAGCCTGACTGAGCATGATCTGTCGATGAAGCCACTTCATCGACCATCCATTCTTGCGGAACTGATCGGCGAGGTAATCGAGCAACTCGGGATGTGTCGGAGCCTGACCACGGGTGCCAAAATCATCCGGCGTCCGGACAAGACCAGAACCAAAATGATTCTGCCATGCCCAATTGATCAGAACCCGCGCGGTGAGTGGATTGCTGTCTGAAATCACCGACCGAGCAAGACTCAGGCGGCGTTTTCCATTTTCATAGACAGGAGTCTGGTCGCCCGACAAGACCGACAGAAACCGGGCCTTAACTGTTTCTCCTCGTGCGAGCGGATTTCCTCGCAGGAAGATATGAGTCTCTTTCGGAGTCGGATCTTCCTTAACAATCATGGCTCGTGGAGGTGATCCGGGTGACGCCAGGTTCAACTGATGAATCGCCCCCTTCTTTCCACTGATCAGATCGTTGATCGTTCGATTGGTCAGCTTAACCGCTTCTTCGTCAGGAACATCGAATGGCGATTCGGGCGCATAAAGGTGATGACGGATCTGTCGATGCGACGAACTGTTGATAACCTGGTGTCCAGGATGATCATCGGGCAGGACTGTGCCACCCGGCGCGGCTTCATTCGCTGTTTCCAGCAGCGATTGCAGCCACAACCGCTGCTGTTCGGCAAACACTTTTCCGTAGACGGCAGCCGCGTCACTCAGCGAATTCGGTTTCTGCGACACGAGAGCGTCGACAATGAACGGATTCCATTTTGGTGGTTCGGCGCGCAGTGCATACAGTTTGTCAGGTGTCCGGCCGATGGAATCCAGTTCAGCAGAAAGACGGCCAAGGTACTCATCGCGGCGTTTCTGAAATTCTGCTTCAGGGATCGCACCCCACGCGTGCATTTCAAGCCACGGACCAAACACAGGATCGTCTTTGCCGAGTCCCTTCAGGTAAGCCAGCCAGCGATTGAAAACGTAAGGTCGAATATCGTCGGTCCGATACGAAAGAAACTGTGTCGACAGATCCTGCTCACCGACTCCTTTGGCAATCTCCGCCAGGTAAAGTCCGACCTGCATTCGCAGGCGATTCCGCATGATTTCGTTTTGCTCGCGGGAAAACTGCTGATATTTGAATTTTAGCTCGCTCAGTTGCCGTTCGTACTGCTGACGAGCATTCTCGTCGGCGACAGCTCCGATGGCCGGAAGTTGCGACGGGGATTTACTGGGTGCAATCGAAGCATACAGGGAATAATAGTCTGATGTCGGGATCGGATCGAACTTGTGGTCGTGACAGCGGGCACACGTGACGGTCAGTCCCATCAGTCCCCGAGTGATCACGTCGATCTGATCATCGATCGTGTCGTGAAAGTTTCGAAACTGCATCCCGACAGTCAGAAATCCCAGTGCCGCCAATGACGGATCTTCGTCCGACAGTCCAAGCTGATCCGCAGCGATCTGCTCCAGCAGAAACCGATCGACCGGCAAGTCCTTATTGAACGCGTTGATCACGTAATCGCGGTAGGTATAAGAGAACGGAAAAGTCGTGAAACCAATTGCAGCACCGCCATGAGTATCTGCGTAACGAGCAATATCCAGCCAGTGACGTCCCCAGCGTTCGCCGTAGCGAGGCGATTCCAGCAAACGGTCAATTAATCGCTGTTCACTCCCGTCCGCTTTGTCGTTTTCAAACGCTTCCACTTCGGCCCAAGTGGGAGGAAGCCCGGTCAAATCGAACGTTGCACGACGAATGAACTGAGATCGACTGACTGGCCGAGAGTAACCCAGGCCAGCCTTCTTAAGTTTTTCCTGCAAAAAACGATCAATGGAAGACGTGCCAACCTCTGACGCGGGGAGCGCTTTTAGAAGAACTTGTGAATTGGCAATCGGCTGAAAAGCCCAGTGATTTGAATACTTGGCACCTTCCTGAATCCATTGACTGAGAATCGCTTTCTGCGCTGCTGTCAGAACTTTTCCGGTAGCAGGGGGAGGCATCACCGTTTCAGGATCTGTCGACTGGATGCGCTTCACAAGTTCGCTGCCTGCGGCTGCACCAGCAACGATAGCCGACTTCTTTGCCTCGGCTTCGAGATCCAATCGTAAATCGCCACTCCGTTTTTTTGCGTCGGGACCATGACACTGAAAACAATTCTCAGCCAGGATTGGACGGACCTCGTGATTGAAATCGACCTGAGCTTTAAGACTTTTTCCGTTAAGCGATACTAAGAAAATGATTCCAAACGACAGGAAAAATCCTTCAAGTGCGCGACGGGAGATAATCGGATTGTTCATGATGACTTCTCGGATACGGCGGGACAGATGCCGAGGACGGAGGGCTTATTGGCAGGGGGCAACTTGGCACCCATAAACTGTATCTGATCCAACCTCCATTCGAAAGCAAAACCTGGAAATCCAGCTGTGCTCCCGGAAAACGCTACGAAGAGAGTTATTGCCATAGAGACAACTATGATATTGGAATCAGTTTGACACCGGTGAAAGGCCATTGATATTAACGACCGCAAGGCAACTTGACGGTGAAGCATGTCTCAACGTTTTTTCGACTGGTCACCGTTAACTCACCCTTAAACACCGCAGTTAATCGTTTGGCAATCGACAATCCCAAACCAATTCCTTCAATCCCCTTAAGGCGGGATTCGTCGGAACGCACAAACGGAACAAAAAGATTCGGAAGATCACTTTCCGCAATGCCATAGCCATTGTCGACAACATGAATTGCGACATGACTGTCACTGCTTTCCAACCTCACCTGAATCGCCGTTCCTGGCGGACTGTACTTGCAGGCGTTATCCAGAAGAATGTCGAGTAATTCTCGAAAGAGCTCGGGCTCCACGGTGATCATGCACGTCCCCGAACAATGATTTTCGAGCGTGATATCGTTCGCTCTTTCGTGGTCTTTCCAGGATTCGAAATACGTCGGTAACCACGATCCAAAATCAAGTTGTTCCAATCGAGGCTCGGGAGCATCGGAATCGGCACGGGCTAAGAAAAGTAATGATTCCACGATCCGACTGAGGCGATGAGCCTTTGACTGCACCGTCGAAAGGACTCGCTGATACTCTTCGTTGGTACGCTCTTTCCGTAAGGCAACATCAATCTGGCCGAGAATTGCGGTAAGTGGAGTCCTCAACTGGTGTGAGGCGTCACCAGTAAAACGGCTCTGACGTTCGAACGTTTGTTGAACACGGTCCAGCAGACTGTTGAACGCGCGGCCCAGGTCTTCCAATTCATCCCGACTCGTGAGGACCGGTAACCGCCCCGTGAGATCACTGGTCTGCATTTCGGAAGCGATGGCGGCCATCTTTCTCAATGGCAGCAATGCACGACGACAAATGAATCGACCAAGAAAAAGCGCCGTGATCCAGATCGCCAGCGACAAGCCAGCTAAGCAAACGCCTAATCGACGCAACGTTGTGTGAACCGGGACAAGCGAAACACCGGCCGTGATCGATAGCATCGGGTACTTGTCCCCTTCTTCCGTCATGTCGATGGCATTGGCTTTTTCGCCAATTCCTTTGACCCATCGTTGGCCGATGTTCCAAGTCCCCTGGCGATACACCACATCGTGATTCGATGGAAGTAGGGAAGGTGAAACCTGGTCGAGAAATTGGTCAGTGCCAGCGGCCTTCGACTGATCAACTACATCACCCCGATGGTCACCGATAATCCACACGACAGGATCAGTGTAAGCAGGGGTTTCCAGGTTGATATGTCGCGCGGCAGGCTCCCATTCAACCCCTTCGGTTCCGATATCGAAAGCAGCACTCAGCGTTCTGAGGACCGAGTCCAGTCGTTCTTGAGACTGTCGATGCAGGTATTGATCGGCCAGCCAATAAAGCACTGTCGAAAAGCCCAGTAACACAACGGCCAGCATCGACAGAAAAAACAAGGAAAGTCGAGTTGTCAGTGTCATGACGTTAAGTATCTTCCCCGCCAAAACGATAGCCACGGTTACGTAGTGTGTGGATCAGGCGTGGTCCGTAAGCTTCCAGCTTTCGACGTAACTCCATCACGTGCACTTCGAGCGTGTTCGATAGCCCGTCGTAGCGTTCTTCCCAGACATGCTCGTAGATTCGAGTCCGGCTGAGCACTTCTCCTGGATGTCGCAGCATGAAGACCAGCAAGGCGTATTCCCTTGAAGTCAATTCGATCCTTTGACCAGACCGCTCAACCCGTTGCGACGCCAGGTTCACACTCAAGTCCTGATATGACAACGCCGTAAATCCTGACTGACTTTGTCGACGGGCCAGAACTCGGACACGAGCCAGTAGCTCATCGAAAGCGAACGGCTTGCACAGATAATCGTCGGCTCCGTTGTCCAGCCCTTTCACACGATCAGAAACAGCATCACGAGCGGTCAGGAATAAAACAGGCGTGACTTGATTTTGCTGGCGAAATCTGCGGAGCAGCGCCAACCCGTCTGTTACAGGTAGCCACCAGTCCAGCAGCACAACATCCCAGGCACTCGTCTTGAGTTGATGCCAACCCTCCTGACCGTCGGCCGCACGCTCAACGACGAACCCCTCTTCCCGAAGCCCGCGGACCAGGAAGTCGGCAATCTCATCTTCGTCTTCGATCAAGAGAATCCGTACGCTCATCCAGAAGCCTCATTAACCACCATCATCGGATGTAACAAGAATACTCGCTCCCGCTGAAACTCCCATGAGGCGAAGATAAATTCGTGCTCATTTTGAGAGTTGGCAAGCTCCAACAACTCGTCACCAAGCTCCAGCTTGGTAACGCCGCTCTTCGAAGCGCTGGTTCGCCGTCGGAGAATTCAGTTTAAACAGCGCGGAACAACTTCCCGTCTTTCCGGTCGCAACGTTCGTTCAAGCGAGCAGAGCATATTGCGCAGCACGCAAGAACACCGCAATCTCGTGACCTGCCGTTGTTTGGGTTGCAAAGCAGAGCTTCGACGACAGGAAGTTACCAAGCCGGAGCCTGGTAACTAGTTAATTCACGCGCTGGTAACCAACGTTGACGCAGATTCGACGGAAAGACTGTATTCTCCATTCGGTTTCTCGTCGATTCTCGCAGACCAACGCGTTATCAAGCGATCGGCTGCGTTCGCGGCCGAATGCGCGCCATCTTGCAAGCCGGCCTCCACAACGGTGTTCCGCAGAAAAGCTGCTGAAACCCATGCGGCAGGAAACGTTAACCCATAGCCCAGATAAAAGGCGGACCAATAGACGGCACCCTTCTGCAAAGGAGGTTGCCTTTCAGTAAGCGACGGTACCTGTTCGACCAGGGCTGCAACCTGAGTCGATTGAGTCGAGGATGTCTCACGAGCCGAACTCGTGAACGGTCGACGTAACTCAACGGGAATCATTTCGCCGATGATTGAACTTAACATTCGTTCCAGGATCCGCTGCATGGGGTATTCTATCCACTGAGGGAACGCCAGGCATCGGAACTGGAAGTTTTTGAATTCGACCTGAACATTGCGCTGTGACGGGGTTAAGATTGGTTCATCATTCGGCCCCCCCGTCAGATGGACTTGGCCCGTGATCGTAGATTCGAAATTGATTTCGAGCGGCCAATCGCCGTCCTTGATTAACGATGTTCCGCCCTTCAGCGTGCATTGAATCTTCAAGTTTGTTCTTGGAACTTTTGCGTTGAACTTGATCCAAGTCTCACCAGGCTGGAACGCGGACTCGACTGTGATCGGTCCGGCAGACTCGATCGATTCCAGGGCGTGCAGGATAATGTGAAGCTGAACATTCACTGGCCACGGGCCCTTGCCAATCGTCCTTGTCAACAATGGCTGACGTCGGTTCGCAATCTCGTGTACGAGGGGTGCGAATTCGCTTAATTCAAAAAAAATACGGGCCATAAGTCGCTCGATCAGTATTGGGGAGACAGACAGAAGCCTAACGAAATTACGATCATGCCAACGGAGCAATTGGACCTTGCCGTCTTTACGATCGTATTCATTCGTCAGACCCTCACGCCAGTACCCATTTTGTAATTTCCGCGAATTCGCGCTCAGTACCAAATCGGAGTTTGTTAACAAATTAATCGATTGAACACGATAACCTTATTGGTACTCGAATGTGTCCCAACGGTTCATTTCGTCTTTTCCGTATTTTTCACGCATTTGCAGGAACTCGCTATGTTTGCGAAGGGAAACAAAGTAAGCACTGACTCGGTTGACGTTCGGGTTATTCAAAACGGGTTGAAGCTGTTGGGGACACTGTTTGCGTGCATCCATCAAAACAAACTCCTCAAGAGCAGGGGCTGACTCTAAAGCCGTGAAGTCGTTCAGCCCTTTCAGATTCTCGATCACAACCCGACGCAGCTTTGTTGAATTCCTTAGTAGCGGAATCGACTGAATTTGCGGCAGAGACTGGAGAAAAAGATTTTGCAGACCGGACAAAGTCGATATGAAATCAATGTTGCCAAGTTCCCGTACCTGCCATAATTCCAGGTGCTTAATACTCTCTTTCCCTTCGATTCCCTTGAAGTTCCGGATTCCGCCAAGCTTGATATCGAGTGACCAGAGTTTCGATAGACCCGACAGATATTCAACATCAGGCGTCGAGATTGACCTGAGCGTCACATCTGCCAGTTCAGACAACTCGCTCAAAACTTCGATCTGTTTGTGATGCCCTTCAATATAGATTTGTTTTAGTGAACGAAATCGGCTCAACGGAGCGAGACTGGGCTTCTTCGATCGTGTGGCGGAAAGACTGAGAGAAGTCAATTTTGGTGTAACGAGATTGAGGAAACTGAAGTCATTCAATTCGAAGATACCGATGTGTAATGACTCGAGCCCGGTCATGGCAGCAATCGCCTCGACATTTTTTGCATTCATCAGGGAGTCTGCGGAAAACCGGCGAACGTTTGTCAGCAGACGCGCAAACGATAAATCGCATTCGAACAGATAGTGAGCAAAGACTCGCAAACAAACATCAGGTCTTACGCGACAGAAATGCTCGTTGACCAGACTCCACACAGAATCGCGGACCGGCTCTGAGCACTGCAACACGGTCACGAGCGGCTGTTTCGCAAGCTTACGAAAATCTTCCGCAGTCGCTGAGTCATTAAACACAGCCCGCGTCGTGTCTGCCATTTTGATGCCGGCAAAACACGGTCTATCTTTAGCATCCAATTCGTTTACAGACCTCAATCACGCATAGAAAAACAGACGTTCCGCCGTCTTACACAGCAACCACTCGCGGTCCTCTTTTGATATGAAATCGAGGCGGTCTCGTACGAGGCTGATCGATGCTTTGTAGGTATTGGCGCCCTGAATCTGGTACGGCGAATCACTGGCCCACATCAGACGCTGTGGGCCGAAGGCTTCATACAATCGCTTGATCATCGGTATCAATTCATCATGCGGCGGCTTCTTCTGGCCGAGGGCGTAGTATGCCGAGATCTTGACGCTGGTGTGTGGATGACGCGCTAATCGACAAAGGTTTGCAATTTCGCCATCGCGCATCTGGCCATCGACACCAATTCGAGCAAAGTGGTCGATCACCACGGGTGTGTCTGGATGTCGCTCGCACATCTGGTCGGTCGCTGGCAAATCCGCCGCGTTGATCAACAGGCACATCGCCTGCCGAGTTGCCGCTCCGGTTTTCCACATTTCAACCATCCCTGGCGTTTCCAACCATTTGGGCTGATCGTCCAGTTTTCGAATGAACGGAGTGATGCGAAACCCAGTCACTCCTTGAGGCAGCAGCTTCTTCATCGCTTCGCCGGGGTTTGGCTGGTGGTCATCAACCATCCCCTGAATCCGAAACAGTTTGGGATGCCGCCGCACCGCATCGATCAGGTACGAGTTATCGAACAGGTGATACACGGAATGCTGAATCAGCACGACGCGTCCAACCCCTTCAGGCCGAGCGATTGCCATCAGTTCTTCGTCAGTGAAACTTGGTGGATTCAAGTCCTTCTTCGTCTGTCCTGACACAAGCGGAAATTTGTCAGTCTCCGGAGGCCAGATGTGCGAATGGGCATCGATCCAAGGAAGTTCTGTTTCGGCGGCATCAATTGAAGTCGTCATCAGGCCTCCGACAGCAGTGATACTGGCAGACAAAAAATTGCGGCGGCTCAGGCAATGGCGATCGGTCATTTCTAACCCTGATACTGGATTCGTTGATAGCTGTAGTGCGCGACGTCTGGCCCCCGAACGGTATCAGGATCTCGCTGTGTCACAACGCCTGCATCGCCAGTGACAATTCGACCAAGACGATGCTGGTCCACGAATTGCCCCAACAACATGGCAACTCGGTAAACAAGATACCCGTGCGAGGTGAATGGACGATTCAACTCAATGATTCTTCCGCGCACGAGTTCGGTCAACCGACCATCGTCCGTCAGGCGTCCGTATTCTTCTGCTGTCAATAATTTTGGTTCGAATATGGTCGACATGTTCGATCAACTGGCGGAAGTTTTTCGTTTCATCAATGATCCTATCAAAGTACGTCGTCTGGCAGGAAGCGAATCATTTGATTTGAAGGAAAAACTGAGCTGGAACCACACGGCGAATTGCTCCGATCGAGTCCCAATTCGATTACCCGAAAAACCTTCGACAAATGGTGGGCTTCGAAGACTCGACCGCACCCAGCGTACTCTTTCGTCGGTTTCAGACGCTGACGCAATATTTCGCTTCCAGGCTCTCGCTGTTTCATTTTACTACCTATACTCATTTGGTCAGGAAACGCCACTGAAGGAATGTGATGGTGAATGCGAACAACGAACATCCCGGACAAGACCCAATCGGCTGGCGGTTTGACAATACCTATTCGCGCCTGCCAGACACCTTTTTTGCTCCCGCAAAGCCAGCCACGGCAAAAGAACCCCGCTTGGCCATTCTCAATCGTCAACTGGCAAATCAACTTGGTCTCAACCTGAATGGAGTTTCTCCGGAAGCCGCCGCCGCCTTGTTCTCCGGCCAGGATTTGCCAAATGGTTCCAATCCGATCGCACAGGCTTATGCAGGTCATCAGTTCGGCGGCTTCACAATGCTCGGCGACGGACGAGCGATTCTGCTGGGTGAGCACCGGTCTCCAAACGGCGATCTCGTTGACATCCAGTTCAAAGGGGCAGGGCGGACGGCATTCTCGCGCGGAGGCGATGGCTATGCCGCGCTCGGTCCCATGCTGCGTGAATACATCATCAGCGAGGCGATGTTCGCTCTTGGTATTCCGACAACACGAAGTCTCGCTGTCGTCACCACAGGTGAAACTGTCTACCGACAAACGAGACTACAAGGCGCGATCCTCACCCGAGTCGCGGCCAGTCATATCCGAGTCGGGACGTTCGAGTACGTCGCCGCCCGAGGTGACGAAACCAACCTGCGAGTGCTGGCGGACTATACGATCAATCGGCACTATCCGGAACTGGCGGATTCTCCGCACAAGTATCTCGAGTTTTTTCGTGCGGTCCTGGACCGACAAGCCGCACTCATCGCCCGTTGGCAGCTTGTCGGTTTCATCCACGGCGTCATGAATACCGACAACATGGCCATTTCGGGTGAGACCATTGATTATGGCCCCTGTGCATTCATGAACACTTACCGCGCGGACACGGTCTTCAGTTCGATCGATCATGCTGGCCGATATGCTTATCGCAACCAACCTGCTATCGCGCAGTGGAACCTCGCCCGGTTCGGCGAAACACTGATACCTCTTATTGACCCTGAACAGGAAACCGCCATCGGCATCGCGACAGAAGCCCTTGGCGAATATCCCGCCCTTTATCAGGAGTACTGGCTGGACGGAATGCGGGCGAAACTGGGGTTGCAAACCAGTGAGCCTGACGACTTGGATTTAGTTCAATCACTGTTGACGTGGATGGAGAAATCCAAGGCTGATTTTACGAACACTTTCCGCGATCTCTCTGCGGATGAACTTCCGACAAAGGACCAATATTCTGGTCCCGACTTCCGAGAATGGCATGCGAATTGGCAGAAGCGCTTTAGCCGCGAGAGCCGCCCGATCACGCTGGTCAAGGCGGGAATGAGACTCGTCAATCCAGCCATTATCCCCCGGAACCACCGCGTCGAGGAAGCACTCGCCGCCGCAGAGGATCACGACGACCTCTCTGCACTTCACCGACTACTGGAAGTGCTGGTAAAGCCGAATGAAGTTGGCGCAGATGCCGCGATGTATGAAGAGCCTCCGTCCGACAATGGCAGTTACAGAACATTCTGTGGGACTTAGAATGGATCGGAAAACTGTAGGGTGGGTCGAGTCTTCGAGGCCCACCAAAATAGGGCCTGACAGACTCTGTCTCCTGATTGGCCTCACACTGCTTCTGGCCTGTCACTCGGCACGCTCAGCCGAGACTGATGCGAAAGCCGCCTTGAACGAACGGCACAAGTCGCTGTTGCAGAAATACTGCCTCAAGTGCCACAACGCCGAAAAGCCCGAGGGGAAGTTTCGCGTCGATACGCTTCCATTAGAGATCACTGACAACGAATCGGCCGAGCGGTGGCAGAAAGTACTCAATGCCCTGAACTCAGGTTCCATGCCACCAGCAGACGAAACGCAGCCAGCAAACGGAGTAAAAACGGATTTTCTGGATGATCTCACCAATGTTATGACGGACGTCAGGCGGAACCTGCGTGATCAGCATGGCATCATTACCATGCGCCGACTGAATCGCCGGGAATATGGCAACTCGCTACGAGAACTTCTCGGCGTACAAATCGATGTGAGCGAACTTCCTGCCGACACTGGCAACGGGGGTTTCGATACCAGCGGCTCAAACCTGTTCATGTCGAGCGATCAGTTCGAGCAATATCACGCGTTGGGTCTTGAAGCGCTGGCCGAAGCATTCGAACGAGTCGCGCATGCCTCTTCCAACAACAAACAACGATTCGAAGCTGAAGATGTCGTTGATCGAATAAAAAGCAATCTGGCGAATCGGATCGAACTGCGGCGCAAGTACAACATCTGGACCAAGGCCATCGATGCCGCAGCAGTTCGGCCTGAGAATCAGGCGATTGCAGCAGAGATTCGTAAAGGATTGACCAATCAACCTCCGTGGAATTTTTATCATTCCTGGCAGAAACTGAAAGAGGTCCCTTCGCCAACGGAGTTTGGTTTTGCCGATGGCGAGCATGCCACGCACGAAGGGATTAGTGCCTGGAACCTGCTGCCATATCAGGCCTACTTCCTCGCTCAACCCGAAGTGAAGAACGGCGCGTTTCTGACCATTCGAGACAATGGAGTCAACCCGCTTCATTACTTCGGAATCGGTGGCTGGCCGTCAGGCGAATGTATTGTCCGAATTCGTATTGCGGCCACCAAGCAGGCGACTCCTGCACGACGATTCGTCGAATTCGGTGTGCAATCGACTCATCTGAGTACCCACGAAGTCTCTGGAACAATGGAAGCACCTCAGGTGATCGAGATCCCCTTCAACCTGACAAAAAGTCGCGGCGGGTCATTTTTTATCCGTGAGAAAGGGACATTCGACAGCAACGAGCAAGGACATCGCGTCTTTGCCGAGGGAGAAAAGCAAAACGGTATTGGCCCCGAGTTCGCCTTGTGGGTCGACTGGACTGAAGTCGAGCGTAAAACGATTTCCGAACAGCAAATTCCACGAGGGATTCGCACACTCTGTATCCCGCTGGGTGATGAGGCACCGGCTTTGACCCATGATGAATTGAGAGCCGCACTTGATCGCTTCACCTCGGAAGCCTGTCGTGGCAATCCTGCCTCTCCCGCGTTCCTCGACAAGCTGGTCAACATTTACCTTGAACGCCGAAAGAGTGGTTCCGGGCACGGCTCTGCCCTCAAGGACACGCTGGCCGTCATCCTCGCATCCCCTCGATTTCTTTACCTTGTCGAAGAAACCAGCGAACAGGACAGACATGAACTCAGTGGCCTGGAACTCGCCACACGCCTGTCATTCTTCCTTTGGGGTGCGCCACCTGACCAGAACTTGCGTGACCTCGCCGCGAGCGGTGAATTACTCAAAGCAGAAGCGCTCCTGGCCGAGACAGATCGCCTGATCGATGACCCGAGATCATCCGGTTTTGTTATTCCTTTCACACACCAGTGGCTCGGCATGGATCGACTCGATTTCTTCCGATTCAACAACGTGCGTTATCCTGCTTTTGATGAAAGCACAAAGATGGCGGCGCGAAACGAAGTTTACGAAACAGTCGGTTATCTGCTGCACCACAATGAAAGCCTGAGAAATCTCTTGAAATCCGATTTTGTTGTCATCAACAGTCTGCTTGCGATCTATTATGGCATCGAAGGAGTGAAGGGGGATGCCTATCAAAAGGTCGCCGTCCCCAACGGACTGCCGCGAGGTGGCCTGATCGGTATGGCGGCAATCCTCGCCATGGGAAGTAACGGAGAACAGACCAGCCCTGTGGAACGAGGGGCCTGGGTCCTGCGAAAACTGATTAACGATCCACCACCACCCGCGCCGGCGAACGTCCCTCAGATTTCGCGACTGCAAGACAAATTGCTGACCACAAGTGAACGGCTTCGAGCTCATCAGGAAGAGGCTCAATGTGCAAGTTGCCATCGCAAGATCGATCCCGTCGGACTCGCCCTGGAAAATTTCAATGCGGTTGGACAATGGCGCACGGAAGATACGTATGAAGCAGTAGGACTGGGCAAGAAGACCTGGACGATCGACCCTTCCGGCGCGTTTCATCATGGCCCCGCGTTCAAGGATTTCTATGAACTACGTGACGTCATTGCCACCAAGTCGGATGCATTCGCCCGAGGGTTCAGTATTGCCGTTCTTGAGTATGCTCTCGGGCGATCTCGCAGTTTCTGCGATGAACCGCTGATCGCACAGATGGTCAATCAGTCTCGCCAGAAAGATTTCGCCATGCGAGAATTCATCAAGGTCCTTGTCGGCAGCAACGAATTCCGTTCGAAATGAAATTTTTTCGCAGGCGACAATTCATGACTTCGAAAAGTTCACGCCGCAAGTTCCTTCAAGCCGGTACATCGCTTATTGCACTGCCGCTTCTTGAATCGCTTGGTTTTCCACGGTTCTGCTCGGCAAACAACGCCATCAAACCACCCAAACGCGTCGTGTTTCTAGGGATCGGCTATGGGGTCACTCAGGAAACATGGTTCCCCAATGTGAATGATCGGGGTGAGAATTACACGTTACCCACTGGACTGGCTCCCCTCGCCCGGCATAAGTCCGACTTCACCATCGTCCAGGGTTTGACGAACAAATACACGGAAGAAGCGCATTGGGGCAGCACGTTCTGGCTCACCGGGGCCAACCGTTTCGAGGCGGGGGCCGCATTCCATAACAGTATTTCTGTCGATCAAGTCGCCGCAGGAGCCCTCGGCAAAGAGACCCGTTTTGCATCGCTGCAACTCAACGGAAGCGATCATGATATCGCAGCAAACGGACATGGCCCGGGCCTGTCGCTCGCCTGGGACGTTCGCGGTAAGCCAGTGGCGGGTCTTAACAAGCCACTGGCCGCGTTTCACCGAATGTTCTCAACCGACACAACCCCGATCGAACAACGCCAGGAAATGTTGAGGCAGAAACGGAGTGTTCTGGACGCGGTCATGGACGACGCCAAAGACATCCAGCGCCACATCAGCAAGAACGACAACGCAAAACTCGACGAATATTTCCAGGGGATTCGAGATATCGAAACCACACTCACAAAAGAGGAACAATGGCAAAACATCCCCAAGCCGACCGCTCGATTTGATGCACCATCGTCGAGCCTTTCCGGGGTGGACGAAGTCAAGCTGATGTACGATCTGATCGTCGCCGCCTTCCAAACTGACTCCACAAGAGTCATGACGTACCGCCAACCGATCAGCACATTACTGACAAGTCTCGGGATCAGGGTCGCTCCACACGACATGAGCCATTACGCCCCCGGCGAACGCATAGAAGCCTCGCAAAAACGAGATCTTATCCAGAGCCAGCTTCTCGCCGGCCTGATCGATCAACTGAAAGCGACGAGAGAAGCCGACGGATCAAGCTTGTTTGACAATACCTGCGTCGTTTTCGGCAGCAATATCCGCAACGTCCATTATCTGGATAACTGTCCCACGCTCCTGACCGGGGGCGGCGCCGGAGTCAAACTCGGGCAACATCTTGTTGTTGCCAAGGACACTCCGCTCTGCAACGCCTGGCTGACATTGCTCCACTGTCTTGGAGTCAATGTCCCACGTCACGGAGACAGTACCGGCGTCATCAAGGAGCTGTTCGCTTGAAGAACTTTTTCAAAGCTCTTGAGGAACTTGACCTTATAAATATCGCCAAGGTTCCTTGCGTCCACGGCGCGGAATGTCATGGCAAACCGCTTGTAGCAGCTTGCCAGAAGGATTTGCCGCGACATTGCAGCAGATCATTGATACGAATGAAGGATAAGGTTGGCAGATTCTTAACAGTTCGAAGTTGAAGAGATTGTTTAGCCGATTGTAATTCGGAGCTGACCCGTGTCAAAGACACATACCTGGTTTGGAACGAAGAACGATACTGAATTGATCGTGAACTGGCTGAAAAACGCCGGAGCGACACGGATCGGTGGTGACAAACTGGAATTTGATGGGATAACTGATGGTCGAGAATTCCCTGTACACTTCCCTGCAATTGGCCCCGTTAAGTTTTGGCCATCGAAAATCAAGCTGCCTGAAATCGGTGACAACAGCCCCAGAGCAATGCGTGTCATTATGGCCTCGTTGAAACAGCAGGAGACTCCCCATCAGCCCCTGATCGATGTTGACTCGAGTGCTGTTGCAGGAATCAAACTCCCTGATTTCCGAGATAGACGATACTGGGTGACCGGTGAAATATGGTTTCCGACCGCTCGACTTCAAAACGTTTTCCCAGAATTGAATCGAATTTGTCAGCGACTCGAACGATTCCTGGGAAAACAAGCCACGGTGTTCGACAATCGTAAGGGGGATGACAGAACTGGCTTCAAAAACCAGCTTTGCATGTCCGGTGTGTTACGAACAGTTGTCGCACTTCCGGAGGCTTTCAAGCTGATCCAAAGCGGAGCTGTCATGGTGGACCACCTCACGTCACCCGGGATGTACAGAGATTTCCGCTACGGCCTTCAGCACGCCGGTCATGAGATTTCTGAATGAAATTCAGTTAGTTTTATTTGTTTGGGAGCACCGATTGAATACGGTCGCGGCAGAGCAGGGGGAACTCGCGTTGACGATCCCTGCCGCATGCATCGAAGCGCGCAAGCCCTGACACTATCGCAATTCAAGGTGCCGCTTTGGCCCCGCCAGGACGTGCACTCCGCAATGTTTCATAGACCGCATCGAACGCAGGTTTTGGCTTTCGTTCGCGATCAAACAACAGTGGATAGTTAACACGGTTCCAGGGGAAATAATTCAGCCAGCTCTGGCCGTCGTGCAGGTTCCAGAACGAGATGCGGACGATCAGGTCGGGGTACTCTTCAAATAGCTTGAACAATTGCACGTATTGTTCGATCTGTTTCTGCTGAATTTCTGACGGGAGGCCGTCCTTATAGGGATCGTACTTGGCCAGTTCCTCGCGATGACTTCCGTTGTCTGCCCACCATCGACCGCGAGTAACCACGTCAATATCCAGCTCGGAAACGACGACTTTAATCTTCAGTTTTCGCAACTCATCGAATGTTTTTCGGAGCTGCGGGATTTCATTTTCACCAAGTTCGAAGTGTCCCTGCATCCCATACGCATCGACGGGGGCACCTTTTTCCCTCAGCTCGGTCAACAGGCGAATCAGCTTCTCGCGTTTCTCGGGCTTGTGGTCGTTGTAGTCATTGTAGATCAGCAGCGCGTCGGGATCTTTGGCACGCGCAGTCTTGAACGCCGTGACAATGAAATCGATTCCCGTCGCGCGAGAATAAACCGAATCCCGTAGTAGATTGTCACCGGTATCGGCCAGAGCTTCGTTCAACACATCCCACATCGTCACGACATCCCCGTAACGTCCGACAACTGTCTCAATGTGTGTTTCAATGCGACGTAGCAGCGTCTCACGCGAGACCGGCTGACCGTTCTCCTGCTTCATCCATTCATCGGTACGGTCGTCCTTCGCCCAGACGAGGCAATGACCAACGACATCGAGCTTATTGTCACGAGCAAATTCGGCGAATTGATCAGAGGCTTCGAAGTTCCACTGATCCTCTTTAGGATGGATGCTTTGAGGCTTCATACAGTTTTCGGGCGTGAGGATCTGGAAGTGCTGCCGAATCAACGCTGCGTCGTCCGGCTGTTTTAAGACTTGATGGCCGACTCCGACGCCGATCTTGAAGCGGTCGCCAACGGCCTCCTTCAACGACCGCCGGTCAGTCACGGGGTTTGATTGAATCGTCTGCCGCTGAGCAGGCTCGTTCTGTGCTTGGGCCAATTGGACGAAGTTCAGGCGTGGGGAACACTGTCCGACCGCCGTCAGCGGATCGTCAGGCCTGTCATTCGCCGTGCTCTGTCTGGAAGCGTTCGCAATCGCGACCGCCCGTTCGCCTTTCATCTCCGAAACGCCTGGAAGCTTAGGTCCCGGATCAAGCGCAAATGCAAACGAGGCGAACCCGACTAATAACAACATGCTCTTCAGGCATCTGAAGCAATTCATCGTTTTTTCCGAATAAGGTCTGGGAGAGATGAGTCTAACGGATGGTCCGTGGTCCCGCTGAAACAATCGCAGTCCGGCAGTAGCGGCAGCGTATCCAGGGAAAATCGACCGAGCAAGCAATCCGTGTAATTCTCACTCGGCTTTCGGCAGGGTAGCCGGTGCGCTCCATCCTTCTGGAAGAACTCGTTTTTCATTCGCAAACGGTTCTACAAGTACTCTCACAACGACAAAGCACCGGTAAAACTGCGTTCCAAAATATGAATCGTCCACCAACTCGTTCACAACCCGGGTTGGCTATGGGGATGCCGACGATTGTTTTATGATCTGAGAGAACGAACGATTGAAGGGCGAATCAATGCCCAATCGTATTTTGCCTTTCGACTTTGCTATCCGACTTATGCGACCAGGAATTGCTGAACATCGTTGTCCACGCTGCGAGATTCGTAAGCCGCTTTGTTTTTGTAAGTGGATTCCGAAAATCACGCTTCAAACCCGCGTCATGATCCTGATGCACACGTTTGAAGAACCACTCACGACAAACACGGCCAAGCTGACCAATAAAGCCTTGACGAACAGTGAGATTCAGATCCACGGAAAGAGAGATGAACGACTTTCATCCGAAAGTTTGCACCTGCTTGGGATGACATCGCTGCTGCTTTATCCCAGCCCCAATGCGATTGAATTGACGCCCGAGTTCGCAGCCACATTGACGGCACCTGTCTTGCTGATCGTCCCTGATGCGAACTGGAGACAGACGACGAAATTCATGCGCCGCGAACCGGCCCTGGTCGGTATCCCCAGGGTCAAGCTGAGTGCGGGGCCACCATCCGAGTATTATTTGAGGACTCAACGGAATGAGACCGGGGTCTGTACGCTGGAAGCGATTGCCCGAGCGATCGGCGTTTTGGAAAGTCCCGAAGCACAAGAGCAATTGGAACAGGTGATGCGTGTCATGGTGGAACGAACACTCTGGTCCAAGGGAAAACTCCCTGCCGAACAATGTATCCATTCGGGAATTCCCGCCGAGGCTCGCAAACATTAACTTTCGATCTGAAAACCACACCGACGCAGGGAAGGGCGAAGCTGGAATAATCAAACGACGTGCTTAACGAGATGCTTTTGGAACAGAAAGTGGCGAAAATGGGTGGCACGGTTTTACCGTCTTCGGTAAGGCTGTGCTCTTCGGACACGTTATCGAACCATGAAGACACGGCCTTGTCGAAGACTCCAAAATCGTGCCACCCCGCGTTTCGACCGCTATCACACCGATAACGTACAACGGTATTTCCCTACGTCGCTTCGGCCGTTTCATCAGCGTAGCCTCGCCCTCCCGTGGAACAAACAATGACAACGACCAACTCACCGGTAACAGAAACTCTCGAACGATACAGCCGCCAGATTCGATTTCCCGGTATTGGAACGGAAGGCCAGGAACGAATACGCGGCTCACGAGTCCTCCTGTGCGGCTGCGGGGCGTTAGGAACGGTTCTCGCCGATACGCTTGTTCGAGCGGGTGTCGGTTTTTTACGAATTGTCGACCGTGATTTTGTCGATCTGACGAATCTTCAGCGGCAAGTTCTGTTCGATGAACAGGACGTCGTCGACCATCTGCCGAAATCGATTGTCGCCGCGAAAAAGCTGGCCCGAATCAACTCGCAGGTGACGATCGATCCACACGTCGCCGATATCGACTGGCGTAACATTCGCGGATTCGCGCAGGATGTCGATCTGATCCTGGACGGAACCGACAATTTTGAGATTCGGTTCCTGATCAACGATCTCGCCTTAGACTTGGGCATCCCCTGGGTCTACGCCGGCTGCGTCGGAAGCCACGGCCAGACGATGGCCATCTTTCCCAACGAATCGGCCTGCCTGCGCTGCGTGATCGAAACTCCGCCCGATCCCGGTGCCACCGAAACCTGTGATACGGCAGGAGTCCTGGCACCAGCAATCCACATGGTAACCGCGTTACAGGCAACAACCGCACTCAAGATTCTGGCAGGTCGCAAAGATCTGGTGTTGCCCAAGCTCACGATCATTGATGTCTGGGAAGGAACGCTCAGACAAATGAACCTCGCGAACCTGCGCGAGCGAAGCGAGTGTCCCGCCTGTGTCCAAGGTCGACGCGACTGGCTTCACGGCGGCAACGCATCGCAATCGACGAAACTTTGCGGCAGGAATTCGGTTCAGATCTCACCGGCTCAACCAACCAGCCTGTCACTCGAAGATCTGGCGAAAAAGCTGGAACAATCAGGCCCCATCACACGCAATCCCTTCCTGGTCCGCCTGACCCTGTCCGACCCGGCATACGAAATAACCATCTTCCGAGACGGGCGAGCCATCATCAAAGGGACAGACGATATCAGCACCGCCCGTGGAATGTATGCGAGATTTGTCGGGGGATGAATTGCAACTTGCGTATTCGACGGGTCATCGTAGGTTTGGAAGTTGTTAAGTCCGACGCTAGCAGCGTCGCCCACGTGGCCCTGCCAGCCTCGGACGGCTTCAAGCGGACCCGGCTATTGTCATGGGCACCTTCCAAACGTTAAGAAAACATTCCCGTTTTTCTATTTACAAGCGACTTACTGCGTGTAATACTTTTATCGTTTTATGTTTTTAGCGAAATTGCAGGTGGCGATTGGCCGTTTCACCCGCAGCCAGACCGCAGCGGCAGAAAGTCGTTTTGAGAGAGTCGCAAATAGATGTGTCAGGACAACGATTTCTTTCTTGATCTGGTCTAATCTTGAGGAACTTGACGTTTGGAGTGTCGCTAAAGTTCCTCGGGTTCATAAAGCCGCAGCTCCTGGTGAACCGCTTGTAGCGGCTCTCCACTTTCTGAGCCGTTCCGGCTCCGTGATGTACTACAACGACGTTGATCTTTGACATCACGGTATCAATTTTAGCATGGCTGACCCCGTCGTTGGTTTGAGGCGACGAGGTCAGCCGTGGCGGTTCGTTGCTTGCCTTTTGGGTGCGTCGGCTGCTGTGCGAGGTCAGGAGACTCTCGCACAGCAGCCGAATTTGATCGAATTTCGGAAAAGCCCATGGAAATCGCCAATGTCACCTAAGAACTCCCAGAGTTGTCCAGACGGATTCATGGTTGCCCATCGATAGTTGCCTAAGCTCCGCCAGAGTTCCCCATCAGTGTTGCCTAAACATTTTGAAACTCGATTTTCGAAAAAGCCCGTGGAAATCACCAATGTTGCCTAAGAACTCCCAGAGTTCCCTAAGCGGTTTCATGGTTGCCCATTCATAGTTGCCTAAGCTTCGCCAGAGTTCCCCATCAGTGTTGCCTAAACATTTTGAGACTCGATTTTCGAAAATGCCCGCGGAAATCACCAATGTTGCCTAAGAACGTCCAGAGTTGCCCAAGCGGTTTCATTGTTGCCCATCCAGAGTTGCCTATGCTCCGCCAGAGTTGCCCATCAGTGTTGCCTAAACATTTTGGGACTCGATTTTTGAAAAAGCCCGCGGAAATCGCCGATGTTGCCTAAGAACGTCCAGAGTTGCCCAAGCGGTTTCATGGTTGCCCATCCAGAGTTGCCTATGCTCCGCCAGAGTTCCCCATCAGTGTTGCCTAAACATTTTGAGACGCGATTTTTGAAAATGCCTGCGGAAATCGCCAATGTTGCCTAAAAACTCCCATTATTGCCCAAGCGGTTTCATGGTTGCCCATCCAGAGTTGCCTAAGCTCCGCCAGAGTTCCCCTTCAGTGTTGCCTAAACATTTTGAGACGCGATTTTTGAAAAAGCCCGTGGAAATCAGCAATGTTGCCTAAGAACATCCAGAGTTGCCTATCGTAGTTGCTTGAAACTTTTGAGACTCGAACCGTTCCGTGAATCAAAGATCAAAAACTTGTCGCGAAAACTCGAAAGTTCGAAAACACGAAGTTTATCGAACTCAATCAAACTCGGGTGAACTTTGACATCAAACCTGTTTTCGATGGGACGAATGGGACTTATGCGACATATGGGACTCATGGGGCCTGTGAGTGAGGTATTCAATTGGCGTTCTTGCCTGGAACGGTTCGAAGGCAGGGGAACTTGTTTTCCGCAGATCATGCGGGAGCTCCCTTCGTAGACGTTAGAACGAACTTTATTGAAGCCAATACTTCGTTGAATTATCCCGTCTAAGAATCCCCGGATTAACATCCGGGGCTCGCCTGGATGAATTTGATTGGCTGGCTGGTTCAGACTTGTTTGTCCAAATCGTTAACCAAAGGTTGACGTTGGCGAACTCGTTCACGGACGTTGGCGGCTCGTTGAGTAATCACTTGAACGGCAATCCGCGTTTCTCGAAGAAGCAATACTGAACCGTGAACCATCGCACTGACGGCGACCATTCCCGCGACTACGGCCGCGATTTCCAGCGGTACTACAAACATGGCCAGTTGCGCCGGCGCAAGAACAGCGCCAATCAGAGAAGTAAATGCTGACGAGGCAAATGCCCCTAAAGCGATATAGAAACTTCTGAGACTGTGAAGCAGCAGTAATGTCCGTTCTTCGGTCGCCGCGAGCTCATTAAGACGTCGCCTCGCTTCCGTACAATCGAAGTCGGTGGTTTCTTCAAGCTGCCTTGAAAGTTCCCTGGCTCGATCAACCCCTCGTGCCAATCGATTGCTCGTACTCATAATAAGTACCGATGTCGCGTTGGTCAGGATTGCTGGTGCGACGATCAGCGATAGTACCGCGAACGGATTTGAGTCCATTTTGATGAGTGAGCCTGAAAACGACCTGGTTCAAAAGTATTTAGTCACGGGCCTTTAATGCGCCAAAAGCGGCGAAGCAACTGTTCTTGTGCAGGATTTCCACCTGCTGAAACCCGACTTTTCGTAACAGGTCTAACTGATACATCAGCGGACGCGGTGTGTCTTCTTGTTCAATGTAGGCGTAGACGTGGTCTCGATAGGCTTCGTCTTTGAAATTTACCAGATAGTCTCCGTATCGCTTCCACATCAGTGATTGAACTGCGCCGATAGAACTCTCGATCAAATCGAAAATCCAGATCGAGCCTCCTGGTCTGAGCGTTCGATGAAATGACGAGAAAACGTGTTCCCATTCTGCATCCGTCCGCAAATGATGTAATACGGCTGCCGCCAGGATTACGTCGCATCCTGATTCTGGCAGCGAAATTTCTCGAATATCACCTTGAATGCAGGTGACTCGTCCTTTTGTCTGCGTTTGAACTCGCTGGACCGCTCGATCGAGCATCGGTTGGCTGAGGTCAATCAGTGTGACGTCCAGATTTGGAACTTGTTCGAGCAGCTTCAGCGTGTAATTACCGGCGCCGCAGCCGACATCGACGACATGTTTTGCCTGGGGAGTGACCACAGCCGCCGCCTGGGCAACAAGTTCCATCGCAAGCGGGGCATCGATGGTTGCTGACTGACCGGTCTGGAGATTTGAGAAGCGTTCCACATCAGCATCAAAGCGCTGGCGGATTTCTTCGACCGATGACTTCATATTGAATTTCCCTGGTAAACCGACGACAACTTCGCCGTGCTGGCTAATCGACGTGGGGCAACTATCATCCTCTGTCGTCTTCGCTTCAAAATAACCCGATAAGCAATGATAAGGGTGAGTGTTCCATGAGTGACGTTGTAAAGCAAGTCGATTCCGCTTGGACAGAATTGCCGACGAATATTCCACGAAATGGCCTTCGTCTCTGGCCAGCGATCGTGATACTCGCGGTACTCGGGCTGGCCCGGGTCTGGGCTCTGACAGGTGAACCGGCTCCTTCGAAGTTCTTTGGCGGCCTCATCATTGCGCCTGTTCTCGTGACTTTGCTGTTGAATCTCTGGTGGCTATTTGCCAGCCGACTGCGCTGGGGTGATCGATTGCTGGGAACTGGAGCGTTTCTCACTGTTGCTGCCGCGACCATGAAAATTGCCGGAAAGGATTTTCCTCCGATGGCACTGATCATGTACGCGTTGCCAGTTGCAGCCTTGGCTTGGGTCGGCTCGTTAGTCTTGAGCTGGACGCTCGCATGGCCGATTCGTCGACTCGGCCTGCTGCTGGCCTTCCTGGCGGTCGGTACTTATTACTCGCTGCTGCGTGTTGAAGGAATGGATGGCAGTTTTAACTCAAAAATCAGTTGGAGATGGACGCCAACATCCGAAGCAAAATTGCTATCGGAATTGAAAACGGTAACAAAGCCGTCGGAATCTTCTGAATCCGCCTCGATTGCTGACCTGACGTTAAGCGAGGGTGACTGGCCAGGTTTTCGCGGTCCGGCACGAAATGGTCAGTTGGACGGGGTTCGAATTCGGAGCGACTGGGACAAGGCTCCGCCGCGCGAGTTGTGGCGACATCGGGTTGGGCCAGGCTGGTCGTCGTTTGCCGTTATTGGCAACCGGCTGTTCACTCAAGAACAGCGTGGCGAAGATGAATTCGTCATTTGTTATGACGCTGATAACGGCAACGAGGTCTGGTCTCATCGGGATACGACACGTTTCGAAGAAGTCGTTGCCGGCCCGGGTCCTCGGGCCACTCCGACGTTTCATGACGGTCGTATCTACGCGATGGGTGCAAACGGTCGGCTCAACTGCCTGAATGCGGCCACGGGACAACTCTACTGGGGGGCCGACATCGCTGCGGATTCCCAGGCAAAGTTACCACTGTGGGGGTTTTCCAGTTCTCATTTCGTGCTTCAGGACCTGGTTTCCGTCTATGCCGGTGGCCCCGATGGAAAGAGTGTCCTCGCATATCATATCGAATCAGGCAAGCTGGCATGGGCGTCTGGAGAGGGCTTGCAAAGTTACTGTTCGACTCAGTCAGCAATGATCGGGCAAGTTGAGCAATTATTGATTGCGACAAACGCTGGACTGTTCTCATTTGACCCTGGATCAGGCGTAATTCTCTGGGAAAATCGCTGGCCGGTGGAACAGGCTCGAGTTGTTCAGCCAGCAGTTCTCAGCGACACTGACGTGCTTCTTGGAACGGGCATGGCAGGCGGAACGCGACGCCTGCATGTCACTCGGGACGGCGACAAGTGGAATGTTGAGGAACTGTGGACGACGAAATCGATCAAGCCTTACTTCAACGATCTTGTTGTGTCGGGCGAATATCTTTACGGATTCGATGGCGCCGTGTTCATGTGCGTCAGCCTGAACGACGGCAAGATCAAGTGGCGAGCACGTGGTTACGGCAACGGACAGGTCCTGCTTCTGACAGACGACCAACAATTGCTGATTTTGACCGAGACAGGAGAGGTGGCTCTTGTCGCCGCCAAACCAGATTCGCACCAGGAGATTGCGAAAGTCAAAGCGATCGAAGGAAAGACATGGAATCATCCCGTCATCGCACATGGAAAACTGTTTGCCCGCAACGCCGAAGAAATGGCCTGCTTTGAATTGCCGGCACAGCCGGTTGATGCGCGTCGGACGACGGGTTCAGACTAGGGTGATCGTTCGCGCGTTGCTTGGGAGGGCTCGGCGGCGACTTTTGAAGCGAAATGACAATGTGACGATTAGGTTTTTTGAAACTTAGTGCATTTGGAACAGAAATTCGTGGAAAGGGTGCCACGGTTTTACCGTCTTCGGTAAGGCCGTGCTCTTGGAACGTATTATAGAACCATGAAGACACGGCCTTGTTGAAGACTCCAAAACCGTGGTACCCCGAGTTTGGATGACCAGTATTCGGATCATCAAGCGCAACCGCATTTCCCACCGCTCGCCTGGTCTTTTCATCATCAGGCCAGAGTGCGGCGGATGGAAGTCGCCGCTACGCTGGCCGTGTCTCTTCTCCTTGCCTAATCGTCGGCATCTTCTTCGTCGTCATCCTCATCGTGCTTCGGGGTCGGGAAGACGAATGCGGCTCGTACTGGTGGCGGCATTTCTGAGTCGGCACCTTTGACTGATTTCCAGATAATTTCATTAAACACCAGATCATCAGCTCGGTCTTCGATCTCAAGATCGAGGTTCATGGACGCATCGGCTCCCCACGCCGAAGCCAGGTTTTTCTCGTTAAGATCAACCTTCGCAGGTCGGTGGTTGAACGGTGTCAAATCGGGTTTGTCCGTGAAGGCGTTCGACATGGGCCGGGCGGCGGCATCGAATTGACTCATTGGCTCAAGACCGAGACACAGTTCCATCGTCCTGAGCATTGATGACGTGCTGTACATGGTTGAATCGACAGATTTCCGTTTGATGTAGGGACTGATGGCGAATGCGATTGTTCGATGAGCGTCGACGTGGTCGGAACCATTCTGAGCGTCATCCTCGACAACAAAAATCGCCAGTGATTTCCAGAAGCGGCTTTTCGAAAGTCCCTCAACGACAAGCCCAAAAGCCAGATCGTTATCGGCGACGTACGCTGTCGGGGTAGGACTGCCAGGTCTGGTTCCCGACGTATGATCATTCGGAAGCCGCATCACGATCAATTTCGGCATCTCTCCAGCCTTTTCAAATTCGGCGAGTTCCGTCAGGAAACGCTTGGCTCGATCGACATCGGGATAGTTGAGATCGTAACTTCGAAACAGGGGATCAAAGTGTCCGTCAAGAGTCTTGACCCGTGTAAAAGCGGGATCGGCTGGGGTCGCTCCGTTATTCGTAAATTCGCCGTAGCTACGATAACTGACCCCTTTCTCTGCAGCGCGATCCCAGAGGTAGCCACCGAACGGGCGAGAGATTTCCAATGCTCCTTCCGACGGATAGGGGACTCGACGATCCCCTCGGTAACTGAGTGGCCAGGTTCGTTCGACGTAGTCGCTGGCGTAGGCTCCCATGGTCCATTCGTGCCCATCGGCGCTGACTTCTCCATCGACGTAGAAGTTATCCAGTAACACGAATTCCTTCGCCAGGGCGTGGTGGTTTGGCGTGATCGATTCAGGGAACAGACACAGACTCGGCTCACCGTTCCCTTCGGGGATGTCCCCCAAAACCTGATCGTATGTCCGGTTCTCTTTGATGATGTAAACGCAATGGGTGATTGGTGACGGGATACCGACTTTTGAGGGAATCGGATTACCATGTGTCATGGTACCAACAACGGCCGTTGGATCTTCGCGTTTGAGGGGACTGCAGTCGTAGACAGTTTTGGAATAGGCCGCCATTTCCTGTGGACCAGGCATTGGAATAATCGACATTGTCCCTTGGAACAAGCCGCCAATGTAGTCTCTCAGCCGATCCCCTTTTGCAAGCGGGTTCGGTCCGTCACGGTTCGACTTGGATGACTGACCTTTACCATTCAGAACGTAAATCGTCTTATTGTCCTGGGATAGCCTGACGGCTGTAGGATGCCAGCCCGTCGGGATGAACCCGAGCGGCGTGCTGACACCGACTTCCTTGACGTTTACCACAGCCAGGTTATTCGTATTGGAATTCGCGATAAACAGGACGGATTCATCAGAAGTCAGTGCGAGAGAACTCGGCGTACTGCCGCTGGGTGCTCGTGGATCAATGGCTGTTCCAATGACTTCGACCGCTTTCCCTAGCTCTGTATTGAAGACGGAAACCGAGTTTCGATTCGCGTTGGCAACGTACAACACGCTTCCACCGCGAGCCAAAAGCATCTCATTGGGATGTTGTTCCGACTTCCAACTCCCCTGAATTTCACCGTTACGACTATCAAGAACAGCGACTTCGGCCTTTCCCCAAAGACTCACATAGAGACGATTTCGTGATTCATCCAGGGCCAGCCCATACGGATAGGAATCCTTAGCAAGCTGCCATTCGCCTTCGAGTGCACCGTCACTTGTTTTGAACTTTGCTACGGTATGACCAATGACATTCGCAACCCAGATTGTCTGTCCGTCATTTGAGAGCACCAGTCCTGCAGGTGTTCGCCGTAGTCGTTCGCCGAGCGGTTTGGGGTACCCAATCTTGACTTGATGCGACAGAAGCCCATCGGCGTAATCGAATCGATAAATGACATCGTCCCAACCACCGCCGACGAACAATGATTTTCCGTCGCGTGACCAGACAAGTCCGGCAAACGTTTCCGGCATCGAAACTCGACCAATGACCTTACCACTGTTCGCATCGACGGTCACGACTTCGTGTTCGCCGTAGCCTGCATGCAAAATAGCGATGATAGAATCGGTTGGATGCAGTTCTGCGAGGACAGGTAAATCACCCAATCGAGACTGACGTCCGGCCGATTTGATCGACCATCCGTTTGGTAGCAGCACGGTGCCGTCGCGCATAAGGCCCGGCCAGACCGTCTTGGAGACCGGAACGTCTTGTCCGGAACTGGGCAAAGCCCAACCGATTGCGGCTATGGCAAAAATGATCGCTAACTGAAACGAGCGGTATTGTCGCATCGCGTTGATCCTGTGAAGGCGAAACGTTCCTGCGCCCGATCCGGGTCAACATCGATGATGCGACCGAGACATGGCGATCTCGCCGTCACGTTAGCGATTTGAGACGAGTCCAGCCATCGTCACGACAAAGGTTCAACGAATCTTCATCGAAACCTCATCATTGAGGATTTGACATAATCGCACCTTGATCATTACGTCTCGACAGAAATACTGAAGCTGCGGCGCCGAGTGTTGCAATCAAACAAAGCATCGCGAACCAGTCACCGTATCGGACGTAAAGACTGCGGCGTCCATCCAGCGGGACCGTATGAATGAGAGCGGCGTTAAGTTGCTTGTGCCACGCGCCGGTTTTCGGATCGCGAGAGGTGGTTCGTGGCGGTTTTTCAGCATTTTTGCGAACGTCTCCATCGATAAACAGATCTGGTTCGCGAATTGCTCCGTCGCCATCAATCACTGCCGAAATGCCCGTGTTGACAGCACGAACCAGTGGCGTCCTGCACTCTACAGCCCGGAATGCTGCCGTAATGAGATGCTGGTCGAGTTCGCTGGAACCATGAAACCAACCGTCGTTCGTAAGATTCACCAGGACGTCAATCGACTTCCCTCGATCGGAGTCCGAACCCGACGCAACGATCTGCCTCACAAGATGTGGAACCGTATCTTCGAAGCAAATCACCGGGGCTAGACGCCAATTTCCGTATTCGAATACGGCAGCTTCTTTTCCCGCCACCATCCCATTGGAATCACTATCACTGGATTCGCTATAGGGAGAAAAAGCCTTCAGGAATGGGAGAAACCCTGCAAGCGGAATGTACTCGCCAAACGGGACAAGATGCATCTTGTCGTAACGACCGGCAATTCCGACGTCCGGTCTCACAAATACTGCCGAATTGTGGTGAGAGATATTATTCCTCGTTGCCTCAACAGAATTGATTCCAAAGATTAGTGCAGCTCCTGACCGCTGGCTTTCTTCAAGAAGCACCGAGCGAACGGTGTCGTCGTGCCACATCTCCGGATTCACATCGGGGACAAGTTCACGCAGATCGTCATTAGTCAAATCACTGGCGGGTAGCATCATTGGCCAGGGGAACATCCCTTCCGGCCAGATAATGATCTGTGCCTGTTCCCTGACGGCACGGGAATTCAGACGCAGATGTGTCAAATAGACATCGTCACGGGTAGGAGGTTTCTGACGTAACGAAGCAACAAAATTTCCTTGAATCAATGCAATTCTTGGCCCCGGGTGAAAATCGGCTTGAGCTCGCCGAACATAGCCGTACCCCAGCGTGAAAGCAAATACACCGAAAGCCAAAGTCACCTGGATAAGTTCGGACAGACTCAATCCCGACGCCGTGATCGGCCCGGTCGACGGGAGCACGAGACGGAGCCGAATCAACCACGAGTGAGGCACCAGCAAGGTCAGAGCCGCAGCCGACATGACAATCACAAAACTGACGCCATAAGCCCCCACGACATCACTGATCTGGATCAATTCCAGCCAGCGATATTGCGAATGGCCAAGAAAATACCAGGCGAATCCCGTCATCAAGTGTGCTCGCAAGTATTCCAGACCGGTCCATACGATCGGCCCAACCGCGACGAGTGGAAGTGACCAGCGATGAATAGCGATCCTTGAAATGGCTACAAAGACGACAGAATAAATCGCGAGATAGAACGATAAGGCTGCCCATGCGATATACATCGTTGGATCTCCAAGACGCATCCACTGAAGCATTGCCAGCTGGCTGATCGCACTTCCGGCATAGATGGCTCCGTACATCCAGCGAGTCCGCTCTTCAATTCTCACCAGCAGGAGTAAGGGCAATAGAGCCAACCAGGCGAGTGGACTGGCATTGACGGGGGTAAAGCAAAGCCACATCAGCAGTCCTGACAGGAACGACATCCCCAACGCGCCGCGCATTCCAACGCGAGTCTTCGTATTCTGTCGGATGGTCCGTGCCGATGCGATAATCTCGCGAATCGACCGATCAGATTCGTGCCTTGTCTCTTTCATTGTGACCGTCGCCATGTCCGACTCCCTCCCTGGATTGTTGGATCTGATTAAGTTAATCCAATGCGACAATTCAGGGAAGTCGATGTTTGAAGGAGGATGAATTCACATGACTTGGCCGCAAATTACGGACGGCGATGTACTGGCTGTTCGACCCCGGAAAAATCCGCTGGACCCGTGGAAACCGTACGCATTTCTGGTTGAACCGGAACGATCTTCAGCCGGACGTATTGACGATGTCTTGACGATTTTCCTTACCAATCGGGAGTGCCCATTTCGATGCACAATGTGTGACCTGTGGCGGAATACTCTGGATGAACGCGTTCCTGTCGGAGCGATTCCGGCTCAAATAGATTATGCGTGCGAACGATTACCACCGGCGAATCACCTAAAACTTTATAACGCCGGGAATTTTTTTGATCCCCAGGCAATTCCTCGAGAAGATTATATTGATATCGCCAGGCGCGTCAGGAAGTTCGCAACGGTCATTGTCGAGAACCACCCCCGTTTTACAGGGGACGAGTGTATTCGATTTCGAGACTTGATTCAGACGAGCCTGGAAATCGCAATCGGACTAGAGACGATTCACCCCGCAATTCTGGCAAGTCTCAACAAGCGAATGACCGTCAACGACTTTGATAAGGCGGCCCAAATGTTGATCAAAAATCAGGTCGCTGTCAGAACGTTTTTGTTGCTGAAACCACCTGGTTTGGACGAAGAATCCGGAGTCGACTGGGCGTTTCGATCAATAAAACATGCCCTAGAAATTGGAGTCAGCTGTATCAGCTTGATCCCGACACGATCAGGAAATGGATTGATGGAGCGTCTTGAGGCTGAAGGCAATTTCTCGCCACCAAGAATTAAAAATATGGAGCGTATCCTGGAACAAGGTCTTGAATACGTTCAAACATCGAGCCCAACGACTCGTATCTTCATGGATGTGTGGGATGCGACCCGGTTTTTTGACTGCGAAAAATGCGGCCCAGCACGAATCGGCAGGATTCAGCGAATGAACCTTTCACAGCAGATTGAACCCGCGATTGTGTGCCAATGCGGTTAATCTTTGTTGGTTAGCTTAAAGTAAAGCCGGTAGAAAACTTATTCCGTACAAAGTTCAATCTTCATTGATTCGCTTCAGAAGATTAATTTCCGGAGCAACTTCATTTAAGTGATGGATCGAAACGACCCCACGTTCCTTCGCAGGACGCTTTCCATTCGCTCCTTTTGGTTGTGACACCTCACCGTAAATACCGATCACTTTGTGATCTTTATTCAATATTGGACATCCAGACCAGTCACTATTCGACGAACCAAATTGAACCGAAATTCCCAATTCCTTACTATTCTTGGGCATCGTTCCCATTTTGGCCGCCAGTTTTTTGGAATGACGTTCTTTCGGTGGTCCGACAGCGTCCGACTTGTAGGTCAGCGAATTGGTCGATTCATCGTCATTGTTTTCAAAGGGATATCCCACCATCGCAAATGACGTCTCTTTGGTGTTTTTGAGAGATCGCGTAAATAACGACAATTGAGATTCAAGTGGATCGGCCGCGCTCACATCAACGACAGCAATGTTGTAACGCACCTGCAATTTTTGTGCGGCGTCGAGCTTCTTTTCAAGCGAAAGCTCGGCCGCCTCTTTTGCAGCTTCGGTCGCCTGCCTGTAGTTAATATGTATTCGAATATTCTTGATCGGAAACTCTTGCATGGACGTCGGATGAACAGCGACGGGGATTCGTTTTTGCTTGCGGGATTTTTCAATCGACGTTGCCACGGATGCAGAAGTGACCAGATGGCGGTCGGTCACTGCCCAGGCTGTCCCGATTTGACATTGTCCGTCTCCATCCGGATCCTTAAGCACGATGGCATAAAGACTGTCGACTGCCGCTTGTAGCAGAGGGGACATGGAAACATCATCGGAATCACCGTTTGAACTGGGCTTTTCCATGGCGGATGGCATGGGAGGATCGGATTCTTTCTCCATGGAATCATCGGTGTCAGGATCGGTCTCCGTCATTTCACCTTGTGCCATATCGACAGACTTCTCGTCGTTCGACGGCACTTTTACCGGCGGAGCCTTTTCAACCGGCGCACGTTTAATTGCCGGTTGCGTCTGAATATTTGACGGAACGGAAGCAACGCCAGGAACTGGTGTTTCTTGAATCTGCTGATTATTAATTGCGCTTGGCAGATTTTGCCCCGGTTGGCTTAATGACTTCCAAAGGAAACTCAGAATCAGCCATGCAAACAACACGGCCAAACCGCCCGCCACGGCGCGCCCGACGATCATCATGATCCATTGCATTTCGTCTTTATCGCTCGAGCGACGGCGGCGAGGAGCTTCCGGCAGATCATCCCAGGACGATGTTCGTTGCAATGTTGGTAAATTGGCTTCGAATTCGTCTTCAGTCGGCTTACGTGCTGGAATCTGGCCACTACTGCCAGGTCGCTTCGCACTGGAAGACGTGTTCTTCCCGTCCGTTCGCTTTGTCGACGAAACTCCATTCTCCGGCGTTTTCACTGAGCGCATCGTTGAAGATGATGGCGGCTTCGTCGCGGGGATCGTTCCAGATGACGGAGGTTTACCAGTTCCGGATTGTCCCTTCGAAGCAGTTCCTGCCGCTGGAATTGTCCCGGAAGATGGTTTCCGAGGCGTTCGATTTGATCCTGACGACGAATCGTCATCGTCGAGCAGCAATCTCATTGATCCTGCGTCCGGACCATCATCGACCACCGGTAGAAAGTCGTCAATTGGTTCAAATGTGACCGGAGGGCTATTTTCCGTCAGCCGAATCACGTCTCCCGGTTTCAGATAATGAACACGTGCAGGCTTCGCGTTTCCCACGATCAAAGAATCGGCCTCACGCGCTTCAATCAACCACTTACCGCCAATTTCACGAATGACAGCATGGTTGGGCTTGATTTCTTCCACATCAGTGAATGACACCAGGCAATCTGGGGCACTTCCGAGCGAAATCTCTTCTTCACCAACCGTGATTGACGGTCGTCCTTGGATTGCAAGCGTAATTGGCATATGTCGATCCTCTCATAAGCGTTTTGGCTTATTAACCACCCGCTCCTAGGCAACGTAAAAAAGGATTTCGACGATCACGACTTTCCAAAGTTCCTGCAAAAAAACAGAACTACCTATTTTGTCACATTTGCAGCGCAACCAACGTTGCTTTCTGCACCGCAGAAACTCGTGGAACTATAACGACTCTCTCAGTGTAAATTGCGAGCAATCCCGTAAAAGTAACGCGGAATTCTACAATTTTCTAACAGAATGTCAGAAACTGATCCAGACAGAAAGGTTTTTTTGAAGTGAGAGCCGAAGAGACGTTTTCATAATCGATTGACTTGGGCTACTTGAGTGCTTTGCGTTCGGAATTGGCAGACTTCCATTCTCGGACCGTTTTCGATGCGACACTTGTTCCCGTCAAATCGAGGTTCAACAAACTTTCTTTACCGAGCAGATACTGGCGGAATCCATCATCGGTAATCCTGGTCCGAGCAAGACGCAAATCACGTAGTTTTGGTAATTCCGAAAGCTCCTTCAGCCCCGCATCTGTCACTTGGGTATTGTTCAAATCAAGTTCTCGCAATTCTTTCAGGCCTGCAAGATACCTGAGAGTTTCATCCGTGACGTCTGCATTGGCCATTTGCAAAACGATCGTATCTGTCCGGTTGGCAATCACGGAGTAGTCATGACGATCCCAACCAGTCAAAGTGATGTGCCTTTCTCCAGCAACGATTTTTTCCAACGGCCCCAGGCTGATCAGCCGAGTCAGCGCCGAATTGATCACGATCGGCAGGCCTGTCATCAGCATGGAGAGCACGATCAGCAACGCGGGTGCCTTCAAACGCTTCCATGGCATCTTTCGCAGCCAGACTTCCATCAGACGTATGAACATCCAACAAAGTCCGATCACCCCGAGGACCGTTCCAATAATAATCGACACCGCCGCAACTCGTTCCAACATCGTCTACACTGGTCTCCATTAATCTGCGGCTCAACCGCCATATCCTGCTGGGGTTAAAGAATTGCCAATCCGGCTATTCTTTTGTCATCGTTTCATCAAGGTTCAAAAGAATTCTACTGACAACTGTCCATGCGGCCGCATCCGCAGGCGTTGTCCCCTTGGGAAGCTCGGGAGGATGCTCGGGATCGTTGGCTGCAAGATCCCACGGCTTGGCAACATTTGTCCGGAATCGAGCCTTTTGCTGGGCGAGCGTTGTACTAAGAACTCGATGTTCGGCTTGCAACGGGAGACGCGATAAACATCTTCGAAATGCAAACGTTAATCGAGCATCCTCATCCGTCCCTCCTTCTTTTATCGTCAAGAGCGCCAGACCACGAGCCGCTTCCATAAAAAGAGTTTCATTGAGCGTCGTCAGAGCTTGTAGCGGAGTATTCGATCGTGGACGTCTGACGCATGAAAAATCAGCGTTCGGAACATCAAAATTTGTCAACATCGGGTACGGCGTGGATCGGCGCCTGAATGTATACAATCCGCGCCGATACCGATCTGGCCCCGTCGCATCGGTCCATGTGAAAGGGCCGTAACTGGCAGGAGGTAAAAAGAGAAATGCCGGTGCTGGCGTGAATACGCTAGGTCCGCCAAGCGTCTCATTTAACAACCCACTGGCACTGAGCGCGATATCACGCACGACCTCACCTTCCACTCGACTCCGCGGCCCCCTCGCAAGCAACCGATTAAACTGGTCGCGTTCAAATAATTCCGGCGTGACTTGACTGGCCTGATGATAAAGTGAACTTCCCAGAATTAACCGATGCAGATGCTTGAGACTCCATGGTTTTCGTGTGGTTTCACCCGGAAGCATCAAAGTCGGTTCCATTAATTCGACGGCCAGCCAATCGAGTAATTCGGGATGACTGGGTGATTCGCTCTGTGTACCAAGATCTTCCGGGGTACTGACAAGCCCCATTCCAAAGTAAGCCTGCCAGATACGGTTAACGATAACACGGGCTGTCGTCGGACTGCGTCGATCAACCAACCATTTAGCCAGCGTCAGCCGGTTCATGTCTTGCGGCTCGCCTTCATTTTGCAGCGGATGAAGGAATGATGGAACGCCCGGCGCAACGGGCTTTTCGGGCTTAAGGAAATCGCCTCTCTTCAAGACCCTGGTTTCGCGCGGCACCTGTCGATGCTGCAACGTCAATGTGGTCGATCCGACTGGCCATTCTCTCCATAAAGCTTCGATTTGGTCGTTTGTCGATTGAAATTCAGGAACGGTTGTCCGCCAGTAAGAAAACACTGAAGCGGTCTGATCTGTGGTCCGCTTTGCACGTGGAATGACCAGCACTTCGCGAACCGATTTCGGAACTCGATCCGCTTCGGCGTTGACCGCCGTTGTGACCGAAAGCCGAAATCGTCCGAGATTGTTATTCATATGATCATCGCTGTTCCAACCTCCGTGATTCTGCTTGAGGGCAATGTTCAGCGTTGTTCCACCTTCATATCCAAATGGCTGATCAGCAACAAATACGGCGTTTCGAGGTACGTTCCGGCGGCCAGGCCCAGCATCGATCCCCCAAGCCGTGTCGTCATTACCATCAATCGCAAAATCAACGGGTCCGGTGACTCGACGCTTGTTGGATTTGTCATAAAAATTCATTTCCAGTTCACGCTCGGGATTTGCATAGTCCGCCGTCGCGCGAACGAATTTGATTGTCCGCTTGTTTTCGGGATGGCCGGACTCCACCGCTTCGATCGAAATTTCGGTCAGAGCTGAGGTCCCCATAAACGATCGCCCCGGACCACTACAGGGCAGATTAGGATCATTCAGCAATTCCAAACGAACGGCGGTCATTCCGGTTTGATTGGTCGTCCCTCGCAACGTTGTCGAGTACTTTGTCGGAGCGTATCCCTGGGCGAGAATTGAGCCATCACCCATATCGAAATATCGCTGGCCGTTATCCCCTGTATTCACAAGACTCAACGTCGTCCACCCCGACTTTTGAACCGAATTCCCATCATTCCCATCAGATGCGCCAGACGTGGGATTTTTCGCCAGCGTGGCCGCTTCCCATGCATCAAGGCGGTCTTGCCAGTCGGGGTTTTGTTGTTTGAGTTGCCGTTCGATTTCGGCCATTTGCGCCTTCAAACCCGCGATCTTGACGAGCTCTTCACTCGTATAAACGACCCGCTGTTCTTCATGATCGTTATTGAGGAACGCAAAGAGCCGGTAGTACTCTTCATGCGTCATGGGATCGTACTTGTGCGAATGACATTGAGTGCACTGAATCGTCAGACCCAGAATACTTTTGCCGATGGCATCCATCCGGTCGAACATGGCATCCATCCGGAATTGCTCAGGATCAACCCCTCCCTCTTCGTTCAGCATCGAATTCCTCAGGAATCCCGTCGCCACGATCTGGTCTTGAGCCGGATTGGGAAGCAGATCTCCCGCAATTTGCTCAATAATAAATTGATCGTAAGGCAAGTCCCGATTCAAGGCATCAACAACCCAGTCACGATAGAACCAGACTTGTCGCGACTTATCCTTTTCAAATCCGTCGGAGTCAGCATAACGAGCGGCGTCGAGCCAGTGTCGCCCCCACCTCTCGCCGTAATGAGGTGACTTCAAAAGACGCTCAATTTGCGTAGAGTCAGCCGCTGGACTGTTGTCGACAGCGTAAGCATCGACATCCGAAATCGACGGCGGTAGACCAACAACATCTAAACTGAGCCGTCTTAGCCAGGTGATGCGGTCTGCTGGACTTGAGGGTGACAACCCTTCTGTTTTGAGTTTGGCCAGAATGAACGCATCAATTGGGTTCCTTACCCAGCTCGATTCAATCGCTGAAAGATTTGGCAATTGCGGTCGAACAGGAGCTTTAAACGCCCAGTGCGATGTGTATTCGGCCCCTTGAGCAATCCAGCGAGTCAGCAACTGGATCTGGTCCTTCGAGAGTGAACCCTTCTTGGAAGACGGAGGCGGCATTACCAGCTCTGGATCGGTACTGATTACGCGACTCATTAAATGGCTGACGGCAGGCTGCCCGGGAACTATTGCGACCTTGCCCGATTCGGCGGGGACAATGGCTGGATCGCGCGAGTCAAGCCGTAACCCTCCCTTTCGGTTCGCTTCGTCGGGACCGTGACATACAAAGCAATTTTCCGAGAGAATCGGACGGATATCGCGGTTGAAATCAACATTTGTCGGTTCGGATGCAATAATCCCGCGACCGAACATGGCGATGAGACTAATGCACAAAATCGAATAGTTACGAGCCATAACGATCACCTATTTGCGAATTCTCACATATCACATAACCGACGAGAATTTCACGTAGTACTTAACAAATATGATGATTTTGTCAGCGACACGACACAAGCCAGTCTGCGGCCACAAAACAGACAGTCAAGAACAACAGCTTGGCGGTACTTTCGCAAATTAACATGCCTCACGCCGCTCTGACGATTCTAAAGGCTTGCTCGGCTGCACCCAGCGTGACATTGAGATCATGGTCCGTATGCGCCGCAGATACGAAATTGGCTTCAAACTGACTGCAAGCCAGATACACGCCTCGTTCCAGCATGGCGTGGAAGTATCGACCAAACGCTTTCGTGTCGCTCTTCGACGCGATTTCGAGGTTTGTCACGACGGAAGGGTTAAAGAAAAATGTAAACATACTTCCGACTTGCGGAATCGTATGAGGAATTCCAGCGTCTGTCGCCAATTTCGAAAGCCCCGCAACCAACGATCTTGTCATCGATTCCAACTGTGGATACGGGTTCGACTCTTTCAGCCTTTTCAGTGTGGCGATTCCACTCGCCATCGCCACGGGATTACCGGAAAGCGTTCCTGCCTGATAAACCGGACCAACCGGTGAGACAACATTCATGATGTCCGCACGACCACCGTATGCGCCGACCGGCAAGCCACCGCCGATGATCTTTCCCAGCGTGGTCAGATCGGGCCGGATTCCAAAACGAGACTGTGCGCCGCCAAACGCGACACGGAATCCCGTCATCACTTCATCGAAAATAAGCAGCGATCCATGCTTGTGACAGACATTCTGCATTGCGGTTAAAAACTCTGGCGTGGGAACAACAACACCCATATTTCCAACGACCGGCTCCAAAATGACTGCGGCAATCTGAGCGCCCCGCGCAGCGAATGCCTCCTCAAGTCCCTGTGGATCGTTGTATTCGAGAACTATCGTATCGGCGGTACATCCCGGTGGAACACCTGGACTGGAAGGGGTACCTAATGTCAAAGCTCCACTACCCGCTTTCACCAACAGGCTATCGACATGCCCATGATAACAACCGGCGAACTTAATCAGCACGTTTCGACCGGTGAAACCTCGTGCCACGCGAATGGCACTCATCGTTGCTTCAGTTCCCGAATTCACCATCCGAATACGTTCAATTGACGGAACCGCATCAATCACGAGTTCTGCGAGTTCGGTTTCCAATTCGCATGGGGCACCGAAACTTGTTCCCTTGCCGAGTGCAGCAAGAATTGCATCAATCACTGCGGGATGTCGATGTCCCAGAATATGGGGACCCCAGGAACCGATGTAGTCGATGTACCGGTTGCCATCAATATCGAACAGATACGCTCCGTCAGCGCGATCCATGACCACAGGCGATCCACCCACCGCTCCAAACGCACGGGCTGGGCTATTAACTCCGCCCGGAATTGATTTTTGGGCACGCAGGAAATGTTCCTGACTTTGCCGCTGAGTGAAAGTCATGAAGTCGATCTAGCCAGACAGTTGGGAAAAGGATTTACTTCTTCGCCGCGCCTTGCATGCGAATCTGATCAAGTTTGGACAGCGGTTTGCCATCGAGACCAGTGGCTGGAACAGGCTTAGGTGCGACAACTGGTGGCACAACAACGGGAGCGGGCTGGGGGGCAACCGCTTCTGTTGGAGCTGCGGGCGCAGCGGAAGCAGTCTCAACCGGTGATGCCGCAGCAGCCTTTGCTGCCTGCTGTTTGCGGATCATATCTAAAGGGGATGGTTTGGCCGTTCCTGCCGCCGCTGGAGCCGCACCAGCCTTAGCCGCTTGTTGGGCGCGTATTGCATCGAGGGGGCTTTTACCTGCTGCGGCAGGTTTTGCTGCGGGCTTGACCTCAGCAGGAGCTGCATTTGCAGCGGGAGCGGCCTTCGCGGCCGGCGCCGGAGCTTTCTTCACGGGTGCGTCGACGACCTTCAAATAATCGGGATCGATGTCGTACCAGCCAATATCGACGGGTCCATCGAACTCAACTAAAGCTCGACAATTCATGTTGACTGTTCTGACTTTGCCGGTCCAATTTTCGAACCGACGAAGCTCAGGAACGTCTGCGTCCACGACGACAAACTTGTCCGTGAGCAATTCTTTTAATTTTTCCGCACGTTCGATCGACATCTGGCCATCGCTCCGCAGTCGTTTGGATTTTCGTCCCGGCACTTACCGGTTCCACCGGTCTAACAGGGATTCTGAAAGAAAGGCCCGTCGAAATCAAGCAGCAGATGATCTCAACAACGGATTCTTTCGGACGCCACTTGCCAGGAAAGTCTTGATTATTGAATTAATAGCCGATTTGTCACTTGAGGGATCATCCACGTCAAAAAATAGGCCTGAAGCATCGTTAATGCGCCAACTAACGCAGCGAGCACGACGCTGTGCCAGAAGACGAATCGCAAAATCGCCCCTTCGCCCCCGTTTTGCTCAGTCGCCACCGCCGCAACCACGATGCTTTGAGCGTCGATCATCTTTCCCATGACCCCACCAGTGCTGTTGGATGTAACGATCAAAGTCGGATTCAGCCCAAGTTGTTCTGCCGTAATGCGTTGCAAGCTACCGAACAATGCGTTCGAGGAGGTATCACTGCCAGTCAATGCGACACCAAGCCACCCGAGCAACGGAGCGAAGAATGGATAAAGAGGTCCCGTCCGTGTGAAAGCAAGCCCCATTGTGGCGTCGCTGCCGCCGTATTTGGTTGTAAAAGCCAAGGCAAGCATGGCGACGATCGTGAATAAGGCCCATCTCATTTCCCAGATCGTAACACCGAACTGACTGACGAATTCGTTGGCGGGAATTCGCAACCAGAATCCAGTCAGGATCGCAGCGAGGAAAATTCCTGTTCCTGTCGTACCCAGCCAGGGAATCTCAAACACCGCTTTCTCTGCCTCGGCGGCACGGTTGACTCCATAGGCGACGGGAGCGACTGGCGCCGCTCGATAGATCCGATTGTGCAATCCAGGTACGGGAAAAGAGAACTTTGTGAACCCCGCTAATGCGTTCGGATGATTGTCATTACCGCCATTTAACGGCACCTTGAGGGAACCCCACATAAAAACGAATATCGACAAAAAGACCCAAGGCATCCATGCGTAGATAATCTTGCCCGCAGTGAGCTTTTGTGAAGAAACCGTCGCACTGACCGGTTCATTCGGAAAACGCCAGATCGTCTTGGGTTGCCAGAACCGCAACATCACCGCCAGAACGATTAAAGAACCCAATCCCCCGACAACATCAACCAATGCCGGACCGTGAAAGTTCGCCATAACGAATTGCAGAAATGCGAATGTTCCCCCGCAAACAAGAATTGCTGGCCAGCATCCCATCACTCCGCGCCATCCCGACATGACTGCAACCAGCCATACGGGAACAATCAACGAAAAAAACGGTAGCTGTCGCCCGGCCATCTGACATAACGCCATTTCATCCAGGCCAGAGACTTTTGCCAACGTGATGATCGGCGTTCCCAGCGCACCAAATGCCACAGGTGATGTATTCGCGATCAAAGCGAGTCCCGCAGCATAAAGTGGCGAGAAACCAAGCCCGATCATCAGCGCCGAGCAAATCGCCACGGGCGTACCAAACCCGGCGGCCCCTTCAATAAATGTCCCGAAACAAAATGCGATTAACAGTGCCTGCACTCGACGATCCGGGGACAACGCCGCAACCGATCGTTTGACGACTTCAAATTGCCCCCCCATCACCGTCAGGTGAAACAGAAACACCGCCGCGACGACGATCCAACCAATCGGTAGAAGTCCAAATAAGCCGCCATACAGAGCCGCCGCTAAAGCCGAGACAGCCGGCATGCCAAATCCGAAAATCGCCACAAACAGGGCCAGAATCAACCCCACAAGCGCTGACTTCGGGGCATCAACCCCAACGGCAAGAAGGCCCAGCAAGGCAATGATCGGTAACGCAGCAAGAACCGTCGACCAAAACGGCGAGCCGCAAGGATCGTAAACCTGAACCCAATCCATCTATTCCCTCTTTATAACTTAGACCCACGGGCTGCCATCCACGGTGAGAACGCAGCGATCCCGTGGAGCTTTAACTTACGCTTCCAGATTTTGTCGGAACTGAACGCGAAAAGAGTATCGAATTCGTTCCCGCCAAAACAGAGACCGAAAACGCGACTTCGATCAGGAAGCGTGATGATCACCTGAGTAGGACCATCATCGGCACAAACCTGCACCCCCCAGCGCGTCGCCACGAGCATCTGACCTTCCTTCGCATAACAGACCGACTGAGCACCAGCGTCATCTTCCCAGTCAGAAACATGCAACCAGAAAAAACGTTCCTGGTTTGTAAGAGTTCCATCAGTATTGATCTGGAAACTGTGGACCCATTTCGAATTTCCGTCAGCCACCGAAAGAAGCCGCTGATCAGGCCGGTAAGCTAATCCGGTGGCGAATTTTAGTCCTGTACCGACCTCGGTTTTTTTGCCATCTTTGACGAACCAGACAGAACCTGACTCTTGAGCCGTGGTCACGTTGCTCGTGACATACAGTCCCCCCGTTGGAGCGGCCAACGCATGTTGACCCGGCAATCCGTCGACAACTAAACGTCCTGCAGTATCAAGACTGCCATCCGATTTTAACCCATAACTCATCACCTTTCCCGTCTTATTCGAGACAGTATAGAGCTGACCATCTGAACTGAACGAAAGACCGTTCGCCTGACCGGCATCGGGCAGGAACTCCGCGACTTTTCCGTGGACGTCAATCAAGTAAATTATGTTTTCCGAAGGATCGACAAAAAAGACTTCTCCCTTAGCATTGAACGCCGGACCAATCCCCGTTTTTCGGTCTTGTGAGACCAGTTCCCAGTTCTCGTCGGGAACGAAGATCTCTTGCGCCCGAGGCGCACTGGGCCCAGCCTTGATCGGTTTTGGCCAGTCTTTCCAGATGTAGCTCATCGCTTCGGGAAAATTCTCGTAATAGCCCGCTACGTGTCCGCCGTTAATAATTCGGAATTTGTAATCATACCCCGAAAATCGCAGCGACTTATCCATCTCTTGATCAAGCAGAAACCAGTCACCAGCACAATTTTCCATGTCTCGCATACCCGTCGTGAGAAACGCTCGAATCGGTTTGGCTTCAAATTTACGAACCAGCGTCGGGAATTCATGGCCACCCCGAAACGCCACGAAACTGCCACTATTGGCATAGACTCGACTGAAGGCATCGGGACGTTCCCACGCCGCATTAAAGGCAGCGATGCCGCCACTGCTTCCACCCGCGATACAGCGATCATTGCCGCTTGTGGACAAGTTCAGATCAAATTTCTTCGCGATAAACGGCAACAGTTCATCAACGAGAAAACGGACGTGATGATCCCCCACGCCATCATATTCGAAACATCGATTTCGGCGGCCCATCGTATTCTTCACCGTCGCAGGCAAGTCGCCGGGCCTGACGAACACACCGACTGTTACTGGAATTTGTTTGGTAGCGATTAGCGTTTCAAGAATCCCCTTTTCATGAGGATTATATCCGTCTGTTTTCACATAGACGCAGGCAGGTTTAGTACGATCATATTGAGCCGGTATGAAGACTGTCACATCCCTGACTGTCCCCGGGTAGATGGTACTGCCAGAAAACGAAAACGACTTGATTTCGGCGACAGGAACATCTTCTGGTTTGATCTCGGGAATGACATAACTTGAATCAGTTTCTGATGAACTACTCGCAGTTGACGAAACCGTTCCCGCGAGAGGCTTGATGATCCAATGCAGATGCTGGTCATCGGCTTTGTAAGTCCACAGATCAATCCTCGCCCCAGGACTTTGTTTTCCACCAAAATGATCCAATCCCATCTGAGGCGCGTGCTTGGGAATCAGGCTGTAAAATCCACTGTCGTGTTTCTTTAACTCCCAAAGCTGCCAAGAGTCTCCTTTGTCCTTTTCAAGGACAATTGCTGTCCCATGAGCCGTAGCCCCTTTCGCAGCAGACAAGACAAGATCAGAACCCGAAATCGGTTTGATCGAATAAAAGTTGTCCCCCTTGGGAGTGATAATCCATTTCTGGTTTGGTGTTTTGCCCGGCTTGCCAATTGAGACCACCGTCCCGTCTTCTGCTCCGGAACCAACCGCTTCGAGAACCAGTGACGGAGCACTCACGGGGATAATCGAATAGGCGCCCCAATCCTCGGCATTTAGGTGGTTACTGGCGATACCAAAGTAAAGGAACACGATCAGTTGAAAAGCCGATCTGAATTCAAACTCGTCCACAATTCTTGGGAATTTAAAGGCCATCGCAATCTTTCTTGTTTTTAAGCTTAGGGCACTTTGAGTTACTGACCATCGTCGGAATATATTTCATTTTGAGAACAAACCTCTATGAATCTCAGATCAATTGTGATTCGATGATTCCGATATTTCGAACGATACAACACTGTGCAACGTGAAATCGGATGCAACCGGTCAAATTGGAGCGCAGATTCATATTGTCGAAACTGTAATTTCCTGATAAACACCCGGGCCTATGCCTCCATTTTCGCGTTTCTTGTTTTCCGCAGTCGCTCGCCATTCCTACAGATTTTTTTATCAAGCCAATTGATTCCCCCAACCTGTCAGGGATGACTGTTGCATGAATCTTATTGATTTCCGTCCAGGTGTCATACTTTCAACGCTGCTGAAAAAGCCGCCTCCGTCCGTATATTCGGACAATTTTATTTATTCGATGCTTCGTAAGCCACGCATGCAAATGTGGATAATTGCGGCACCTAAAACAGGCTCCACTTGGCTTTCGGCCATGCTTGAAAATTACCTGGGATGGGAATCACGTCAATTAACTCACTCGTTTGATCGTCGGGAACAAGAGCCAAGTTTACGTGCGTTAGCAGAGGCGGCTTCGATCGACAGAATACTTTGGAAGCACCAGCATACTCGGGCGTCGGAATCAACTCTTAGACTGATCCGTCGCGCGTCAATTTGGCCCATCATTCAAACGCGAGACATTCACGACTCCCTCGTTAGTTGCTGCGACCATTTCCTCAACGAATCGACCGTTTGGCCGATGGCCTATATGGACGACGCGCATTGGTGCCTGCTCAATGAAGCATCGAGGCTTCAGTTCATTGTCGACATGGTTGCACCCTGGTACTTCAACTTTTATGCGGGCTGGTTTGCCAGCGAGCTTGTACGTAACAAAGGTGCCTACGTCTGTCGTTACGAGAACTTAAAGGTCGATCCATGCAGCGAGCTTCTCAAAATCTGTGAACACTTCGGACTGCCCCGTTCTCAGAGCAAAGCGCAAGCAGCGGTCGATCGAACGGCGTACCAACCAACTCGTCTGAACAAAGGCATTATCGGCCGCGGTGAAAAACTTTCGAATGCCCAGAAAGACTCGCTTGTACGAATGCGGAATTATTATCCGGACATCGATTTCACGGCAGCGGGATTTCCCGATTGACGCTTCCGACGAAGTGCAAGCCGAATATGAACGCCGACAGCGTCAAGTGCTGTCCAGTTACTTTGATTTGAGACGTTCCAATTCGATTTCAATGTCCAGGCAATCGACTTGAGCTCGAAGTTCGTCCATTTTCGACGCTGCTGCATTTTGTACACGTTCCCGGACGATACCCTCATACTGTTTGGCTTCTTCCAGACACTTCTCAAGCACAACAATCCGCTCCGCGTCTGTGGTGCACACATCGAGCTGCGCGCGGCACAGTTGTCGCTTGGCGTCGTAGAGTTGTTTGTAATCGATCCTCGCCGTTGCCACCGCTTTCTCGCAAAGCGTCACCACATCCTGCAAGACCTCGACCTTGGCATTCATCAGTTGGTTGACTTTCGCGCCTTTTACGTCGGCGGCTGCAGAGGCCTGTGGGGCGACTCCATTCGACTTGAAGCTCATTGCCAACACAAGAATTCCAAATACGAGAAACATGGGCTGGATACGAAACACGTTCATTTTGAAAATTCCTTTCGAGTGCGGTAAGAACGAATTGAGAACTGTTTCAAACAAATAAATCCAATCTTCGGACGTCGATTTCGCGACTGACGCCGTCGACGAAATGAGGTCCGACGCGAACATTTTTAGCGTCGAAGTGCGTACCAATGTCTTCTATCTCAGACGTGCCAATTCGATTTCGATGTCCAGACATTCTGCACGAGCTCGATGTACGTCGATTTTACTCATTTCACCTGAACCCTGTTCAATTGTCTGGGCAATGCCTTCAATCTCCTTCGCTTCTTCCAATGACTTTTCAAGCACACCAATCCGTTCCGCATCCGTGTCACACATTTCAAGTTGGGCTCGACGTAATGGCCGCCTGGCGTCGCAGAGTTTGATGAAATCGATTTCCCCTCTTTTAAACCCGTTCTCGCAAGCGTTGAAAATCTTTTGCAAAACTTCAACCTTGTCTTTTCGCAGTTGATGGAGTTTCGCCGTTTTAGCGTCGGCGGCTGCAGAAGACCGTGGGGCGACTTCACTGGACTTGAGGCACCCCGCAGAGAGCACAAACATTCCAAATACGAGAAGCCTTGTTTGGATTGAAGATGCCTTCATTTGGAAAATCCTTTCGATGGCCGTACGGAATAAGTGAGATCTGTTTCAAACACGCAGATCTCATCTCTGCCTGGGATCGCAACTGGACGGCACGAATTGTCACATGTTTCCCGTGAGATTGGCAATTCGCAGACATGAATAAACCGCAAGCTTTGCTTGGCATGGCGGTCGACGAACCATTTTCAAAAGCAAGTCTCCAATCACAATAGCGTCCCTTCTGACTTGATTAAAAGACGTTCAATCCTGAAAACAGTTGGATTGAACCGTTATTAAAAGAGGTATTAATTTTGCGAACCCTTTCGTCACCGCGATCCATTCTTCATGCCATAATCGCATTGTCGGTATGCCTGCTATTCGGCTCGGCAAACGCCCAAGCAGATGAAAACCCTCCAGGCGGTCTCACCGCCCAATCTGAACTTGGGATGGTCGTCTCCGTTTCAAAACCTGCCTCCGAAGTTGGTCGTGCCACACTGAACTCCGGCGGAAACGCTGTCGATGCCGCCATCGCCACGGCATTTGCCCTCGCCGTTACCTGGCCTGAAGCAGGTAACATCGGCGGGGGTGGATTTATGCTCGTCCATCCTGGTAACGGACAGCCGCCAATTGTCATCGATTACCGCGAGATCGCTCCTGCTGCCGCCACAGTCGACATGTTCGCCAAGGGGATCGGCTCGCAGTATCGACTCGTTGGTGTTCCTGGAACGGTCCGTGGTCTCAAACTGGCACATGAACAATTTGGTCGTCTCCCTTGGAAGGATCTTGTCGAACCAGCCGTCACTTTGGCTCGTGATGGCTTTCAAATCAGTGCTGAACTCGCAAGCTCATTGAATCAAGTGATTGAAACTTCACCCGAAAACAACGAGCTTCGGCGGGTGTATGGGCAAGACAACGGACAACGAGCATGGAAAGTTAACGACCGATTAGTTCAATCCGACTTGGCGAACACACTCGCCTCGATTGCCTCCGATGGTGCCGATGCGTTCTACACCGGGAAAATCGCTGATGCCTTCGATGCCGAAATGAAACTTGGAGATGGGATCATCACCAAGGCCGATCTCGCTGGATATCAGGCCAAAATCCGCACTCCGATTCACGGAACCTATCGCGGCTTTGACATCTTCGCCTCCCCTCCACCAAGCTCCGGCGGGACCGCAGTCGTGGAAATGCTGAATATCGTTGAGCCATTCAAACTTCGACAAGAAGGACGTTGGTCGGCGAAGACGATCCACGTCATGCTCGAAAGCATGCGCCGAGCCTACTTCGACCGCGCCCGTTGGCTGGGCGATCCCGATTTTACCAAAATTCCCGGACAGCTTACGACGAAAGAATACGCATCAGAATTGGCGAGTTCTCTCTCTCTCACAAACGCCACTTCGTCCGCAAAGCTAGGAGCCGAAATCCTCTCTCCGGAAGAAGCTCCCAATACGACTCATTTCAGTGTCATTGATCGGGACGGAATGGCGGTCGCAAATACATATACGTTGGAAGACAGTTGGGGATCACGAATTGTCGTTCGAGGTGCAGGATTCCTCTTAAACGATGAAATGGGCGATTTCAACCCGCGACCGGGAATCACCAATTCCAAAGGCCTGATTGGCACGAAACCAAACCAGATCGTCCCCGGAAAGCGAATGCTCAGTTCCATGACCCCCGTCATCGTTTCAAAAGACGGACGCGTTACCTTAGTGACCGGCAGCCCGGGCGGTCGAACGATCATCAACACGGTGTTCTGCATTCTGCTGAATGTCCTCGAATTCGAAATGCCGCTGAGAGACGCCGTCGACGCTCCACGCTTTCACCATGCCTGGATGCCTGACATGGTCACAATGGAGTCTGCTTTACTCGACAATCACAAAACGAAAATCAACCAGTTGACGGAAATGGGACATCACATCAGCCCTACACCAAAACGCCAGGGGGACGCTCATTCAATCTCCGTGAATCTCGATACCGGCAAAAGAACCGGCGCCGCCGATCAACGCCGAGACGGCTGGGCCGCCCCCCAATGATTCTTAACGCGCGATGTGGGATGGGTTCAAAATAGGTGGATCGCTTTCGCGTTGGCTTGTTCGTTCGACTGAACGTTCGAAGTCTGCCGATCGTTCGGCTACACTCCCTTGCTCAAACATCGATCACTGATGACCGAAAAAAATCTTCGACAATGACCTTGTTCTTTTTGGAGCCTGTACCGATTCATGGAAACGATCGCCGGTCACCTTTATGACTACCCGAAATACTATGACCTGATCTTCGGATCGGACTGGGCTGCGGAATTCAAGTTTTTAAAAAACTGCTTCGAACGTTATTCGAAAAAACCGGTCAAACGGTTATTTGAACCCGCCTGCGGGACGGGTCGACTGGTCATTCAATTTGCCAAAGCCGGTTACGAAATCTCCGGCAATGATCTGAATGAAAAGGCGATCGCCTATTGCAACGCACGATTAAAAAAAGCCGGGTTTCCTGAATCAACTTACGTCGGCGATATGGCGGACTTCACCGTCAAGAAGAAGGTTGACGCCGCGTTTAACATGATCAATACGTTTCGGCATTTGCCAACCGAAGAGACGGCTGAAGCCCATTTCCGTTGCGTGGCAGACTCCTTGAACAAGGGAGGACTTTTTTTCCTGGGCCTCCATCTGACTCCCCGTACGCCTGCTAAATGTACATCCGAGTCGTGGTCGTCGTCGCGAGGCAATTTGTCGGTCGTCTCTAACCTCTGGTCGATCGAAACCAATCTCAAAAAACGACAGGAACGAATCGGCGTCACGTATGATGTCTATACTCCTACAAAACAGTTCCGGATCACGGACGAGACGATTTTCAGAACCTATACTGCCGAGCAGATGTTTGCTCTGATTGCGACCGAGCCTCGTTTGCGTTTACTGGAGATGTATGACTTCCGTTACGACCTCGAATGGCCAATCGACATCTCGGACGATACGGAAGATGTCGTTTACGTTTTTCAGCGAGTTTGATTTTTTCTGTTGAAAGTTTGTGATGCTTCGGTTTGCGTTTCGGAACCTTGTCAGTCGCCCGGTTCGTTCGGTGCTCGCGCTGCTGGGGTTGACCGTTGCCATCGCTGGGATGGTCGGTCTATTTTCGATTGCCACGGGAATCGATGACACGGTGGGAAAGACCTTCAGCCGAATCCCTGGTCTTGCGGCCATGCAGCCCGGTGCCCCCATCCCGCTTTTTTCTCGATTACCAGTCGGCTGGTGTCAGGAAATCGCCGCGATTCCAGGAGTTCGAACCGCTCGCATGGAAGTCTGGGCCCGCGCTCAACTCGTCGAAGGCAAACCGACGTTCAGCCCCCCTCGGTTTCTGTTTGGTACCGATATCGAAGCCACATTGAAGCTGAAGCTGGCGGTTTATCGCGATGATATGATTTCCGGACGCTTCCTGACGCGAGATGACGTCGGAACGATGAACTGCGTCATCAGTCGAACAATCGCCGAAGCCTTTCACAAAAAGGTTGGCGATAACCTGCGAGTCGATGGATTCGATCTGTCGATTGTCGGAATCTATCACTGTGGTTCGTTGCTCCTCGATGTCGCCATCGTGCTCGATAGCGAAAGCGTCAGAAAAATCGGTCATTTTGACGAGGCATTAATCTCGTCTGTTTACATCGAACCGGATGGAACCGTCTCCAAATCACAACTGACCGAGGACGTCTGCAAGCATTTTCGAGGCCGACGAGCCGACGATTGGCGAGCAAACGCCATGGTGGCTTTTCCCGAGGCGGGGGCGATCAACATGCTGAATGCCGCCGCCAAATTATTGCAAGGAAATGGAGCGTCAGCGAAAGACGCTCCTCAGGAATCACGTCAGACATCATCAAAACCCGAACCTGAAAAACCGACCGTCGAAGAGGCGATCGAAGTCCGGTCGGCTCAGGATTGGGGTGACAAAATCGCCGAATTCAGTTCGGACCTCGATATCTTTCTTTATCTGATGACAGGGATCGGTGTCTTGATCGCGCTACTCAGTATCCTAAATACCATGCTGATGAGTGTCGCTGAACGACTGATCGAATTCGGAGTGCTGAAAGCTAACGGCTGGTCCGCCTGGGACGTGATGAAACTGATCACATGGGAAAGTGCACTACTGGGACTGAGCGGCGGCGTGCTCGGTTGCCTGGCCGGATGGGTTGCCGTCCAAGTTGTGAATGCGATTTTCCCTACAAAACTTCATCTTTACGCCAGTCCCGGCCTGTTACTCTTCAGCTTAATCTTCAGCACGGTGCTGGGAATGATCGGCGGTTTATACCCCGCCATCTGGGCCCTGAAGATGTCTCCGATGGAAGCAATAAGACGAGGATAAAGTTAAGAAGGATTGAAGCATTAAACTGCACTCATCTTCGCTGATCAGAAAATTCGAATCGAACTAACTGAGAAAATACCATGGATTTGAGTATCGCAAATATCATTCGTGGCCGAAGAACGATTGGCTCATTTCGCCCGGAAGTCCCTCCAGTCCACGAAGTCGAGAATGCCATCGAATTGGCTCGCTGGGCTCCGAACCACAAGAAGACCGAACCCTGGCGAGTCTATTGGGTAGGACCCGAAACCGCCCGCGCCGTCATTGAATTGAACTCAAGCATCATCGCGGCGAAAAAAGGGGAGGGGGAGGCTGAGGCGAAACGAAAGTCGTGGTCTGCCGTCCCAGGCTGGCTCGCTGTGACGTGCATTCGTTCAGAAGATCAATTCCGTCACGAAGAAGACTACGCCGCCTGCTGCTGCTTCGTCCAAAACCTGACACTCGGTCTGTGGTCGAGCGGCATCGGGACCAAATGGTCGACGGGAGATGTCACCCGCCATGAACACTTTTTCGAATTACTTGGCATCGCCCCAAACCTGGAACGCGTCGTCGGACTGATCTGGTACGGATATCCCGCTGTGATCCCCGAACAGACGCGGCAACCAGTTGAATCGTTCCTGCGTCGACTGAAATAGACGACGACGTCAGTCCACACGAAGTGCCAATTCATGCGACTTCTTAAAGCTCGGAACTTGACTCATTGCGTCAAGTTCAGGGATTTCTCCGAAAGTAGCCATCATCGCTACGCGTGATGAGCATGTATCGAAAACGATTCAATCGTTGCTTCAGCGTCGTAACAGATACGGCGTTTGAATCCTTGAATGGAAAAAAATCGGATAGGTATTCGCCTGATTCTCATTCGATGCTCATCACGCGGAAAGGCTGTCAGTTTTTGTAGTGTAGGCTTTAACCCGCACAAGATGTTGTGTCGCACGGGCTGACGCCCATGCTACGGGTTGTGGCTCACCATTCTCAACTTACAAAAATTGACAGCTTCGGAGCGAGAGGGCTACTACATCACACCAGCAATCGGATCGTCCGCATGAGCAAAGTACACCGGTCGATTTGCAGACGTATAAAGCGGCTTTGACCGATCGATCCCCAGCTTTTCATAGATGGTTGCAGCATATTCTTCCGGCGTATGCGGATCGTCGAGGACATAGCCACCTTCTGCATCCGAGCGACCGATGATGCGTCCTCCGGGAACCCCCGCTCCAGCAAAAACAATCGAATACGCGTCCGTCCAATGATCACGACCGCCAAATTGATTCAGCCGAGGTGTCCGACCAAATTCCGTCACGAAACAAACTAGTGTTTCCGAAAGCAATCCCCGCTGGTCGAGATCTTCGATCAACGCGGCGAAGGCCCGGTCTGTACTCCCCATCATCACCCAGTGGCCAATTCCATAACGCCCCTCACCACCCGCCTTATTACGAATCGTCCCGCACGAACCTGAGGTATAAATCAAGTCGTGATGATCCCAGTTCAAGTTAAAGCCACCAGGCGTTTCGTCGGTGAGGGGCCAGCGAGTATCAACCGTCACAAACCGAACTCCCGCCTCGATCAATTTGCGCCCAACCAGATAACATGCCCCGCGATGGCCCTGCCCATAAAGTTCGCGAGTCGCCTGAGATTCCGTCGCCAGGTTGAAGGCATTTTCGACACCGGGACTGGTCAACGTGTCAAATGCCTGCGAATAGAATCGGTCCATCCCTTCCACGTTATGATTCGTCGAGAATCTCGCGTCGAGCGACGCAAGCATCTCACGCCGACCATTCAAACGATGACCCTCATTCTCGGTTCGAGGTAACAGATCGGCAACTTTCCAATTCAGTGCTGAAACGTCGCGGCCACCTGTCTTGAAGACTCGTGAGGCGGCGGGAAGGAACCCGGTTCGCGCGGACGCATTCTGCTCGTCGTTTCCCGGCACCATGATATACGGGGGCAGATCGCGACATTTGCTGCCGATGAGTTTTGTAACGATACATCCGATATCGGGCATCTCTACCGGACTACTGGGATGTGACCCGGAAAGCATGTACTGAGTTCCGTCGGGATGTCCGTTTGCGCCCGATTTCGGATGCCGCATGGAACGGACGACAGCGAGTTTGTTCGCCACTCGCGACGTGTTTGCCAAGAGTTCGGTGAACTGAATTCCCGGGGCACTCGTTGAGATTGGTTTGAACGGACTTCGATGATCGGACGGAGCGTCAGGCTTGGGATCCCATGTATCCATATGGGACACCCCACCTTGCTCGAGAATGACCAGCACATTCTTTGCGGCGGGAGCACGATTGCCAGAATCCCCCCGAGCTTTCATCGCCAGCAATTCCGGCAGGGACAAACCCAAAAGGCCCGCCGAACCAATTTGAATCGCACGCCGTCGAGACAGTAATTTCTGGCGCTCATCAGAGTATTGAAGCATCACTCTTTCCGCCCAATTGAAAGCAAATTTCGACCTGAGTTAAGACTTTTATCGTCATTCATCTGACGTCGAAAGTCCATTCCCGGAATTTTCGGAAATTCCAGCAACGTTTCACGTCAGCCCAAAGTCACAATCAGCACTCCCGCGTGATGAGCATTGTTTGAGGACCACGCGATGATTGCGAAGGGATCGAATCATAATTGCGAGTCGTTGCGCAACGATGACGGCATTTGCGCAACTATGGCCAAATATAGGGCTTTTTGACCATTCAGAGCACTGAGAGCTTGCGCAACTATGGCAAAACTTGAGCAACTATGGGTGCTCAACGCTGTCGACATTTGCGCGATGATGGATGCGCAACACTGACAAAGCTTCCGAAACGACGAAGGTGCAACGATCGCGGCATTTGCGCAACTATGGCCATTTACAGGGCTTTTTGGCAATTCAGAGTTCTGAGAGTTTGCGCAACTATGGATGCGCAACACTGGTAAAGCTTGCGCAACGATGGACAACTCAACCGGGAGATTCGAAACGTCGTAGGGTATTGTCGAGTCTTCGAGGCCCTCCAAAATATCGATAAATGCGTCGTTGAATTCCCAGAAGAAGTTGGCCAACCTGATCGTTTCTGATTCGTTCGCGAGGCGGCGTAACGTTTTTCGAAGAATGGAACGCCGAACTCCCTCAAAGAAAACTCCCGCATGATGTGGGCGCAACAGGTTCGCCGAACGGTTCCCGGCAAGTACACCTGTTGAATACCTCACTTATCGGCCTCATTTCTCCCATCTGTCCCATTCGTCCCATCGAAACCAAATTTGGTGTCAAAGTTCGATCAAGTTCGATCGACTTCGACCATTCCCCGTAATTCATAGGCTTTCGTCAATTTTTTTCGTCGCGTCCGAGTTCGCCCGAGTTCACCCGAGTTCACCCGAGTTCGTCACAGTTCGAACTGGTTCGTTTGCTGTGCGAGAGCCTCTGGACTTCGCACAGCAAACGACAGCACCCACAAGCCAAATAACGAACCGACACACCCCCCGTCGCTTCAAACCAACGACGGGGGGGGCAGCCATCTTAAATTTAATCCAAGATGTCAAAGATCAAAATCATTCTAAAACATCACAAATCCGGGACTCGGCCCGCGCTTTTCATTGCCAGTTCTGAATTTGCCCCCAAAAGATGCGTGGCTGTTATTTCTCGGATTTCTCGACCGAAACAATCAAACTTATTCACAACACAAAATACCACCATATTATTACAAGTTATTTTACCGTACGTCAACAGAAAGCAATAACAAGCTTCTTAACGTTTGGAAGGTGCTTATGAAATAAATTAACGGACTGGTTCCGACGCAACCCGGATTATTCACGCATTCTCTGCAATTCGACACAAGTTATTTGCCGAACGAGAGTTAAGCTGCCATCACAGAAAACACCCAGAAACGTTAGCCCGAAGCGCAAGCGAGGGATCTTGTCTTCAATTCAAAGCGGGATCTTGTCTTCAATTCAAAGCGGGATCTTGTCTTCAATTCAAAGCGGGATCTTGTCTTCAATTCAAAGCGGGATCTTGTCTTCAATTCAAAGCGGGATCT
>CAIVEI010000127.1 GCA_903904835.1 uncultured Schlesneria sp. | reverse complement strand
CGATGGAAGAGTTGGAAGTCTCGGATGAAGATCTCAGCGGCGAAAATGAGATCGATGATCTGGCTTTTGATGACGACGATGACGAGTCCGAAGACAGTTTCTCTGGTTCCAGTAAGCTTGGTATGGGCAGCGGGCAAAAGGTCCCTGTCGCACAAGAAGCCGAGTGGAGCGCAGGGTTCGTTTCACTGCTGTTCGCATCAATGCTGTTTCTGGTCGCTGGATCATGGATGGCGGCAGATTTGTTGCACAACGTCTGGTCGAAAGGGGAGGAATCTCCCGTTTACCCAGGAATCGCCGGAATCCTCGCGTCATTCTGGAAGTGATGGATTACGTAGCGGCGGCTTCCAGCCGCCGAGAATGGTTTTAGAACGCTTCCAGCCGCCGAGAGTTCCGCAGAATCAAATTACGGCGGCTAGAAGCCGCCGCTACGTTGCTTCTCGATACTCAGCCTTTGAATGAATGTACTCATCCATTCGAAGCCTTGCCTTCAATGGATTGGCAGCAATGTAGTCTTTATACGCATGTAGCTGTTCCAAATCTCGGACGATGTGGTCATAGCTCTCCCTTTGCCAAAATGCACCAGCTTTTCCGATGGCTCAATTAATTTCCTTTGCGGTAAAGCTCTTAATCGAATGTAAAACATCCGCGAGTTCGTAACCATGGCACGGCGTAAGCAGCGCGTGGACATGGTTGGGCATAACGACGAAATCGCCCTTAAAAACTCGGATTTCATGGAAATGCACGAGCGATTCCGCAACTTTTCGTCCAAGTGCCGGATCACGCAGGACGCAAGTTCCATGACACTCGTCAAGCGATTCGTTGACCAATTTTCCGACCAGCTTCTCATACGGCCGTCGATCAATGATCGACAGATTTGCCAGATGTTGTTTCCAATGAACGTCATCTGGATTAATGCCACGAGCCTTCAACCAGCACTTTCGCTCGTATTCGATCTCTTCCAATACCTTGAAGGGAATTGAATCGGCAAGGCGAAACGTTACGAAGTAGGTACAACCAGTTTGACGCCAGTGTGGAAGGATTCCGTGATTGTAGAATCGAACTTCACCCCGTTCATCAAAACCACGAAATGGAATCGGTGTTTTGCTCATGCTGAGCCTTTACAACGTAACGGCGGCTTCCAGCCGCCGAGAATGGTTTTAGGCACTGGCAGAGTGCAACAATTGGGATTTGGAATTCAAGTTTGGCAATGATCTATGAATCGGCGGCTGGAAGCCGCCGCTACCGTCCGAATCAACGCGCGAATAATAAACCCATTCTGAACCTGTCCTGCAACGCGTACAAACCGGCTGCGCCGGTCGGCGGCTGGAAGCCGCCGCTACGGTAGAAAGCCTTTTTCACGCAGTTCCTGAATGTTGTCAGGTGCACTCTGCATGATCCGCTCGGATGCGTACCTCAGCACGGCAAAACCGGCGAGTGGAGCAGGGGCTGCCAGGATCGCGACTCGATCCTCGTCTTCGGTATCAAGCTGCCGACCGAGCTTGGCTATTGATTCTTCAACGCTGTCACTGACGATCTGTTTTGTGCCGGCCTGATTCCTCAACCTTAAGTTCGAGAACGATGCCGTTCGGGCCAAGATAAATTGCGCCAGATCCTGGTCGTCCGCATCATCGAAAAAATCTTCGAACTCCGGAATTCCGCTGTCAGGCGTGATAATTCTGGGACGGGCCACTTTCACATTCCCTCGCACGATGCTGATCGCCTGATCCTCTTTCGGGCCGGAAAGAACGAGGTAATATGGAAGGTCCGTCTCACCGAAAGTAAACAAGGAGTACCGAACACCCCGGACAATTTTCACGGCTTCCCAAGCGGCACGAAAACGGCGTTCGTTTGAAAAACTGTCCATCGGAAACACAACCGGCACTCCTCTTGCGGGCCAAATCAAATTGCTTGTCGGCCCATCAAACCAGCAAGACATCAACGTGTGAATACATCATGATCATTGTTTCGACGAAGTAACATAAAACAAGACCTCACGTTTTGTCAGCCAATCACATCAACATGTTTGAACAAGGATATAGTTGAGCCGAACGGTCAAACGAAAACAAGCGCCATTTCGAATTCAACGTTGTATGACGACACACGCTGTGCACTCATCGGGTAGCCGTGCGAGAGCGACGCATCCCAATTTCCCAAAAGGCTAATCGGCAATATTGCGGTATTCATCCGGAAGATTTGCATCGAAATCCATTGAATCATGAAGAACTCGCCCAAGCTCGACGACGTTGGATTCCATCACGCGATAGAGAAGTAATTGCCTAGAATTGCGAATTCGATGCATGGGTACTCCGCTGGAATTTCGGCTGAAATAAAGATGGTATGTTCGGCAATTGACCGCAATTTCTGGGCGATGAATGCTGCCACGACATTCGGGATTCTCACCGATTTCCTCAATCGCTCGCGCGAGAAGTCTTGCGTACCGTTTCAAGATTTTCGGCCCGAAATTCGCCTCTGTCCATGTAAGGATGCTCGCAACGTCGTCTCTCGCTTTCGGTGCGATAATGACGTGCATACTTATTTACCATTCTGCGAGGCTCGTTTACCGACCTCGGTTTTAATGTCAGAGATGAAGTCATGAATTGCCTTCTTCCCCTTCAAAACAATCCCAAGCCCCTGATCGATTTCGTCGAAACCCTGTTTGGCAGACTGCCTGAGCACTTTAAGTTTTGCCTGTCGTTCCTGCTCGTGCTCTTCCAGCAGGCGCAACGCATCTCGCACAATCTCGCTGGCGTTGCTGTATCGCCCCGATGCAACCTGACGTTCGACAAAACTGTCCAGATGGTCGGTTAAATTGATATTGCGTGTCGGCATCATCGCCCCCCTTTTTTAATGACTTTCGTACCAAAATTGGCAATCTTTGCCAAGCACTTTGATCCACAAGCATCAGGCAAGGGCCACAAACTTCGCGAGGAAGCGAGCAATGTTTTCTGGCGAATCTCCATGACACTATTGTAGACTGTCCCGTTCACACGTCATTCGATGTCAGTCGTTTCGCCTGAGCAGGGGGCGTGCTACCGGTCCTCGACTTTCTTCGTTGGGGAAATAATAACATGAAAAAAACAACCCGCGAATTGTTGGACGCCCTGTTCATGGGGACCGAATCACTGACGAAACGACTGACAACCGAAGAAGCCGAGGTTGAGTTTTCAGTGGCCTTAGACTTGTGGGGGCCGGAATCGATTCCATTCGGAGCACTCTTTCCACAATGGCAACAACTGAAAGCAAAGATAAAACCCTCCGACGAATTGTGGGAGTTTCGCATGATGTTCCCGAGAGGGGACGGCGTACGCGGAGTCAAACTTGTTCGCAGAGGAAAAGTGATTGACACAATCGGAGCGCTCTGGATACCCGATCCCAATACAGCACCAAAGAAACGGTCGGCAAGCCGAAAAAAAGCGGTTAAAAGAGTGAAACGTCAGAAGCCTGACGTGGATCAGCAGGATCAAAAATGACAACGCCCTCATCAGAATTCGACGAACCACCGATTACGAAGCGGCGACTCGCCAAAGTCGTGGCGATCATTTTTCTGTCACTCGCAGTCGCGATTGGAGTTTTCTACTGGAATGTGCTTCAAGAAATCGCGGCGGGAAATACTCCTAATGAAATGCGTAACTTTCACGGAAGTCTTAAAGATGGAGAATTGTGGTATGAGGTGACTGATTTTTCGGGCAATCCCTTTGATCCCAAAATGACCACGCGGATCAAACGCCTCAATTTGGAAACGGGCGAGCAGCGGAATGCAGACTTCGATTTAGGCGCCATCTCGAATGCAACTCCGGTCTGGATCGGGGAGACGCTTTACCTGTATGCGGACAATGCCATCTACCAGGTCAGCGGCGCGTCATTGATCAGGCTGGAACCGGCTCCTTTTGCCTCTTGCTTGTCTCTTCCGTTTGAATACGACGGGCACGTCACGGTTGTTTACGACGGAAATAAACTTAATGATAACCGCCATGAAAACGTCCATCTGGCCCATTGGGTCGATCGTCAATGGATCGTAGGGCGCGCGATACTTCTGCCAAGTGGTGAACAGCGCTTATACGACGACCCCGAGAGAGGCCGGAAAGTCCTGCTTCCACGGTCATCTTCATCCAACGGTCAGCTCTGTATCTTCGGCACCAACGTCGGCCCTCCTTCTGAACTCACCGTTGCAAATTCTGAACACGCCAGCCATTTACTGATGACGTCGATGAGCGGTATGCAAGCCGTGTATCGATTGGGCTTCGAGTTTCGTGACACTCTCGCCGAATGCGCTTCCGCCATAGCACCCGAAAACGCACCGCGCGACATCTGGGGATGGGAACCAGTCCTTCCCCATCAAGCGGACGACGACTGGGTGCAAATGGTGAGTGATCGGCACGGCCTTTTGTTCGCTGCTTATAACGGTAAGTCAGTGCGTTTCATCCGAGAATACCCCGATGGACGCGTTGTCGAACTCGACGGATACTCCATCACCAACAACGACGATCAATTTCCTCGGATCGCGGCGAATCCTTCGGAAGAAATTTCTTATGTCATTTCCAGCGAACAAAACTGGGGTTCAGCCACAGTTCGGCGATTGGAGGGAGAAACAGTGCACCCGCCGCATCTGTTAATCCCCGGTTTCCAGCAGGAGTACATTGAGCGCTGGAAACTGGTCGTGCTGCGATTATTGAGCGTTTGGATTCTGCCGATGGTCGTTTTGCTGGCGTGTACCAGTTTTGTCACACGTCGCGTGGCGGTCACTCCAATCCAGTCCAATCGTGCACAAGGATTGCTCGCCCCTGTTTGGCGACGCACTCTGGCTTTTGTGATTGACGTGGCGTTAGTGTTCGCGGTTTCACGTTTACTGTGGCAAGTTTACCTGGGATGTTTGGGACTGAAATGGACACCCCTCAAGGAACAAGGTCTGGCCGATTCGCTTGTCGACGTGGAATGGGGGATTCGCATTGGAGAACTCTATGAAGCATACATCAGCCTGGCCTTTTCACCCCTGAAGTGGGTTATATTGCCGTTTGACCTTCATTCCCCCTTCTTTGGAATTCTCGTCGCGTCGATCCTGCCGGCGTGCGCGCTCAAGGTCTATCTCGAAAGTCGATCTGGCCAATCGCCAGGCAAATGGATGTTGGGAATTCGCACCGTCCAGACAACCCAGAAACCCGTTGGTTTCGCCAGTGTGCTCGCTCGAAATCTGCTTTACTGCGTCGACTTCCCACTCATGCTGACCCCGATCCCCGCAGCCGTCAGCATGATGCTTTCGAACCAACTTCAGCGAATCGGCGACCGCGTCGCGGATACGATCGTGGTACGAGTGTAATAGAACTCTTGCGACCTATCAGCGAGATTCTCGCCCGTAGATTTTATGTGCGTCGGCACAACGGGTCGGGATACACGATTCGTCTGCGTCGCCTGGGAGTTGTGATTGGTGGCGACTAGTATCTGAGATTCCAAATTCATCCTTGAACGAAACCCGCTGGCCTGCTATTGTTCGTGGTTCTGGTGAACAATTTCAAAATTTTTCGGCAAATTCGACGGGAGAGTGCGGGGAATGGGCGTCAAGAAGACAGGAAAAGGGCGACGGAAACTCGGCCGAAAGAAGCGAAAGATGCGGAGCAAGATTCGCCACCGCAAATAAATCCGTTACTGGGCACCATCAGTTGCTCATGACATTTAGGCCCTCAATTCCTTGCGAGGCCCAAAATTCGACGAAAGTTTCGCCCGGCATGCAGCATGCCGGGCTTTTCGCACTTAAATTTTTCGTGAATTCTAAAACGGGCGTTCGAAGTCGCCCCTCTGATCGTTGAGCGATTGCGACGTTCAAGCTACGCTAAATGGACCGCTGATAAGTGAGGTTTGAATTCCCTCCGCCGGAAAGTCCTGCCTTGATGTCCTCCGTGGATCCTGCCACTGATCTCGATGTCCTTCCTCCCTTCGATTTCGATCCGCGTACGCGTGTCGTTTTTGGTTCGGGGACGGTGAGTCGCCTGGGTGAACTCGCCAAAGAGCTGGGTGGAACCCGAGTTCTTCTTGTGACTGACCCCGGTATCCAGCAAGCTGGCCATTCGGAGAAAGGACTCAAGGCACTTACCGATGCCGGACTTGAAGTCAGCCTGTTTCACGATGTACAGCCGAACCCGACGACGGACGACGTTGACCGAGGATTGGTGATTGCCAAACAACAAGACATCGACTTTGTTGTTGCGATCGGTGGAGGCAGTGCAATGGACTGTGCCAAAGGGATCAATTTCCTGCTGACAAACGGCGGCCAGATCAAGGACTATTGGGGTGTCGGTAAAGCCAAGGAACAGATGCTTCCGATGATTGCTGTTCCGACGACGGCGGGAACGGGGAGTGAAGCTCAGTCGTTCGCCTTAATCGCCGACGCCAAGACTCATATGAAAATGGCGTGCGGCGATAAAAAGGCAGCGTGTCGAGTCGCGATTCTGGACCCGGACCTGACGCTGAGTATGCCAAATAGTGTGACTGCGGCAACGGGAATCGATGCCATCAGCCATGCTGTCGAAAGCTATGTGACGACGAAGCGAAATGCGATCTCGCAATTGTTTGCTCGTCGTGCATGGCGACTTTTGGCTCAGGCGTTTCCGATCGTGACTTCTCCGAAACGGGAAGCTGTGGCAGAGGGAAATCAGCAGCCAGAGGTTTGTCTCACGACAACTCTTGTGGCTGCCAGGGGGAACATGTTGCTGGGATCACATCTTGCCGGTGCGGCCATCGAGAATTCGATGCTGGGCGCGACACATGCGCTCGCGAATCCTCTGACGGCTCACTTTGGCACAAAGCATGGCGTTGCCATCGGCGTGATGCTACCGCACGTGATCCGTTATAATTCGTCTGTCGTGGGATCGGCGTATGGACGTCTCGCAGCGGACTTGAAACTCTGCGCGGCAGATGATCCTGCCGGTGGTGAATTCGTTGCGACGTATATCAGCCGATTTGCCACAATTGCCGGATTGCCATCTAACCTTCGCGAATGCCAGGTGGATCGCTCGAAGCTGCCTCAATTGGCCGAAGAAGCCGCCAAGCAATGGACGGGGACATTCAACCCGCGCCCCGTAGATGCCAAAAGCTTGTTAGGGCTGTACGAGGCCGCATTCGATTCGTGACGCTGGATCAAACTCTTGTCAACGATTTGAGGTTTTCATGGTCACATTCAGTCATTCAATGATACCACGTACAAATTTGCCAACTGAAGCTCAGGGGTTGCAATTGAAGCCGCTGATCACGCTGTGGCTGGTGTTCATCACAATTCTTACGTTAATCCAAATCCCACAAGTGAACGCGGAAGAGGTCCGCGTCCCCTCAAAACAAAGCTGGTCGTCGTTCCGACATGACCTGCATCAGACTGGAGTCGCGTCGTCCGATCTCCCAGAGAAGCTCGAAAAATTGTGGGAGGTCTCGTTAGGTGATCAGATTCTCGCCACAGCAGCGATCGTCGGTGACTACGTTTATGTTCCCTGCCTGTCAGGAGAACTGGTGTGCCTGAAGCGATCGAACGGCGAAAAGGTCTGGGCTTACAAATCTGTCGAAAAAGTCGACGCCAACTCGTTCGCTCCTGGTTTCAAATCGTCACCTACCGTCACGTCTGATGCCATCTATCTCGGCGACGAAGAAGGTGTCTTTCATGCGATTGATCGGAATTCGGGGAAGGGACTCTGGAAGTTCGAAACCCAAGGTGAAATCTACAGCTCCGCAGCCGTGACAAATGGACGAATTCTGTTCGGCTCGTATGACAACAATCTCTATTGCCTGAACATGGATGGAACGTTGGCGTGGAAATTCGCGACTCAAGGATACGTGCATTGCGCACCGGCCGTGGTTGACGGCGTGACCTTCATCGCCGGATGCGACGAACACCTGAGAACGATCGACGTCATGACCGGCGAAGAACGATCCGCGTTAAAGCTGGAAACGTATCTGATCGCTTCCCCCGCTGTGATTGGCGACATTTTGTACGTTGGAACCTATGCCAGCGAAGTGGTCGCGGTCGATTGGAGAAAGCAGTCTGTTGTCTGGCGTTATCAATCGGCAAACGGGGACTTTCCGTTTCACTCGTCCGCTGCAGTTGTTGACAACATGGTGGTGGTCGGGGGGCGGGATAAGTACGTGCATGGAATCTTTCGCGACAGCGGCAAAAAAGCGTGGACATTTCCCACCCGACAGAAAGTCGATAGCTCACCAGTGATCGTCGGTGACCGGGTCTTTATTGGTTCCAACGAGGGAAACCTGTACGAACTGGGCCTGGCCGATGGTGCCGAGCGATGGAAATTCAATGCGGGCAAGCCGATTTCAGCCGCCCCCGCAGTCGGCGAAGGGGTGCTTGTCGTTGGTATCGAAAGCCGCGATGGCAAAGTTTTTTGTTTCGGCAAGAAATAGCGGGTAACGAATTACATATTCGTCTTCGCATCACTCGCTTCACCGATCACGGCATTCAATGCTGTGTTGAGAACGCCATCTTGCCGATGGTCTTTCGAGTAGATTCGGAAAATACAAAAGCTGATGGGTAACGCCCGAAACAGATCGTCATCGGACAATCCTTGAGGCGTTCCCACTGACGGATCAAGCAGAAAATTCTGGCCACTCGCGGGAAGGCGACTGCTGGGGCGGTGATAGTGCTTCGCCACATCAATCTTAAGTTCCAACTGTTTTAGATCGCGAGGGAGCCGTTCACGAACTCGGCGTAATACAAGGTCAGGTTCCGAAAAGATTGTGGTTCGTTCGGCGGTGCCGGAGTGAAAATTGAGTGTTTTCTCACAGGCCATTTTCCAGTGGACTTCACGGCAGATGACTTTGCGCCAGCGCTGGCCAAGATCCTTAAGCTGCGGATCATCACTATCACCCCATCGTTCGACATCGACCATAAACGTCGATTCCGTGAACTTGCGGTAGGCATCCAGTTTTTCGAGTGGATTCCCCTGAAAGAGATGCGGCATGGTTTCAGGAAATAGATCTTCCAGTGCCAGATCGACAGCACGAACGGTCCGGTGAAAATAAATCGTGCGGAACAGGTTTGCTCGCGTTTCGATGAAATTGATCAGTGTCGGAAGACCTCGAGAATGAATCGTCAGTCCCGCCGATGTAAAGAATGTGTAGTGAAGTATGCGATTGAGATCGAATGCCTTCGTGTTGTAGCCCGACATGTACGCATCGCGCAGAACAAAGTCCATATTGTCGACGGTGTAGATACCGCTGAACAACGATCGAAGTTTTCTCAGCCAGTCGGGATGTCCCTCTTCAGAGGGAGTTCCCGGCTTGGGGCGTCGAATCAACCAGGAAATCTGTTGAGGGTCCAGTTCTTCCAGCGGTTGCAGGCGACCTGTTGGATTGCGACGAATCCGCCTCAAGATATCGGCCAGTTCCTGCTCGATCACGGCACTGCCGATATCTTCGTGCGTCACACCGAACTGATCGAGATAATGATCATCAAAAAAGTGCCCGAACGGGCCGTGGCCAACATCGTGCAGCAGAGCCGCCATCCGCAGCAGGCTCTCGACGTATGCTCGTGAAGGGACGTTACGGCACGATTCACAAAGCGATTCATACCAATGTTCGATCGCCACAGAAGCGAGGTGCATGGCACCCAATACATGTTGAAACCGCATATGTTCGGCCGACGGAAAAACCCACCAGGCCGTTTGAAGCTGGTGAATATGTCGCATCCGCTGAACCCAGGGATGGTCGATGATGTCCTGTTCTGCCGCCTCCCCCTCAGGCAAACCGGCTCGCGCAATAAAGGGGATGTACCCATGAATGGGATCGTGTGACAGACTCTCGTTCAAAAAATCGCGAACCATCGGCAAGCCTCATCCAATCGGCGGAACATGGACATTGGCCGAATCTTAGCAACTGAACGCCGAAGTCCCCAGACAAGTTTGCGGCAGGCCCGTCGGCTCTTAAAGGTTTGGACGGGTTTTGGTTTGCTCAAGTTTCAGTGATCGCCTTCTGTGATGTCGTCGAAATGCACGGAACAGGATCCCACGATCACAACAAAATACCTGCAAATGGGATTGCCGAGAGAGTTTCTCAACGCTTGTCAAATCTCAACGGAAATGTGGTAAGACTTGCGTCTTCGACTTTGATTCACTGTTCTGATAAAGCGGTTCAGCCTCGGGTAGCCAGCGAGTCAGATCGTGGACCCGGGTTTTGTGATTCGGGTGAGTCGACATGAATTCAGGCGGAGCTGATCCGCTTCCTGTCGCTGACGACATCCGCTCCCAAAATCGAATGGACTCTTTGGGGTCGTAACCGGCTGCAGCCATCAGCAGCAAGCCCATATGGTCTGCTTCGGACTCATGCTTGCGACTGTAGCTCAGGATGCCGAACTTTGCTCCTGCATTCAGCACTGACAGCAATTGCTGTCGTTTGCGGTAATCCATGTCACCCATTGAGACACTGGCCGATGTCAGGCCAATCTGAACCATCTGCTGCTGAGTCATTCGTTCCGCACCATGATGAGCCAGTGCGTGTGCGATCTCGTGCCCGATCACAGTCGCCAGGCCCGCATCCGTTTCTGCGACGGGAAGAATGGCTGTATAGACGACGATTTTGCCTCCAGGCAGACAGAACGCATTCACCTGACGGTCATCGACAACTTCCAACTCCCAAGTAAATTCGGGCATTGAAGTTCCAATGTGCTTCCGGAAGCTTTCGTTGCTGGTTGCGCGTATCAAACGTTTTGCGATCTCGCGGACCTTATCCACGGCTGGACCATGTTTAATGACGCGTGCGTCGCTCAAGACTTCTTTAAACGCCTGCAATCCTAGCTTGGTTTCCTGTTCAGGTTTCATGGTTACGATCTGAATGCGGCCAAACGGCCCCTGCTGACAACCACGAACCATCGTAAATCCGACGGTACAGATTCCAATTGCGATTGGAATCAATCGCACCAGCAGTCCGATGTTGATCTGATTCCCACGTGCGTACCGACCTTCATACTCTTGAGCATATCGCCGGTCATACCGCGGATCACCGTAACTCATTCACTGACTCCTGAATCTCTTGTTCGAAACAATCCTCGTTCCTGGAGATACATCTCGACGCCACGAGGTACAAGATAACGGATACTTCGTCGTGCCTGGACTCGACCGCGAATGTCCGTCGCGGAAATATCGATTCCCGGCATATTGACCGTCACGATTCGTTGATCGACTTCTGGACCAATCACGGCTCGCAATTCCATTCGGTCTGGAAGGGGACGATCACCTCGATTGACTGCAACGACGGTCGCCAGTTGAAGGATTCGAGATGGTTCTCGCCACAGCGGCAGATCTTTCAGGGAATCCGCTCCTATTAACAGAAACAACTCATGCGAGGCCTGGTCCGTATGGAGTTGCTCCAAAGTCGTCACAGTAAACGATGGCCCGGATCGATCCAGTTCGATCGTACTGAGCCGAAAGGCGGGGTTCCCAGCGATGGCAAGCTCGATCATTTCACATCGAGTCTTGGCAGAAGTTATGGAAGCATTGAGTTTGTGAGGAGGTAATGCGGCAGGAACAAACCAGACTTCGTCTAACTCGCACTGCTCGCGACACTGTTCCGCGAGGACAAGGTGCCCGCAATGAATGGGATCAAAAGTCCCTCCGAAAATTCCAACCCTCATCACTCAACCCACTTCTCAGGACACGATCGCTCAAGATAATCCCACTGATCAATTCGACGAAACTTCAGTGTCCACTGTATTGAGAGGCAGCGTAGCATCGGCTGGGATCACTTCAGATGTGACGGAATCCGTCTCAAAGTCGCCTGACGCTTCGTCTGCAGTTGACGTGGATTCGACTTTCGGTTCTGAGGAAATATGGCGTGCGCGATTCATCAGACAACAACCATCGCTTTCCGTCGCGTTCGAAGCCGATGGATTTGAAGGAAACGCACAACTTCCCGGCAAAGCAGGTACTGAGCAGTTGGAATTGCCAAATTCGACGGAGCAGGGACGCTCACCGGTGAAGCCGGTATGGGACGGTTTACCAATCAACGGATATCCATAATCGGCCAGATCTGGAAACATCGCCAAAGCTGCAAGGCCACTCAGAATCAGGACCACGGGTGCGTAGACCACTGCTCGAAGTATACCCTTGCCACACATCTGGCAACCTCTTGAACAAGCAACGGGATTCGAATTAACAGTCGTTGGCAAATCGTTCGTATTCGACATGTCTGTATTTCCTATAAATCGGGAACAGCCGTCTTAAGAAGGTCAGTCCTTCCGTTTCACATCCCGATATGATAGCGGTAAACAGGTTTAACGCTCAACGAAATCCGAGTTACCTGGTTGTGCAAGCATCGAATCAGTCCAGCTTGGGTCAACACTGCGGCAACAGGCTGTTAATCGCTCTGCCGTTTCGCCAAGTTCTTCCTGCCAAATAATGGGATCGACACCAATCGGAGTCACTTGCCGAAATTCGTCCAGAAGTAAGACCATTCGCAGGAGATGACGGAAGATTAATCCCTCCTGGCGAGTCAGATCACGACTGGATACGAAGTTGAAGAAATTGCCATTCCAGTTCAGCAACAGTTCTGCAGCGACCATGACCGGCTGAACGACGACATCCGTCACATCGGGATATTCTGAATCGAATAACATTCGCAGTTTGTCGGCAAGGGTTGGCGCGTATTTGCGTTCTTCCGGTGGGATATCGGGGTCAAATTCTGGGTAAAGATCCCCAGCCGGGATCAAACCACGTTGCACGATTTCGATGTCGAGCCGTTCCAGCGCGAGCGGACCGGGGGGAAGACGAAACGGAGGCGGAACGCGAACGTGACGAATCAATGCCCGTGGCAGTTCAAGAACACTTTCAAAAATCAACATCCGTTCAGTCCAATCGGCCAGACCAAGATGTTCGAGCAGGAACATACCATAAACCGGATTGACGCTTCGAAAGGCAAAGAGTTGTTCGAGACGATCGGTTGGTTCGGCAAGTATCGGACGATAACGATTTTTCTCGCGTTCTTCGGCGGCGTGATCGACTTTCTTACCGGTTTTCGCTTCCTGCTTCTCGTCAACCGCCTTTTGCAAATGCTTTGATAACCATGTTGCTTTTCTGGCGTCTTCCGCCGGTGCAGGGGGCGTTGCTTCCGATTTTGTAACGGTTGGCGGAGGGGGTGGCTCTGGCGTCAGCTTGATAAAATCGCCTGCGTGAAGCGAGATCAGCATCCGTTCGAGATGTTTTTCACCCGCATCAAGCTGCTTAGGTTCCATCAGCCGTTTCTGGACCAGCCTGCGAAGTCGATCGACTTCTGGTGAGAGTTGCAGCATGTAAGCCAGTAACCGCCAAGGCAGTGGACCACGACTGGCAAGATCCCCCGGGGTCGCGAATCGAAGTTTTTCAAACTGCTGTTCATTCCAGTACTGGCGGTTTGGATTCCGTGTCGGCATTTTCTTTTTCAATGCCTTCTTTGCTTTAATCAAACCGAAGTCTCTGGTGTCCTCTGGTATGGAATCATACTGTTCACGCCACTTCAAAATCCGGACATCGTCCTCGTGCGCCAGCGCATAGACATGCCCTTCGGTATCGAATTGGGGACGGCCCGCGCGTCCAAAAATCTGGTGTGCAGAACTCGGGTCAATCAACTTCAAATCGCCCGGTTTCCCCTTCATCAATGACGGCAAGACCACGGATCTGGCGGGGAGGTTAATTCCCGCCGCCAGTGTCTCGGTACAGACGCAAATGGTCAGTAGCTTTTGCTGAAACAGGTCTTCCACGATCTTTTTATATTTTGGCAACAAACCGGCATGGTGGACTCCGACACCGCGCATCAGAAGTTGCTTCAGTTTTGGACCGACACCTTTATGCCAATCGTACTTATCGAGGGCAGGAACCAACTTTTTTTGCTGGCCGCTGGCCAGCATCGCTTTTCCCTTTAATTCCTCAGCAACATTCCAGCATTCGTCTCGATTGAAACAGAAGACGAGCGCTGGCGTCTTCCGATTCGTTTCATCACCAGCGGCCATTTCTTCCAGGTGGTCTGTCAGAAGCTTGTCGCCGACCCAATGAAATTGGAGGGGTACACGACGATCGGTACTCTGTACTAGCTCAAGTGCACGATCGTGAGTCCGGCTACACCACGTGACGAATTTTCCCGAATTGCCAATGGTCGCGGAAAGCAACAACAGCCGAATGTGTTTCGGCAACAGCGCTAACGAGAACTCCCAGACAATTCCCCGTTCGAGGTCCGAAAAGTTATGGAATTCGTCCATCACAACCGCTGAAACACGATCGAAATCGAGCGCAAGTGGTGATGGTGCACTGACTGGACTAGCCGCTTCCTCAGCCAGCTCCTCGACCAATTCATCGTCCCAACCAATCAAATCAGTGTAGGAATGCAGCCCCCCCGCGTGGTCCTTGGCGGATTCGGCCTTCAGGTGTGCTGCGGCAACCTGACGCACCTTCTCAGCGGCTGCTTCTTCATGAGCAGCCCAGTGTGATGTCAGTAATCGGTTCAATAGAATTTCGGCAACAACGACGAGAACATTCGCCTGCGGGTTAACTCGGCGATTACCCGTTACCAGTCCGACTTGATCGCGTCGAAACCCCCATCGCTCTGCCGAATCCTGTAGTTCTGTAAACTTTTGATCGGTCAAGGCAATCAGGGGAGTCGTATAATAGATTGTCTGCCCGGTATGGAGAGCCTCAAACGCCGCCGCTTCGGCAATCAGCGTCTTCCCAGTTCCGGTCGGAGCACAAACCATAACCCCCTGAGTCGTTTCGAACCACTTCAGCAACGCTTCCTCTTGAACCGGGTAGGGGACGTAAGGGAGCGAGTCAAGGTATCTCAAAGCCAGATCGTCGCGAGAGATCGTTCCAGGAGGCTGATTATTCATTTTTTATTTCGCATATTCGATGACACGCGTCTCGCGCAGCACGGTCACCTTGACTTCACCGGGGTAGGTCAACTGTTGTTCGATCGACGTCGCCAGATCGCGGCAGAGTTTAGCAGCTTCCCGGTCATTCACGTCGGCCGGGTTCACAATAACACGAATCTCACGGCCCGCCTGAACGGCGAAGGCCTGCTCAACTCCTGGAAAGCCACAGGCAAGAGTTTCGAGCTCTTCGAGGCGGCGCACGTACTTTTCAAGCGTTTCGCGGCGTGCTCCCGGACGCGAAGCTGAACAGGCATCGGCCGCAGCAACGAGAACCGTATAGATATATTCTGGGCGAATATCATCATGGTGCCCCTTGGCCGCATGTACGACTTCCCCTTTTTCACCATATCGCTTGAGCAGTTCCGCGCCGACGGCAGGATGGCCACCTTCCATTTCATGGTCAGCGGCCTTCCCGATATCGTGGAGAAATCCACAACGACGAGCGAGATTTCCATTCAAACCCAGTTGCACGGCCATCATACCAGTCAAATGGGCGACTTCGATCGAATGTCGCAGCACGTTCTGGCTGTAGCTGGTCCTGAAGTAAAGTCGTCCCATCAAATCGACCAGCTTTTCGTGAAGGTTCGGAACGTCCGCCTCCTGTGCCGCTTCAGCTCCCTGTCGTCGGATGAATTCTTCCATTTCCTTCTGGGTTTCAAGCACGATTTCGTCGATACGGGTGGGATGGATCCGTCCATCCTGGATCAACTTCACCATCGCCTGCTTTGCCGTTTCGCGACGGACACTGTCGAAGGCGGAAACCACCACGACGCCTGGTGTATCATCGACAATGACATCGACGCCTGTTGCCTTTTCAAAGGCGCGAATATTTCGACCTTCACGGCCGATAATTCGCCCCTTCATTTCATCGTTCGGAATATCGACTGTCGAAACTGTCGTTTCCGAAGTATGCGCTGAGGCATATTTCTGGATTGCCATTCCGATGATTTCGCGAGCCTGTTTCTCCGACTGCTGTTTCAGCTCCGCTTCGTTCTTGAGAATGAGCGCCCCGGTTTCGTTTTTCAGCTCTCTCTCGAGCTGATCCATCAACATGGCGGTCGCCGTCTTTTGATCGAGCCCACTGATCTTGTAGAGCTGTTCCTGCTCCTGCTTGATAATCTTTTCTAATTCCCGTTCACGAGCATCGACAACCTTCCCACGCTCAGACAATTTCAGTTGAGTGGTTTCAAGCATCCGCTCTTTTTTGGCGATGTCGTCCTGCTGATCTTTGAGGCCGGATTCCCGCTTATCGAGCTTTCGCTCTTGATTTCGAATTTCATCCCGCAGGGAATTCAAATCTTTTTCAATTTCTTCACGACGACGCAGCCCCTCTTCTTTCGCAGCGAGCTCAGCCGTTTTGCGTAAATTCTCGCCATCACGTTTGGCCTGTTCGAGAATTTCATCCCGCGTTTTAAACGCAGTACCACGAATCAACCGTTCGGCAAAGAAGCCAAACGCACCACCGCCGGCAAGTCCCAGCAAAATCGAAATAACATCCATACGTGAGCGCCCTTCATGATCCTGGCAACAGAGCCACCGGACCTCACGCAAAACGCAGGACTCGTTCGGCGGAAGCACTCGCCGACGATGCACGATCGCAAAAAACGCGTCGCTATTCAGAGAGAGATTGGCCGAGCATCACGAAAATTAGCGGATCGAGCGGCGTGCCGGAACACGAACCCGCGCCAGAGGAATCGGCCGAACGAACGACCACAGCCATGTCAGCAGGTCCCCGGGAGGCCCCACTGACGATCGCGCCGAGGCAATCGTTTGCTGAGGCGAATTGCACGAGCCATACAGCCAGTCGTAAAAAAACAGAACCCAGCCATTAGCGGCTTGGTCAAGTCCTTCCACGGATCTCTGAAACAACTTCCAGAGACATGCCATCAACAGGCCGAACAAATCGCCAAGAAATGAAAACATCCTGGCTCTTCCACGAAATGAATCGCTTAGCGACAGGCAACCGTCTGACGGCTGCCATCAAACCACTCTACTCCGAACCACCGTCGGCCCGGTTGCTTCTGGAAATTCATCGTCTGCCGACGACAACAACCAAAAATTCTTCACGTATAGTAACAAACCCCGATCAACGTTCAACCGAAGGGAACAAAGGTTACAACAGAACGGTTCTATTCAATCCTATTCTTCTTGCTCGCGCAGCTTTGCCAAAACGGAAATATCTTCGAGCGTCGTCGTGTCGCCCGCCGACTCCCGACCTGCGGCAATGTCACGAAGCAGCCGTCTCATGATCTTACCGCTTCGGGTTTTTGGCAGTGCCGGTGTGAATCGGATTTTGTCGGGGGTCGCCAAAGCACCTATCTGCTTACGAACATGAGCGATCAAATCTCGTTCAAGCGCATCACTACCCGAACCGCTCTTCAGCGAAACAAAGCAACAGATGCCTTCTCCCTTTATCTCATGGGGGAAGCCGACTACGGCCGCCTCAGCGACCTCGGCGTGAGCGACGAGCGCCGACTCAACCTCCATCGTGCTCAGTCGGTGACCCGCAACATTAAGCACGTCATCAACACGCCCCATCACCCACGTGTAACCGTCTTCATCCTTACGAGCACCATCACCGGCGAAGTAGCAACCCGGAATCGTACTGAAATACGTTTGCTTGAATCGTTCGTGGTCGCCGTACAGCGTCCTAAGCATTGAAGGCCAAGGCTGTTTCATGACCAGTAACCCACCTTCGTTCGGACCCAGACTGATACCGTCCTTATTGACGATGTCCGCCACAACACCCGGAAGCGGTCGCGTACAACTGCCCGGCTTGGTCGCCGTGATTCCAGGAAGAGGCGAAATCATGATCGAGCCGGTTTCTGTCTGCCACCAGGTGTCAACAATCGGACAACGCTCTTGTCCAATCACCTTGTGATACCACATCCATGCTTCTGGATTGATCGGTTCACCGACGGAGCCGAGCAATCGCAAGCTTGACAGATCATACTTTGCCGGCCAGTGATCGCCCCACTTGATAAAGGCTCGAATCGCAGTTGGTGCCGTGTAGAAAATATTGACCTTGTATCGTTCGATGATCTCCCAAAATCGTCCGTCATGCGGCCAGTTTGGAGCCCCCTCAAACATGACCGTAGTCGCCCCATTGGCGAGCGGCCCATAAACGATATAACTATGACCTGTGATCCAGCCGATATCGGCGGTACACCAGTAGGTGTCTTCTTCCTTCAGATCAAAGACCCATTTCGATGTCATCATTGTGCCGAGTGTATAACCACCCGTCGTATGCATCACCCCCTTGGGTTTGCCGGTGCTGCCAGAAGTGTAGAGGATGAACAAGGGATGTTCGGCATCCAACTCGACCGGATCGCAATCAGATGGCGCATCTGACATCAGGTCGTGCCACCAATAATCGCGATCCGGAACCATGTGAACCGGCATCCCTGTCCGACGCACAACAACGACTCGCTGCACGCTGGGTGACTTCTCCAGACTCTGATCGACGGCTTGTTTCAACAGAATCTCTTTACCGCGCCGCCAGCTTCCATCGGCTGTCACGATGAGTTTGGCCTGAGCATCGTTATTTCGATCAGCTACGGCGTCTGCGCTAAAGCCGCCAAAAATAATCGAGTGCGTCGCACCGATTCGAGCACACGCAAGCATTGCAATTGCCAATTCTGGAATCATCGGCATGTACAACGTCACGCGGTCACCAGTCACGACCCCCAGCTTCTTCAGAACATTGGCGAATTTGCAAACTTCGCGATGCAAATCCTGGTAGGTCAGTACGCGAGTATCGCCCGGTTCGCCTTCCCAGATGATCGCCGCTTTATTCTTCCGCCACGTGCTCAGATGCCGGTCAATACAATTATAACTGGCGTTGATTTTGCCACCGACAAACCATTTGGTCTCAGGCATCTCACCTTGCAAGACGTGATCCCACTTCTTAAACCAATGCAGATTGCTGGCCAACTCACCCCAAAAACTGGCTGGATCGTTTTTCGCCTGCGTCCACATCTGTTGGTACTGGGCTTCTGTGCTGATATTGGCCTGTTTGGCAAATTCCGCTGTGGGTGGGAATGAACGAGTTTCCTGAAGGACACTTTGAATATTTTCGCCAGACATCGACACCGTCTCCGAAATTTACACGCAACCAGTAAAGGAAATGGACTAATCCATCGTGGCCGAGGATTAAACACGGATTCGACGGCGAATTCCATCTCGCCAGCCACCGGGCACGAACAAAAAAACGCGGGGAGACTTTTCGTTCGGGTTTAAGGCCGTGCGCAAGAACCCTAATCACGAACGAAAACCGTCGCCTCAGACGACAATCGTAGTTCGAATATCTTGCGAAATTGAAAACTCGAACATCCTCAGGTCAACAGTAACTTTGACTGGCGATTTTCTACCAAGTGAACAAATTCAATTCGATCAACCACGTCATTCTGGAACCATTTGACTGTCAACCACTTTTCATTCTCACCCCTTGCTGGAACCTAATTACGCTCCATCCCTTGGATTCGCCACAACTTACGACAAGCCCACACAGCAAACACTGTACGAACCATCCAATTTGATCGCAGGGATTGCGTGTAAAGATGATGAAACTCAAATAGCCCCAATGTTTTTCGATTTAGCGGAATGCTACGTGCTTCAAGTCCGTTTGTCCTTACACATCCAATGTTTGTTCTTACGCGTCTGAAACGGAGCATACGATGTCCCCAAAAGTTGCGCTTCCTGTTGCATCAGTTGACGACGCTCGACGTGAACTTTGTCATCGACTGACCCAAGCGATTCGGGAAGGTGAGACCGGCATTCAGATTCGAATCGTGAGTGAAGGTCAAATTGGCAATAACGCCTGGGTCTACACGCAACAGCACCACGAATGGAAGAAACGAGATGACCTCGCTCTCTCGGCAGCAGTCATTCAGCCGATTCAAGTTTTGCTGGAAGGTCTATTCAAACAGGAGTACTCCGACGCATGGACCTGCCATCGGCACGACCACAGCGATCGAACTGATTTTGAATTGAAATTCTGTCGAGAATCGATCGAGCCACATGTGAAGGCTGATTTGGAGTCCTATTTGAACGGCTGCCTCTCTCACGCACATCACGACTCCGGCCAGGATTCCCGCCGACGAATGGGATTTCGAGGTAAGTAACTGTCTTCCATGCTTTGGTTGTGATGACTGAAAGAGAGCAATCATGCAGACGATCACACGAATTCTGTGTCCGACAGACTTTTCCGACACTGCTGTAAAAGCGGTTGGGTACGCCGAGCAACTCGCGATTGATGCGAAGGCCGAATTGTTGCTGTTCCACGCTTTTGAGACCCCCTCAACATGGACGCTTTCCGGACAAGAACATCCTAGCGATCCGAAAATTCAGCAAGAACTTGAAGGCGTTCTGTTTGATTCGCCCCATGAACGCAAGATCGAGCGTCTTTTGCACGCCGGCCCTTCCGGCGAGGTGATTTGCTGGATCGCCCAGGATCGCAAGTGCGATTTGATCGTCATGGGAACCCACGGGCGAACGGGCTTAAAGCATCTGCTTTTCGGCAGCGTCGCCGAATATGTTCTCCAACATGCACGGTGCCCGGTCCTCAGTATTCGCGACCGCGACCCGAAAGAACAACCACTTGCACGTCCATTGACGATGCCCGTGCTGGCACCTCGTTTCATGTAATAAACGATTGGGAACTCGCCATTTTATTGTACTATTTTCTTGTGCCCAGCCAGATTCCAACAAGCCAGTTCCGCAATCCGAAGATGTAATCGTTGGGCTTCGTCGATTGATTCCTGGACAATTATTTTGATGAGTACATCAATTTCCTCCTGCCAAAGCTCTGCAAATTTGAAAAGGGATAACCTCATTGGGAGAGATTCCGGCGAACAGGAGCGCAGGAAATTAAGGGCTGAAATCTGATCGTGGGCGGTTCCAAGCTTTTCCTGTATCAATGAAAGGCTTGCACAAATCGAAACGGCTTCATTTTTTGGAAGTACGTCGCTTAAAAGATCCAATGTGTACCTCAACCGACGCCCCTGGATTCTCACTTCGTGGAACAGACGCTCGTCTCTTTTTACGAAATCGATCGAACGAAAAAACTTTGCGGCCAATCGGTTGATCGCTTCAACTCCGGGAACATTGGCATTGCCATTCGATAAGACTCGTCGCCAAAGCATAAGTGAAATCACGGCCCGGACCCTCTTATCAAACCGAACTTTCAACAGCTTCCGACAGTAGCGTCTCAGCGAGTACATCGCGATCACGCGATCGGACTTGATGCGTTCGTCGACAAGGTTCCAAAGTTGGTTCGGCAGTTGATTTCGTATCTGCGAAAAAACGACGGCGACGACGTCCAAATCGCGTACTCTGCCGGCCTTTTTTCGAATGATTGCCAATCGACGTCGAACCCGCTTTGTTCGACCATGCGGCAGGACGTTGACAAACAGATTCAATACAGCGTCAGCCCGTCGAGCCTCCGTCCGCAACTGATGAATCAACTCTACTTCGTCATGCTCGCCGTCGTTCACAACGGAGTTCACTAAGCGGATGACATCTCGAAAATGACGACGAACACGGAGTTTTTTCCTGGATTTTACCATCCTCGAATTATACATGCTGGCATTGACATACAAACCCTGTTTTTCGCCGAATTTCTTTTTATTGGCACGAACGCTGCAAGTCTCTGATCCACATAACAATCGACGTTCTTTCGTACGAACGTCGCGCCGGCCAGCCGCGATAAAGTCGAACATGCTGAACACTCAGTATCGTGACGGTGATTTGAACGTTACGCTGGCGAAAGTTGACGTTGCGAAACCCATACAAACAACCGCCAAAACGTGAATCTTATGTCACAGCATCCCGATTGGCTGAACTCAATCTACGATCCGGGAATCTATTCGCATCCTGTATCAGAAATCCACTTGATTCAGACACATATCTCATGGGTTATTCTGACTGGCGATTGGGTATACAAGCTCAAAAAGCCCGTCAATTTCGGATTCGTCGATTTCACCACGTTAGAACTTCGACACGCGGCTTGCCTCGAAGAAGTGCGACTCAATCGCCGCACAGCCCCTTCCTTATATGACGGCGTCGTGACTTTGGTCGACGGTATTGACGGGCCGCAGTTCGGCGAAAACGGGCCAATTCTTGAATACGCGGTTCGCATGCGCCAGTTTGCTCAATCTGATCTGTTCGAACAACGTCTCGCCGGAAACGAATTGTCCGTCGACGTGATTGAAAGCCTGGCACGAGCCGTGGCCGAACTGCATGGACAGGCCGCAATCGCTTTGCCAGACTCCCTCTTTGGTACGCCCGAACTGATTCGCTCAACAGTTCAAGCCTGTCTGGATGAATTAGCAAAGACATCCTTGCCAGAGGCGTTAAGGTCTCTCTTAATCCCTTTGAACGTTTGGGTCATGGCCGAGTGGAGACGATTGAACTCGTCATTCTTGTCCCGAAAGCAAGAAGGGTGGATCCGCGAGTGTCACGGCGATCTTCATTTAGGCAACATTGTCCTTTATCGAGGAAAACCAACACTGTTCGATTGCCTCGAATTCAACCCTAATCTTCGCTGGATTGACGAGATGAGCGACATTGCTTTTCTGGTGATGGACCTTCACGACCGGGGTGCGCCTCGTTTGGCATGGCGAGCACTGAACGAATGGCTTGAACAATCGGGTGATTACCAGGGATTATTCGTACTGAAATATTACCTGGCTTATCGGGCGCTGGTTCGAGCCAAGGTGGCGTCGATTCGACTGCGTCAGCCGGAACTCTCGCCGGAGGAACAAGAGCGACAGCATGAGTCACTAAAAAGTTATGTCGACCTCGCCACAACTTTGACCAGACAAAGTCAAACTATCATCGTGCTCATGCATGGTGTTTCCGGTAGCGGTAAGTCTTTTGTAGCAAGAAAACTTGTCGAGTCATTAGGTGCCGTTCAGATCCGCTCAGACGTCGAACGAAAGCGACTGATGGATGCCTGGCCGCCCGGTACATCTGTGCCACCAACCGATTCCGAAATGTATTCGACAAAGATAACTTGGAAGACCTATCATCGATTGCAATCGATGGCCAGAATCGTTGTTGATTCTGGCTATCCGGTCATCGTCGATGCCACATTTCTCAAGCAATCCGATCGACAGGCGTTTGCTTCGCTTGCGAAGAACCTGGGGGTGCCGTTCGTAATCGTGGCCTGCCACGCACCAGAAGCCGTCATGCAAGAACGAGTATCACAACGACAGCGGATCGGTCGCGACGCGTCAGATGCGGACGTCGCAATTCTTCAGCAACAACTGGCTACTGCAGAACCGCTGACATCCCACGAACTGGGTTCGACGATCGAACTGGATACAAACGCCGGCGATCTGGATGCGATCGTTACGTCAATTCGGAACCGGCTAGCCAACGTCGTATCGCCCCCAACAATGTAGCATAAACCGTTACACAGCAATCACATCCAATGCACGCGCCATCAAAACCACCTGCTTAACAAAAGCCCTTTGGACAGTTGCGGCAACCGCTGCCGGAAGCCAAATTGACCGGTTTTTCAGTCCGACCTATACTCCCAGCCCCTTCGTGGTCGGAACCATCCGGTCATCGTATCGTCCGAATTGAATTGAAACCCATTTCGTTTTTTAAACCCTTCATATCGGGAGTGCCCGTGACGGGCAAGAACCACCAGTTCACTACCGGTTGGTTACTCGTGGCGTCGGCTGTGATCATCATGGCCGCCGTGACGCTGACGCGCGCACCGATTCAAGGTGCGTCGGACGAAACTTTTGTCGGCAGCCCCGTCTCACAAATTAAGATTGCCGCTGAATGGAGTCAGGAGTGGCATGAAGAGCAGGGGACCGTTGCTCTGTTCCGTGGACAGTGTCGTATCGAGCAGGGGGAATCGACGTATACCGCCGACAGCATGGTGGTCTGGGCACACGAGGCGGAAGGAAATCCCGGTAACATCGAGCGGTTGACCGTTTATCTCGAAGGAGATGTCCGCATCGAAGAACCGAACAGTTCGCGAACGGATCAATCGCATTGGCTGGAAATCGACGCCACTCGAGGAATTACGCTAAGAGTTCGCGGCCGCGCCACCGACCGACCTGGACGGGACGATCCATTATTTAAACGAGCAGTACAACGCAAATCGGGGCCTTCGCGAAGCAAACTTCATCAAACGCAATTTACCGTTCCTGTGGCAAACGATGTCGACCCCACGTGGCGACCAGTGAAAATGCAAACGCCAACAGGACTTCGCCGTATCCGCGTTTCACCTCGCAGTTTTGGCCGACCCTTCAACTTCGAAACAGACCCCTCAACCGACACGACTCCGCCCGAACAAATCACGCGAATCACTGGCGGAGTGAACATTCTCGTGGAAGGTGTCGGATTAGATAACGGCTTCGATCTCGGTGTAATCGATCTCTCGGCTGATCGAGTCGTTATCTGGACTGATGACTTCAGCCCGGACAAGCTGCAGCGCCCCGAACAGAAATATCAGGTTTACCTCGAAGGCAATATCGTCATTCGCCAGCGAGACAGCGTTCGCCAGTTAAACAATAAAATCACTGCAAAACGGGCCTTTTACGATGCCACCGACAATCGAGCGTTGATTCTCGACGCCGAACTCGAAACCTATTCGACCCAGCTCGACAGCTCGATCCGTATGCGAGCCGAACGAATTCGGCAAAACTCAATCAAAAACTACCACGCTCAGAATGCCTGGATTACCACCAGCCAGTACGGCATGCCTGGATATCGCGTTCAAGCAAGCGACATCTTCATCGAAAATCGAGAACAAGGTTTGTTGGCAGATAACACTCCTCCTCGGATCGACCCACAAACCGGAGTTCTGGTCCCTCAGGATCATTACTGGATCACCTCACTAAATTCTCAATTCCTTGTCGATCAATTTCCCATCTTCACGGCTCCGCAAGTCAGTGTTCCTGTCGAGAACATCAGTGCCAATACCCCATTGCAAGGGGTGCAAGTCGGAGTCGACCGCGTTTTCGGCGCATCCGTCCGAACGACGTGGGATGCGTTTTCGCTACTTGGTATCACGCGACCTGATAATCCCAATGTGAAGCTCAGCCTGCTCGCCGACTACTACAGTAAGCGTGGCCCAGGTGCCGGAGTCAATGGAAGCTATCTGGGGACTGATGCCAACGGAAATCCTTATGCAGGAAATATTTTTGGCTTGTACGTGAACGATGGCGGATTGGATAACCTTGGTCTTGGCCGCCGGACACTGGTTCCCAAAGACGTCAACCGAGGCATTTTCCAGTGGGAACATCGATACGACCTGGCCAGTACCGGCACGACACTATTCGGTGAAATTTCCGATGTCAGTGATCGAAACTTCCGCGAGGCGTTCCGGCGACAGGACTTTGATAAAAATAAAGACCTCGAGACGAAAGCCGAGGTCAATCAGAAGCTGAGCGACAATGCCGCCGCGACATTACTGGCCCGTACGCAACTGAATGCTTACGAAAACAACACGCAATGGCTGCCCCGTGGTGACCTGTATTTCCTCGGTGAACCACTGCTTAATGAGCACCTCAATTACAGCAGTCATTCGTCGGCCGGCTATGCGGTGACGAACCTCGCGTCGAACCCCACCGACCCCAACGACATCGCGACCCCTCTTCCCTGGATGATCAACGGACAAGGGCTGGTCGCTCAGACTCGCCATGAGGTCGAATTGCCATTCAATCTCGGAGCGATCCGCGTCGCTCCATTCGTCCTGGGCGAAGCGGCATTCTGGGGCGACAGTTTTACGGGAAATTCCGTCGATCGCTTGTATGGGCGTGCGGGATTCCGGGCGAGCCTCTCATTCCAAAAAGTCATGCCCCTGGTCCAAAGCGATATCTTCAATCTGAATGGGCTGGCTCATAAGTCGCTGCTGACGGCTGAATACGGGTTTGCCAGCTCAACACAGTCATTAGCGAACATTGCGCAATGGAACGAATTTGACGACAACGCTCAAGAACGTTTCCGCATGCGATTGGTTGACAACACGTTCGGTGGAGTCTTGCCGCCGCAGTTTGATCCTCGTTTCTACGCAGTTCGTCAGGGGGCCGGCTCAACCGTGACCGCTCCGTATAACGAACTTGTTGCAAGTCAACAGGTTTTACGCTTGAACTGGTTCCAGCGCCTGCAAACAAAGGTCGGACCACCCGAACGGCAACGGATCAAAGATTGGATGACCCTCGATCTCGGTGCCTCAATCTTCCCTGATGCGAGCCGAGACAACTTCGGACAGACCATCGGTCTGGCGAATGCCCGATATGCCTGGCACGTCGGAGACCGAACGTCCATCCTCGCCAGTGCGTTGTACGACTTCTTCCCCGAAGGCCAACAACTCTGGAGCGTGGGTATGCTGAACCAGCGTAGCTTGCGCGGAAGCCTTTATGTCGGAGTCCGTCAGGTGAAGGGGGGAACTCTCGACAGCCAGATCGCAACGATGACGTACAGCTATGTATTAAGCCCGAAATGGGTGTCAACAGCAACCACCGCCTACGATCTCGGTGAAGGGATGAGCCGCGGTCAGGGGTTCACCATCACACGAGTCGGCGAATGGCTGCTTTTCCATCTCGGCGGTAATTACGACGTCAGCAAAAATAACGTCGGCCTGGGATTTTCGATCGAACCTCGTATCGGCAAGACGGCTGTTTCCTCAACACAACTCGGCTCTCTGCAAGGCGTCTCACAGCCGTATTAACACGTTGCCCGGGCAACGAAGTCGGGTGCCACGGGATTACCGTCTTCGGTTAGCCCGTGCTATTAAGTTACTGCCGACCTCTTGTGGCACTGCATCCAAGTCTTCTCCGACGCAGTCACTTTTGATCCTAATGACCGCAGAGCACTACACGACCGTTTACGGTCATACTGTGGCACAATCCGCCTCGGTTACCACTTGGCAAAGACCATCACCCAGCCAAACAGTAGGGCCGCCGCCAGCAGGGAACAGACGGTCGCCGCCAGGCGTTCTTGAATCAGCGACCGGCGAAACCACCAATGAGCCAACAGGCCGCTGGCTCGTGCCGCGCCGGCAAGTATGATTCCAAAAATAACCAATGCTCCAATCGAAGTCATAATTTGAAGCGCAGTCGGCGTGTTAACACTCGTCACGACAGCCCAACAGATGATCCAGACGGCCGATGGGATTGAGCTGACCGCAGCAATGTGAAGTGACAATGCCAACGTTTCCTTCAGATTCTCTTGAGCTTCGATTTTCAGTTGCATTTCGTGCTGATGTTCGGCATCCCAATGGGAAATACGTTCGTTCAGTTCTTGAACGCGGTCTGACTTCTCATCTGTCATCACATGATTCCGTCAAAAAACAACAATCCCACGTCAGCCCGAAGCCCGAGGGATAAACATTGAAATGTCGAACGTTAATGCCACCATCGTAACCTGCATTTTAGCCTGAGCAATCCTGCTCCACCGCTGAAGCACTTGACCAGATCATACTTGAGATAGCAACCGTGCATAGAAACCAAATCGGGAATGACGGCTATAAGTCCTACGTGTCGCACAGGCCTTTTTCAACTTTTCCGTCGTGGGAAAGTTTAGGCAACTCTGTTCGGCAACATTGGCAAAGCTTGGGAAACGATCGATG
>CAIVEI010000126.1 GCA_903904835.1 uncultured Schlesneria sp. | reverse complement strand
CAAACACGACGGCGAACCGGGTTGGCAAACGATCTGGCGCGGATTCAAAAAACTACAACTTATCATTCAAGGAATGGAACTCGCCAGAACATGATCGACCCAAAACGAGGGTAAAGACAAGGGCTGAAGCCCATGCTACGGGTTGGTCATTGCCCATGTTTTCACTTCAATCGAGAATCGTTGTGAAAAACCGTTGATTAGCGACGCCCGTTTCTTCCGTATTTGGACGAACATCGAAGATCACTCTTCGTTTGAGATTTCCACCTCCGCCCCCGCGTGTTTGGACCGGATACAAAGGGCAAAGCCCCACATCAAAGCGTATTCATAGAAATCGAAAGTTCGTTCGTTGTTCACCCGCCGAACATGGCTAAAGTCAAACCCTATGACCCAGGTTTGGAGCTTGGCGCTTCAAAATGCCCACTCTTGCCACCCCGTTTCTCAAGTAGACGGGCCGGGCCGAGCGTCATTGTCCTGTCGACCGCTTTGCACATGTCGTAGATTGTCAGGCTGGCGACCGTGACCGCCGTCAATGCCTCCATTTCGACCCCGGTTCGTCCGTGGACCCGAACCGTCGCTTCGATTCGAACCGTGGCGTCATCGACCGCGGCCAGAGTCAGGTCGACTCCGTCGATGCCGAGCGGATGACACAGCGGAATAAGGTCTGCCGTGCGCTTGGTCGCCATGATCCCCGCCAGCCGCGCAACTTCGAATACGTCACCCTTGGCGACCTGACGATTGAGGATCAGCGACAATGTGCCGGCTTGCATGTGGACGAACGTCTCAGCACGAGCCATGCGGAGCGTCACTTCTTTTGCGCCGACATCGACCATCCGGCTTTGGCCTTGATCGTCAAAATGTGACAACTCAGACATTCAAGACCTCATCAGACTTTACGAATAAAATCAGCGGCGAACGTGCGTATCTTTTGTCCGTTCAAGACATGGAAGACTCGCAATTGCTGGATTGTTTCCTGGCTGAACTTTGCCAGCGGAACGTGAATCAACTTCTTGCCGAATTTCTTGGCCAATTGACGCCAGGCCAGACCCGGCGGACCATGACTGAGCAGCGCAACATGCCGTTCTTTGGCGTGATAGCAGGCGGAAGCCAGCAGCCGCTCTTCCAAGGTATCGGTAAAGTCGAAACGTGGATTCGTCCAGATGTCGGGAATCGGTCGCGGAGGGAACAAGAAGACGGCTCCTCCGTACGAGGCCTGACCGATCCCTGGACCAACGAGTTCCTGAAGATAATTCGTCGCGAAGAGTGCCAGCGTCGATTCGTCGTGATGCTCAGCATGCCAGGTGACTCGCCAGGGATAATCGCGAGGATCGGCCGGGCTGTCGAACAACATCACCACGCAGTCGAGTGTGCCGCGAGTTGGTGGCAGGACTTTGACGTACAGATTTCCTGTGTGCCAGTTTCGCAGTGTTTCGCGGATATCGAGCCCATCTTTCAGACTGGTCGAGAATTTTTCACTTCGGGCCAGATCCGTTCCGAGCAGATTTAACGCGGTGTCTTTGACGTGCGTCCGAAACTTTTCGATCGCGACGTCTTCGGGCGGCCAACTGCATTGCCGATGCGGGTTCCATTGCATCAGCCAATCTTCCTGCTGTGGCTTCGGCGGTTCGGGCTTGAGCTTGCAGCTTCGCCATTCGAGAGCTTGCCCCGGTAGACGGTTTTTCAAGCCGATCATCGTGCCGTCAGGCAACTGACCTCGATCAATCCCCAATCGAATCAGCGGATACGGGATTCGACCGTCGAACGGATATTCCCGAGCTGCGTCGGCAAGCGCGATGGCGAACTGATCCCCGGCGATCTGTTTCGCGGCGATAATCAGCGTGTAAAGCGTCGGAGACAAACGTCGTTCGGTCAGAGTCAGATTGCGAACATATTGCAGAAAGACTCGCAATAATTTCGGCGTGATCTTTCGAGCTCGTTTACCGAGGTTTTTCTGATACCGATCCCGGGCCGCCAGCAACATCGCTTTGACGCCGTCGATTGAGAGATTCTCGTCCTCACCCAGTTCCGATCGGGCTCGTTCGTAAAGACCCGTGATGTAAGGCAATTCGCCCAAGCCAAACAACAGCGTCCCAGGATCGACGGCATAGATGGAAGTCGATTCGATCTCATCATCGGTACCGTCACAGGCCGCTCTTTCGACATACGCCTCGCGAATCCAGGGCCAGTCAAGCAGCGAGCAGATGAACAAGATTCTCGAGTGGCGTTTCTCCAGTTCATGAAGTCGCTCAGCCATGAACGTCACCCGGTCACGAGGCTGGCCTTCGTGACCCCGGGGGATGCTTGGAAGGACCGCTGCGGCGAACTTCTCGGGCGAGACATGCTTCAGTACATAAGGATCAGGGAGAACGCCGAAGTACGTTTCGAACTGGGCTGTTTCGAGATCGATAAAGGCTCGCGGCAATCGCTCTTCCATCGCGATTCGCAGGCCAGTAATGACCCCTTGGCACGGATCAATCGGAACGTAACTGGCCGCACGCGTCTGGCCGCCAATCTCGTCGGCTTCGGTCTCGTCGTCGAATCCAGTCCATTCTCGCGGGGTCACTGGCGGAGCTTCGGGCTGAACGACAAAAGAGACGCTGGGGAGGAACGCGATCGCGCGTTCCACATCGTGCTGAAACGACGGCGGCAGTGGAACTGCCAGGCAGTCGAAGTGGTCCGACAGCATCATCCGGCGGACTTCGATGGCAAAATCACCACTACCGTGAATGATCGGCAGGCACCAGATTTTGTCGCTGAATTGGAGTGCGTTCATGGTCACCTGCCACCGCAGTTCCATTCGCCACTGAAGACTTCTGTCGCTGGACCGGTCATGAATACATCGCCGCTGTCCGACCATTCAAGTTGCAGGTCGCCGCCACGAAGATGAGCCGTCACCGTCCGCTCCGTCCGTCCCGTCAGGACGGCAGCGACGGCCGAGGCACACGCGCCTGTACCGCAAGCCATTGTTTCACCACTCCCTCGTTCCCAGACCCGCATGATAAATTCGGTCGGGGAGACGATTTGTATGAACTCGGCATTCACTCGGCGAGGAAAAGCCGGGTGCCGTTCAATCTGAGGACCGACTCGCAACACCCAGTCGTCATTGACTTCGTCGACGAAGGTGACGCAGTGCGGGTTTCCCATTGAAATACACGACACGTTAATCGTCTTGCCCGCGACTTCCAGTGGGACATTCAATGGTGGGTCACCGGGAAGTAAGGTCGGAATACGGGCCGATTCAAGAATCGGCGTCCCCATATTGACGCGCACCCGGTCGATCAGCCCGTCACGTCCCGCCGTCAACTGCATCGTCAACACGCCGCGACCCGTTTCGATTTTCAATTCGGGCTTTTTCGCGATCCCCCGGTCATAGACGAACTTGGCAACACACCGGATGGCGTTGCCACACATCTCGGATTCGCTGCCATCTGCGTTGAACATGCGCATGCGAGCGTCGGCGACTTCCGACGGGCAGATCAGAACAATACCATCGCCACCGATCCCGGTATGTCGGTCACTGACCAGGATTGCCGTTCCGGGAATATCCTGAGGAGGCTGGTCGCGAAAGCAGTCGACGTAAATATAGTCGTTACCGGCTCCGTGCATCTTCGTAAAACGCATACTGGCTTGCTCACAAAATCAACGAACAAAACTGATCACGAAATGATACCGACTATTTTGCCGCCACCACCAGTGGTTCGTCAAAGACGCGGGTCGACGCACATCCGTTATTGCAGGTGCGGCGCAGGTCCTCGGCATACAATGCCGTTCCTGCATCGGTCGGATACGACCCGTCGATGCAAGCCTGACAAAGCGATTTGGATGGCAAATCGACGCTGCGAGCGATTGCACTGCGCGACAGGTAGCGCAAGCTGTCGGCACCGATCGCATCAGCCATTTCACGCTCAATTTCCGGGGTCAATATTTCACCCTCGTCCATGAACTTGGGTGCGAACAATTGACTGGTTGTCGACATATCAATTCCGTAAAAACACGGAGCGACAATCGGCGGGCAAGCGACTCGCACATGTACTTCACGGACATGGCCACGGTCGCGAAGCTGTGAGATCAGAACTTTCATCGTTGTTGAGCGAACGATCGTGTCTTCCACTAGCAGCACTCGTTTTCCCGCCAGAACTTCCGGAAGTGGCGTATACTTCATGCGGACCTTGTCTTCTCGATTCGTCCCTTCAATGAACGTTCGTCCGACGTAACGATTGCGAATCAGCCCTTCGAGGCAGGGAATGCCAAGCGTATAGGCCATACTGTCAGCGGCGGCTTTTGCGGTATCGGGAACGGGGACCACAATTGTGTCGCCATCGTCCAGCGGACAAGCGGGTGTGGCACGCTCTTGCCGAGCCAACTCTTCACCGAGCCGTTTGCGAGTGAGATAGACACTTCGGTCGTCGAGCGTACTGGCCACGTTGGCGAAATAAATCCACTCGAAGAAACAGTGTGCCCGGCGTGGACTGGCCACGAACTGTTTGACTTCCAGCTTTCCATTTTGAATCAGTACAGCGTGACCAGGCGGAACGTTTCGGATCGATTCCTGTTTAAATCCCAGATTCGCCAGCGCAACACTCTCGCTGGCAGCGGCAAACAAGGAACCTTCGACGGCGTAACAGAGCGGACGAATTCCTAATGGATCGCGAGCAACAAACATTTCGCCCAGTGCGTTCATAAAGACGATATTCCAGGCACCGTCAAGTCGTTCACTCAGATGCGAAAGAACCTCCAGCAACGTTGGTTGGCGATCGCCGGAAAGCAGTTGGGAAATGATGTGCATCAGCACTTCGGTGTCGGTATCGCGGGCCAGGTGGAAGTTTGGCTGCGACAGGATTTCAGCCTTAAGCTGCTTATAGTTGGCAAGCTGGCCGTTGAAACCGAATGCGAACCACTTGTGTTTTTCGATGTGATGCCGCTCGAAGGGTTGCGCGTTCCCTTTGTCATCGGCGCCGCACGTCGCGTAACGGACGTGACCGATCGCCGCCGGACCCGCGTATCGGTCTATCAGCGCCGCAGCATCGGCCTGTTGGTTCAAATGGAATACTTCGGTCACCGTGCCGACATCTTTATAGGTGTCGAGCAATTGAGGGTGGCCAGGACGATAGACCGACATTCCGGCGGCAAGTTGCCCTCGATTTTGAATTTCGAGAAGCAATCGAGGCATCAGTCGCGACACCTGGTTTGGACCCTGCTTAGGGGCCATGCGACTCACCTCACCGGGCAGATGGTAGATCGCGGCAATTCCACACTCATGATAGAGATCGGCCACAGCATATCCTTGCAAAAGATTTCGTTTCGCGGCGACGATCAAGTCGCTTATCGAAAGTCCTATTTCGCGTTTGACCTCGAAACATTTGCCACTACGGCGAGAATCAAGTGGTTGACTCGAAACCAATGGTGTCAATCAGAGAATTACCAAGCATCGGTTGCCAGAATTTCGCGGGGATGATTTTTTAAAGTAGAGACCGAATCAGCGGTGCTTCACCAATGATACTCCGTCAGGCTGCGCACTCCAAACCATCGGCTCACGATTCTTTCGGTATCAACTGAATTAAGGAAAACGATTCGTCGTTTAACCCGAAGCCAGCGGCGCAGGATGATCGGCGTTCAGCCGATCTCTTCGAGCGTTGTTGGACTCCGCTGAGGAATGCTCACGAGGAATTAGCCCGGATTACTTCGTTAGCCCGACGCGCAAGCGAGGGATCTTCTCTTCGTTTTCACGCGAATCTTCGTTTTCACGCGAATAAGATCCCTCGCTTGCGCGTCGGGCTGACGTTTCAGGGTGTTTTTTGTGATGATGTTTTAACTCTGATATCGATACGAATCTTGTGTCGAATCGCAATTTTACATTGCCGAAGTTCATTCAGGAAATAGACTAACGTCACGCCTGCCGTCGGAAATCATGATCCATGACACACTCGCGTCAAAAAAAACGTTCCATGACAACGTAACCAGCGTGAGCCAACCCCAGCGAACGATACGCTTCGAACGCCTTTGAATTATGTTCTTCGGCATAAAGTCGAAGTCCGATCACATTGGGTGTCGATTCGGCAAGTTTTTCCAAATGACGGAACAGAGCACGGAACACACCACATCTCCGGTGTTCAGGGTGAACGTAAACACTTTGCAGCCACCAGATTTCGCCGTTCCGCCAGTCGCTCCATTCCCTGGTATGCATCATCTGGCCAACGACTCGGTCCCCGACGCAAGCCACGAAATAACGACCATGCTGCGGGTTCGAAAGCAGCGTCTGTACACCCGCTGCGATGGTCGAAGCCTCCAATTGTTTCCCTTCGGTTTCCATGGCCAGGCGCGAGTTATAGTCGGCAATAATTTCCCAATCGGCAGGGGCTGCCAGGCGAATGCAGGTGGCGGAGTCCATTTTTTACTCTTTCGTCAGTTCGATTTTGCTTTTCAGAGTTGTATTTCAAGTCCATGCGATTTGAAATTGGTTGTCGATGAACTTTGGCTTGCTTAGGCTTATCAAGATCGTGTGAGGATTCGCAATCAACTTCCATCTGATGCAAGAGGCTTATTGATGGACCTTATCAACTGGCTGTTTGGCCCCCCGACGCGAGATCAATTTGCGTCCTTGGTGATGCGTGCATTACGTGACGCTGGCGATCTGCGTCAACACAGGTACGAAAAAGATCAGTTTCGGCTGCTCAATGCTGGCGCTGGCGAGATTAACCTCGGGAACATCTACCAGGAACACTGCAAGTTGCCCTCCGCCGAGCGGGCCGCACATCTCAAACAGATTGCTCAGGTTTTCCATTCGGCTGGAAACGATTTGCCGGAAGAGTTCGATGAGGCGAAAAAAAATCTGCGCCCGAAGATCTGGCCACGAGCCTCGTACGCGAACCTGGAGCTCCGCCAGCGTCTGAACAACGGCAAGCCATTAGATTCACCGCTGTATCCGCTCGGCAGCCACCTCGTCACGACGATCGTCTACGACTTGCCCACCTCAATGCGGTCGCTCTCGAATGAGGATCTCGAAAAGTGGGGTGTTACTTATTACGAAGCGATGGAGATTGCCTGTCAGAATTTGCAGGAAACGTCGATTGCCTTTTCCAGAATCGGGGATCGATTTCATTCGGCCGTCTCGGGAGACAACTACGACTCGGCCAGAATTCTTTTGAAAGACCTGGTTTCAACCTGGGACGTTTCAGGAGACCCTGTAGCGATGGTTCCCCAGCGCGATGCCTTGTACGTGACAGGCAGCGATGACGAAATTGGTTTGAAAATGATGGTCGATCTTGCAGAAATGACTCTCAACGACGAAGTACGTCCCCTGTCACCCTTTCCGTTGAGGTTGGTCGATGGTGAATGGGAAGACTGGTCCTTTCCGGAAGTGCATGAGAGTTATCCCAAGTTTCGAAGTCTGGAAAACCGGTTTATGTCCGACTTATATGCCGAACAAAAACCGTTGCTGGAAGCGATTTATGAGAAAGAGAAGATTGATGTTTTCGTCGCCTCCTTTTCCGGGCTGCAAAACAAATCGACGGGCGACATCACTTCATACTGCGCCTGGGCCAAAGACTGTGCATCCCTGCTGCCGAAAACCGACTTGATCATGATCCAGGTGGACGACGGCACCGCTATCTGCAAGTGGGACCGAGTCGCGAAATTCGCAAAAGACCTGCTGGAACCCGTCGAAGATCTTTACCCGATTCGATATCGAGTATCGCAAACACCCACAGCGGAACAATTGGAACAGATCGGAAGGGTCGAACTCTAATTCGCAAACATGCGGATCATTTCATTCGACTTCTTTGCTCAGACTCATTGTTCGGCGAGCGGGAACTTATCGATTACTTGGTTTCCTCTGCATTTTCGAGCTCGCGGCTTGGTGCGTGATTGGCTTTGACCCAGTCGACGAGCGTCGTCGGGCTTTTCTCACCACTATCGATATACCAGGTCCGATTCATACTGCTGCGACCGATTCGATTGAGGAGATCGGCTTTGGAACTTGATCTTGCCTGATCCCAAAGCGCAAATTTGCGTTCGCGAGCCACCCATTCGCGCGCGGGTACGGGATCGGATAATCCTGTACCGATCAATTTCTTAGTCCCGATCTTGCCACCAGAATTCTCGATCAGTTTCAGAATTTCCGTCTCGTACGCCACGATGTTTTCATCGCGTGACGTCTGATCGCCAACAACCAGTTCGCGCAATTGTTTGATATCTTCCGAAAGCATCGACATCGTTTCTGCCGAATCACGAGTCTTATCCAGTATCATCGGAAGATCGCGAGTCACCGTGTCTACCGACGTACGAATATGAACTCGCACATCGTTAACCATCCACAACATGACGCCACTCACGACCAGAGCGGCAGCTAAGCAAGTCCATTTGAACATCGTTGTTCCTGTTGATTTCATGAAACGAATTTAGAAAGATTCTTTCCGTTCGAGGAGCAAAACCGTGGCCGAAGCTGCCAGCGTCGGAATCATTAAACCACATTAGTCGTTTTCTCGACTTCGAAGTTGTCCGTTAATGAAATTCAAAAGAGTTTAGCCACAGATGCACAAAGATAACGAGGAACAAATTCGATGAATGGCCGCTAAAAATGTTCCATTGTGTGTATTTTTCTGTTTTGCATTTATCTGTGTGCATCTGTGGCAAAAACTCTTCGCTTTTTCATCGCACTTGGGGATCATTCCCGTTGTAATCAGTGATGGAAAACGTGGGTAAAGGCAAGGCTTTTCAGCCCGTGCCGCACAACATCTTGTGAATGCCGGACGCCTCCATCAAGAAAACGGACAATCATTTCTTCCGCAACATTTCGCTTTTATTGATACTTAATTCGAATTGAAGCGTCGCTTAAGGTGCTTAAGACCCACCTGATGTGGTTGACCCCCTGGTGATCATCGAAGTCAAATCATGGCGTGGTTGCTGCCCACTTTAACCAGAGCTCTGCGTCTGCGTCCGATGGCATTCGCCAATCGCCCCTCGGCGACAGACTGACCGATCCGACTTTTGGTCCATCTGGTACACACGATCGCTTGAACTGCTGACTGAAAAATCTCTTGATGAAGACTTTCAATGTTTTTTCGCGAACGTCGCGTGAATAGTTTTTTGTGAATTCCGCGTAATCTGAAAGGAACAAAATCTTCTCGGGAGAAAATCCGTTTCTCACAAAATTCGACAGAAAGAAGTCGTGCAGCTCGTACGGGCCGAGGTGATCCTCGGTGCTTTGTGTGATCTGGTCACCCGAATGCGGCAAGAGCTCGGGCGAGATCGTCGTGGCAACAATGTCTTTCAGCGTGCTGTAGAGTCGGCCCGTCGGATCGGGAATTCTACTGCGGTCATTAATCGCACTTTTCGGGTCGCGACTCAATCGATGCTCAGCAACGTAGTCGACAATGAATCGAACAAGCGTTTTCGGGATCGAGCAATTGACGTTATACATGCTCATGTGGTCGGCGTTGTAAGTACACCACCCCAAAGCCAACTCGGACATATCTCCTGTCCCCAGGACGAACCCGTGTGACATCAGCAGCATGGTTCTGATGCGGGCCTGCACGTTCTCGAAGACCAGGTCGCCGCTTTTCATTTGTTCTGCGGTCAAGCGTTGCAGGTGTTCCGAAAACTGATCGACATTAAGTTTGGTAATATCGAGTCCGAACGGTTGATGCTTCATCGCCTTGAATGTTTCGAAGCACATCTCTTGAATGTCGATGGTCTTGCTGTTGATTCCAATCAGTTCCATCAGTTGCAGCGCATTGTTTTTCGTTCGACTGGTGGTGCCAAATCCTGGCATTGTCAGTCCGGTAATATTGTCCGGAGACAATCCCAATCCACGATAGGCCTCCACAGCAACCAGAAGCGCCAAAGTGGAATCCAATCCACCAGAAACGCCGATGAAGGATTGCTTCGATGGCATGCTGTCGATTCGTTTCGCCAGGCCGGCCACTTGAATTCCGGTTATTTCGGCACAACGTTGATAGAGAGTCGAAGGATCTTTGGGAACGAACGGCGTACCACTCACCTTGCGCAGTAATCCCTTTTGATTCGACGAAGCTTTTGGCTCAAAACAAATTGTGCGATAGTCTTTGGAAATCAGGCGGCGAGCCTCACCAAAACTGGAGAGGACACGGCGTTCCGTCTGCAGTTTCTGCACATCGATATCGGCGGTCGCCCATTTCGATTCACGAATCAGGCCGCTCCCATCGCCGACCCTGGCCGATTCGACAAGGATCTGACTGTTTTCGGCGATTAAACAATGCCCGCCGAACACCAGGTCGGTTGTACTTTCAGTCGGGCCAGCACTGGAATAGGCATACGCAGCAACGCAACGACCAGATTGATTCGCCACCAAATCGGTGCGATATGCACACTTTCCCACGGTTTCGTTTGACGCCGAAAGATTGACGAGCAGATTCGCACCCATGATGGCTGCATAAGAACTCGGTGGAATCGGCATCCACAGATCTTCGCAGATCTCGGCGTGAACGATTACGCCGATTCCATTCGAGAACAGCAGGTCGATGCCAAATGGGACGTCTTGCCCTGCATAATTGATGGACTTCGGCTCATTCCCGTCCGCTCCGCGAAACCAGCGAGATTCGTAGAATTCGTTGTAGTTCGGGATATTCTGTTTCGGTACCACTCCAAGAAGTTTGCCGTTTTGCAATGCGACAGCACAGTTATATAACTGACTGCCGACGGCGATTGGTACCCCAACAAAAATGAGTTGGCCATGTTGAGAATTCGTGGCGATTCTGGCAACAGCCTCCTCGGACCGTTCAAGCAGCAGTTGTTGTCGAAACAGATCGGCGCAAGTATATCCCGTGATGTTAAGCTCCGGGAAAACAACGACATCACTCTCTTTAACGGATTCTAATACAGCGAGCGTCGCCTCGACATTCTTGTCAGGATTGCCGATGGAACAATGTGGGCTCGCCACGGTGACTCGAACAATTCCATACGCCTTATACATCCGGTCTCTTCTGCTTCTGGGGCCGCCAAATAAGTTTCAATGGTCAACTCCACAAGGTGGAGGGGCGAGGTGATCGGGGGGCCTGACAACAACAGGATACTCACCCGGCTCACACAAGTGTACTGCCAAACGACTTACGTTACTGTCGTTCAAGGCAATACAGATTCCGAACGGTGCGAATCAGCAACCGGTCACCGGAAATTGCAGGCGTTGCCATGATGACTTCCGCGAAATCGTTGCTCGCGACTTCACGATATTGGCTACCTTCTTCAATCACCGTGACTTCACCTTGTTCGCTCACGAAGTAAATGTGACCACCCGCGGCGACGGCGGAGGCTGAATACGTGTGGCTCGCCGTGCCGATACGCTGGCGATAAATCAGATCTCCGTTGACTGCGTTTCGTACATCGAGTCGACCGTTGTCATTGCACGTGTAAAGTCGTCGTCCCTTGATCAAAGGAGTCGGCATGTACGAACCGTCTCGGGATTGCCACCATGCCATACCAGAAGTTTTGGTTCCGTTGTTTGAAGGTGTCAGGTCTCCGGTCGCGGTTGGTTGAATCGCATAAATCGGACTTCGGCCGTGGCCGTTCGTCAGGTAGATCAGCCCATCGGCAAATAGTGGTGTAGGGACGGGAACGTCACCTCCGCCGTTGAGGTGCCAGATTCGAGCGCCGGTCTTCATGTCGTATCCGGCCATCTGGCGATAGCCGTTGCAGACAATTTGTTGTCGATCTTCGGTCGTCACGACCAGCGGAGTCGACCATGTGGCGACCTCACCCTGGCGATCAATCCGTCGAATTTCATTGCCAGTCTTGATATCCAGGATCGCGACAAAGTTGTGATTCAGACAATCGCACTGAACGATTACGAGGCCGTCATGAATAATGGGAGAACTCGCAAACCCCCATTCCAGTTCAGGGGCGTCGTAGGGGCCGGACGCCAGCTTGCCGAAATCGTGCTTCCAGATCAGCCGTCCGTCGATGTCGAAACAATACAGACCCTCCGAGCCAAAAAATGCCACCACAAATTGACCATCTGTTGCCGGACTACAGTTGGCGTGGGAAGCCTTCAAATGTCGCTTGATCGCTGGCTGGCCAACATGCGCGTCTTTCGTCCACCGGATCTTCCCTGTTTCGAGTTGCAGGCATAGGACCCTCCACGTCCAATCGCCGGTGTCCTTCGCGGATTCGCCCGCCGCACCGGACCAGCCGGTTTCCACGGACGGATTGTCTGTGTCCGTGTTGACCGCCGTCGTCAGGAAAACGCGATCGCCCCATACGATTGGAGCCGAGTGTCCCAGGCCTGGGATCGGCGTCTTCCACGAAACGTTTTTTCCTGTCCGAACATCCCATTCGGTCGGCGGATTGCCGCTGCCGATTCCCAATCCGCCGTGTCCTCGAAACTGAGGCCAGTCGTCATCCCCGAAGGCTGCCGTGGATATCACACTCGCGATCACTATCGCGAAAATCGATCTAGCTTGCATCTCGCGATTCCCCTCGGTTGGTATTGCAACGTCATTCGTAGGCTATTTGGTAATACTGTTGCAAGTTAGGAGCAAAATTCAGGATTTCTTCCAAAGTAGCCATCATCGCTCCGCGTGATGAGCATGCGTCGAAAACGATTCAAGCGTTGCCTCAGCATCGGGGCAGATATTCCGTTTGAATTTCTGATTTGAGACCATGCGTATGGGAATTTGGTAGGTTCTCGAACAATGCTCATCACGCGGAGCGATGATGGCTACTTTGGTCT
>CAIVEI010000125.1 GCA_903904835.1 uncultured Schlesneria sp. | reverse complement strand
TGTTGATTTGGGCGGCGGGATTCTTGCAACACTTGCCATAATTCTTCAACTCGATGTGGTTCCGAGTGAAGTGCAACAAGGTCCGTGTTTTGGTTGCCGAACGAATTCTCAGGGGTTAACGAAATCCGGATCAGGTCATCATGAGCAAGCCGGTTCAAGAGACTTCCATTTGCCACCACCGCAACTCGGTAATTTAATGACCGCAGCTCGCGAATGTAGGTGACACACTGAGATTCGTTCCCCTCGATTTCGTGAATGTCCAGGCTTCTCGTTCCAAAGTTAACCGTGCGACGACCGACTCGATTGGAATCCAAATGTAAATCATCGTCAGCCCAGGGTTCGTGTGAGCCTTCTCCATCCCGGTAAGCGGTTTCGACGCTCCGAACAACAACAACGGTTTCCGTCTTTGCGAGATCATGCAAGGTTTCGGATTTCTTGACCAACCAGCCACGGTTCCACAAATGACCGACGCTGCTGAGAGTTCCGAATCTTTCGGACATTGATGGTCCCGTGGCGAAGTCAGGTCGCAGTACTGCGGCAAGCGTCGTCAGGTCACCGACCATCAGTGCTGCGGTTCCTGTCGCAAACGTGTAAGGGACAAAGCTAGAAGCCGATTCGTGACCACGTTCAGTGGGACCTCCTTCACCGGGCAATCCAGCGATCGACGCCAGTAATGTCTCGCGGACTTTGGCAACACGTGTCTGTTTGTCGACAGCCGTGACTTGAATCCGCAATTGCCCCTGGGTCAGAAATGACCCCGCATAAACACTGTCGCCCGTCGTTCGCCGTGAAATACCTTCGCTGCCACGGACACAACGTTCGTCAAGCAGTCCGTCTCCACAAATCACGACCCCGTCGTAAGGGACCGTCATTTGAGGTTCGACGGTGACGATCGTTCCGATCAAACATTCTGGAAACCGCTCACCGTTCATTAACAGATTGTGATGCGACCGACAGATGACAAGCGGCAGTTGAGATTCGCTCTTCAGCCGATCGGCAATCTTGCGCAGGCGATGACTCGACCAACCGTGCCAGCACGTGATCGAGGCATGCATCAGCGCCGCTGCGAGGAATTGCCCGCTGATCAGGGTTGTCCCCATGATCACCGTATAAAGGGAAGCAACCCGCCATTTCAAGGTGCAAAGTTCGACAATACCTTTTCCCATCGTCGGTAAATTAAAACCGACGAGCGCCGTCGCGGTTAAAGGTCTCAGACCCGGCGCGAAGAACTCAGATGCGACAGCCAGACCCAGACATGTGCCGCTAGCGATCCATCTGCTTGTTGGTGGACCTGAGAGCAGGCAGATCTCATCCGGTTTCGAAATCAGAACTTTTTCAAGCTCCAATACCAATTCATTTGCATTCGTCCTCCCCTGGTCGAACGTGACCAGCACGGAACCTGTCGTGGAAGAGATCGAAACGGCCTGAACTCCAGAAATCGCGCTCAGGGCATCCTTGATCCGACAGGATAAATCTGAATCGCGCCGCACGAGAGGATGACGAATTCGGACTCGACCAGGAACCGAATGAACGATTGCCCCAGCGGTCACCACTGATTCCGTCTTCTGAAATTGCAGAAGATCGATCAAAGCGTACTCATCGCTGATCGAGGTAATTGCTGACGTTGTATCACGCAATCGATTGGCAATCGATTGCAAACACAGTTCAGGCGAATGGCGATCAGTCGATGCAGCCGCATGAGAATCAGGAATCTTATCAGGGGATGATGCACCCTTCTTCAAATAAATCGTGGCGGTTTGATTCCGCCGATCAAGGGCGACACTCTCAACGCATTCGGTAGCAAGCAATCGACCAACCAATTCTCGCGTCACACCCCACGGCTGGCCGTGTCCGAGCGCCGGTGAGCGCAACGTCACCCTGCGTGATTCGTGATCTACGAGTAGTTGAGTCGCTTGAGACATGTGACCACAGCCGAGGGCTGCCTTATTTAGTAATTTATCAAGGGCATTTCAAGACGATGCTAGCCCTGTCTTATACAATCGTAATTGACCTGAATCCGCGAGTCCGAACAAGTACTCCGTTTCGAATGAATGTTGCTCATCAATAACGCCGACCATTTTTTGCAGACGACGTCGGTTCTGACGAACTTTCACACCCAGATACGTTAGGCCGACGACACCCATGATACCAAGCAGGATTCCACCCAAACCACCTTCGGTCATTGCAAATTACCCCTATTTTAAAGTCGTTTGATCACAGGATTTAAACAGCCATCGCCATTCAATTCATCTCGATATTTTTTAACGAATCGTTCAGATCGTAAATCACCAATAATCGTCGATCATTTTGATTATACGGGTGCGAACTCAAGCAGATGAGCAGTCCCTTCACCGATCAATTCAATTGTCCCCTGAATCGTTTGCCGATGTCCGCTCTCTTTGACGATCGTCGACATTTGCGGACCGTTGGATGCCATCGATAATTGAATGGCCCATTTCAACATGGAAATGGCCGCTTCTGGATTTCGCATATGTCCGAGACAAAGACGGAACCCAAAGCCTTTCGGATTCTTCTGCCTGGCAGCTTCACGATCAAGAACAATCAAAATCGGGTCAGCCCCCACCAAGGACGGGTGCTTTCTAATGAATTCCAAAGATTGCTCTTCAGACAACACGTAAAATCGCTGCCCGTGCAGGTAATCCGCAAACACGGGCAAGTTTTCTCGAACGGCCTTACCGACCTCGTTGTTCCATCCCGAGTCAACAAGAAACACGTCCAAGACCCTTGCATTCGTTGTCGATGCTCCAGCAGCGTTCGGAGTTGTCTGCATCGTCGACGAAGGGGATGGCTGGTTTGGCTCCATGGTAGCGACCGGTGTCTGATTTGAATCGAAACTTTCCATCGTCTCACTCATTTCTGCGGATATCTGTGTTGAAGATTCAAAATGAAAATTCAAGGCAAGTTTCAAACTCAATTCGTTTTCAGGGCTTGATGATGATGAGGAAGTCAGCGAGGAAACCCGGGTTAATACTGTCGTTTTGACTCGTGTTGCTTTTCACTCGGCTGACATCGCTTTTTGTTAGTCGCTTTAGTTTCCCTACTTGTCATCTCAGGCAGGTTGCAAATGGACTTGAGACTGATGAGCGGCCTCGAGTGACTCCGTGACCATCAATGACATTTCCTTTTGTGCTTGTTTCATCGCCTGTTCGTCCGCGATTCGTTTCAGTGGCATCATCCCATTTGCCAGCGCGGCCATCGCTGCAACATTGTTGGTAAACACCGAAGCCATGATTCCAAAGCCCATCGTGAATGCACCGACGATACACAGTGCGTTGGGTGCCAGGATCAGATACCAGCTGTTTTTGACATTCCTGTCCAAGTCTCGCGCGATGTCCCGCAGTTCACACAATCGATGCAGGCTCTCTTCCATAAACACGATTTGAGCCGTATCGGTGGCGATCGAAGACGCGCCACGCAGCGAAATCGAAACGTTGGCTTTCTTGAGAGCGATCGAGTCGTTGATACCGTCACCGACGAAGCAGACTTTCTTCCCCTGCTTCTGCAAGCGTTCGACATAGTCGGCTTTGTCGCCGGGCAGGACGCCCGCGAAGTATTCGTCCATTCCCAGGCTTTCGGCCAACTTCTTCGTCGGGCCTTCATGGTCGCCAGAGATAATCGCGATGTGCTTGATGCCGCGATCTCGAAGTCCTTTGATGATGCTGATGACTTCAGGACGTTGCGAGGCGCGAAGCTCAATGACTCCTGCGAAGACGCCGTCTAATGCACACATCACGAGCGTGTGCCCCTCGCGATGAGCCAGTTCGACAACTTCCTGAACTTCGACCGGAATTTCGATATTTTCCAGCTTGATATAGCGGCTGCTGCCGACCATGACCTTGTGACCATCGATGACCGCTTCCAGTCCATATCCAACCTGGTACTTGGAATCATCAATCGGCAGCATCGGCAGGCCGGTCTTTTCAAATTCCAACACGATCGATTTGGCGATCGGATGAGAAAATCTCTGCTCCGCCGAAGCGACAAGTTGCAGTAACCGGTTTCGCTCGTGACCGTTGAAGGAAATCACATGACCAACTTCGGGACGCTCACGAGTCAGAGTACCGGTCTTATCGAACAAAACGGTATCGATGTCGTTCATTAATTCGAGAGCTCGTCCGTCCTTGACGAGGATTCCTTTATGCGCGCACAGGGCCAGCGAGGTCAACATCCCCAGCGGTGCCGCCATCCGGATACCGGTACCAAAGTCGCTATTGAGGACCGCGACGGCTCCTTGAGGACCAAGTGTTGCCAAGCCTGCTGCAGCAATGGCCAGGGTCGGGATTACGGCCTTATCTGCCATCCGCTCCCCTTTGTGTTGACTGGTCAGCTTATAGCCTGCTGAATCATTGAGGATCTGAGCGATTTTGGCGGAAGTCGTGTCTGAGCCAGCATTCTCGACTTCAACGTATATCTTTCCTGCAACCATCAGCGTGGCGGCGAAAACACGATCGCCTGGTGATTTCTCGGAAGGAGTCGATTCCCCGGTCAATGCATGCTGATCGATCATTGCCATCCCTTCCTTGACGAATCCGTCCACAGGAACGGCGTCGCCAGTGTGAACGACAATAATGTCTCCCTTCTGCAATTCTTCCAGCGGAGTCTCGATCTCTTCACCATCCTGGTAAAGCCGCACGAATTGAGCCTGCTTGCCGAACGCCTGGACTAACAGCCGCTTCGAATCATCCTGAGTCTTCTTGACGAGCATACGCCCGAAGCTGAGGCACAGACACAACACCGATCCCGCAAAGATTTGTCCGGTTGCGACGCAGCCCGTCACGACGATTGCATCAAGTACATCGACCCCTAAACGGCGTTCATGAACTAGCACATTATAGGCTTCTTTGAACGTCGTGATCGACGTATAGCCAAACAGCAGACCCGCTGCGGGAAGTAATGGCGGTGCGGCAAACTGAGCAACAGCCGCAAACGGTACCGAAGCGACCGCGAGCGGAAAATCGAGGTCCGGAGGATCCAGTTTGGCTGATAAGTCCGCTCGTCCAACTGCTCGGTCAAGAATCGTCAGAACCTGGTCCTTGCGAAGTTCGCGCTTGTTGTAGGTAATCAACAGAGAACCGGTTGACGGACGGGTTTTGTAACTGTCGATCCCGAGGATACTCATTAATTCGCGTTCAATTTCCTGGCAAACTTCTTTCCGGCGATAAAGTGCCGGGTGCTTCAATCTTAACCGGCCCGGCGTTTCATGAATGACTTCCCATGTCGTCGCCTGGGTTCCATTACGCCCGATCCTCGTGACCCCTTTTCGGTCGGGCATCAGCCGAATGTCGCTCAACACAACTTTCGATCGTTCCGCAGCGGCTTTAGTGCGTTTCGGCTGCGCTGACCCGTGTTGCACGCTGCCATTAGTGGATCTGTGCACACTGCCATTCGCGTTGCCGTTTTGAATGCCGTTCGTTGAACTATTTCCATGAGAGTTGACATGCGAAGAGCCGGAATCTTCGTCACCCGACGCGCCTTGAAACAGACTTCCGTTGACTGCGCCTGCACCAGCGGAAACCAGAGTTTTTGCAGCAGCTTTGACCTTCTTTACACGTGACTTCGGTTCAGCGTGAACTTCAGATTGGGCAACCTTTGTCGCTGACTTTGCCGACACCCCCGCCAGGCTTCTCATGTAACTGACGACCGCCGACAAAAATTGAGTCGTTGAAGACTGACTATGTCGAATCTCAGCGACGGCCTGCCGACCGGGGATTCCACCACCGTGAATCGAAATCTGGGCGGCGGGATCAGCCTCAAGCAAACATCCGAGAAAGGCTTTTGTCTGCGGGTTATTCAAGTCGGCAAAAAGCGTCGCACTGCCAATGCGAAGAGCACCCGGACCAGAAGGAAGGAGGACACAATCCAACATTTCAACAACTCCAAAACATGCAAACGTCAACGATACCGAATCCCATTAGGATTTGTAGAACTGTCCACAAATCGGCTGGCCGCGGTCATGCATCCGTGCATTTTCTGGAGCAGCACTCTACGGCAAAACGCAACTTGCGTTTCGCAATTCCACGAAGCATTGTGATTTCGAATAAACCACTCGACTTCAACAACCTTCGTGACACAAATTTGCCTCAAGAGGGATGAGCCAATATTGTGTGATGGGTTACCAACGAGAGCACGCAACAAGCGTACCATATTTCGTACATCAGCGTGAAAATCAAATTAATTCCAGCGCGCCGGCACCGTCTTCCGCAATTTCCGAGTATTCACTCGACATCAGATCTTGCTCTTTGCGAGCAAGACGCCCTGCCCTTGCTCGTTCCATGAATTGATCGACCGACGTATTCGCGGATGCGCCGCCATCCACCAGTCCATCCACCAAACTGTTGTTCTTGGGGATGTAGTGACAGGCGACGAAAATCGGGAAACAGACTCCATACGAAAACGTGTAGCAAGCGGTGTAGGCCAGCTTGCTTGCAAAATTGGCATTCGCATATTTACTGGTCCATCCACCGATCGCGGCACTGGTTGCGCCCACACCAGCTTCAAGATTTGAAGCGGCAGATTCCAATTTGTCTGCGACATCCGCCAAAAATGCGTTTGTCTCAGGCGAGGTTTCATTTGTCATTATCCAGAATTCCTTCAGGTTACACAGGTGGTAATTATCACTGCCTCGACGCGTGTTCCCTTTGCGCCAGAGATACCATTTCAAAACCTGAATAACTCCCTTCAATCAGTTCGAGTTGCACCAACTCGATCGAACTCCTGACGAAGTTCGATCGCCGCTCGTTTTGATTGCAGCGTCCCATCAACAGTATTCCCGAGTTAAGGCCCGGTCAAACAGTTTTTCAGACGAATCCTCATATTTTATGAATCTTAACACGATCCGTACCGCGCAAGGCTTGATTTCGCGTGACATCAGTACACACGCATCAGTCGGTGCAATTGATAATGGAATTCCGGCTATTGACAGGTAATTTGCCAACTGAACGGAAAATGACCAACAACTTTTCCATCGCGCTTAAGGATCGGCAAAAAACTGTTGTGGCAGGCTTCCAATCATGATTCCGTTAAGACAAAATGCCTTGCCCGTCTCGGCGTCTTCACAGCAATCGAATTGTTTCAAAAAATTCCTTGGGGTTCCTCCAATGATTTCGACTCGCTTCATGACTATCTGCTGGATCGCAGTCAGTTGCCTGATCATCGGAACGTGCATCTCCATAACGGCTCAGGAACCGAACCCTGACGATGTGAAAGAGAAGGGGATCGTCGACCGATTCGTCGTCGTGCTGGAAAAGAATCCGCGACGTGGAACCGCACTCGACAAAGTGTATGGATACCACGTCGAGCGTGGATCGCTCGATGGCCTCGTCAAATCGTATCGCGATAAAGCACAGACACAAAAAGGGGGAGATGGCGGGTTGTCGTGGCTGGTCATCGGACTGCTCGAATCTCTGCGTGGACAGGACGCCGCCGCCGTAAACGCCTTCGAACAGGCCGAGAAGTTATCCCCAGAAAGTTATCTGGCATCGTATTACCTGGGACAATCATTGGTCCTTGTCGGTCAACCTGACAAAGCGGCCCAGGCCTTTGAACGATCGATCCAGCGGAAACCGGCTCAAGCCGATCTGCTTGATATCTATCAGGCATTAGGTCGAGTCTACCAGCGGGCGCAAAAGACGGATCAAGCCTTGGCAGTCTGGAGTCGGCTGGAAAAACAGTTTCCGAATGACGCTCGCGTTCAGGAACAGATCGCAACGACACTGCTTGAAGAAAACGAATTCGCGGCTGCGTTGCCAAGGTACGAAGCACTCGCGAAAAGTTCCAAGGATAAGTATCGGCAGTCTCAGTTTCAGATGGAAGCGGCCGGGCTGAAGGTGCGACTCGGTAAATCCGACGAAGGGATCGCGGAACTCGAAAACCTGCTCAATCAGTTGCTTCCCGAAAACTGGCTTTACCGAGATGTGCGGCGACGGATCGAAGCCATCTTTCTGCGAACCGACGATCAGTCGGGACTGGTCAAGTACTACGAGAACTGGATTGAAAAAAAACCAACTGACCTGGATGCGATTGCTCGACTGGCTCGTTTGCTGGCCAGCTATGGCCGCGGTCCTGAATCACAGGAATGGTTACAACGCGGACTGAAGCTCGCACCCAAATCAAAAGATCTGCGTCAGACATTAATCAATCAATTGGTCTACGAGCAAAAGTATTCTGAAGCGATTGCGCAGTACGAGCAACTCGACAAACACGAGCCGAACAATCCGGATACGTTGCGGGAATGGGGCCGCCTGGTCCTCAAAGATACGAAACAGGAAGAACCCGCACGAAAACAACTTGCCGCGAGTATCTGGCGGCGACTGACGACCGCAAAACCGAAAGATCCCCTGGTCGCGTCGCAAGTCGGCGAACTGTTCCGACAAGCTGACATGACCGACGAAGCACTCGAACTCTATCGTAAGGCGACCGAGTTGGCTCCCGATCAGGCACAATACCGCGAGTACCTTGGCGAATACTATCACTCGCTAAAGCGGAAAGAAGAAGCCCTGACAGAATGGCGAGGAATCGCGGCAGGCAAACTGAAGACCGCCGCCAACGTGGCTCGACTTGCCGAGGTTCTTGCCAGCTTTGGTTACCTGCCAGAAGCGGTTGAGACTAACGCCGAAGCCTGCAAACTCGACCCTAAGGATTTTCTCTTACAGGTCAAGCAGGTCGACCTGCTGGCGCAAGCCGACAAGCACGACGATGCGCTTTTACAGTTGGCCTTCGTCAAGAAAATGGCTGCCAATGACGAAGAGCGTGAGGCATGGTTATCGCGAGACCTGCGCGAGCTGCAGTCGACAGACAAACTGTCGGCTCGCATCGCCGAGGTTCGGAAAGAACTGGACGCAAAGGAAACCGCATCCGATACCAAATCCAACGAACAAAAGGCGGCGCTGTGGTTCTGGCTGGCGCGCGCTTACGAATCAGAACGCCAGCTCAAGGACGCGGCCCAGGCGATCACAAAAGCAAGCGAACTCGCTTCGCAATCGATTCCCATCCTGATGGCCTCGGCCAGAATTCAGGAAGCTCTGAACAATCTTCTGACAGCGGTTGAAATCAACACCCGGCTTGCAGCGATCGACCGAAGATACCGCACTGAATATCTTAAGCAGGTGGCGACGCTCGAACAAAAACTGGGCCGAAAAGACAAAGCGGTTCAAGCAGGACGCGACCTGATTGCGGCCGCACCGGGAAACCCCGAACTCTACGAATTCTTCAGCCAGCTTTGCTTCCAATTGGGCGAGAACGAAGAAGGGCTCGGGGCATTGCGGCGTTCAGTCCGCGTCAATCCGACCGAACCCAAAGGCCTGCTGCTGCTCGCTTCAGCACTCGGAGACCAGTTCCGGACCGGAGAGGCGATCGAGCTCTACTGGCGAGCATTCGAAAAGGCCGCCAGTCTCGAAGAACGTCTCGCCGTCGTTCCGAAATTGACGGAACTCTATCTCAGAACAAATCAATTTGACCGGATTCTCGAACGGCTGGAACGTCAGCGGCGCGAACCAAATCAACAGCGAGAAATGACGATCTGCCTGGCCCAGGCCTATCAGTCGGCTGGTGATGATGGCAATGCGCGGCAAGAACTGGAAAAGCTGTTGACAGACGACACGCGCGACACGCAGTTGTTGACGCAATTGGTCAAACTTTGCGAATCGGATGGTGATTTCGAATCGGCAATTAAGTTTCAGCAACAGTTACTCAAGGCGACGACGGGCAAAGAAGGGATGATGCGCCTGTCCCAATTGATGGCGAAATCAGGTGAGACGGAAGACGCGATTGCCATCATGAGTCGCCTCACGATCGAAGAAAAAGACCCGGAGACGGTCCTTAAATCTTTGGACGCAATGTTGTCCCAGTCGAACTACGAAAGCGCGCTGCAAGTGGCCGCAAAGCTGGCTCGCGATCAGCCGACCAATTGGGAAATCTTGTACCGGGAAGGGTACGCGCTGGGCAAAACCAAGGACAAGACAGAGGAAGCCAAAGCGGTCTTTGAATCGATCCTTGCCTTGAAAATTCCCGATGATGAACTTTGTCTGGCCGACAAAAATAAGGTGAAAAAGGGACAGGGAATTACCCGTTCTTCATCGGCCAATTACGATTTTTCGAATCCCATGAACCAACGCGCAAACATGATCCCTGCGTTTCGCATGTCGATTGGCCTGGAGGAAAATCGAAATTACGGCGGACAATCACAGTTTTTGATCCCCCGAGATTTTGGCCAGACACGCATGGCCAGTTTGGGTTGGCTCACACTCCTCGCTCGAAATGCCGGGACCGAAGCTGAGTTTATCAACTCACGCCGCGAGATCGGCACGCAGGCCAGCACTCGTCGCGAGTTTTTTGACTGGTGCTACATGGCAGGGATGGTCGGAAACGGCCGGGATCGATACCAGGTTCTCAAAAAACTTTCACTTCGTCCTGATGCCGATAGCGATATCAAGCGGCTGTATCTCAACTCGCTGATGAGCCGCGGTGTCGATCCCGACGAAGCCAAAGTCGCTGAAGAGAATGCGCCAACCGATGAATCGCCGAATCCATTACCGAAGCTTTTGAAGCTCGACAAAGACGAGATGGAGCACATTCTCGACTGCTACAAATCACTCGACGACAAGTCACTTTTAAGAAACAACTCGCAATCCTATCTGCAGGTTGTCAGCGATGAATTGATTCGTTCCGGACGTAAGGACGAAGCGGAGGCATTACGCAAAGAGACGATACAAAGTGCAAAAACTCAGCTTGAAATCGCTTCACTGATCCCAGGTGCTGTCGAGAAAAACGATTTTGAACTGTCACTGAGTCTCTTGAACCGCCTGAATGAACTGAAAGCCGACCCCTCTTCTAACCCGACGGCATCGTCACGAGGCACTTTCAACTACGCTCTGAACCAGTTGACACCGGAAGCGATGGCGCAATCCGTCTGTCAACTGATGGATAAGCGAGTCCAAAGCGAGCATATCAAAGACGTGCTGGCACTGTGGGACTGGTACGTTCCCTCAGCGATCGCTCGCATTCAGGCATCGAAGGCCGCTGCCAACAAACGTAATGCACAGTCGTCTCAGAATATCCCCCGTGGCTATGTCATCATCTGGCGGAACAATTCGAACCAGTATGAAAACCTTGATTTCCCCGCACAGAACGAGGTCTTCGACCAGGCGTCGATCCAGGTGCTGAGGCAAGCTTACGAACTTTATCAGGACGCCGAAAAAACAAAGGAACTGATCGAACATTTTCAGCAAAAACTGGCGGATGCAAACACTCCCAATGAACAGAAGAACTTCTGGAAGTTCGGATTGGGTTATCTCTATTGGTGGCAGGGAAACAAAGATGATGCGTTAACGGTTCTGACCGAAGCGACGGGCGAACTGCAAGAGAGTGACGAAATGCGTTTTGAACTTGCTCGTGTCCACGAAAAACGGGGCGAGCATGACCTCGCGCTTCAAATCGTCGACTCACTTCCCGTCTCAGACCAGCGAGCCATGCAGCGTCGGGAAATCACCGCACTGCGCATGGCGGTCAACAGTGGAAACATCGACCGCGCTCGCCTCGCGGCGGAACGACTGTTCGGATTGCGGCTGGACTCAAACGTCCAGATCCAGTTGTCGCAACAGATGCACCAGCTTGGCATGCACGAACAGGCCGAAGCGGTGCTTGCACGAGCAGGTCGTCAGGCGGGAAACAGAACCGAGGTCCTGGCGAACCTGATGCAACAGTATCAGTCACAGGGAAAGAATGAAGTCGCCACACAAATGGCCTATCAGTTGTTGCGTCGTTCCGGCAATCGAAATACCGGAAATCGCAACAATTCGAATCGGGACGAAATGGCCACGCGACAGCACGCCTTCACCGTCTTGAAGCGATCCGGAAAACTTCCCGACATGATCAAGAAGGTCGAAGGGCAAATCAAGAATTCGCCGAAATCGCAGAAGCTCGTGGAAACCTTGATCGAATATTACATGGCCAACGGCGACAACAAAAAAGCAGCCGAACTGGCTTCCAGCCTCGCGGAAACGAAACAGGACGATCCACAGTTTCGGTACAATCTGGGTAAGCAGTTGATGGAGCAAGGGAAGCACGCCGAAGCGGCGGCTCATTTCAAAATCGCGTTCAAAAAAGACTCGCGATTAATGAGAAACGACTTCTGGAATATTATGAATTCGTTCCAGAACGCCGACAAGGTTGAAGAACTCGCCGCCATCTTTGATGACATCGACTATAAAACATTTCGCCAGTCTCCCTGGGAAATCACCAACATCATCAGCAACCTGTCTTACCAGGAAAAATCAAAAGCTCAGGCGGTTAAAATGTTTAAACGGGCCTGGGAAAGCATGCCCGATCAACGTTCGCAAATCCTTTCGAACCTCGGTAACGACACATTCTGGCAGATGCCCGAGATCTACGACTACGCCAGGGAAGGGATCATTCCTCAGTCGGAGGCATCACTTGCCAACAGCAAATGGCCTGGCTTCGGACGGATTCAAAGTTGGGGAAATCAAGACGGAAAAATCGATACCCTGATGATGCGATTCCTGACCATGGCAGGATCAAAAAAGAAACTGAACGAGCTGTTCCAGGAGATTGAAGCAGCGAAAAAGAAACTGCCGCAGTGGGAAGGTGCGACGGCATTGCTGTCACTCATTGAGCTCAGACGCGGGAATGTTGATTCGGCGAAAGAGACGTTTGAAAAAATGCTGCCGACGTTCAAGTCGACCAATTCGGGGCAGCGAGGTCAATACACGCAATGGGAGATCGGTCAGGAATTAATGGCACACGAAAAGACTAGCGACTTGGCTGTGAAATATCTTGAGGCAGCCAGTAAAGATCCGAATGTCATGCAGATGGCACAGATGAATGGATTCGAGTACTCGCCCGGCAAGTCGCTGATTGCCATCTACACCAAGCAAGGACGTAAAGACGATGCTCGCCGCTTATTGCTCTCCTCCACAAATATCAAATCGCGTCAACAGGGGAATGAAGCATGGGAAGCGTACCAGCGTCTTCAAAGTGTGACATCTTTGGCGAATGAGGTAACCCAACTTGGTTTTCCAATGGACGCCATCCGTCTTTATCAGGAACAACTGGGACGGTCTGAAGATTTTGTGATTGCAGCCAGTGTCTTTGGCAGCCTTTCCCAGGGCCGTCAGCAAATGCAGCAGTACAAGAAACAAATTCAAACGGGAATGCAGACAGCTATTAAAGAACTCCGTCCCGAGTTGCTGCCACAAATGCTGACCGATCGGACCGCGAAACCGGGTGAATCAGACGCCTCCGCGATCGATCTTTGTTTGTTACTGGAATCGCGCGAACTCGACCAGGCACAGTTAACCAGTGTGCTGGGGAAGCTTGTCACCGGTTTGGCAACGAATCCAGCTCTCGTTGAACCGACGCGCAAAGGTCTGGCGGACGTTGCCGCACTCCGTTCGGCAGACGTCTCTGTAAAAATCCTTGAAGCGCTTCTTTCCCACAGCATGAAAGAGACTGACAAATCCGCCATTGCAGCCCGTGAACTTGCAGCATTTATTGAAAAAACGCCACTCGAACCGCAGCCTGAAAAAGGTGGTTTCACGGTCAAGCAGCGGGATGCGGCGATGCAGCAAGTCGGATTGTGGCTTGTCGCTCGCGAATGTCTCAAACACGAATCACTGCAAGCCGATGGAAAGAAACTGGCCCAGCGAGCATTCGACGCCTCCCGACGTCTTGCCGATAACGGGTTTTCATTCGCGATCCTGCGTGAATGGGGCGACATCGCATTAAAGGGAGGTGACAAACAAGAAGCTGCTCGGCGCTGGACTGAGATGATGGATATCGTCATCTCCAGGCCGGGCGACAAATCAAAACAACCTTTGGCGGATGGCGAAAAGGGGGATGCGGCTGTTGTGGGAGCGACTGACAACCCCGCGAAACCCGCCACCGCCGGGTCCCCAAAAGAAAAATCGGCCGTCGTCACGCTCGGTCAGTTTGATCAATTGACTCAACTGGCCAAGCTCGCTGCAGAAAATGGACTTGAAGATCTTTCGTTCGAAGCAATGGGCCGAGCACTTCAATCGGGACCGCCGATCGAAGCGATGCTCGCCATCGATATCAACCAGAATATTTCCGCCGGAAATCATGAGGAAAACGAGACATCGCCCGTGGCAGCGAAGGTTCACGAGCGACTGACAATGATCGAACACGTCTGGCGTCAAAAGGGAGTCTCGGATGAAGCGATCTGTCATGTTCTTCAACGGGCCGTCGTCCCAGAGGCTCGTCCCTTCGAAGTCTTTCTCCATCCCAATAGTTTGATTGATACGAATCCGAACAATCAGGTCCAAACGGTCCTGCAAACGCCGCAAAGTATCGGTGCGTTACTGGCAGCCGCGACGGTCAGGGCAGGCAAAGTCGACAGACTGAAGCAGTTGGTCGAGCCTCGGCTGAAACAACCCCTCGGCGAAGTTTCCGGCCGAATTCTGCTGTGCCAGTTGGCGCTGGCTGCGAAAGATTTTCCACAAGCACAAGAACAGATCACGCTGTTGATTAATCGACTGAAACAGGATTCATCTCACACATCGAATGAACTGGCGAGTCACATTGCAATTCCCGCCTTGTTAGAACCGGAGCTTCAACAACGGGCGGCGGAATTATTGGAACTCGTGGTTGACCACATGACAGTGGCGACCACACCAGGACGGGGAAACGCTTCGGCCGAACCGCTGCGAACATTCCGTTTCTCGCTCGCTCGGTCCTACTTTCGGAATCAGAATTCCGCAGCGGGAAAACTTCAGTTGGAAGAATATCTCGCGTACCTGGTAAACCTCTACCAGAATTATGGTGGCGATTACGGACAATACTTACGACGTCTCGAATTCCTGAAGGTCGCGGAAGAATATGCCAAAGGTGGACAACGAGCCGACCTGCTCGATTGCCTGGGCCGCTACGCCGATTTGCCTGCCACGCAAAATTATGGACAAGCGGGAAATTACAGCGGCACGATGATGTCCGCTTTGGCAACGTTGCCGCAAGCAGACCGGTACGAATTGCTTAAGACCTGGACGATGCCGACCGCCGACCGGAAATCGGTTCGTCTGATCGCCGGCGTCCTGCCGGGGTCAGATTCACCGCAAGCCTTTGATGTTTTGCGCGGCGACAGTCCACGACCCCCTCGCGAATCACAAATCAGCAGTACTGCTAATTTCTTGATTCAGGCCGCAATCGATTCCGGACGGCTGGAGGAATTGCAAAAGGAATTGCTGCCACATGTCGAACAGAACGTCGAACAATCAAAATTCCTGCTTCAATTGATCCAGATCGCACAGGGAAAAGGTTCAGAAGTCTTGCCGGACCTGCAAAACTTGATCACAGAAAGAAAACGTCCGAAAGAGGGTGCCGAGGCCCAACGGCAGCAGCAAAATCAAAATACAAATGATTTGTCCGATGCCGTCCTCGCCAGGTCCGCGATTTCTGACGCGACTCTGCGCGAACAGGGCCGCGAATTAATGGCCTTATCAATGGCGCGAACGACCTACGCGTCGACCCCGTTATCGATTATGAGCCGACACGATTACTTCGCTCCCGTCCTCGAAGCCGATACGGTTGATCGTCTCGATCACGAACCCTGGAACTCTGGCCTGAAACATTGGATCGTCAGTTCAAAAGAGTTTGGGGCGTTAGCGTCTGCGGGATCTGTCACGAACTGGTGGCTGGCCAACGAGGGGCTTCTGTGCCACATCCTCGGTTCAGGAATCAACCACATTTCTCTGAAATATCCCCTCACAGGCGAGTTTGAGGTGAGCTTTGATGCGTGGTCAGCGGCAGGGTTCGATAACGGCCTGGGACTTGGATACGGAGATGTCAATTTCACCGCGACAGACATCGCAAACGCTGAGAATTATGGCTACCAGGGGAACGGTCGCGACTTGCAGCAGATGCGATTTGCCCGCATCAAACACGGCAGTTTCAATCGCGTTCGGCTGCAGGTCACTCCTGAAAAAGTCCGTTACTACGTCAACGGCGATCTGATCCAGGAAGAATCCAAATCGGCGGCTTCCGCTCCTTGGATCTTCAGTTATTGTTACGCATTTTCATCAACGGCCATCCGTAATTTCAAGATCGAGGGTCAACCGAAGATTCCACGCGAAGTGAACCTTGTTTCATCAGAATTTCTGACAGGTTGGATCAGCGGATTCTATGGCGAGTCGCAGCCACAACCTCCGCCAGAGATCAAGCCCGTTTTCGAATTAGACGATGCGGAGCTTAGTCAACTGCCGCAGGTCGCGAATGAATTCGACTGGAAAGCAAAAGATCTCGGCATTCACGGTCGGCGAGTTCCGCCCGTTGGTCTAGAAAAGAAGCGACTCATCCAAAGTCGACTTTACTACGATCATCCTTTATCCGAAGGGGATCGGATTCAATATGAATTCTGGTACGAAACCGGGGAAAATTCCGTTCATGTTCATCCTGCGATAGGTCGTCTTGCGTTCCTGCTGGAAGAAGACGGCGTGAAACTGCATTGGATGACCGCCGTTAATTCATCCGACGAGATCCAGAATGGACTGCCGATGGATAATGTTCTCGTCAATGAATCGATTCGTCGCGAACCGGTTTCGTTGCGTGAAAAATCCTGGAACAACATTGAATTCTCACTTAAGAACAGCACGGTCAGAATCAGCCTTAATGGAAAGCTTGTTTGTGAAGCACCGCTCGAACGTGAAAACAGCCGCCAGTTCGGTTTCTACCATGACAAAAATGCCAGTTTGGTACAGGTACGAAACGTCGTCTTGCAGGGAGACTGGCCGGAATCCCTCAGTTCCGAAATTGCCTCAAATCTTCTGGTACCCGATCGGGAACTGACCCGCGCAGAACGTCGCGGATATTCACGCGTCATCAACGAGTTGTTTCATTCGAATTCAGTTGATGATCGTCTGGCCGAAACAGGCGTGTTGTCGCCTGAGGGTCGGTTCAATGCTTTGGCGGCGTGGGTACTACCGAATGATGATCATTTTGCGATGCGGCTTTACGGTTCGTTTTCGGCGACAAACGGAATCCCGGCGATGGCCGACATCGCTTCAATCCTGTCTGGACCAAAAGGCTCAGGCAACGAAGGTCGGCGGCAGTATGCCAGCCCCGATCTTGTTGCACCTGTTTTTGAGCTGATCGCGCTGGCGAAAGATTTAAAGCGACTTGATGAACTGAAACCACAAACCGATCCGCAAGCGGACGATGATGCCACCTTGAAACGATCGAGACTGGCGTTTCGAACTTTGATCCAGATCGCTAGCGATCAATTAACGGAGGCAAAAGAAGGTCTCGGTCAACTCGTCCCACTGACTCAGGCGCTGCCTGATGACGCACCGGCCTTGGAACGCTGGCCTGAACTGATCGCAGCCCACGCGGGATTCCAGCATGCAGAACTTCGTCCGGCAGTTTTGCCGTTACTCAATTTGCTGCTTGAACAACATCGCAAACGTCCTTTCGATAACTATTGGGAAAGTCGCGTCGTTGCGATGCGGGATCGTTGCAAATCACTGATGGAAACAGACCAATACCCTCGCGCCGGTAGTCTTTCTCCGAAATCTCAATGGATTTCTTCAAGAACGGAAAATGCCGGAGATCATCCCTGGAGTCCTGCATCCCGCTGGTCATTCCGGGACGGGATCGTGACACACCTCGGTGGAGAAGGGGACGGGGCCTTATACTTCCAATCGCCACTTCGAGGGTCGTTCAAGGTCGATGCTGAAGTGACGACATCTCGCTGGACTGAGTCTCGATTGATGTATCACGGCACCTGGGCAGGTTCGGAATATACGAAAACGATGATCACAATCGGCAATTTGACCACACAGACCCAAGGGCCGAAGATCGAACCGATCCTGGAATTTGATGAATGGTGTCGTTTGACGATGGATGTTCAGCCAAACAAGGCAACATGGTTCATTAACGACCGTCAGGTTCATGAACTGACGTTGCCTGACAAAACCGACCCGTGGCTGGCACTGACGACATCAGCCAATCATTCCGGCCAGGTCCGCAAAGTCCGTATCACGGGAAGTCCCGAAATCCCGACGGAAATCGACTTGTCGACCACCGAAGGACTAACCGGCTGGACGGCCAGTCTGTACGGTGATCCGATGATGACTCAAAACAATCGTCAAAGATTTGATCAATCCCATGAAGCGTGGAAAATCTCAAACGGTGAAATTGTCGGGACAAAATTTGATCGCGTTCGCAATCAACAGCGTCAAAGTGTGCTGCTGTATCACCACCCGATCGCCGAAGATGCCGAAATCAGTTACGATTTTTTCTACACACCTGGCGAAACTCACGTCCATCCCGCCCTGGGACGGATCGCGTTCCTGCTCGACGATGACGGCGTCAAATTGCATGTGCTGACCGACTTTGATTCCGAACGGATCGGCCTTCGCCCCGACAACGCCATTGATGACCCGAGCCATCGTCGCCTGGAGGGAAAAATTAAGCTGAAACCAAAGGAATGGAACCGGCTGCAACTGAGGCTCGTTGGTGATGAGGTCCAACTGATCCTGAACGGCGTCGACATTTATCAGTCGCCGGTTGCCAACTGGAACCAGCGCCAATTTGGTTTGTTTCACTATGCAAACCAGACCGATGTCCGAGTCCGCAATGTCATCCTTCGTGGAGACTGGCCAAAAAACCTGCCTGAATTGAAGGACCAGGAACTGTCGGAGACGAAACCGTCGACCATCGGTCGTTAAGTGGCATACCCTGAAGACATCATTGTTCGAAATCCGAATAGGAATTCTTTAACGTGAATAAAGGTATCTGGGAATCAAATCGTTTTCCCATCCTACTCGGCTGCATATTTGGCGGATTCGCTGGCGCAGGATGGGGATTACTCATTTGGCGCGACTACTGGTGGATTGGAATGATTCTGGGGTCTGCCACTGGAGCAGCAGGCGGAATTGAGAGCGAATCCATCTTGGAGGCAGGATGTTTGGTTCTTGTGGTAGCCGCAGCGTTCCCCGCATTTGTGTCGCAGATCGCTCAGTGGCCTGGGAACATTGGGGTACTTGCGCGAATCGTCTTCGGTCTCATAGGATCATTGGCATTTGGTTTGTCTTTTGGACGACTGGGCGGATCGATTGTGCGACGCGACTATTATTGGAGGTTCCAACGATCTTCCGATTCCAACCTGACTCGCGTTTGAACTTTCTGATTAGCGAAGATTAGTGCTGATTAGTGTTCGAATCTTTCTTATCTTCGTTTTATTTTTCCACGTACCTTTAGATTCATGCGTGAACGTGCTGGCTCTTGGCCGTCAATTTTTATTGGTTGGCGAGTCGAACATCGTTTGATTTTTCTGGAGACGATCCATGCGTTACTTATTCTGGTCAACATATGCCATTTTTTTCAGTACTTGTGCACTCAGCGCAGCCGATCTTCCCAATCTGAAAGTCAGTGATAACCACCGGTTTCTCGTCACTGACGAAGGAAAGCCGTTTTTCTATCTCGGCGATACCGCCTGGGAACTTTTTCATCGACTTGATCGGGACGATGCCGAAAAGTATCTAAAGAAACGAGCCTCACAAGGCTTTACCGTCATTCAGGCTGTCGCCATCGGCGAATTCGACGGACATACGGTTCCCAACGCCTATGGTCATCTTCCGCTGACAGATCTGGACCCGGCCAGACCCGCGATCAAAGACGGCCCCGAAAATGATTACTGGGATCACGTCGATCATATTGTCGATCGAGCGAACGCCAATGGCCTGTTTGTCGGGTTTCTGCCGACATGGGGCCGCTATTGGCACTTCCGTGAAAACGATGCCAAACAGTTGTTTACCGTAAAAAACGCCGAAATTTACGGCGAATGGCTTGGCAATCGGTACAAAAACAAGAGGATCATCTGGGTCCTGGGCGGCGACCGCAGCGTCGAAACCGACGAGCACAAAGAAATCATTCGGGCGATGGCCAAAGGGATCAAAAAAGGTGACGGCGGAAAGCACCTGATCACGTTCCATCCCAACGGAGGACAAGGTTCTTCGCGCTGGTTCCATTCGGACGACTGGCTTGATTTCAACATGCGGCAGAATGGTCACGGGACAGAATTCACTGGTCGATATGACCAGACCAAAGTTGATTACGACCGGACACCGACCAAGCCCGTCATCGATGGTGAGCCGATCTATGAAGGACATCCGATTTCATTCAACGCGAAGAACCTCAGTCATTCCATCGCTGCGGATGTTCGTCGTCCATTGTACTGGGATCTTTTCAACGGAGCGTGCGGACATACCTACGGTCACCACTCCGTCTGGGGCTTCTGGAAGCCGGGCGTAGTACCAATAAACGACCCGCTGGTTCCCTGGACCGAAGCCATTGATCTGCCGGGAGCCAATCAAATGATCTTTGGCCGAAGGTTGATTGAATCCCGACCGTTCCTGACGCGAATTCCCGACGACAGTGTCATTGTTACGGATCGAGTCGCCACGTCAGTACCGGGTGCAGGACGTTACCGATTCGCGGCAACCCGCGATGCCGAGGAAACCTTTGCAATGGTCTACGCACCGATCGGACGGGCGTTCAAAGTCCGAATGGACAAGATCAGTAGCTCGAAAGTAAAGGGATGGTGGTTCAATCCACGAACGGGTGAAGCGACATCGATCGGCCTGTTCTCAAACCAGGGTGAGCAGGAATTCCGTCCGCCAGACCTGGGCGAACAACTCGACTGGGTGCTGGTCCTGGACGACGTCAGCAAGAATTATCCGCCACCAGGCCAATCGGCATTTAACCCCATTTTCCGCACCCTTTAAAATACTCATCAAATTAGGCTTGCGCATTTTGCCAAGACCATGCAAACTGTTTGCATGAGCATTTCCTATGGCGGTCAAATTGATGTTGTCAGCGCGGCATTCGGCAGCTTG
>CAIVEI010000124.1 GCA_903904835.1 uncultured Schlesneria sp. | reverse complement strand
TCCGCACGAATGATCGCTCAGACGCACGCTCGAATCGCTACATGGCGAACGAATCAATTACCATGAACAGTACCTTTCAACTGTTAAGAAACGTCAGGCTTCGCCTGACGCACCGAATCCCACGAATAAAAAGCAGAAGAAGTCAAAGGAATTTTGCGTTTTCCGATTAGCGAAGATTAGTGCTGATGAGTGTTCTAAATCTCTTTGCTTTCAATACTTTGCACGAAGTTTGACCGCTGTGCGTTCCCGTTTCCCTTTCTCATGAATGATGAATCCACCAATCTCCCGGCCTTCCGTTTTAATTTTGATTCGTGAAATTCGTCAGATTCGTGGTCAAAGCCTTCTTTTTTCACCGTCTTTACGTGAATTTCTCGACCGAGTTCCCCTGAATCCAAATTTCCCGACAACTCGCAGTCTTGCAGTGAGAAGCCAACCACGCCACAATCCGTGGCTCGAAATGGCCGAGTGGCGAAACAGGCAGACGCACAGGACTTAAAATCCTGTGTCCGTAACAGGACGTGCGGGTTCGAACCCCGCCTCGGCTAGTATTTTGCGTGGTTTTGGATAAAATGTGAGCCAGACGTTTCTGCAATTATTCTGCACACGTTGAATTGGTGCTGCAATGGCATTGGGGCACACATGGCATCGCTTCAGCAAAAGGGCAATGGCTGGTACTGTCAATTTCTGTATCACGGCAAGCGCCACACGTTCACAGTGGGGCCTGTGTCGCAAGAAGAGGCGGAAGCCAAAGCATCGCATGTCGACTACCTTCTGCTTCGCCTGAAGCAGCGCCTCGCGATTATTCCGCCGGGTGTGGATATCGTCGACTATGTCCAGTTCGACGGGAAGACTGAACAGCTTCCCCAAGCTGACAAGATCACGCTCGACGATCTTAAAATCAAATACCTCGCTACCCATGAAGCGTCGCTTGAGGTTTCCACGGTCAAGGGTATCAAGCAACATTTCGGCCACCTCGTGAGACAGTTGGGGGCGAAGTTTCCAATCGCTGAACTCACACTCGCCGACCTTCAGTCGTATGTCGACAAACGAGCGAAGGCGAAGGGAAGAAACGGCAGGAAGCTTTCCCCAGCCACCATTTTTAAAGAACTGGTTTCATTGCGTACGGCATGGAACTGGGCGGTCAAAATGAAGCTGGTCACTGGTAAATTTCCCAGTGACGGCTTGCGGTTTCCCAAGACGACTGAGAAACCTCCATTCATGACCCGCCAGGAGATCGAGCGGCGAATCAAATCGGGTAAGCTCTCCGTCGCCGAACAGGCCGATTTGTGGGACGCGCTCTATTTGAGCGTGCCTGAGACGGAGGAGCTGCTTGCATTTGTGAAGGCGAGTACAAGTCAGCCGTTTCTTTATCCCGCCCTCTGCTTTGTAGCTCACACGGGGTGTCGTCGGTCGGAGATGATCCGGACGAAGATCGCGGACGTGGATTTTGAAGACGAGGTCGTGACGATCCACGAGAAGAAACGCGTACGCGGCACGCTGACTACCCGGCGCGTTCCGCTTTCGGGGTTTCTGACCGGCGTACTTTGCGACTGGCTCAAAGTTCATCCAGGCGGGGAGTATTTGTTCTGTCAGACGCCAACGGTCGTGCGAAGCAAGACCCGAAAGGGCGTAACCAAACCGCTTACCAACGATGAGGCCGCAGATCACTTCGACCGGGTTTTTGAAAAAGACGTTGAGGACAGCCAGTGCAAGTGGAAGATCTTGAAAGGATTCCACATTTTCAGACACAGTTTCATATCGTCGCTCGCTAACAAGGGAATCGACCAGCGATTGATCGATGAATTCGCAGGACATATGAGCTTGGAGCAGCAGCGTCGTTACCGTCATCTCTATCCGTCCACCAAAAGCGAGGCGATTAAGTCTGTGTTTGGCTAACGCATTTTTCAGCCGACATGGTGCTTTGGTCCACACTGGAGGACTGAATGTCAATTCCTTTCCGGTGCGAGTGATATTCCCATTCGGAAGGAGAAACCGGGGTGGGCCACTTTGTTTCAACACCGATTCATCCTTTGGATGTCAATAGGAGTGACGACGCCAACCAATGCCGACCAAATCTCACGAAAGTCATAGTCGCAAAATCGGTCGTGCAATGCTTTCCCTTGGCATACCGAGTTCTTTCGATTGGTCTAGCCACTCAGAGCGTGCAATTCCGTTCGCACGTATTCAAGTCGGTCTTGGATCGCGAAATTGCTGTTCCAGAGTTGAGGAAACAGGATTGCCTCACCTCCTGCAGCACGAAACGCCTCGACGTTGATGTCGGCATCATCAATCAATACGCGCTTTGATCGAGCTACAAGATCCTTTTGGGAGCCGATTAGATAACTATTGAACACGCGGCCGTTCTCCCTGGGAAAGTGCTCGTACAGCCAACGCACTTTCCCTTCCAAACTACTTGGCGAAATGGACGGTGCGGTCAGTATTGTTATTGGTGCAAATTCGCGCACCAATCCGACCAATTGACTAAACCACTCGAATGGCTTGAGCGATGCCCAGAAATCGGCTCCCTGTTCATCAATGAGCTTCCAGTATTGTGTCCGACTCAGTTTCAAGATTCTGGGGATGTCTCGCTCACCTTCAGGCCAGTCCTCCAAAGCTTCTAATCGTCCGTGCAGCCGTAAGGCGGCACTCACAAAATCGGTCAACACGCCGTCCATGTCCAGAAAGATTCGTTCAAGGGGTTGCTTCATCTTCTGCCTTTCTGCTGGATTTGTTGCATTGGTGGAAGGTCCCGCATTGGCAGAAACTCTCTTCAGCGTTGTTCGCCCTCCATTCCAATTGTTGATCTTTCGCTTTGTTTTATCGGATTATCGAATTATCGTTTCGAACGGCGTTGCCGAGTCAGCTCGATGATGAGGCGCAACTGCAAAATCTCGACCTTAATTCGTAAGCGGTCATGGTTCACGATGTTGGCCCAAAGATGCTGAACGGACTATCTGTAATCGCGTTCGTGAATCAACGTAACAATAATTCAAGCTAACCCAGTGGGGCAACCCTCTCGTTTTTCATGCGACTTTTATCGAGGAACTAAGCATGCTTTTGCTCGTACGACATGGTGAAAGTATGGCAAACAGTGGAAGGATAACAACCGATTTCGCAACAATCGAGTTGACATCCAAAGGTCGTGCTCAGGCGGCAGCTGTGGCAACCGCATGCCCAGGTCGACCGGACCAGGTTGTTCTCTCCAGCTACCTTCGCGCTCGTCAAACATCCGAACCGCTTCTGGAGAAATATCCAGGCGTTAAAGTTTTCGAGTCGCAGGTTCATGAGTTCACGTATTTGTCGCGAGATCGTTGTAACGACACGGACATCGTTCGGCGACAGCCGATGGTTGACGCTTATTGGAACCGGATGGACCCCAATTATCGTGATGGCATTGGAGCCGAGTCGTTCGTCGATTTGTTACAGCGAACAAAATTGTTTCTTGCGGAGGTTCAAGGATGGACTGGACTTTCTGTTGTTTTTACTCACGAGCAGTTCATTCGGTCGATGGTCTTGGCGTCGTTCTATAATGGCGGCTCCGATTCTGCCCAAATGCGACGGTTCTTTGCGATGAGGACGGGATTGCCAATCCCAAACGGTGGGATCGTACATTTGGACTACCGAGTGGGACGCTGGTGGATTGGAGGGATTGATGATTCACACGTACGTGAGATAACGTAGTTTATGCCGCACGACGATGCGTCGCTGCCACACAGTCACAATGGAAGACCGGCCTCGTTTGACTCGCGTCGAATTCGAACTCGTGCGATGAGGCATTCGCGATTGGTAAAATCTCGAATGCTCCGAGATTACTTTCGGGCTTCGACCCACACAAAATTATCATTTTGCAGCTTCTGTTCGCCGTTCCAGCGATAGGCACACAGAAAACTGCCCTTTGCCACGCTAAAGTCAAGGCAAGCCACGTTGTCTGCCACTATTTCAGGTCGCGCTGCTGAAAGCCAGTAATGTCCGATGAATACGGGTTTGTCTGAACTAGGATAGGGAACGGCGGCATTGATTTCAGCTTCATCAATTCCTACGTCACTGTCGATTGTGTCAACTTCGAAGGCATAGGTTCGATTATTGCCAATGATGTTACCAAATCTTCGCCACGATTTTCTTTGGGAATCAACCAATTCTTCAGCAACAATTGGAAATGAATCGTGAATTTCACGGCAGGAAGAGACGTTTCTGTCGGCTGTACCTCAATGTATCTGAACCTGAAGTTATGCGCCGCTTTTTCTTCCCGCCCTTATCGAGTATCTCAACGATGCCTTCCTTCGCGAGCTGCCGTAGCGCATCCTTCATGATCTCGCTAGTCGCCGGTGTCTCATTGGTGATTGCTGCAAAGAAGTCGTTGAAAAGCAAGCCCCCTTGGTAATTGTCGGCAATTCTCTTAGGCAATTCATCAACCAACGCACTTTTGCACTCTTCCCTTGCTCCGCCATCGAAGCGAAAAATCGGAAGTTGAGAAATCCCTGTCAGCTTTGAGTCGCGGTCTTGATCGTACCCAAGCATATTGAGCCCTGGCCGCCCGTAGTGAGCGAAACTGTTGTTTTCCTTCCAATGCAATCCGACCATGACATCGCGCGCCCGCGCGTGACCAGAGAGGTGGATCAGCCAGAAATCACGATGTGCATCCTTTGAACGAATGAAAAATGGTGTGTAATGTTCGGCACCAGAGTTTCGTTGGATTTCATGATGAAGGTCCCGCTGGATCAACCACCGCCAATGTGATTGCTGCTTGTGTGCTTCGATCGTCTCGGCGCTTAGTTCGATTCCGGTTTTACCTAAACTTTTTTGACTTTCCGGTCTCGTACTGAGGTAGTCAATTAGAAAGTCTGTGGCAAATGTTAAGATCACTTCCGCGTTTGAAAGCTGAGTCAAGACTTTTCGGATCATTGGAAACGGAGCATCCACATAGCCAAATTGATCGAAAATGAAGATGGCACGTTCGCCACCCCCGCGCTGCTTAACGCGAGCGATGATTCGATCGATGCTGGACTCAACCTTGCCACGCAACAAGTGGACGCGTCCACCGACGCAATCGCGAAATTCGGAATCACGAAGCGTGGATGTGAGATACTCAAACGCTGCACGCTTCTTCTCGACAAAAAAGTATTCAACATCAAGATTGAACCCATTCGTCCGGCTATTTTGAGCCGCAATCGATGCCGACTTCATTGCCGCGAGTGTGATTAGCGGGGAACCGGGACGAAATTCGTGGGTTATCTCATCACGGTAGCAACCGCCGCCAGCAAACCCATCAACAACTGTGAGGCGGAGTTGAGGTCGCCTCGGATTCGCGGTCAGCGTTGCCACATAGCGTTGAAGGTATTCATCCAGAATTCGATGTTTTACCTGGCTGTGAGCACGAATGAACGGTGCGGGTTCTCCTGGTCGCCAGTCGTGATTCTCTTTCGACATTCAATTGATCCATTTCCCACTCTTCACCGCGCAACGGCTAGCGGTCGAGGATATTGTCGAACTTGAAACTCCTGGGGCCATTCGCTCAGAATCGTACCCTTTGTATCACTACAATTCCATTCGCGGGCCAGGACGTTTCCGGCTTGCTTAAAAAAGAAGGCAACACCAGCACGCTGGCAACTTCGATGGCATTGCCTAACCCAGTCCGGCTTCATGGGCCGCGCTCCAGGACCTGATTCACCGCCAACAATTACCCAATCAAGTCCTTGGACATTTATTTCCGCTACTGGTCCGAGCAACGGTTCAACTGACAAGAATTTGACCGCTGCTTTTGTGGCGAGCAAAGAGACAATACGGGTGCAGTATTTGCTATTCTCTACGCTCACTCCCATCCACACGTTCTCTGGCCAGTCGATAATAGGGTCCAATTCGAGTAATCGTTCAGCACGTTTCGTAAGTATCTGAAACTGGTGCCAGTGAGCGCGTCGCATGACGTCAAAAACGGATTGAATGTAGTCGTCAGTAACTTCGTTGTGGAATAGGTCGCTCATCGAGTTCACGAAGATTCGGCGAGGCTTCTTCCAATGGAGTGGATACTCAAGCATGTGGGGTTGGGGAGTGAGTTCGAAGCCGTTTAAATAGTTCGACTGGCCCATTGCTTGCAAACGAATTGACATACGTTCAGCGTAACAATGAGCACACCCTGGACTGATTTTCGTGCAGCCGGTCAAAGGATTCCATGTCGACTCGGTCCATTCAATTGACGATGCGGCCATGCTCAAAACCTCTCTCTCGATGAAGACGTCGCGCGCACGGATTCTAATAAGAGATTACGAATTCGAGTGTGAAACCGCATGGGTTGCAGCCAGAATACTTCGGCAAATCAGTGCGGGCGGTGAATTCCTGCGGATTCTGCCGATGAAGTAGCCATTTTTTTGCAAAGTGATGATCGTTGACCACTGAACTCGGCGAGGAAACTCTACAGTAGCACTGCCGGATTTGGACCGGAGCAGAAGGGTTCCGCAAACGAACTCTTCAGCGGCGAAGCCGTCCATATTGTCTTGCATTGACGCTGATTTCTTCGGTTTCCAGGCTCCAGACGGCATCCTTTTTCAAATGGGCGACCGGGACGGAAGGGGGGGCGACATGGAACAAATGGGCCGCGAAAGCGTTAATGTCGCGTTCTGGAATCCACGGTGCCCCGAGATTGGCGTCGATATCACCGGGCAGGACATCCTCGGGCTGGACGCTCCGCAAAGCCTCGGCGTTGCGGGCGAATGCGGGGCCTGCATCCTCGGCGATGGCGAGTTTGGAACGGACATTGCCGGATAAATACGCATCGGCGGTCTGCCAGGCTTTTGATTCGGGATCGAGGAAGATGAGATCACCGAGTTCCTCGACGATCTGCCCTTCGGACTTGCCGTAAAGAGTGGCAATGAATGGCAGGTCCACTGTCCCGCGCTGATTCAGCGAGACCAGCAAGCCTTCCTCAGCACTTCTTACATTCGTGACGGGCGGCGTTTTGCCGACCACATCTTTTTCCATGATGGCGGCTTTGGTCGCCTTACCCGTCATTTCGTCATAGTCTTCCAGCGACATGACGAGCATGGCGTCCGGGTCTTCCTTGAATTTCACGAGGTTGGGCATGCGGCGGATGATGCTGCCATCGGATGTTTCTCCGAACGTCGTCTTATTGATGGGACCGTAGGCGGCCACAAACCGGTCATAAGTCCGCACCAGTTCCCTTCGCGCGTCGTTACGGTTTGCTTCCGGCCAATCCTCGTTTTGCGATTGCAGCACACGGCGGGCGAGGTCACGCAAGCCCACCAGCGCTGCGATGCGTTTGCCCACCATCGTGCCATCGGACCTCAAGGTCGTGCCGCCATAGACGACGGGCACGCCTTGACCGGCTTGCAACTGATGGATCACCTTATTGTCGCCTATGAAGAAACTGCCTTCGTCGATATGCCGTTCAGGCGGTGGTGGTGTAAAAGCTGGGGCTGGCGTTTCGGTCTCAGTGGATGCCTCGATCGGGTCGAACTTCGGCAAATGCTGGATGGCACGTTTAAGTTGTTCGGACAAATCACCATTGGATTTGACGCTAAATCCTTCCCCTCCATAAAGCGTGTCCTTGCTCGACCAATCGCCCAAGACCATTTCGGGGTGATGTAAGAAGAAGCGGTTGACAGTCACCTCTGCGTCATCAATCGCCAGCGGTGCGACGCCCAGCCAGTCGTTATCGACGTGGCGGGCCGGTTCGCCACGGTCACGCTTGCGAAGGAAAATGATGTCGGTCACTACTGCGGTGCCTTCTCGCTTAAAGGCATCAGATGGAAGGCGGATGGCCCCGACGAAGTCGGCTTTGTCGGCTAGATACTCACGGATGGCGGCGTTTTGTTTGTCTAAAGTGAAATGCGTGGTCACCAGCGCCATGACGCCACCGGGCTTTAAGGCATCGATGGATTTGGCGAAGAAATAATCATGCAGGGAGAGTTTCTGGCCCTGATATTCGAGTTTGACGTCGGCGAACGGTACGTTGCCGACCACGGCGTCGATGCGGTTTTCGGGCAGCGTCGTGTCGCGGAAATTTTCAATGCGGATGTCCTGGCCGGGGTGGATGGCTCTCGCAATCCGCCCCGATAGGAAATCCATCTCAATTCCAATAAATCGTGCCTCCCTATTCCCGTACCCCATGAAATTGCCCGTACCGCATCCTGGTTCCAGGATGGTGGCGTTGGCCGGTACGCCTAAGCGGGCGATGGCCTCATGGATCGCGGTGATGACCGTTGGGGACGTGTAGAACGCATTGAAGGTGGTGCGTTTGGCACTTTCATATTCGGCAAGTGTCAGCAGGGATTTGAGTTCTTCACCCAGTGCCTGCCACCCAGAATCCTTATAGGTTCCCCTGACCGGATCGGGGAATATCGAGAGAGCCACCGGACCGAACCCGGCAAAGCGGGCGAGTATCTGCCGTTCATCAGCAGTGGCCTTGCGGCCCGATTGCTCTATCTTCTTCAGCGTGCGGATGGCGGCGATGATGTCGCGGGCTTTGCCTTTTTCGCCGCTAGCAATGGAAGCGGATGTCGTCGGTTCTGGAGCATCGGAAGGCGGAACATCTGCAACCGCTGGAGTCGACGGTATCCCCTTGGGGGTATCTACTATACCCGGCTCGGGTATCTTCGAGCGTGGTGGAACTGGCGCGAACGGGTCATCGGAAAGTGAGTCAAACAGGCCCGGTTGTTTACGCGACGAGGTTAGTCGCGAGACGAACGATTTCGGACGAACGCCATTGCCTGGTCGAGGGAGAGTGTCTCGTTCTCGTCCCGATGGGTACTGATCGGTAAACGATCCTCGAATGTTTTCAGGGCTATCTCCAGCGCTTCGCTTTTGATCTGTATGGGGTCGCTGCCCGGCATTGCCTGTAACAGGGATTCCATCTCGTCCTGGTGGAACGCCTTCAATTGCTCGGAATAGGTCTCCAGTGCTGGAAGCAGTTGCCGCCGCTTGCGGAGTTGTTGGTACAGTTCCGGGTGTTGTTCTAGAAGCTGAAGAACGATGGTCTTGTACTGCATGTGTCTCTCCTTCGGTGGATGATGGTAGCTGGTTATTCGGTTCAGGTGAATCGTCAAGATCCGGTGGGAAAAGTGATGGCTGTCGCCAGAAGGGTGGTTTCTTACGCATAGGTCATTTGCGTAACTCGGTTAGGTGTTCCCGGCCAATTGCTTGGCTGGAAGGGTGCGGTTTACCTCCAGCAATAAGGGAATCCGGTCTTCTTTGCCCTGCATCCCGTGGCGACTGAACTGGTTGGTCCGTGCGGGGGTTGCAAGGCATGTGTCACCTCGTCCGATCTCGATCGGGTGATCCGGGAAGGTCTTTTAAGACCTTACTTGAAGAAAGACTGGTTATGAGTGTCAGCGAACCGAGAGCTACGTTTTTCAGGAACACCGCCAACTGCTCGTCCTTGCAGTTGCCCGATATCTGCCGAGCCTGGGAATCTAACGCAAAAAAGAAGTAGTTTGGAGGAGCGTACATCGCGGACCCGTTCCAGCGTCGGTTAGAAGGGGGTTTTCTGCTCAGCCTCGACTCCTTTATCCTGGCGGACCATCTGGCGAACCTCTTGGTAGAGGCGTTCGGCGTCAATGCGGGTCCCCATTGCCGTTTCGCGGCGAACCGGATGTACCCAGATCTGGTGGCTTGGGTTCCAGCGATAGCCCGCGTCGTTCAATCGGTCGATCACCTTCTGGCCGGGTTTCGAGTCAAACTTGATCGCCACCTGCTGGTCACGTTTGCTCTCAAAGAGACGGACACCGGCTGCATAGTCACCAGCGATCTCGTACGGATCGGGCGTGAGCACACGTTCCGTTTTTCCTCCGACCCGTTCCACGAAGGTCGGAGTTTCCCGGTCATTCTCTGCCGGTGCTATTTCCGCCGTGACCGTGTTGATAGCTGCTTCCGTATCCGTAGTTGGTTGATCCGATTTGCGTTTGCGTGACATGGTGTCCTCCCTGAATGATATGTGGGCTAGTCCTTAACCCATAGTAATTATATTAACATATATTAATTCGCTGCGCAATAGGCTGAGAGCGGGTTACAGCGTGTTGACATAGGCAGAACCCGCAGTCAGCAAGGATTTAGCTAAGTTATTAGTGTGCAAGGCCGCATTATGCCTCGATTTATTGACGGCGGAATTTTGGCATCTGCCGCGCCGGATAGGTGACAGGTTTACACTCCGTCGCCGGGATGGCGACTTCGGGCAATTGATGATTGCGGACGATCGTCAAATGTATGGGTGGGGATAGGCGTCGAGGCTTAAATTCCGGCAACTGGCCGAGTTACCGTAGAAAGAATGGGAATTGCCGCGACTAGTCCCTCAACCTACTGTGTACTATCTCTGGGTGACATTGGAAACACGTTGCAATAACGTTTAAATGTGCTGTTTTACAGGCTTTTACGCTATTGCCTGACGCCGTTTGCATTGTACTCGCATGGTACTCGCATTGCCAATGTTGTTACCAAATTGTTACCAGATTTCGCCACGATTTCATGTGACATTCTTAGGGCTCGAAGGGTGAGTTCTCGAAGAGGTGCGTACTTGCAGCGAAGAGCCCGACCCAGAGGGGCACGCCATTGATTTCGCTAGTCCCGCGACTCCCAATTTACAGTTCTGAAGTGAATGTGGCAGTCTGGTCAATTCGCCTCGACAGAAACGGTTTGGGCGGGACCGCACATCATCCGATCTGAGAAACCAGTCCAGTGATACTCAGACTTCTCGGTTTTCAGCGTGACTTCAATTTTGGTCACAATCCACGGCATCTGTTCACTCAGCAGCGGATGAAACCGCTCCGAATGAATGACGCGCGATGGAAGCATAGTACGTGTCGGCGTCTTGGGAAAAGTGGCTTTCAGGGTCCAGGCCATCGAGTCGTAATCAATGAATCCAATTTTCTGAGACAGTTTCAATTCGGAATCACTCTTCGTTCCTGATATCAATTCCAAATCGCCCTTGGGTGAACCCGCCGAGGTAGAACAACGCGATGGCCGTATCCTTCGCCAGGGTAATGAAAACGAACAAGTCGCCATTTATCGCTATGTCACGCAAGGGTCGTTCGACGCCTATATGTGGCAGGCTCTCGAAACCAAGGCCCGGTTTATCAGCCAGGTGATCACGGGCGACAACCCGATTACGCCGCCGAAGCATCGGTTGCGGCAACGTCGGACTTTGGCACACCGAGAGCCAACGGCACCTGGCTGTTGGAACTTGCCCTTAATATGAAATCACCGACCATTTACGACACGGTCGATAAAGGTGATCGCGAAGAACGTGTGGTGAACCAGGAAGCGACGCTGGCCGCACGAGAAAAACAAAAGCTCATCAAGGAACAATTCCGTAACTGGGTATTCACCGATCCCGACCGTACCGAGCGGTTGGTGCGGATCTATAACGATACCTACAACAATCTGCGACCCCGTCTGTTTGACGGCTCGCACCTGGATTTTCCGGGGATGAATCAGGCGCTCACCCTTCGTCCGCACCAGAACGACGCGGTGTGGCGCGGCATGAGTTCCGGCAATACCCTGCTGGCCCATGTGGTAGGAGCAGGAAAAACCTTCACGATGGCCGCAACCGGAATGAAGATGAAGCAGGCCAGTCTCATCAAAAAGCCGATGTACGTTGTGCCCAACCATCTGCTGGAGCAGTTTTCCCGCGAGTTCATGCAGCTTTATCCCAATGCCAAGCTGCTGGTTGCCGCCAAGGAAGACCTGACGAAAGACCGTCGCAAATTTTTAACCGCCAAAATCGCCAGCGGTGAATGGGACGGCATCATCGTAACCCACAGCAGTTTCGAGCGGATCGGTATGTCACGCGACTACCAGGAAAAATTCCTGCTCGAACAAATCATGGAATATGACGAATTACTCCGCGAGCATGCAGGTGCCAAGGGAGCCAACCGCAATCTCATCAAAACCATTGAAAAACAAAAAGCAGCACGGGCGGAACGCCTCAAAAACCTGCTGGCGGAGAAAAAGAAGGATGACGGGTTGGTATTCGACGAACTCGGCGTTGATCACGTATTCATCGACGAGGCGCATTATTTCAAGAATCTGGAAACACCGACCAAGATGGACCGCGTTGCCGGTATCCAGACGGGCGGTTCCGAACGGGCATTCGATGTCTATATGAAAGCCCGCTACCTCGATGAACAACATACCGGTCACGGGGTGACCTTTGCCACTGGCACGCCGATTTCCAACACGATGGTCGAGATGTACACGATGCAGCGCTTCCTCGATCCGGAAGGATTGCGCAGCCGTGGCCTGGAACATTTCGACGCATGGGCGGCCACGTTCGGTGAAGTCGTCGACACGATGGAACTATCCCCCGATGGTGCAGGACTGCGTCCCCGTAGCCGCTTTGCTAGGTTCACCAATCTGCCCGAACTACAACAGATGTTCAGAGCATTCTCCGATGTGCAAACGGCGGACATGCTGAACCTGCCGCGTCCGCGACTGCAAGGCGGCAAGCCCATCGTCGTTGCATGCCCGATGTCTGATGAGCAGTACGAATTACAACAGGAGCTGGTCGAGCGATACGACAGGCTTCGTACGCAAAGGGTCGACCCGCGTGTCGACAATGCTCTAGCCATTACCACTGACGGACGTAAACTGGCGACCGATGCGAGGATGTTATCGGCCACGGCCCTGGATTTCCCGGAAACGAAGATTAACCGGCTGGTTGAAAATGTTTTTGCTACCTGGGAGCGGACGGCAACAACTCGTGGCGCCCAAATGATATTTGCCGACATGGGCGTGAATCCTACCACCTGGGGATATTCGCCCTATGAGGAGATCATCACCAAACTCATCGACCACGGCATTCCCCGCGAGCAGATTGCCGCCATCGGGGATGCCGAATCCGATGCCAAAAAACAGGCACTCTTCGAGAAAGTCCGCAACGGCTCGGTACGCGTGCTGATCGGCAGTACCCAGAAAATGGGTACCGGCACCAACGTCCAGAAACGTCTTGTGGCACTCCATCACCTCGATGCCCCCTGGAAATCCACCGGTTCCGTAGTCACGATTTGCTCCAACGAAGCGGTGTAGATTCGATATTCCAAGCTCTTCAAGTGGATCGGGGTCTCCCCCTCATTTGTAATAGTACAGACCAAAGGTCGAAGCGAAATTACTCCCGTGCTGTCGCCAACGGAAATGTCGGGATTGTAGATGTTGCACTCGAATGACAGTGATTCGGACTCCAGCTTACGCACTTCGACGGCAAGTTTCCGATTGTTCAATTCCGTAGTCAGACTTCCCATCTGGTTGCTCAGCTTTTGAAGTTGCTGCCGCTGACCCTCAAAACACCAACCGAACCAACCTGTGACCGTCACGCCAAGGAGTATCGTAACAATCTTCGCCAATTCTGGTTTCCACCACGGCGGGAGCGGGTTCGCCAGTCCTTTTTCGAGGAATTGAATTTCCAGTTCACGCTTTCGCTTGTCCAAGGCTTCAAGATCGTCAGACATTAAGATGCACTCCTTTGTAGGAAAAACGCCGCGACTGTGAAGTCGAACGCATTTTACCCAATAGCGGATCACGATTTTGGACAAATTTCGGGGTCACCTGCGTTTGCTGCTGACTGAGGGCGCAAAGAGGTGATTCCTTGGCCACGGCGGACAAGAACTGTCAGGCCGCATCATTCGATTTAGAGTTTCTTTCGCGTCAGCGAGCGCAACGGTCGGACCAGAGACAGGTTTCGCGAGGCACCGCACTTTCAGCGAAGAATTTGACCCTACGCGGTATGCCCACACTTAAACGTAATGAGCAGTTACGCAATTGCAATGATCGCCCGCAATTTGCCTTCAACAAACGTTGGCGGAAAAAGGGTGGAAACGTTGGCGGAAATCTGCGGAGTCTTTGATGAGATCTCCGTATCAATTCACCATTTCACGTTGAAAACCGCAATATGCAAACCGTGCTTTTCCAGCGTCAGTTGCAGAACCTACTGGACCGAAGATGCTGGAGTTCCGGTCGCACGAGCAGTCGATTTCATTTCGTCGATCCAGTTTCGCACGTTGTCCCCCTCGACTGGAGTCAGCCGATATTGCTTTGCTTCACACCACTTCGTCACACCAGCAGGATAATGGCTAGTGGTTGCAATCAAAGCCTTGGTGGCATTTAGATCAGTAGCGACCGTCCAAAACGCTTGTACGTCAGTGATTTTAACCAAGTTGTTTTCAGCGTAGCGCTTACATTGTATTACAATCATTTCTGGACCGACCGCCGTCGATTTCTTTATTGCGGTCACATCTACCCCGCCGTCTGCCCGTCCCGGCCCAATCTTCACTTCATAGCCATTGCGGCGGAAATACTCGCCGGTCAGATACTCAAATTGTCGCCAGTGAATACTTGAAAGATCGGAATGTTGAACACTGAGGTAATCGATGAATCTTTGATCAAAAAAGGTATTCGTATCCGCAGGACCATCCTCACTTGCGAACAAATGATCGAGCGGAACGATCCCGTCCCAAGTCCGATTGACTGGCATGTTTCGGTGCATGATTGACCGAAGCGAAAACTGTTCAACGAGTTCGCTAAAGCCTTCGAGCCTAACCAAAACGTCGGGCAGCGGCTTGCCATCATCGAGGTGCGCGTGAATGCTCGCTTGCACAAAACTTATTGAATTCATCAAGCCTTGAAATGGTTCTTCGAATGGCCAACCAGAGTCCTCAGGATCAGTTAACATTTCGAGCCATGCATCTGAAAACTCAATTTTGTGGTCTCGGCAGAAATAAAAAACAAGTTGTGATCGTCCGACGGCATCGCCGATTTTCCCCACGGCGTGCAACAGAAGAACAAAAACGCGTTCGACTTCACCTGCTTCCAGCATGAGCGGTTGTTCGAAAGGCCCTTCCCACCAGGCGTCTTTCTTATTTTCGCCAGTGAGAAGCGTCACCGCTTTCTCGATTGAGATCGCAAGCCCAGTTTTAATACCGAGTAGCTCGACTAATGTTTCGAGGAAATATTTGCGCAGATTGTTCACGTGCATCAAAAAACTCGCTGCCGAAGGTTTCGGTGTGGTGAGGTCTTGGGGCAAAAATGTTGACGATAGCCCCCGCTCAAGCCATTGTACGATCAATCAGGATGAGTTGGACAACGTACCAGATACGACGGCTTTGGCCTTCTTTATCGGAAAAGGTGTAGGCGTGAGGGGATTGTTTTTGCATGATGGTCGAATTCAAACTGCATTCAAGATAAAACCTTGCGACAAATCACCGCTTTCGTCTTGGGCCTCTCGACACCGAGGAAGAGTATGAGCTTGCTAAACGAGATACACACATGGTCGACCGGATTGAAGCCGTTTTTGAGCGATGCGCTTCGGCGGCTTTTACAAAACACCTCTTTGACCGCGTCTGACCACGACGATCTTTTTGCATTATTGAAGCTTGAGGTTGGTATCCCGGACCCAAACAATCGCGTGCCTGAGCCTCTGGACATTAGCCATCTCCCATCAACATCGGCACAAGGCATGACTATTCGACTTCTCAGTTTGAAGAACTTCAAGAATGTGAACCGAATCGCGGAAAATCAGAAACTCGAATTCGTTCCACTTGGCCTCACTGTCATTTACGGTGACAACGGGACAGGAAAATCTGGGTATTCACGAGTGCTCAAGCTCGCATGTCGAGCGAGGGACCAAAAGGCTACCGTTCTGCCAAACGCACATTTGCCGAAGAACCAACAAGGCACTCCTGAAGCAAAATTCGTAGTTGAGTCCGATGGCAAAGAGACAATCTTAAAATGGCAGCTTGGCTCTCCAATGCATATAGATCTGTCGGCGCTGTCTGTATTCGATGCTAGTTGTGCGCGAGCATATCTCGATGCGGAACAGGATGTCGCTTATCTTCCATATGGACTTGATCTTGTCGAAAACCTTGCACAGATTGTGATTCCTGAATTGGCTAACCGCCTGAAGGCAGAATTGGCCTTATGCGCTGTAGAACCCTCATTATTTCAAGATTTGGCTGGCCCAACTGCGGTCGGCAAAATGATTGCAACTCTATCCGCCAAGACAGAAAAGTCGCTTGTTGAATCACTTGCCACGCTTGACGAGGAAGAGACAAAACGCCGAGCTTCGCTTCTCGCCACTCTCCAAGAAATGGACCCAAGGGCGAAAGCCGCATCCATTCGCCGTGTGCATGATCGACTGAAGGCCGTACTTCAGAAGATAACGTCAAGCGTCAATCTGGTGAGCGATGTCGCGAGAGATAAGTTAAGTACACTGGATGAGGCAACTCAAGCAGCTATCGCAGCGGAAGGTATCGCAGCGAACCAGTTTCGAGCCGGTGAGGACATGCTACTTGGAACGGGTGGACCCGAATGGCAGTCATTATTCGAGTCTGCACGACGATTCGCGTCTGTGGCACACCAAGACAAAGCCTTTCCGATCAGTTCAAGCGAATCTCGATGTCTGCTTTGCCAACAAGAGCTGACTGATGGCTCGTCGCGGCTCGTCCGGTTTGATGACTTCATCAAGAATGATACGGCTAGAATTGCTATGCAAAAGCGCGCGGAATATGCGCAAGCCAAGGCGGTATTGGTAAAAGAACCAATAAATTTCGGAGCCGATACTTCACTCATCGAAGAAATTAGGCAGTATGACGACACGTTATGCACCTCGATTCTCGGCTTTGAAACGCGACTGGAAGAAAGGCGAAACTGGATGTTGTCGGCAATGGACACGCATAAGTGGACGGAGAGCCCCATTATCGATCCCGACCCACGTAGCGAGATCGTAAAACTGGTCCAAACGCTTGCTGATCAGGCAATGACGCATGATCTCGCGTCGAACGAGGATACGCGTCAAAAGATGCAAAACGAATTTGATGAACTCGACGCACAAGCCAAGCTGGCACCACGAAAGCAACTTCTACTCGATACCATCGATAAGCTTAATCTTCGTGCGTCACTCGAACTATGTAATGACTATATCAAATCACGGCCAATCACCGAGAAGAGCAAGGAACTGGCGGTAACGCCTGGAGTTGGTGTGCAAGCTGATCTTTCCATCCTGTCGCACAGTGGTCTTTGTGGCTGTCGAGATCAGCCAGGGTGGGAAAGATGATATTCTTGAACGCACATTTCTTGGTCAGCACAGCCTTGACCTGCGGTGCGACGTCGCCGGACTCCGGTCGGCGGAAGAAGTTGATGACATCGTAGAGGTCGCGTGGTCGGGTGCGTTCTTTCAATGCGCGGATTTTCTCGGCGAAGACTTCGGCATATGAGTAGCTTTGGATTTCGATCCCACCGTTAGGAAGATCGCTGTATTCATGACGTACCTGAGTCATGACGGGGTCTTCGACGAGGACTTCATCGGCTGTCAGGTCGAGTTTGATTTTCGGCATGGAATGCTTGCTGCCGAATCCCATCGGGCCGCCGTAATAGACGCGCCCCTGACAGCCATCAACGCCGCGTGGGTTCGGGTAGATATCAAATTTCATGCGATCGGCGGGTATTTCGATACCACTCTGCTCATAAACCCATTCCGCGATTTCAGTGAAGATGCCATGTAAAAAATCTGGATCGATCTGGCTTTGGTCGCGTAAGGTGAAGTCAAGATCCTCTGAGAAGCGGTAGGTCTCAAAATAGCATTTTTTGAGGCATGTGCCGCCCTTGAATACCCAGCTTTCCCGCAACGTCGGATGATGGTTGATACCTGCGAGCAGCCATCCCAACACATAGTCTTTTTCGATGACGTTGGGCAGGAGGTTGGCCTCTGTCGCCAGTTCAAGAATTTCGTTTTTCGATATCATTCTGCCATCCTGGTTTCGATGGGCAGTTTTGCGGGAACGAAAAGCCGCCAGCGTGTAATCAGCCTGTTACCCTTGAGCGATGGATCAAGCTGTGCATTGCCTTTGGACAGCCTTGATTTGCAGGCATCAATCAATGGATGGCTTTCGCCAAGGTTTTGCGAGGCAAGGAAACCAAGCCGTTTAAACACTGCGCCGTTGCCGAGTCTATCTGCATATTCAACCAACCGATCAGGATTGAAATGGGTGCTTTTGAAGAACTCGTTCAAGCAATCGGTGACGTGTTGGATGCCGCCACCGGTCCACGGGTTCGCCAGCATGTCCACAATCGTTTTCACGGGATCGGAAACAAGTATTTTGGTTTCCTTTTTCCAAATCGACTTGGTGCCAAAATGCTGTTCTGTTGGGGCGTGTGTTACGACAAACGGTATGTTGTGTATCACTGTATTTCGTTTCGGAACGGGCCTTGCGCTAAATACGCAAATGTCCCGAAATATCTGCTCGGTGAGGTCCCAATGTTCTGCCGCCGACCATCCACCGATATATGCAGGACCGAAAAGCTCCGGCACGAGTACCCACGCATCTTCGATCGCGCGATCAGTACTGGTGGCTTCTACCGGCACGGAAACGTAGACACCACGCTTGATGCGTGAAAGCCAACCCTGGCTGCACCAGCGTGCCAAGGTCTTGGCGATCTCGCCATTGTCGCCCCCCAGGATTCGTGCCGCGCCGCTGACGGTCAATACCTCGCCGCCTTCGCGGACGAGTTTGCCGAGGCGTTCGCGTGACCGGGAGCTTCTGGTTCCTTCCGACATGGTGCATCCAACCGTTTGTACTTCATCAAAAAAGTGATTTACTCAATTGGCATTGTATCACGCATCTGCGTCGAAGTACACCAAAATGCGAATAGTTCGCTATTTAAGTGAAATACGCACGTTGCTGTGTATCTAGAGAGATAAAACGAGTCTTTTGGGGAAGGGGTTTTGATGTCAGGCGTTTCACGACACGGAATCCGGCACTGGATGAGTGATGGGTGCCCCCGAAACAAGCCGGTGATCCTATCGAGAAATATGAGGCATGTTTTGAGATTTCAATCGGAATTGGCAGCTTCAACCTTGCAAGCCGTAATTGATGGCTGTGAAATGACCGCTACATATTTCGACAGTCATTCAGGGCCGGAGCAATGTCCAATATCGATGGGCTTGAAGCAGCAACATCGCCGAGCGATGATGATCTCACACTCCTATTTAATGGTTTTGACGACGATTTGGAATTAACGCTCAATCTTCCAGACATCGATCTGAGCGAGCGCAACTCCACCGCAACCGCAGCCATCTTATGCACCGACAAAATCTGTGACCATAACCCGCTTCCCGAAGACTGGCCCAACGGTCTTTGCCATTTCAAGGGATCGGCAGTGCGCCTCTGCGGTATCGCCGTTTATTACGACTTCGTTTGGAAGGCTAAGTTCTCTCATCGAAGAAGGACATTCACAGATGGCCAACAACTCGCGGCATTCGTGAAAAGCAATTGCCCCGCGACCAAAGAGGCCGCGCTGTTACTCACATTGAGAACCGATGTTAAACCTGGCCTCAGAGTGACTGACACGCACTATATTGCGATCGTTCACTTGGACACGTATTTAAAATGTAAAACGAGCCCAGCGACGACTTATTTCTTCTCAAATCTGACAACGAGTCTCGAAACTCTCCAGCAAATCGAGAACAACCCGGAGGTGTTGCGGCAGATTGTGAAAAGGCATATCGACGACGCAGCAATTCAGACTTGGATCGACGAAGACGCATCGCGGCTAGATACGCTTCGGACCATTATTACGGCGAACCAGAGTCCTGGGGACGCTAGTAGATTCGCCTTTGATGAACTCCTTAAAAGATGGTCGGTGGGGGCGATTCCAGCGCCAGAGGTAACGTCGATCGTCCATGCAGTAGCGGACAATTCCGGTTTAGCGTGTTTGATTTCGGCACTTGCAGATCGAGTGAGCGAGTTGTGTGCGCTGCCGAAATTGGAGAAAGATGATGGCCGACGGATGGTTGCTGCCGCACTCCGAGCTTCTCAAAGGGCAGATGAGATTAAACTGCTCAGGCAATACATCGACGCGAACGAAGTCGAAAATAAGTTTCAAGATTTACTTGACGCGAATTGGTGGATGCTGGGAACACAGTATGTCGAACGGGTCGAAAAGAGACAGCTTACAATGGAGGAAAAATACGACATACTCCTACGCAGCGCAGACGGTTTCTTTGATATTATTGAGTTGAAGAGAGCACACGCCGAGCTGTTTGTAGAGGATCACGGAAAATGGATTGTTTCGTCTGGCGTGAACAGAGCAGTCAACCAGACAGCTCATTATATTTCCGAAATCGAGGCGCTGCGTGACAGTATTAATCGTCGACTCGTGATTGATATTTTCAAGCTACAAGGATTTGTCATTATTGGTTATTTGGAAGATAATGATCCAGATGTGGCTGAGAAGCGGGTGGCTCTTCGTATGTATAATTCGCATCTGCATCGAATACGAGTACTCACATACGACGAGCTTGTAAGAATTGCGGAACAAGTTGTTTCTGCAAATACTGGTGAGATCAAATACGCTTCGGAACAGGTTCACTGCGACTAAGACATGCGTAAGCGCAAGTTGGATAAAGCTGCACTTGCAGCGCATGTCCACGACTATCCCGATTGGGTATTGCGTGAACGCGCAGAACATTTTGGGGTTCACATCAACTCCGTCTGGACAGCCCTGCAAACATTGCGGATCACTAAAAAAAACGACTAAATATTCTGAGATAAATCACACAGAAAGAATGTATTTTTTGCAGAATCTACGACAGATGATGCATAAATATGGCTCACAGAATATTGTGTATTTCGATGAAAGCGGATTCGCTGCGGAAAGCTACCGGCCGCACGGCTGGGCGCGCATCGGACAGAAAGTGTTTGGTCTTATCAGCGGCAACAATCGCAAAGCCACCAACCTGATCATGGCACAACGCGGCAAAGAATGGTTGGCGCCGATGTTATTCACCGGAAGTTGCCATACCGAAACGGTCAACCAATGGATCGAGCATATGCTGTTGCCGGAACTCAAAGTGCCCAGCGTTATCGTCATGGACAATGCCCGCTTTCATAACAAAGAGCAGATTCAGGCCATCATTGAAAAAGCTGGCCACGTATTGCTGCCGCTTCCACGCTACAGCCCAGATTTAAACCCCATCGAGCAATCCTTCGCCGTCATCAAAAAACGAAGGCAATTCGCGCCGGTGGGAACCCCAATCGAAAAACTACTTATGTGTAATTATTAATTGGAATGACTATAAATTGGCAACCCTGTTACCCTTAAAAAGAGGCGCCACAACGGCATCTAAATCTGCGGCACTTACACTGCAATTAATAATTGCAGTGTTTTGACGTTCCTTACAAGGCACGCCCAAAGCTCTCAAGCACGACGCGAGCATTTTAAGGACATCATTGTTAGCGTATGTATTACGCACACTTATTTTACCATTTTTTGTATCGCAAATCCCATCCTTATTCACGATAGCTTCCACCAAAGCCTCTCCAGATTGCAAGCTAGGCTCTCTTAAAATGATGTGGTTCATCATATTTCTTAGGTCTTCCAGCTCATAGTGCTCTGAGATAATCTTTCTCGCACGTGAAGCAGTTGCTTTTGCTATCAGCCGTAGCTCCTCAGCGCTTTGATCTCCAGTATCACGCAGACTGCTTAGAAAAAAACGAAGTCGGGTTGCCCGTGTTTCAATCCGGTCAGCCTCTGCTAAAACGTTAGGGCACTCGCTCATTTGTTCCTCACAGAGTTATATTCCAAGGCAATAGCTCATTGATACGCTTGGCTGGGTGGCTGGCGAAGCGGGTGATGAGGGCACGGAGATACGCCTCAGGATCGATGCCGCTGAGCTTGGCGGTCTCGATGATGGTGTAGAGAGTGGCGGCACGTTCACCGCCGGTGTCGGAACCGGCGAAGGTCCAGTTCTTGCGTCCAATGGCCAGAGGGCGGATGGCACGTTCGGCGGCATTGTTGCAGATGTCGAGGCGACCGTCAGTGGTATAGCGCGTTAGTGCATCCCAGCGCGAGAGGGAATAACGAATGGCCTGTGCCAGCGAACTCTTGCCGCTGATTTTGCTCAGGGTAGTCTCGAACTTAATCTTCATTTGCGCCAACAGTGGCAGTGATTGCTCGGCGCGTGTTGCCTCACGCTCCTGTGGCAACTGGCCACGGATGGTGGCTTCGATGGCGAACAAATCACCTATATGCTCCAGCAGTTCCTGTGCCGCCGGTGATTTCGTGGCCGCATGCACCTCGTAGAGCTTGCGGCGGGCATGTGCCCAGCAGGCGACCTCGATTAGTCTGGGGTGCCCGTTCAGCGGATCAGTCCGGTACAGGTTATTGAACCCGGCATACGCATCAGCGTGCAGGAAGCCACTGCAACCAGCAAGCAATGCTTCCGCCTGCTCAGATTTGCGGTTAGGGGCATAACGGTAAAATACGGCGGGTGGTATGATGGAACCCCATGGCCGTTCATCACGCACTGCTACCCATAATCGCCCGGTCTTGGTCTTACCGCGTCCGGGATCAAGCACCGGCACCGGCGTATCGTCGGCGTGCAATGCTTCTCCCTGCCGCACGTGGCGGGCAATTGCCTCTGCTATGGGGGTAAGATGATAGGCCATGCGCCCCACCCAGTCACATAAGGTCGAGCGGTCAAGATCTACCCCCTCGCGGGCATAGATAGCTGATTGCCGGTGTAGTGGCAGGTGATCGCAATATTTGGCTACCAGCACATGCGCCAGTAGTGCAGGGCCGGGGCGACCGCGTTCAATGGGAAGCTCCGGCATCGGCGGTTGAGTGATGGTCTCACAGTCCCGGCAGCTCATCTTGGGACGGGCATGGACAATAACCTTGAAGTGGGAGGGGACATATTCCAGAACTTCGCGCTCATCGGTACCAATACGGGTCAGGCGTGTGCTGCCGCAGGCAGGGCAGATACAGGCTGCTTCATGCTCTACCCGTTCACGCGGCAGATGATCCGGCAGGGGCTTGCGCACCGGCTGGAGCTTTTCCTGCTGTGGTGATGACTCAGTCGTTACTGTTGCTGTGCGTTCATTACTCTTCGCCTGGCCTTCCTCAAGATCGCCGATCAGCAGCTCAAGCTGCTCAATATCGTTATCCAGTTTCTCGGAGGAGCGACCGAAGCGGTCACGCCGCAACACCGCCAGCTGCATCTTCAGCTTCTCGATATGCAATGTCTTGGCGTAAAGTTCGGCGTCACGTGTTTGCAGCGTTGTTTCCAGAGCCTGGTAATTTGCTTGCAGCGACGCGGCAAACGCACGCAATGCGGTAATATCAGATGGCAATGGAGCAGTAGCAATTGACATGATTTTGTCTAGCACAATCCTACAGGAAACACCAGCGTTTACTCGTGTTTTACCGCATTTTGTTCATGCCGCCGACGGCCGCTGCTCCACCTCTATCGCCACCGTCCTGCGCCAATCCATTCCTTCGATCAGCAACTGAAGTTGCGCCGGTGTCAGACGAAGCCTCTCGTCAACAATCGGCGGCCAGACGAAACGGCTCTTCTCCAATCGTTTTGCGAACAGGCAAAGTCCTGATCCATCCCAGTGCAATATCTTCATCCGGTCGCCGCGCTTGCCACGGAACACAAACACATGTCCCGAGAACGGATCACCCCGCAGCACCTCTGTTACCAGCGCAGTCAGGCCGTTAAATCCCTTACGCATATCTGTCGGTCTGCACGATAGCCAAACTTGGGTGCCGGTTGTCGGTTGCATCATGCGGATTCTCTGACCGCCGCCAGCACACGCCGCAGCGCATACTCGTCAATGCCGGCATCGACACGCAGCTTGGTTCCGTCGCGCAACGTAATCTCGATGACGCCGGATGGTTTAGGCGGTGCTGTTTCCTTCCGGCGCGTTGTGCGTGGTGAGGTCTGATGCAGGACGGAAGATTCCCGCATGTCCGGCAACAGAGGCATGGCGGCACCGCGCCCTATCACGCCGACCGGGATCAGGTCATGGCTAGAGGCTGCTTTCTTCGCCGCTCTCTTGTTCACCAGTGTCCCTTGCCGGTACTTGTTGCGCCACTCGAACACCTGGTTGGCGTTCGCATTATGCCGACGCGCCACAATTGATACCGATGCTCCCGGCACAAACGTTTCTTCCACGATCCGGCGCTTCAGTTCCACCGGCCAGCGCTTCAGGCGTCGAACGCCCTTCTTGCGGTTATTATGCTCACTCATAAAAAGTGTGTCCACAGTTTCTATCTATGGACACAATACACATCTCGACTATCCTGAACAGGCGAGCGTCACCGGACGCTTACAGACATGCCGGCGTAGCGGACGATAAAAACGACTAGTCCAACTTTCCTGCAAAAGGTTACAAAAATGCGATCTCGTCTTTCAAGTGGATAGATTCTTCGGGAAACAATCTCAGTGATACCACTTGATGCTTGGCAGTCGCCATTTCATTCGTAAAGAGGACGACGATTATTCTTTCCTGGCGCGTGTGCAACACACGTAGAATAGGCGTCCTGTCCTCTCGACGGCCGTTTCTTTTGTCGCTTGCTCGATATACAAGCGGCGTTAGTCCTGCGGCAGCGATAGACACCCGAGTTTCATACGTCGACCTCAGCAATTTCCCTGATAATCGGATGCATCCATGCTGGTGCCAGTCTGATATCTTTGAGTAGGTCTCGTCGCTCATTCGCTGGAATGGTTCGCTTAAGATGTTCGAGCCGTTGTTGTGTGATGTGGTCTTTTCCAAGTTCGCGGAACGCCTGGATGATGAGTCCGATCAGTCGCCCGGCTGCTGCCATGTTACGAGGTGTGGTCTGCCTGAGTTGAATGGTGGTTGGACCGATCTTCACCGTTCTGGTTGGACCGTCGGTCAGGAAAACCGCCTTGGCGGGCACCTGTTCAGAGAGCCCAAGGAGATTAGCGGCGTACGCTCCTGCTGGCTGTAGTCGAGTGCGGTCACGGCCAGCAAGTGCTTTGGCCACTGCTTCCGGTGATGGCTGGAGTGGACCAAGAGCGGGGTGTTCCTTGGGAAAATCGTATATTCCCCGAGCAAGGCGGCGAATGGTGCCTTTCTTGGCGAGGCGGTGAAGCACGATGTCTACGGCCTCGCGGCTCCCGATGTTCAGGAAGTCTGCCGGAACAAATACGGAACTTCGCCCACGATGTTGAATCTTCGTAAGGACAATTGAATCAATGCTTTGTGGGTTCTTCTTGGCAACCATGATGAAAGGAATAATACCCTAGTTTTCTTACATCATCGAGCTGTTTTTCGGATGATGAGCGGTTGTTAAAGGCTATTTTCCCCGAAGTTTTTCCCGAACTTTTCCCCGAAGCGTGGCGCATGAAGTTCGTTCAAAAAACCACGCGTAGACTCTATTTCAAAGCGTCTCAGTCGGTGTCAAAATTGTGGTTGCCGTTTGAGTGACGAGCATTTGAGGCGACTCTGACGATGAAGGTGTTCGAGTCACATCTGGTAGCAGCGTTATTTCAAATGCCTGCGCAAGACGTTCAAAAAGGATTTCAAAGTTAGCAAATTCAGCCATGTCTAGCGTTGGTAACACTTCAGCAAATTTAAGCTTCTTTTTCGATTCTGACGTGATTGTGAATACCTGCGAGTCGACCGCTACGGGATCATCTTTTAAATCATAATGGTCGAGCAGAATATCGGAATAGAAGTGTTCAATTGCGAGAAAACATGATTTGGCGTTCTGAGCAATGAAATTCGCCCGGTTCGGCGGGACCGGCAAGAGTAGCGATTGGACTGGCTTCGTCGAATGCTTTAGATGCGCCCGCCCATCAACAGATTGAAACCCGTCTTTGATCAGGCTCTCGACTTGCTCGACACCCTCTCGGTCGTGGTCGAAAAGCCCCAGCACCGGACGCTGTACATGAAGGCAACATGCATGAAGAAGAGTTCGAAGCATCTTGGCTCCGCCCCCACCTTTCAATGATGAGTACCCGTCAGACGAAATTACTACCCACGGCATCGGATTGTTTGGATGCAGTTTTTGCCATGCTATTTCGAGGTGTTGAACATCAAATTTTCCCTCGACAATAATGACTGGGTTTGACTCAGCAGATATACGATCAACAACCCGCTTATCGAAAGCGCGAGTCCGAGTGAAGGCTTCTAATGCGTGGTCGAATTCGCTGAAGGCCTCTGTTTCGATTACGTCACCGCTCGGCATTTCTATGCACCGAAAACAATTGCCAAACGCCTTCTCCATCCCCATGACGAACAAAGGAGAGTGTGCTGTGACAATGAACTGAACTCGCGGGAAGAGTTGCATGAGGATTGGAAGAACGCGGTACTGCAAATCCACGTGCAAATGCAAGTCTGCTTCATCAAGAAGGACAATTCCACGGATATCATTAATGTCGACAAATGGTGATCCGGACAGATCAAAGTCTTTAATTATATTGACAAAGATACAGAATAAAGCCGCCTGGCCAGCGGATAATCCAAGGAGACTTGGGATTAACTCGCGGCAACCGTTCCGAAGAAACCCAACAGCGATCGTGCCCGTATTCCTGTTTGAAAACTGAAGTTGGATGGTACCCGGTTCAGCATCCAGGATGCATTCCAAGAATTTAAATACGACGTCAATAATCTTACTATCGCGTCCTTTAACAGAAACCAGCGCCTCGATATTACTGGTAATACCATTTTCGGTCAGCATAACGGGTTTCATTACATAATCAGCAATTCGGAAGTCCAGTGCTAATGCCTTTATCCACTGAAGCGTCGGCTTCAAAAGTGAGCGAGCAAAGATTCTTCTGGCTGTCTGTCCGGTGAACTTGACTGGCTCAGGGAATGTAATTTCAGAAGTCACTGAAGTTTCATTCAGCCATTCTGGAAATTCGAATCGATCGGATGGGAAGAAAAGAACAACATTCTCTTGGAACAACTTTTGCATTTGCTTAGAGAGAGTATTCGTAATGGGGTGGTTGGGGGTCGGCAATAGTAGGAATCGATCGGATTCAGTTTCTTCGATGAGCTTCCATCCCTCATCCGATGGTAGTGGCGAGACCTCCGTTGCAAAGATGCCCCGGGGTCGATCTAGAACCCATTCTTCCAGTGACAGCCCGCCGTCAAACTCCGCTTTAGCATGGTACCAATGGGTTCCACTCTGAATATATCTACCAGAACGTACCCGGTAGACGCGATTGTGCTCGACTTCAGCCTTCTCAAACGCCTGTTGTTTAAAACCAATTAAAGCGTTGACGACAAACGATAGAAGAGTTGATTTTCCACTCCCATTTGCACCAACAATGACAACCGGCAACGGATTCTCGTCTTCAAACGGCAATTCGAGAGTTAATGATGCGATTGGACCTGCATTCTCGATTACAAGCTTTTTCAAATACATTACAGATATCCCTTCGGGCGTTGAATTAGGGTAAGTTTAGGCGGCGGTCAAGAATTAGTCGGCGCTATGGTTGGCTGATCCTAATAGTCTGCGTACTAAAAAATATTACCCGGTTTCCATCTAAGCTCCCGCGTCTTTCGGTTGCTCCCGAAGCATCTCGTAAAGACGGGCCGGGCCGAGGACGATGTCCTTCAGTCCTTCACGGACAGTCTCAGAACTGAGCGCTTGGGTACTCATCGTCGTATGGGCTTCCAGCGCGCTCATAACCGCATTTAGGATTTCGGTTTTCAGGTCTGGCGAATTGGCGAACTGCTCTTTGGTGTTGTTGGTCGCCTGCTGCTTGAGCGTTTCGGATTCCAGCAGTTTTCCCATGATGACGTTGTTGACGTAAACTAGCTTGTCTTGCTCGGTCAGGTCGCCTTCGAAGAGATCGTTTACCTTCTTGATGATTTCATTCAAGAAGGCTTTTTGTTTTTCCTGCACACCACCACTACCGACCTCGGTAAGTGGCTCCAGCTTGGGGTTGTCACCTTCGCCAAGTGGCATTGGCTGCTTGCCTTTGTTCTTCAGATTGTGGTGCGTCAGCACTACCTTGGAGAGATCGATTCCTTCGCGTTCACGACCGAATTCCAACAAACGCAATACTTGCTTAAAGAAGATCGAACGTTTCTCGATGTCGGTGTTACCGTAATCGAAAATCTGCGACAGATAGGTATAGAGTCGCTGAAATGCCGCCATGTCCGACTGAAACAGCAGCAATGCATTGATCTCGTTCTGAGCGGTCTCGGTAGCGGGCGTGTCTTTTTTTTCGATTGCGAGCTTTAGGGCGTCTCGCGCCGCTTTGTATTTTTTGTGAAGCCGGTCAACGACCGGTTCAACCGCTGCCGCCAATTCGCTCTGCTTGGCATTTGCCTTCAGTTCAACGGCGACAACACGCTCAACCTCGAAATCGTCATAATGACCGGCGGCGTCGAGCTTGGCTCGCAGATTATAGACGAGGTTCGGGTCGGTGACGTCCGCCAGCTCGGCTGTGGTGTAATACGTTTTGAATGCGGCCAGGACTTCCTCGGTTTCGTTTACGAAATCCAGCACATAGGTCGTATCTTTGCCGGGGTGGGCACGATTCAGGCGTGACAGCGTTTGTACCGCCTGGATGCCTGCCAGTCGTTTATCGACATACATGCCGCACAAGAGCGGCTGGTCGAATCCAGTCTGGAATTTATTGGCCACCAGCAGAATCTGGTATTCGTCGGTATTGAATGCTTCGCGGATATCACGACCCCGAAGATTGGGGTTCAGCGTTGAACTGGTTTCGGTAAACGGATCAGGGCCGGAATCCTTGTCTTTGACTTCGCCTGAAAACGCCACGAGCGTTTTCATTGGATAGCCTCGTTCCTTGATGTATTTGTCGATAGCCAGTTGCCAGCGAACGGCCTCCTGGCGGCTGCCGACGACGACCATCGCCTTCGCTTTGCCGCTTAACAGCGGGGCCACGAACTGGCGGAAATGCTCAACAACGACCTCGACCTTCTGCGAAATATTATACGGATGCAGGCGTACCCAGCCCATGATTCCCTTCATGGCGGCACTGCGTTCGACCTCCTTATCGTCCCATTCTTTGCCATTATGGGCGAGTTTGAATGCCAGCTTGTAGGTCGTGTAGTTCTTCAGCACATCTAGGATGAAGCCTTCTTCGATCGCCTGGCGCATCGAATAGACATGGAATGGAACGGGCAGATTGTCCTTGCTTGCGGGCTTACTCGGATCAGGTCTGGTGCCGAAAAGTTCCATCGTCTTGGTTTTCGGTGTCGCGGTGAAGGCGACAAAGGTGATTCCGGCATCGCTGGCCCGCGAGGACATTTGAGCCGCAAGAACGTCGTCCATGCTGACTTCGCCACCATCGCCAAGTTCTTTGAGTTCCTCGGCGGAAAGTACGGCCTTGAGTTTGGACGCTGCTTCGCCGGTTTGTGAGCTGTGCGCCTCGTCGGCAATGACCGCGAAGCGCTTGCCCTGCGTTGCCGCTAGGTCACGCACAGCCTTCAGAGCAAATGGAAAGGTTTGGATGGTGCAGACGACGATCTTTTTGTCACCGGACAATGCCGCTGCCAGTTCGCCGCTCTTGCTACTGCTTTCGCCTTTGATGGTGGCAACGACGCCAGTGGTTCGCTCGAAATCAAAGATGGCTTCCTGTAATTGGGTGTCAATGACATTGCGATCGGAAACGACGAGCACCGAGTCGAACAGCTTTTTGTTTTCGGCGTCATGCAGATCCGCCAGAAAATGGGCCGACCATGCGATGGAGTTGGTTTTGCCAGAACCTGCGGAATGCTGGATCAGATATTTGCCACCTGGCCCCTGTGCCAATACGGCGGCTTGCAGTTTGCGGGTGGCATCAAGTTGGTGATACCGGGGAAACAGGTATCGCTTGATTTGTTTCTTCTCATCCTTTTGGGCCACGAGGTAGCGACCAAGGATTTCGAGCCAGCTCTGGCGTTCCCAGACTTGTTTCCAGAGATAAGCGGTGCGATAGCCATCCTGGGGATTTAAGGGATTGCCTGCACCGCCATTGTCTCCTTGGTTGAAAGGCAGGAATTGTGTGGCTGTGCCATTTAGCCGGGTGGTCATATGAACTTCGCGGTTGCTGACCGCGAAATGTACGAGTGCCCCATTGGGAAAAGACAGCAGCGGTTCGGCAGCTTGGCCTTTGGGTTTTGGATTGCGGTCAAACCGATATTGGTCGATGGCATCACCGATACTTTGCGTGAAATCGGTCTTGAGTTCGACGGTGGCGACCGGTAGGCCATTGAGGAAAAGTACCAGATCGATGGAATTTTCATTGGCTTGAGAATAATGCACTTGGCGAACAACGCGCAGGCGATTGGCCGCGTAGCGAGCCAGAATGTCGGGATTTATGGCCAATGCGGGTTTGAACTGTGCAAGCGGTAGTTTCCCTTTTAGTCCTAGCATCTCGATGCCATGCCGGAGCACTTCGAGCGTGCCGCGCTGGTCGAGTTGATCGCGAAGCCGAGTCAGTAGAGTATCGGCAGCGTTCGTGCCGTGGTTTTTGACGATCCCATCCCAAGCCTGGGGTTGTGTTTCTTGCACCCATGCCAGCACATCTTCAGGGAACAATGCCCGTGCCCGGTCGTACTTGGCGGCATCGCCTTCGGCGTACAGCCAATCGCTTGCGGCGAGGTGTTCGCAGATTTCGGATTCGAAGTTGATCTCTTTGTGCAGACTCATGCAGCCTCCGCTTCTACCAGTCCACGGACATCGATTTTGCCGGTGACAGCCGCAGAGATGAGAGCGGCTCGCCGCTCTTGTAGCAGCTCGATGCCTCGTTGAGCTTCTGTGGTGAGAGTGCGAAAGTGTTCAAGTTCAAAATCTAAAGCGTCTACGATGCGCCGTTGCTCACTGAGTGGGGGCTTTGCGATTCGATAGTTGCAAATCGTGCCAACATTAACGTGTGGGGAGGCTGCGCCGACAGTATCTACCTCACCCTGTCGATAAACGTTTTTTGTGTTGAGTTGCCACATCAGGTAGCGAGGATCAAAATTCTGGTTGACGCGAAATTGCATCATTCTTTGACCCAGACAATATCGATCACCGCTATCTACAATAGCTGCATGCCCCCAACGACCACCTTCGCGGCTGTAAACGATGTCATTTTTGAGAAGTGGCTCTCGCCGAATACGAAGTAGGTATTCTGCCTGGTCCACTCGCTGCATTTGTGTCGAGAAAAGTTCTCCATCATTTAAATCGGAAGTTCTGATTACATGAAATTCGCCATCGTCTGAATAGGTGGGAGTATCATGAGGACAATCAACGATTCGCGAAGTAGCAAATTTGAGTCGCGTCACGTTCCAATGCTCTGGTAAATCGGCAAGCCACTCTACGCCTGAAGGCTTCATTGAAGCGTTTGGGTTCAGTCCTTTGGTGACGGCGTGAGAGATGACAGCCTGGCGTTTTTCCTTCAACAGATCAATCAGCCTCTGTTGCTCTGCAATCAGTTCGTCGATCTTTTCGGCTTCGCGATCAATAAAATCAACGATTAAGTCCTGCTCATCCGCAGGGGGATGTGCCAAGACCACGTTTGCCGCTTCATTCCATCGGAACTCAGTCGAGCGCTCCCGAATGCCCTTTGAAAGGGAATTAATAAATCCGCTGAGTGCCATATGACGCATTAGCCGTGCGTAATAGTAAGAGTTTACTGACGACTTTTTCGGTGTACACACTGAATAAACGGGTGTTGATTTTCCATTGGAATCTGAAACACCGATTGCACCTGCAAATGCATCCATTGCATGAATTACAAGGTCACCTTTCAGAATCCTCTGGTAGCCGTGTTCATGTATTGCATTCGTAAAACCATCTGCTCGTCGATTATTTCTGAGCGTTACTTCACCATCACGGAATGCCGTCACAATATCATCGTTTTCTTCAGGAATCCTTTTCATGAGGGAAAAAAGATTCTTTGTGCGGGATAATGTCCAATGTTCCGGCAGATCACCGAGCCAATGGATGCCGCTGTCCTTGTACTTTGGGTATTTAGGAAAGCTCATTTCGACAGCCCCCCGATCATCGTCAGAATACGGTCGGTGACGATTTTCAAGTCAGCATCAATCTCAGCCAGATCACGTGGCGGCTTAAACACGTAAAAATGCCGGTTGAACGGGATTTCGTAGCCAACTTTCGTCTTCTCGCGATCGATCCATGCATCGGGGGCATGCGGCAGAACTTCACGTTTGAAGTACGTTTCGATGTCTTCGCAGAGCGGCACGTTTTCGGTGTCACGCAGATTGGCATCGGGCTGGGGCTTGCCTTTCAGCTTGCCCTTGGTGGCTTTGACGATGTTTCCGGCGGCGTCCCGTTCAGGGCGTTCGACAGTGATCGTGCGATAGCCGAAATCCTCGTTCTTGAAAATGCGGCTGATCGGTACTCCGTTTTTGGTGGCTTCCTCGCAATTGCCGAATAGGCGGGTGATTTCCTCGATATGCTCGGGACTGATTTCCTTGCGTTTGCTGCCTAAGCCTTTACGCATCTTTTGCCAGAAACTGCTGGCATCAATGAGTTGAACCTTGCCCTTTCGATTCTCGGGCTTGCGGTTGCTTACAATCCAGACATAGGTGTTGATGCCAGTATTATAAAACATTTCCGTCGGCAGGCCGATGATGGCTTCGACCAGATCGTTTTCCAGAACGTAACGGCGAATTTCACTTTCGCCCGACCCGGCTCCGCCTGTGAACAATGGCGAGCCGTTTAAGACGATACCGAAGCGACTGCCGCCATCTTTGGCAAGACGCATCTTGGAAATGAGATGCAGCAAAAACAGCAACGAACCGTCGCTGACGCGCGGCAGGCCGGGGCCAAATCGCCCATTATGGCCTTGCTGCTCGGCTTCTTTACGGATTTCCTTCTCGATCTTTTTCCACTCGACGCCGAAGGGTGGATTGGACAGCATGTAATCGAATTGTTGGCCGGGAAGCCCGTCATTCGAAAGAGTGTTGCCGAAGATGATATTGGCGATGTCTTGCCCCTTGATCAGCATGTCGGCTTTGCAGATGGCGTAGGATTCAGGGTTTAACTCCTGGCCGTACATCACGAGCCTAGCATCGGGGTTGTAGCTGGCAAGATGCTCACCGCTTACCGACAACATACCACCCGTTCCGGCGGTGGGATCGTAAATTGACCGAACCACGCCCGGCTTGTTGAGTGCCGCGTCGTCCTCGATAAAGATCAAATTGACCATGAGGCGAATGACTTCACGTGGGGTGAAATGTTCCCCTGCGGTCTCATTGGAGATTTCAGCGAATTTGCGGATCAGTTCCTCAAATACCGCGCCCATTTGGGCGTTGCTTACGGTTTCGGGATGCAGGTCGATATTGGCGAATTTCTCGCAAACCAGATACAGCAGACCAGACTTGGCCAGACGTTCGATTTGCGTGTGGAAGTCAAAACTCTCGAAGATGTCACGGACGGCGGGAGAGAATGCCTGCATGTAGGCGAACAGGTTTTCCTTGATATGGTCCTGATCCCCCATCAGCGTCTTCATATCGAGCTTGGATGTGTTGTAGAAATGTTGCTTGGATTTCCGCAGCAGGAAAGGTTCGGGGTTCACTCCGGCTTTTTCGCGGTTGGCCAATTCCGCCAAAACAGCGGGTTTCGTGGCATCGAGAACGCAATCAAGGCGGCGTAGGACGGTAAACGGAAGGATGACTTTGCCATATTCGGATTGCTTGTAGTCGCCCCGCAACAAATCGGCGACGGACCAGATGAAGGACGAAAGGTTTGGATCGGTCATGGAGCCTTCAACTTAGGATTGCGGGAAAACGCATCACAGCTTGCTTAAAACCATCCAAATAGCAACAAGCGATGTGTCGCAGGCTGCAATCGAATGATCGGCAAAAATGGTATTGTTAGGTAAACAGACGTAACCCGTTGAACGGGTTGAGTCAAGTTCGAGCCTTACCGATTGTCGTTGTGTCAGCGGGATTGGCAGCATCTCGAACCAGAGTGCTCATGGACTGCCGAGAGGCGAGGCCATTGGACTAGCTTCTGTCGCCACGGACCGGCGACAGGTTTCGGCTACGTCGCCCGGTTGGCGACGCCCCGTGTTTGACGATTACGGACAGTCGTCAAACACCACGGATGGAGCCAGGCGTCGGAGGCTAAATTCGGATTTTGAGCGAAGGCGAAAAAACCGAATTTCCCCGGGAAACCCGGCCTATGCTGTGCATAGGGAAGACGCCTGTACAAGAAACTTCTTCAATAACCCGCAGAAACCCTCAGTCTCCGTGATTTGGAAAAACATGGAACTGAGGGCTTTTTCGAGTGGCGAGGGCCGCGAGCCACGACCGGAATCAGGGCTTCCGGCATGGCCAAGCCGCCGACGCCAGTCTCGGCGGTTGCGGGGTAGAACTTGTGATAGAGCAGCCGATCCATTCAGGACGTTCTGTGGCTCGGAATGAGGGTCGGTTTTCGCCGCGATGCCCGGCGGGCGCAGCGAGCAGTTTGAGAACCAGAATGGATGAGAATTGATACCAAGGATGGTGGTATTGTCAGTAATCGACGTTACGCGAAAAGCGAAGAGCATCTTGTACGTGGAAAGGGTGGCGACAGCCAACAATGTCAGAGGGGACAGGTCAGGGACTGCTGACAGTCGGGACGCCCGGTCGGCAGCAGTGAGGTATTGTTGGGATAGCTGGAGCGTCAGGAGGTGCTGTTAATGCGCCAAAGGGGGCACCACAGAGCGGTAAACGCTCCGTACCGTTGGACCCATCGCCAGAAGGCGAACATGCGCCAGCGGGGAAAAAAGGGGCCTTGTCGGAGGATGTCATTGGTCATCCTCCGCGAGTTTGACGGTTTGCATGGGAATATGGACTTCGACGAAGGTGTTGTACGGGACGGGATCTCGGCTTAAGAGGTAGCCGACACGATTGACGAAACGCAAACCGCTGGCGACGTACATGTCGCCGTCGTCACCGTCGAGGATGCTGGATCTTCTCATCTCCGACCATCGGCTGCCGCCTACCATTCGGCAATTAGCCAGCGCCACGCTGAGCCACGCCGAAGGTCGCGGCCAACTGCTTGGGCCGGAAAGCCGCGATCGTTTGTTACGCCGCCTGGCCGTCATACCTGCGGACGATGAAAGGGTCGATCCCATTCTCGTATCGTTGACGGACTTTCCTATTCGCGACGGCGGTGCCCTGATCGCGCAGATTGCCGTCGATCAAACGCTGCCGATCCCGATTCGGATTTCAGCGATTGACGTCCTGGGCATGGTAAGCGACCGCGAGGCAGTGCAAATGGCGGTGGCAACGGTCGAGTGCGAGCCTCCGGGAAACGTCCTTGAATTCCTGGTGGAACTGGCAGCGAAACGGCAAGTGTCCGTGCGCCGGGAGTGGCTCGAAGCCAGAATCGAGGCTGCTAGCGATCCCTTCAATCGTCGGGCGCTGCTTGGCGCGTACCAGTCGCGAACCGTCTGTTGCTCGACCAACGACAACAGCATCGATTCGATCCGTTCCAAACGTTCTTCGACCGTGTTCATAATTGGAACTCCACATTCCCGAATTCAATCGCCCCGACCCCAATCGCGAATTGCAAGAATCGTGTTTTGGGGTTCAGTGTTATCACTTGGCGAACCACACCTTAATCGTTGTCAAACCGCCTCACATTTCGATCCCTCGTTCGCGTTCGATTTCAGGAGTTTCGCTGGCCCGATCTGATTCGTAATTCAAAATCTCTTTGAATCTTTCGACGAGTGGCGTCGCTTCAGTTCTGCCGTCGTCCGGGAGCAATTCAGCCAATCCATGCAACTCTCGCTGACTATTTAGTACAAGACGCAGCGCCGCATCTTTTGGATCGCCGATCAACTCTCGAACTGCTCCCGCGAACTGCGGGAATGGAATGTTATAGATTGCAGCAGCAATGGCGACGTACGACAGCTTTGCTTGTGCCGACAAGTCTCCCCATTGCTTGAGACTGCCATCGGGCTCTTCAAAGTAACTTCTTGACGTCTGATGATCCTTGACCAAGGCGGTGAAACCCTGCAATCGACCTTGAGCATTCATGGTTACATCTCCAAAAAGTTCGCCCAAACTTCCGCTCGGCCTAATGGCCGATCGGCCCGAATAGCTGTGCAACGTTTTTTCTCGGAAAATTGCCCAGAGAAATCACACTATTGGGAGACTTGGGCCGCTTCTAAGTCCCCTGCCAATCGCATTTCTGACCTTGCTCTTGCGTAGTTCTAACAATTCGTACCCTAGATCTCGCGACCACCGTGTTCGTACTCTTGCTGTTTGGGAAGTTCCGGTTCTTGTACTCCTTTATCCATCTCCGGTGTTGGCGTGTATTGGCCAGGACCGTAGGGAGTAAACGCGGCCCCGTTGAAAAGGGCCTGGGCCATTTCCATCGCGCCTTGGGTCCCGAGCCGTGATAACTCGGCCCCGACTTCCGGCCCGAAGTTTTTAAGACCCGGAGCCAACGTATCGATGGTTTCCTTCATCACCTCGAAAAAGTCCCGTGTTGCCATGTCTTACCTGCCTTTCTTGTAGGATGTTTCCGTGGCAGATTTTGGATCGAAGTCGATTCAACCGGCATCCGCCTGAAACTGTTGTCCACTATCACCACGCCGAACATGAGTGCCATGAACAAAAGCGATGCAGTGAAACACGCTGTCCTCGCAGATGTCTTGAACCGAGCCCACCATCCCTGCCGTAGTGGGAAGGATTCTTCGTAATGGCGGACGAGCGATGTCCAGACGGGCGGCACCCCTGGAGTAAAGGTGATGGCCATGCGACTCGGCAGGGCAAGCACTTCCTCGGGCTTTAATAGCTTTCTTCCGTGTTGCGCCCAGTTGTCGCTCCAATTCGATGAGGTGCTGTGGCTGGCCTCACCCTTACCAGAAATTTGGTACGACGTTCCGTTGCTGGTTCCGCCGCTGCGAAGGATGGTCCAGACCCGGTGTCGGTTCTGGCGTTTGATGAATTCCAGTTCCTCGCCATAGGTTTCAAAGAGGCAACCTTTGCCGTCGGCATACCCCCAGGTGGCGTTCGGATTCAGATGGTTTGGCACGAGCGGATATTGCTCGTCAAACTGTTCTTCGGTCAGTTTGATGCATGTCTCGGTCATGGTTAAAAACCTCCTTTCTGCGGATGCACGGGGCTTTCGAAGACCATGCAGGTGTCATGCAGGCCGGGGATGAAAGACGACCGATAGACTTTGCGTGAACTGCTTGCCCCGTGACTGAAGCGGATGATGTCGGTGCAACACTGCGTCAGGCCGCTTTCGAAGGCAAGCCGTTTCGTGTGGAAGGTGAGGGGGACGAACCCGGCTTCGCGGTCGGAGTAGTCTCCCATGAGGATGGCGAGCTTGCCACCGGGCTTTAGGGCACGGGCACAGTTGTGGATGAACTGGCCGTAACGGCGGAGAAAATGCTCCAGGGTCGGTGACCGCGACAGGTCGCGGGGATCGTCGAGATAGAGCTTCTGCCGCCAATAGGCCGGGTGTGCCCAGATGAAGTCGAACGTATCGGGGTAGTCGAAGTCCTTGGGGCTGCATGCATCGAACCCGGTATGGATATCGAATGCGAAGCTGGGTATGCCCAGTTCCTCGCAGACGTCCCGACAGGTGCCGGACCCGCTCATGGGGTCGAGCACCAGGCCGGGCCGGAAATATTTGAGCAGGTCCTTGATCAGGTTTCCGCCGCAGTTGCCGGGGTAACTGCGGTCACCATATTCACCGGCACGATGGAAGTGGTAGAGGCTGGTGAGTCCGGGGACGGGGCTGGCATTAAGGGGGGCACGAGGCAGTCTCGCATAGACAGGCCGGTCTGACGGCTCGTTCCTCGGTACGTCCCGTTTCATGCGGCGTGCGTAAAAGGGATTGATGGCTGTGGTATAGGTCATGTCAGTTCTCCTTTGCGTTGCGGTTATCGGTTGCGTCGCCGAAGAGCATTTCGGCGTGACATTCGAGCGTGTCCCAGTTGATACCTACCGTCGCATCGTGGCGACGATCGGCGTTTTGCAGTACCTGCCAGGCCTGTTCATCGGTCAGGTCTGGACGTACTTCCTGCACGTCTTCGATGCTCCAGAGGATGGCGATTTGATGGCGGTCTGCGAGGACGTCATGGATATCCAGGGATTGCCTCCCGGCGTCGAAAGCGGCGTCGAGTGCCGCCGCAACGCCCCAGACACTGACGGTGTGGAAATCAAGGCTGTCGGACTTGCGGGTTTTCAGCGTCGGGATCGCCAAATGCCGTTTGGCAATATGACGAAGGATGTGCCTGCGATTGGTCATGGTTGCCTCCGGTCAGCTGTTGAATGATTGCATGCGAATTTCGGCAAACTGCCGATCGAGTTCCTCGATCGTGCCGTCGAAGGCGATATCGAAGTCGGGATCGCAGCCAGCATAGGCGTCGTCGAGCAGTTGCGTCAGTTCGTAATGCGAGGCTGGATTGGTATGGGGAATGTGATTCGGGTACATGGTTATTCTCCTTTCATGAGGGTTTGCATGGCGTCGAGTGTGGCGGCGAGAGGCGGGCACGCTTGCCCGCCCGTGGTTGGGTTATTCCTTCTTGTCGCTTGCGACACGCAGCGTGATGCGGCCATCGAGGGGGACGCATTCCAGCTGGACGCTGAAGCCCTTGCCGTCGGAATGTGCCCAGGCGGAACCGATGCGGGTCCAGAAGCCCTTCTTTCCCTCGCGGTCCCGCACCTGGTACGCGGTATGGGTTGGGATCTTGCTGGTCGATGCTTGTGGTGTGTTGGTATCAGACATGGCTGTTCTCCTTGGTGTTTAGGTTTCCGACCGCGACCATCGCGGCCTGATGGCACGTGATCCAAAGCCGCGAGAGCCGGGGCGTAGCGAGCCTCCGAGCGAAGCGAACCGGGCAAGCTGAAAATTGGGGGCGACCTTTAGGGGGAGCCAATTTTTTGCTTGCCTGGATCGGCTGCGGCTTTAACGTGCACATCACTAAGGCCGTGGTGGCGGACGGAGCGATAAAACCATCCAGGGAGAATGTGCCTCTGGCTCATCAACACATAAGCATCTCAGCCAGCCACATCACCTCACGCGAAACCATCGGGCGGTAGACGGGGTAAGGCGTATGGATGGCATCGTTCTTGCCTGAGTGGCCCCATGCGACAGGCACGTGAAGCGTTTGCTGAATGTCTCCCTGCGACGCATCTCCGTGTCGGTGACAAGAAAACCACAATCAACGGCAAAAGCGTGACCGGATTGATCCGGCAATGGACATTTGGCGTTGCCTAGAATAAGCGAAAATTCGTCACACGTTTCGTGGGAATTCCATCTGCATGTTACGCATCATTCAGAACAGTTCCGCAGCCGGTGCCAAGAGTTACGACACGACGGCGGACTCTTACACCGAAGGCCAGGAACTCGAAGGCATCTGGCGGGGGGAGGGGGCCGCAAAAGGAGCGGGGCCTCATCCTTGACGTCAGTTGGGGGGGAACGTCTGAACAAAGAACCGCACCGTCAGGTGTCCGATTCAGGCGAAGCTGTCAGCACCAGTGGACGGCAGGGGCTTGCGTCGGCTTTGCGACCGCAGCGATAGCGGAGCCAGGAGTCACGCGGTAGCCGCTTTGGGCGAGGTGCCACGAGTTCTCAATCAGGGGGGATGGATATGTAAGCAGCAAACACCCTGAAAACCGATGGTGCGGGTGATCGGACTTGAACCGATACTCTTTTTGGAACGGACACCTGAAGCCCGCGCGTCTGCCAATTCCGCCACACCCGCCCAGGCAAGATCTATACTGGCAAATGAGTTTCCGCAAACGAAAACTTTTGTTTGACAGGCTCATTCGGTTGACATGGGCAGCATAAGTTAACTGTTCGGGGGCTTTGGCTTGCGAACGTTTATCGCTGCCGCGTCCAGAGTGTTCTTGATGTGCGAAGCGTAGTATTTCTCAATCATTTCCACACTCGTACGGCAATTCTTGGCGATCTGGTAAATGTCGGCACCTTCCATCAGGCGGAGACAAATATAGGTGTGCCTGAGGCTGTAGGCCGTGCGGCGATTGCCGTCTCGGTCGAATTTCAAGTCGAGTTCTCCCAGTATGGAATTGAGCAGCACGCGCTGGCTCTTCTGCTTTCCAAATACCCGGTCTGTGGGTGTCATTTTGTTTCGCTTCATCAACCGGTTGAATGGCATAATCGCACCGGTCATGCTTTTGCAATAACCAACGCCTCGCTTGCCGCGAACTTCGATTTCGAGGATGCGTTCGCCCGTCGCTGCATCGGTAACGATGGCGACGTCTCGAAATTCAAGGCGGGCGGCTTCGTCCGGCCTCAAGCCGGTGTTGGCCATAAATAGAACGTAATCGTGCAAGTTCTCGCACGCGCTCTTCCAGCGTGGGTTTATGGGACTCTTGGCCCTGGCTCGAGTCGCCTGATAGAGCCGCTTGTATTCTACGGGTGAGAACCAGCCTCGATGCCCGATTTTGCCGGACATCTTGTAGGGAGTGGAAAGGTCAGGCAGCGTTGCCAACCAGCCACGGCGATTGGCAGTCTTCAACACATGGCGCAAAGCGACGATTTCGTGAAGTAGCGTCGACCGGGCGGGTCTTTTGGGTTCTCCGGTTTTTTTGTCTTTTCGGGATGTCATCCGGTGGATGCGGTAATCCTGAACGAGGCCAGGGGTAATTTCCGATAGCAACGTGTCTCCAAAGAAAGGGATGAGGTGGCTGCGAATCAAGAGTTCGATGATTTCCACATATTGCGGACTTCTCTCCCCGTAGGTCAGCACTTTGTACTCTGGGACGAATTTCTCGGCGGCGTCCTTGAATGTTTTCCCAACCTTGAGTTCTCCACCACGCATCTTGCCTTTCAACTCCAGATACCAATCCTCGGCGATTGTCCTGGCGAGGCTGAAGCCGTCTTCCTTGGTCGATTTACGCCAATTCTTGCCTGCCAAGAAGGTTGAGCACTGCCAGTTCAGGCTGTTTTCTCTGCGGTATAGGTGAAGTTTTCCTCCCATTAATTCGTGATGATCGTCCATTATGCGCCTCCATGCGAAAAACTGTGTAACAACTGTGTAACACGTGTTGAAGGCTCGTTCAACGAATAAGTGGTTGTTACAGAACTATATTTCGCTTGTAGATGTTTTGAATCACTCGATTCAGGTGCTGATGGCTACTACTGTAACTCATTGAAATAAAAGACTTATTTAAAGCAATTTATGTGTATGTGTAAGGGATTGTGTAAAATGTGTGGCATTTCGACAACATCGTAGTAGCTGTTTTGGGCAGAGGCCACTATATATAGATGTGAAGAAACCGATGTGCAGGCATGGGAAGCAACTGTCCGGTGAAGCTCATGAATTCTTTGCTCACAAATAGACCCGGCCCTGCATACGCAGGGCGCTGAAGCGACGAGTGGTCAAAATTGTGGTTGACACCATCGGCATATTGTGTCAGGTGTGCCGAAAGTCAGGTATTGAACTACATGAGAGGATCTGTCATGGCTCGTCCCGTTCCCAAGAACTATGAAAGCAAATACGCGGAATTCATCCGGCTTTGCGCCCAATCAAAAAAGGATGGCGTCGATCATGTTATCATCCCGCAGCCTTGGGTTTTGGGCGATACGTATGAAGAGATCATCGAAAGCCTCTCGCGTCTGGGTGAATCCGGCCTGGCACTGCACATTAGCCGACCGTGACATCACGGAACTTTCTGCGAAGGCAAGCCTGGTATTTTCGTATCCAATTGAAACCACGACTATTTCAACGTCCCCTCCGTCTCCCCCTGTGCACGTGCCTTCCGCGTCTTAGGGGATCGTGAACCCCCTAATCTGAAACTGCTCGATCCTCAGTAATCCGCACCCGCCTGTGAAACCGAGCGATACGGGGAAACAACTGGTGTCTTGATCCGGTGATGTGGGAAAACTCCATACGAATACGTTATCCAACTGTCCGATGAACCAAGGCAGCGACGATCCACGGAGAATTCTTCTGGCGGACAGAATCAGCGATAGCAATTGGGTGACGTTTTAGTGGCGCGCGGGTGACATTGAGAAAAAGCAAATCTCGGGAGACGTAGGTATTCTGCGGGTTACAGAGGATTCGTTAAGAAGAAATTAACGAATCTGTGATAGCCTAAAATAAGGCATGATTCGCGTTACCCAACAGAATAGTGCCGGGTCCGCCAAAAAATATTATGCCACGGCGGATTACTACAGTGAAGGACAGGAACTGGTCGGTGCCTGGGGTGGTAAAGGTGCCGCCCGGCTCGGACTTGAAGGTACGGTCGATAAACTCTCCTTTGAGCGGCTGTGCGACAATATCCATCCGACAACCGGGCAGGCACTCACCGTGCGAACCCGCAGCGAACGGACGGTGGGGTACGATTTCACGTTCTCGGTGCCTAAGTCGGTGTCACTGCTTTATGCCCTGAGCGGCGACCAAGGCATAATGGATGCCTTCCGACGTGCAGTTGATGAGACGATGCGCGAGATCGAAGCGGAAATGCAGACTCGTGTGAGACGAGGGCACAAGGACATCAACCGCGTCACCGGCAATATGACGTGGGCTGAGTTCATCCACACCACTTCCCGGCCAGTCGACGGCGTACCCGATCCGCAACTTCATGCCCATGTATTTACATTTAACACGACCTACGATGAAGAAGAGAAACGGTGGAAGGCAGGCCAGTTCCGCGAACTCAAGCGGGACGCACCCTACTTCCAGGCGGCGTTTCGCGTGCGTCTGGCCAACAATCTTCAAGACCAGGGATTCGGCGTTGAACGCAAACGCGATGATTTTGAGATTGGCGGGATTCCCGCCGATATTCTGAAACGGTTCTCCCGGCGTACAGCCCTGATCGAAAAGGTCGCCGGGGAAAAGGGGATCACCGATCCGGGTCGCAAAGCGGAACTCGGGGCCGAGACTCGCGAAAAGAAGGGTAAAGCCCTGAGCTGGGAGTCGTTACGCAAGGAATGGAACAACCGCCTGAGCCAGGAGGAACGCCGTGTTATTGCGGCGGTACATCGGCGTGAACGCCCGGTGGCTAGGAAGACGCGGGGCGAAGCCGCTTCGGTGGACCATGCCATTGAGCATAGCTTTGTGCGCGAAGCGGTCGTCCCCGAACGCAAGCTCGCCACGGAAGCGTTGAAGCGCGGCCTGGGAACCGTGACCGTGGAGGCCGTATCGCGCGAGGTGCAGGATCGCCCGTTCATCCGAAGTGAAGTCGAGGGTCGCAAGATGGCGACGACCAAAGAGATGCTGGCATTGGAAACGAGGCTGGTTGACATCGCGTGCTCGGGTCGTGGCCGCTTCCGTCCTCTGGGCGATCCCGAGCGGTCATGTTCGCGCGATTGGTTTAACGCGGGGCAGAAGGCGGCGGTGGCGCATGTGCTCGGCTCTCGTGATCGCATCATGATAATCAGGGGTGTCGCAGGTACCGGAAAAACTACGCTCGAACAAGAGATAGGTGAGGCTCTGGCCGAAGCCGGTAAGCCCGTCGTCGCCGTTGCCCAGTCGGTAAAGGCCAGCCGGGAAGTGCTGCGCGAAGAGGCGGGATTTGCGACCGCCGATACGGTGGCCCGGTTCCTGAAGGACAAGGAGATGCAGGAATCGGCACGGGGTGGCGTTATTCTGATCGACGAGGCCAGCCAGCTCGGTACGCGGGATATGTTGCGGGTTTTTGACGTGGCGAAAGAGGTCTCGGCAAGGGTGATTCTGGTTGGGGATCGCCGCCAGCACCGAAGTGTTACGGCGGGTGAACCGCTCAAGCTGCTGGAGGAAAACGCCGGGCTTCGGGTCGCCCAGGTCACTGAAATACTCCGCCAGAAGGGGGACTATAAAAAAGTGGCTGAGGCACTCAGCGAAGGAAGAGTCGGGCATGCGTTCTCTGAACTTGAGAAACTAGGATGGATTAAAGAAGTTCCCGATGAGGAACGTTACCAGCAACTCGCCGAAGCCTATCTTGCCGCCACTGCCGAAAAGAAGAAAAACGGCAACCCAAAATCTGCAATCGTCGTCTCGCCCAGCCACGCTGAATCCGACCGCATCGCCCAGGCGATTCGCGATGGCTTGAAAGCACAAGACGAGCTTGGCGATGAACGCATCGTCCCGGTATGGGTGCCATCAAGGCTGACGGACGCCCAGAAAGCCGACGTAACCGAATACGATCCCGGCGACTTGATTCAGTTTCACCAGAACGCGCGCGGTTACACCAAAGGATCGCGTCTGATTGTGGCCGAAGGGACCAGACCGCCGATCGAGCTTGCCGAACGGTTCGAGATCTACCGGCCAGCGCAGTTGGCATTAGGAGTGGGCGACCGGGTTCGCGTCACGGCGGGTGGTAAGACCAAAGACGGCAAGCACCGCCTGAGCAACGGGTCTCTTCTGACCGTTAGGGGATTTACGAAACAAGGCGATATCGTGGTCGATCATGACTGGGTCATTGACCGTGATTTCGGGCATTTGAGCCAGGGCTATTGCGTAACTTCTCATGCCAGCCAAGGTGTGACCGTAGACAAGGTATTCATCGGTATTTCTGCCGAATCGTTTCCGGCAACTTATGCAAGAACGGCTTATGTGGCTATCACCCGTGCACGGGAAATGGCACAGATTTTTACCGACGACCGTAATGAGCTTCTCCGCGTCGTTCATCGGGAAGACGAGCCGTTGTCGGCTACGGATATTTCCAAGTCGGGTGAGAAGGAAGGGCGATTACCTCGACAAGGAAAACTCCGTACCGGCATGAATTTTGGAGCAATGAGCCAGAGCAGACTGCAGAATCTAGTCGCCTCCTCGATCACACTTGAGTCGCTCAATGAAAAGGGCCATTGACCATGCGTGATGACACAACAATCAACGACCGCCTCCAGGATGGCACTCCCCCGAAGACGCTCAGCGGGATTTTGCAGGCCAAAGAGGCGGAGTCCGACGGCGAAGAAGGTTCGTGCCGGGCGTTCGGCTATTTGCGGGGAATTAAAGATTTCTCGGTCGCCGTGGAATTCCGATTCAAGGACGGCAATAGCATTTGGTTCCCTTACAGCTTGCTCGGTCCACTGAAGTACAATCCATCGGAAGGGATGTTGATCAAATTCTCGGGGGATCTGGTTTATCTCGTGCTCATCAAAGGCAGCAACCTCGACAAGCCGCTTAAGGACGGTTCCGTAACGATGATGCGAGCGGGTTTTCAAAGACATCGTTTGACTTGGGTCCGCGAGATGACGGAAGAGGAAATCAGGAATGCTGGAGAGATGGAACCTACCATCGACAGCATCGAGGTGGCGGAGTTCGAATCGCATGCCGACCTCAAGGAATGGCTCAGCAAGAAAGCTCCGGCATTTTTGCGGTAGCGATCCAATTGTCAACGCTTCTTTAATGTTTAACTGCTAGGTTAATCTGACGCATCGCCTTTCAACGGGTGTGGAGCATGAACCGTTCACGATTGATGGTATTTATCGCCTGCATTCTTGTTATTGGCCTCGGCCAGGCAGTGGCGACACCAACCACGCCGCTCGATCTGGCCATCGCGGTTGAGAACAATAATGCGTTTGCCGTTGATCTCTATGGACAGCTCAAGACCCAGCCTGGGAATCTGTTTTTTTCCCCTGAGAGCATCTCGACAGCCCTGGCGATGACCTACGCCGGAGCACGCGGTGAGACTGCGGCTGAAATGGCCAAAACACTGCATTTCACCCAACTGCCGGAGATATTGCACCCGGCAATGAGCGCACTATTGCACGATCTTAATGCCACGCACGACGGCTATCAGCTTGCCGTTGCCAATGCGCTTTGGGTGCAAAGCGATTTCCACCTGCGTGACGACTTCATGAATCTTGAGAGTGCTAACTACAAGTCGGCCATCTATTCGGTGGATTTCAAGAACGCGGCAGAAGCAGCGCGGCAACAGATCAACGGTTGGGTCCAGCGGCAGACGGAAAACAAGATCAAAGACTTGATCATGCCGGGAGTGCTTAACAGCGAAACACGGTTGGTTTTGACCAACGCCATTTTCTTCAAGGGTGCCTGGATGACGTCCTTCCTTAAAGAAGATACGACGGTTGAGGATTTCCATCTATCATCCACGGAAATTGTCAAAATTCCGTTGATGCACCTCACCGACGTATTCAATTATTTCGATGGCGGTACGTTCCAGATGTTGGAGCTTCCCTATGAAAAGAACGAACTGTCGATGCGGATATTCTTGCCGAAGGATGCAAACGGCCTGGCAGCGTTAGACGAATCGATGAGAACCAACATGAAAACATGTTCGAGGAAAGAGATGTCGCCCCGGCATGTCACTGTGACGATGCCACGCTTTAGGATGGAAGGCAGGTTTGACCTCAAAGGAACTTTGCAGAGGATGGGCATGGGGCAGGCGTTCGATGAACAACGGGCTGATTTCACAGGCATGGCTCCTCGCACAGAAATGCAGTATGGCAATCTCTTCATCGGTGCCATGATCCATAAAGCCTATGTCGATGTTAACGAACAGGGAACCGAAGCGGCAGCCGTGTCGGCAGTAACAATAAAACATACGCGGATTGTACCAAAGCCCCCGCCACCGGTCGACTTCCGCGCCGACCACCCATTCCTTTTCTTGATCTGCAACAACCGTTTCGGTGACATCCTTTTTATGGGGAGGATGATGAATCCATCATTTTGAACGAGATGACCATATATCACGGAGTTGCCATCGGCTCGCTACCCTGCGTGCTCCGAGACCAAACATGGCGATGGCAAAGAGAGCGATGGTCGAAGGTTCAGGGACGGCACTGGATTGTAGGGCAGCATTTCCAACCGGCGCACCACCGGTGCCATCGGAGGGAAACGTCTCTGGCGATGTGTTGCCGTCAGAATTGACGTTGATGGTAACGACTGTTCCGGCCACGTCCGTGGTCAAAAGTGAATCGAAATTGGAGTCATACAAACTCAAGCCAAAGCTACTTCCAGACAGTGTTGGATCAGGTGAGGCTAGTCCTGGCCCGGATAAGGTCAACGTAAACGCGATGTTCGTGCCGAAGGTGATATTTTCCAGCAAGTCATTGAGAAAGAAGGTATTGTTTATTGCCAATGGGCCACGCACGAGAGTACCGGAAACATCGCCATCGGTCGTGCTCAGGCTCAATCCCGTTGCATCAGTGTGAAAACTTGAGATCGTGGCAGTGCTCGCCAGCGTGCCAGCTCCGCCAGGATTGAACTGCAAATCCAAGTACCCTGTCGTGCCTTGTATGGCCGTCGTATCGGCAGCAATCTGGTAGATGACGTTTCCTTGAGCCGAGCAGGGCAGAGCAAGACCAAGGAAGACGGCGATTAGCCGAACCAATCGTGGTGAGCGTTGAATTGTAATTTTCATTGTAAGTGCTTTCTCGAATTAGTTATCGAACGGGTCTGAAAATAGCTTTGGAATGTAGTCAAAAAGAGCAAGACTCGGATTGCTGAAGCGCAATGCGATAGTTAATGTCTTTCCGGGCAACAGGGAACTGGCGAGGTTTTGCGGAATGTGAATAATTTGGTCGCCACTGCCGTACTGGTTGATGGGGAGCGAGTAGGTGGTTGAGCCAATGGAAACTGAGGCGTATGCAAGTGTGACACCACTGGTCAACCCTTGCATAAGGATGTCTAACGACCCTGAAAGGCTTGCAGCGGTATTGTTTGTAATGCTGAGCGACCCATAGAACAGTTTCGTAGAACGATTGTAGATCGCACCTGAGCGAGTAATTCCGACGTCATTTGTCACGTCAGTGGCCACAACTGTCGATGCGCCTGACGTGGCCGTAGCACCGAACGGTCCGTCGATGGTGACACTGATCGCGAATTCACCCGTCACCGTGAAAGTATGCGTACCGAACACCTCTATGCTTTGACCGGTTACAACGATGTTGAGTGGAGACTTGATCTGAGTTGTGGTCTCGATGGTGCCGTCGCCCCAAGCGGCGGTAGCCGAGTAGGCTTTGGCAGAATTCGTAGCTGTGCCTTGAGAAAACGTAGCCAAAAGAACGGAACCAGTTGGGACGTCTTGAAAGAGTGGTGTCGGAAAAACAGTCTTTCCTGATGCGGTGAGTGCGCGATAGTTGATCAAATCTGGAACCAACTGATTTGCAACTGGCGTGCCCAAGCCCGTGGCTAAATCATATCCCTTGCTCGCTGCGAAGGAGCCGTTCCCAGTAACAGCAGTGTCGTTGTAATTGATGTCGTTAAAATCATTTGGATTCGTATGAGCTATGCCGTAGAGTGCAGGAAGAGTTTGGCTGTAACCGCTTGCGGGGGCGACGTTTTTTGTATCTTGTTGTTGCAGATCCGCTGAATCAATCAAGTCAAAGTGCGATTGTGTCTCAGTCTCGCGACTTGATCGGTGCAATTCATGCAATGAGCAAGATGACTTTGTCGCGGAACAGTGGTCAAACCATGGGTGTTTCTCATGGAATAACAAGCTCCGTGGCTAATGCGCAAGGACAGACAATCACGGACCAAACCACATCATCACAGTTGACCATTTCGGACGTATTAAAAGTCGTAGCGTGGGGCGGACTTTCGCTTGGTCCGATGATCCCTCCATTAGCACTCTGCGGGGCATTGGCGGGTATTGCGTCGGCGATGATGCCGCAGTCTAAAAGTTACTCAAAGAGCAAAGGCGAAACATCATCTCAAACGATTACTGACGGCACGACCGTTTCAAAAAGCGAAAGTGAATCAATTGGGACAACAATGGCGCAGGAGTACATCAACGTACATTTGCAGGCAATTGAATCGCAGCTAAAGCGACATGTCGAACGAATCGATGGCCGAGTGATTTGGGATGTTGGCACATATCTCATGACTGAATTTGAAGAGGACGGAGCCGACGCAACGGCACAGCTAGCTGCCCTCTTAAACGGTGCGCGTGCGGATGGTGAGGAGCCGATTCGCTTCCAAGATTTGAGTCCGTTCTGGAAAGAAAAGGTTCATAAGGATCTAACTGCCTGTCGCAAACCTCGATTTGAAGTAGTCGCCGGTGGCACAGGGGAACGCGTGACGCATCCGCTTGGAGATGCGTATGGTGGACTTTCGACCCCGCTGAATTCAGAGGAACTTTCGCTGCTGGTGTCGTTTCCACGCCGCGAAGTTGTTGGGATTCGGGCTCGCCCTTACGCAGCTTTCGCGTTAAACCCAACGGAGTCTGAGGGGCCATCTTTTGAGTTGGGAGAAATTTTGCGAAGCGACGATCCCGTTGGGGTAACGCTGAAGCTGCCTATGAAGTCGTTGACCAAGAACGCTTTGGTTACGGGGTCAACAGGGAGTGGTAAATCAGTGACATGCCGGAGCATCCTGAAGCAATTGCTTGAATCAGGCACGCCTTTCCTGGTGATTGAGCCCGCGAAAAACGAATACGTTGAATGGGCGTGTCGGATTAACGCGTCACTACCAGCAGATAGTCCTAATCGAATTAGAATATTCAAGCCGGGGGCGGTTCCTGCAACTTTAGGTGATGACCATTGCGAGTTGCGATTGAATCCGTTTCATGTGGTATCTCAGGATCAGGTTATCTCTCATATTGAGCGATTAAAAGCTCTCTTGACGATGGCATTTCCAATGCAGGAGTCACTGCCTTTGCTACTGGAAGGACTTATTTATAGTCTATATGCACGAAATGGGTGGCTGAACGATCGAAGCAAGCAAATCGCCATGTCACCGAGGACTCCGACACTAGCTAATCTGCTGGTCGCGCGAGTGGAGGAGTGTAATCCGCGCAGTCCAAAGCGTTTGCCAATGTCGTCGCGAAAAACTTCACCCCGATTTCTCGACGACTTCGTACATTCTAAAGGTTATGAGGATCGTGTAGCAAAGAATTTTATTGGGGCGTTACGGACTCGCTTTGAATCACTTCGTGTTGGATGGAAAAGCAAAGTCTTTGATACGTCAGTGCCGCCACGACTCGACGAGTTATTCGGCAAGCCAACCGTGGTGAATCTTTCACTCATTGGAGACGAGTTTTCGCGGTCGCTCGCTATTGGACTTTTAATGAGTTTTCTCCACGAATGGCGGCAGTTTCAACAAGAAACTGGTTTTAACGATGGGGTTGATAAATTGAGACATCTGATGGTACTCGAAGAAGCACATTGCATCCTAGAGCCAGTTCGGCATGTTTCAGCAGAATCAATGGACCCCAAGGGAATGGTCTCGCGGATGTTCGCAGATTTGTTGTCAGAAATGCGGGCGTGGGGCCAGGGTTTCATGATTGTCGACCAGTATCCGACACGTCTTATCCTCGATGCGATCAAGAACACTAATCTAAAAATCATCCACCGATTGCCGTCTCGCGACGATCAAGATGTCGTCGCAGCAGCAATGAGTCTAGACACCTCCCAGGCGAAGTTAATCCCTCATCTAGTTCCCGGTCAAGCGATTGCAATGGGAGATCGCGACGATGCGCCCTTCCGTATCCTAATTAACCCTCGCGAGAGCATGTAATTATGAGTTGGACAAGCGATTTAGAAGCCCTTCGTTCAGCCGAACTCCTGCAGCCGATCGAATCCGTCACCCATTCCGGTGATGTTTTCCTAGAGGTTGAGCGTGACTACCTCCATCAGATCGCCGAACTTCGACCTGAAACATGGGCCGAATTGTCCCCCATTGAGCGATTACATGGTCTTCAGGAACTCGAAGTCAGGCTGGCGGAAATTGATGGACGGCCAACTGTGGAGGTTCGTACCGAACCACTCAACAAAATGGAATGTGGTTATTACGACCGGCAAAATGGGGCGATTGTCATTAATGAAGCTCTTATCCATAGTTCACAGCCATTCGCTGCCGTCGAAACGGTCGCTCATGAAGGACGCTACGCCTATCAAGACTACGCAATACATCATCCCAATGTTCACGGCAACCAGGTCGAAGTCGAAACTTGGCGGACGAATATCAAGGACTTTCTATCCGTGGCGCAATTTGGCTACGAACTCTATCAGACTCAGCCGTTGGTCACCGATGCGGTGCACTTTGCTGGTTCGGTAATTGCATCACTTTTTGCAGCGACCCCTTAATCCGGAGTGGAGAATCATGCTTACAGACACGCCTGGAACGTCGGCCCGATTGGTATCAGAATTCGGATACAATGACGGCGGAGCCGCGCTTGTGGCAGCAAAACTCGCTAACCTTCATGGTGAATTGGCGGAGATCGTCGAGCGCTGGTGGCGAGACGGGGCGACCATTCACTTTTCTGTTCGAGGATACACGGTACAGTCGCTCATGGCGGATTCTGCGATGAACCCGATTGCCGCGATTTTGACTTTGGATTGGCTACTCCGCGAACCAGACAAAGCAGAACGTGCCATCCGACACGGTCACGACAGAATCACGTAATTACAAGTCAAATCACCATCTAAGAAGTTTGTAATTAACGTTGTGCGGTGCTCGGTACTGCCTGGTCGCCACTCGCTAACTGCGATTGATTGTCTTGAGCTTTGCAATGCTTCACGCGAAAAGCCCAGTAGCCTAATGTGCCGAGCAACGCGACTGAACCGCCGATAATGGCAATTTTTCCCCCGTTTGGTATAGCCTTCCGGCCTGTCGTGGCTTTCGTTACCTCCGCAACTTCACCTGCTATTTCCTTCTCGGCGGCGGCAATCGCCTCAACCTTAGAGGCAACCTGCTTTACCACCGATCTGGCGTCTTTGATAGGTGTTACATCTCTTGCTGCACTTGCTGTGGCCTCTACTACTGCTTTTTCAGCTAATCTTTTAGTCGCCGCCTGCTCCGATTGAAATTCCCTGCGAGCGGCCGTCACATAATCTTCCAAATTTGTTCCAGGAGTGCACATTTCCAAAAGTTGGTCGCGCCACCCACTCCGGTCAGGAAACCGCCCCTGAATCACCGCTTCTAGGTCTCCGGAGAAAACGTTTCCATCAAAAACAGCGAATGCCCTTTCCAATTCTTCGAACGATGCAGTGCATAGTCTTTTTTCTGACAAACCAGCATCGTTGATAACCTTGAAAAAGTTTGGCTGTCCTTTTTCGTTTTTTAAGGCGTTGTCAATTTGAAGTTGAAGCGTTACTTCAGCTTTCTCGCCGGCTTGCATTAGTCTCTTGAGCCTAGTAATCAGTGCTTCGGACATATGACGACTTACTTTCTTCCCCATCAAAGATATGGGTGGCGAAGTTGCTTAACAATTAACAATATAACACGGATGCCCTGTCCTGTGTGTGAAGTATTTGTGACAATTACGTACGACATGTGCGTTTCCGGATTTACGTTGCGTTCACGAAAGCCCTTGACGGAATGTTCGAAGCGTGATTTATCACGGAAAACATCATTTTTATGGTTTTCCGTGAAATGCTCGTGGGATATGTGAGAGTTTCACCGTCGGATGTCCCCCAGAATGCCGATTTGCAGTTGGTCGCATTACGGCAGGCGGGAATCGACGACCGCAATATTTACGAAGACCGAGCGTCCGGCAGAGTCGATGACCGACCTGGCCTGACGAAGTGTCTTGGTTTCGTTCGCCCTGGTGACGTAATCATTGTGTGGAAGCTGGATCGTCTTGGCCGGTCGCTTCTAGATTTGATCAGCATAATTTGTACGCTGCTGGAAAAGGACGTCGGATTGCGGTCATTGACCGAAAACATCGATACGACATCGTCCACGAGAGAATTCCAATTACGCCTATTCGATGCATTGGCTCAGTATGAGCGATCATTGATTCAAGAACGCATTAAAGCCGGACTTGAAGCAGCGAAACGGCAGGGACGGCGAGGTGGGCGGCCCAGACGGATCGACTCCGAGAAGCTCGATGTGGTGACAGGACTTCTTGCTTTAGGAAAGAGCGTGTCCGCTGTAGCACGCGCCGTCGGAGTGCCGCGTTCCACGCTGGTGGATGCCTTGAGGCGATCGCCTTCAACGCTCTTAGGGTAACAATCTCGCGATGATTTCGGAGATGCATTTATCGGCGTGTTTGCCCTTTTTGCTGTCGCTCCGACGCTCTGAGCAACGCGCTGGTCGAATGCGGTTTGTCGTCTGACCCAGAAGTAATAGGGTGAGACCAATACCCAGCAGTATGGGGAAATTTCCCGCCGAGAATGTTGAGTCCGCTCGCGATGCACAAATCCAATTCCGCCAAAGTCACCGGCGGTTTGGCGAGCCAGTCCGTTGAGAGTTCCCATGTTTCGCTGTAACAATTCGCTTCCAAATGCTGGCTTGGCTTGGCACCGATATTCGTCAAATAGGTTCGAAGTTCAGGGGAAATCGGGCGGACGAACGCCAGCAACTGCATCTCTTTGCCTTCGTCCGATACACGAAGACGTTCGTAGACCGGTTCGGAGAAGGCGGCTTCCAGGCTGGCTCGTTTAGAACTGGGAGGTTTCCTTGGGTGGGTCATTTCATCAACTCGAAGTATGAATTCCTTCGGTATCAGAGTTTGTCTAAGGAAACAACATCAGACTTGATTGACACCTTCTCACAGATACGGATCATTCAACAAGAATTGAGTGGGGCGGACTTTCCAGGGACAGAACCCGATGGTCCGAATCTCGTATGTTGTCGACTCCGGGACGAAACCGTGCAGCAAGCATCCGCCGTTGCCTTGGATATTGAACTCCTGCGGCATGGATTTCAGTTGCTGGCGGCTGCTGAACTGAATGCGATGCCGCAGTGGCCGGGACCGGACGATATCGGCCAGTTGCGAGTGCGCGTTGAGACGCTGGCCATTTTGCTCAACGTCATTCCGCGCGGTGAACTCGCTCGACTCCCCGATGTGCTGGCAAGTTGGCGACTGACATTTCCGGGGACGGGCATCGTTTCGGCTCGGGAGCTTCGCGAGGCCGCTGTAGCCGTCCTTCGGGATGCGCTGGCGGGCGTGGGTACTCAAGAACCCACAGAGGAGATGCGGAGGATGCAGGCAATCCTCCAGATTCGCTTAGAACCGCAGCCAGTCCCGTCGAGTAAGGAGGTCGTATCGATGGCGGCTCGGCGCGAGTGCGTCGAAGCTCTTGTAAACTGGCAGAACCGCTTCACATCGGAAGTGGATTCGCAATGGACGTGCCTGCCTGGCGGCGTCCCCGGCGATCCTCCGGTGCGTATCGAGGACATCTATGTCGATCTGTACGCGTTTGCGAAGGATGTTGAAGAACGGGCCGGACAATTGCAGTATCCCGGTTCACGCCGAAATCATAGGGGCGGAACCATTTCCGATACGCCTTCGATCGATGTACCCGCCATGGTTGCCCGCACGCTTGAGAACTGCGTGGTCGTGGGTGAGCCTGGCAGCGGCAAATCAACGCTCATTCAATGGCTTGCATGGGCGACGAACCGTGGGGAATTGCGAGATTTCGACATCGCCATAGTGGTCAAATTGCGTCTCTATGCCGATGTCCTTCGCGACCAACCTGGACTGACGCCCGTCGAGTTCTTTCTCAACTCCCTGCAAACCGGCCTTTCGGACGGTAAGGGAGCCGCCCAGTGTCTCCGCGATGCGGCGGTGCGGTCTCGCCGCATTCTGTTGCTGCTCGATGGCTGGGATGAAGTCCCTGCCGCGCAGCGTGACACCGTTCGCGAGAGCATTCAATGGGAACGACCGCATTTCGTGATGGTGGTGACGTCCCGCGTTTCCGGCCAGCCGGGGCAGTTATTCACCGGCGGCAGCGCCGACTACTATGAGATCGCTGGGCTATCGCCTAAGGCCGTCCGGTCGCTCGTTGAAAAAAAGCTGCGTTCGCTGGATCAAGCGGAATGCTCGCAGTCCGTGATTCAACGGATCGAGAACGATTCCGACCTGCGGGGGATGGCTACGAACCCGTTCATCCTCGGCCTGCTCGTGCGGGTATTATCGCAACCGTCACATTCGCATCAGAAGCCGACCCTCGGGCAATTGTTCGGCGATATCATCGGGTGGGTCGTCGATCACTATCGCGCGGCCCGGCCTGAGGGAAAGCCGATTGTCGGGGACCATCTCGCCGCCTTGGAACGCCTGTCATTCCTGATGCTGTTTGAGGAAGAGTCCCCGCGCTATGTCTTTCGCCGACAGGAACTCGACGGAATGCTCGGCTCTCATGAGTCGAGTCCCATCGTGGACAGCCGGTTCATAAACCGGCTGGACCAGGTCATCGATAGTTGGAGTTTCCTGCATGCAACGATAGAGGAGTATTTCGCGGCAACACATTTGGGCAGGTTGCCGGATGATGAATGGCAAACAACCTGGGACCGAGCCTTCTGTTCGCAAAGCCGGATGGTCGTGCTTGAGTGTCTGGCCGGAATCGGGGGTGGCCAATCGACCGGTTCGGAAGAACGTGCGCAATACTGGCTCAACCATCCGGACCGCTTCGGCCTGACACTCATTCGGCTGTGCCGCCTGGCGGTTGCCGGGCAATGGGCAAGCACGCGTCCCGAGTTAATCGAAATGCTTTATGAAAAGCTGTGGGCACATATCACGTCCGGTGCCGACTGGCGGTGGTCACGCACGTTTACGGAAGCATTCGCTGGGCTCAATCCCCAGGAATTGATTCGCCGCGCCGGTACGGGGCGTCATGTCGACAGCCGCGTCTGGGAAACGATTTGCGATCTCCTGCCGCTGGATTTGATCAGGCAAGGGGGACTGTTTGCGATACTTCCCAAGCACATGCGGGAACATTTGGCGCTGTGGGCACGCGAACCGGTGCCTCAGGAGCGAATTGACCAGATCTTGCGTCGCCTGTCCGACGCTACGCTGTCTGGAGCAGAGCTGTTTCGTCTGCTCGACGAAGCCGCCTTGATTCCCGACCCGAGCATCGCGAGGCAGTTGTTGCACCGCTTGGAGGGTGCTCACGATGACGATGTGAGCACCGCCCTGGTTTTGGCGTTATCGCCATTGTATGGATTGCTGCCGCTCGACACGGTGTTCGGCGAGCGTTTTTTGGCTCCAGGTCGGATTCGCTGTCATCAGCTCGACGGCGAGTTGCCATTTACGGTGAAACGTCAGTTCTTTGCGGTGCAGGTTTTCTGAAGCACGGATCAACTTGAACTGCGTCTCCGACAGCGTCGCCGGGAAGATTTTGACTTCGAGTGTCTTGATCGCAGCCGATTTCGCAGAAAGCCATCGCCCGTGTCCGAAAATCATTCGCCGATCTTGGGTTGCCCCGACCGGTTGAAGCTGGCCTTTGGCGAGCATGTCCTGCCCGTGAAGGCGAATCTTTTCCGGATCATCGTGACGGGCAAGTTCATGCTCATCCAAGATGAACCATTCAAGCGGATGGATTTCTGTGGCAAGTGCCGGGATGGAATGCGTCATGTTGAGTTCTCTTCAATACGAGTCCGTGGGCGAGCACTTGCTCGCATTCCACTTGCAGGCCAATCATTTTGATTGGTCTCTCTAACCTTTCCCCCCGTGTCGCAACGAGGGCCGCTTGCGACAGAAGAAAGGCCAAGGATTCATCCGATTCGAAGAATGTCCAAATCTGGCTATCACCATGAATTACCATGACTTGCGACGTTCCGTCCGGGTCACGTCGCTGTCGGGGCTGTCACAAAGATTCCAGACCCTTGTCACAAGACGTCGCAACCCGGTGTCGAGGATGGAAATTCGCGTGTGAGAGGACGCGGCATAGGTCAGCCCGACCTGCGTCGGTCCGGCACACTGATGCGCGAAACGTGAAATGCACCGCCCGGAATGCGGCCGCGTTCCTGATTTCTTGGAACACGAATGGCACGCATAGAATCGCGAACAATACTTCTTTTGACGAAACCCTATTTAGATGTATGTATTGATCCAGGATATACCGGCCCGAGATCGCGGAATCTTCTGCAATTCTTCTGCAAACACTGGCCGTATCACACCAATGCGAATACAATGCAACACAGGTGAGTCAGTCGCGTGATTGACCTTGTTTTTAAGGGTTTAAGCATCATTCCCACATAAACCCAATACCACGTCAACGAGGCTGGAACAGGACTTAAAATCCTGTGTCCGTAACAGGACGTGCGGGTTCGAGCCCCGCCTCGGCTAATGACTTATGGCGATTCTGTGAGTTTGTGAAATGGGGTTTTACCCACGATTAACCAACGAACTCAACCAGACTTCTTTTTGAGGCGCAGGTTCTGCTAACCCACTGCGTCACGCCGCATCCTCAGCAGAATATGACTGCAGGTGTCCATCGTAATTCTGAGCGCAGCGCGACCGAAACGTTTCTGAACAACTTTCGGACAGATTCTTTCACTGAAATTGGCTGTGTTGCGTGCGAATACCCGGGCAATCGAAGAGATTAAAACAGAGTGCACCGGGAACAAAGAGGAAAAGCTCCCTTTCGGATCTCTTCTCCTGCTCCTCCATCTCCGTGTCCTCTGTGCCTTGTTTCAAAGTCTTCACTGTGATTCGTGAATGTCGCGCAAGGTTGTGAACGCAGACTGTTGCAAGTCGGCTTTCCGTATGTCGGGAAGTTACGGGCAAAGCCGAAGTTGACTTGAGTTGAACCAACATGTTAGCGTTCTTTGATGCGTTTAATTGCTTACACCAACTTCCGAGATGATTTTCTGCGGCGAAGTACGATCACTTCGTTCGCGGGGATTCTTTGTTTTTGCCTTGGGCTGATCTCGGCACCCCCGACCGCTTGTGCTGACGACCGACCGGTCAGTTTTGTGAACGATGTCGTTCAGGTCATGACAAAGGCGGGCTGTAATGCCGGCGTCTGCCATGCCAAGGCGGGAAACGGCCAGAATGGATTTCAACTTTCACTGCTGGGATTTGAACCGCGCGAGGATTTTGAGCACCTGGTGAAAGAGTCTCGCGGGCGACGACTGTTTTCCTCCGCTCCCGATCGCAGCCTGCTGCTGTTGAAGGCATCCGGCCAACTTCCTCACGGGGGTGGAGCTCGACTGCATCCCAGTTCCAAAAGCTATGAACTGCTGCGTGACTGGATTCGGCAAGGTGCGAACCTTGACACCGAAATCACTCCGAAATTTGTCTCGTTCGATGTGAAGCCGGATCGTGGTTCCATTCAGCGTCATGCCGAACAACAGTTGACGGTGATCGCACACTATTCCGATGGGTCCGATCGCGATGTCACGGAACTGGCCTTATACGAATCCAATGACCGAGCCATGGCGGAAGTCTCAGGCAACGGGCTGGTCAAAGTTCTCGATATCACGGGCAACGTCGCCATTATGGTTCGCTATCAGGGGAAAGTCGCTGTTTTCAGCGTTTCGATCCCTTTAGGAGCACCCGTCGAAAGCCTCCCTCCGGCGAAAACATTCGTCGATGAACTTGTTTTCGCGAACCTCAAGGAAATTGGTGTCCCCCCTTCCCCCCTCTGCGACGACGCTACGTTCCTTCGTCGAGTCACCCTCGATATCGCAGGACGGCTTCCGACGGAAGAAGAGGTCCAGCAGTTCCACTCCAGCAATGATGAAAACAAACGGGACAAAACGATTGATCTGCTGCTGCAAAGCTCGGACTACGCCGATTATTTTGCCGGGAAATGGACCGCTTTGCTGAAAAATCGCCGGGATGACACGAGCGATATCGTTTCCAACTTTGCCTTCCATTCCTGGGTCCGCGACAGCCTGCTCGCCAACAAACCCTACGATCAGTTCGTGCGGGAACTTCTCGCCGCCACCGGAACCGTGATCGGGAATCCCCCTGTCGCCTGGTACAAGCGAGTCAAAGACCCCAAGCAGCAAATCGAAGACGTTGCTCAGCTATTTCTCGGCGTGCGGATGCAATGCGCCCAGTGCCATCACCATCCTTTCGAACGCTGGAGCCAGGACGATTATTACTCCTTGACCGCCTTCTTCAGCCAGGTCGGACGAAAACCGTCATCGACCCGTGGTGAAGATATGATCTTCCACAAGCGAGGACTCGCGGTCGCCACCAACGTCAAGACGGGAGCGGCTCTCGTTCCCGCCGCGCTTGGCGATCCCATACCCGCCATCACCGCTGACGACGACCCCCGCCTGAGACTGGCCGACTGGATGGGTTCCAAAACCAATCCGTTCTTCGCCAAGGCACTCGTCAATCGTTACTGGAAGCATTTCTTCCAGCGAGGACTGATCGAACCCGAAGACGATATCCGCGACACCAACCCCCCCACGAATCCCGTGCTGCTGTCCGCGTTAGAAAAACACTTCATTAACAGTGGCTTCGATCTGAAAGAACTGGTCCGCGTCATCACACGATCGAACGCCTATCAACTGAGCGAAGTTCCTAACCAATACAACCTTGTCGATCGCCAGAACTACTCACGGTTTTACCCGAAACGCTTGCAGGCCGAAGTGCTGCTCGACGCGGTTGACCGCATGCTGGGGAGCCAGACCGATTTCGCAAATCTGCCACCCGGCACCAAAGCGATCGCACTCCCCGACAACAGCTACAACAGGTCGTCCCCCTTCTTGCGTGTCTTTGGTCGTCCAGAAGGTGAAAGCGTCTGTGAATGCGAACGAGTTCAATCCTCCAGCCTGGCTCAAAGCCTGCATCTGATAAATTCGTCTGACATCAAGTCGAAACTGGCGACACCCAACGGACGAGCCGATCGACTGGCCAAAGACGACCGACCGATCGAAGCGAAGGTCAGCGAATTATACCTGGCGGCATTCGCTCGCGAGCCACGCTCAGAAGAACGCAAAACCGCCATCGATTTTCTGACGGAATCGCAGGTCGATACAGAAGGCAAACCCATTGCTGGTCAGAAACCGAATCAGGAAAGTTATCAGGACCTGATCTGGGCTCTCATTAATACTAAAGAATTCTTATTCAATCATTAGGCGCACGTTGATGGATATTTTTCGCCCGCCACAGCCGGTTTATTCGCGTCGCACGACGGGTTCAGAATTGGATGATCGTTCGCGCGTTGATGCGGAATGTAGCGGGGGCTTCCAGCCACCGATAAAACGTTTAAGCGGAGGCTGGAAGCCTCCATTACGAAAAGAAATCCTCGGAGGCTGGAAGCCTCCGCTACGTGAGACGGCAACATTCCACCGCCAAATCGTTGCTCTGTTCATGGCCGCAATCTGCATCGGAACATGCCTGTCCGATCGGGTGGCATTCGCTCAATCGGTCTGCCTCCCTGCTCCTCGACTGCTCACCACGATGCCCATGGGAGGAACCGTCGGTTCCCAGGTCGAAATCACCATCACCGGCGAAAACATTGATGAGATCGAAGAACTGGTCTTCTCGGATCGCCGGATCTTTGCACGACAGAAACGGAATGCGGCGGGACAGGTTGAACCGAACCAGTATGTCGTCACGATCCCCGCAGAGATTCCCACCGGCCTTTATGAGGCCCGACTCGCGACCCGATTGGGAATTTCGTCATCGCGGGCTTTTACTGTCGGGACATTACCCGAAGTGACTCGCTTAAAACCCAACACGACATTAGCCAATGCGATGGAACTGAAGTTGAATTCCATCTGCAACGCTGTCATGACTGCACGAGCCGTTGATCACTACATCTTCGAAGCGCGTAAGGGCCAGCGAATCGTTGTCGATTGCGCCTCACGCGGCATCGATTCAAAACTGGATGCCGTGCTGATCGTGGCCAACGCCGCCGGGAATGATCTGAAGGTCGAAAGAACCAGCGGCGTGCTGGACTTTACCGTTCCCGACGATGGAAAGTATGTCATCAAGGTCCATGAACTCACCTATGGAGGTGGCCCCGCTTACTTCTACCGCCTCGCCTTAATGGAATTGCCAGCTGGTGAACCGATTGTCCGGCAACCATCAACCAAAAAGGTCAGTTCGTTTTCCTGGCCACCTGAAGGTCTTCGCGATCAGGCAGAAACGGCTGAGATCGAGCCGAACAACAACGGGACTCAAGTCCAGAAGATCTCGCTCCCCTGTAATATTGCCGGCAGTTTCTTCCCCGCTGCCGATGTCGACGTTTATGAGTTTGAAGCGAAAAAGGGAGATGTCTGGTGGGTTGAAATCGCCTCCGAACGTTTCGGGTTACCAACCGATCCGGCCGCTCTCGTCCAGCATGTCTCCGTCGTGGATGGTAAAGAAAAGCTGACCGATGTCGCGGAATTCAGTGACATCCCCAGCCCCGTCAAGGTTTCCAGTAACGGCTATGCGTACGATGGGCCTCCCTTCGATGCCGGTTCCGCCGACTTTCTGGCGAAGCTGGAAATCAAAGAGGATGGCATCCACCGGCTGCAACTGACCGACCTGTTTGGCGCGACACGCAAAGATCCCCGCAACGTCTACCGACTGGTGATTCGCAAGGCGGCTCCTGACTTCGCCGTGGTCGCCTGGGCATTGCATATGGAACTTCGAAACGGTGATCGCAACGCTCTGTCGAAACCGATCGCCTTGCGAGGTGGTTCCACGATGGCCCTGGAAGTTGTCGCCGTCCGGCGTGACGGGTTTGACGGCGAGATTGAACTGACGATGGATGACCTGCCGGAAGGAGTGACCGCCAAGGGTTTGAAAATCCCTGCAGGAAAGTCACGGGGCATCATGTTGATCACCGCTCATCAGGATGCTCCTCGGTCTCTGGCCTCCGCCAGATTCACGGGCCGAGCCGAGATCAACGGAACTTCAGTCACACACCCCTGCCGTCTCGCATCAATGGCCTGGCCGATCCCCGATGCCTGGAACGAGATTCCCAAAACACGATTGCTGGCAGACGTGCCGGTTTCGGTGAGTGGTTTTGACTTCGCCCCGATCTCGATTGCCCCTGCGGGAACGAATGTGTTTGAAGTCGTTGCAGGTGAAAAGCTGACGATCCCGCTGGTACAGGTTCGCCGCAGCGAATTCTCAGGTTCTGCCATGCAATTGAGAACCTTTGGAGCCGGCTTCGAACAAACGCCGCAGTTTGAAATGCCGCTGAACGTGGAGACCTCAAACGCCGTGCTCGATACGGCAGCCTTGAAAACACCACCGGGCGACTACGTGATTGGTTTTTACGGCAGTGCCGTCGCGAAATACCGTCGAAATCTTCAGGCGGTCACCGCCGCCGAAGAAGCCAAGAAGAAGGCGGAGGAGGAAAAGGGATCGCTCGACGCCGAAGTCAAGAAATTGAGCGACGAAGCACAAGCAGCCTCCGTGGAAACCAAGGCCGAGGTCGATAAGACCATTGAGGCGGTTACGGCAAGGCAGAAAGCGGCAGAAGCAGAACTGGCAGCGGCAACTGAACGACTGAACAAAGCGATCGAAGTGGCAAAGCCCGTCGATCTTGTCGACATTGTGGTTTCAGAGCCGATGACCATTCGCGTGAAGCCAATGGAGAAAAAATGACTTCTTTAAATAATTCGAACACGATGAAAAATTCTCAGCGCGATCGGAATCGCGGCGTCTGCCCTGGCCCCATTCTGAATGACTCAGGCAATCGACGCACGTTCCTGCAAGCCGGTCTTGCGGGCTTTGCGACACTCAGCCTGCCGCACCTTTCGAAGTTGCGAGCACAGAGTTCGCTGTATGCCAACGATGCCACGAAAGCGAATTGTGAAAAGACCGCCGTGATCATGGTCTGGCAGCCGGGTGGCTGTTCGCACATCGATTCCTACGATCCCAAGCCCTTAGCGGCGAGTGAATACCGTGGTCCGTTTGGTACCATCCCCACCAAGGTCCCTGGCCTGCATTTCACCGAACTGCTGCCGATGCAGGCGGCCATCGCCGACAAGTTCACGGTACTGAGATCCATGCAGCAGACAGCGGGAGGACATCCGGCTGGCTCAATGCAGTTACTCTCCGGCGATCCCGATACCCGCGACAAACCGAAACCGAAATTCCCCGACTGGATGACCGTTGCTAACTATCTGCGGTCACAAAGCGGTCCACGTCAGAATCCGTTACCCGCTTACTGCGGCATCAATCCACCCCTGGAATACAACGGCCCCGCCTACCTGGGCGACGCCTATTCCCCCTTCACCGTTTCAGGTGACCCGAACTCACCGAGTTTTTCCGTACCGAACATTGGTCTTTCGAATACCGGCGAAGTCAAACGACTGAGTCGACGAGCCAACCTGCGTCGCAATCTCGACACGCTGGAACGAGCATTCGATCAACAAGGGGAACTGGCGGCCCTCGACGAATTTGAAACACAGGCGATGACGCTGCTAACCAATCCCGCCACCAAAGAAGCGTTTGATCTCAGCAAGGAAGACAACCGAACCCGCGACCGTTACGGCCGCAATTCCTGGGGCCAGCAACTGCTCTTGTCCAGACGCCTGGTGGAAGCAGGAGTCGAAGTGATGACCACCAGCCTGAGTGGCCCTCTGTGCGGACGAGTCCATAACTGGGACGACCACGCCGTCAATCACCACGTCTTCGACGCCATGCGATTCCGGTCCGCCGCGTATGATCAAGCAGTCTCAGCCCTGATCGAAGACATCTACGAACGAGGCCTCGACAAACGAGTGCTTGTGGTCGTCACAGGCGAATTCGGTCGCACCCCCAAGGTGAATTACGACGCCAGCACCGGCGCAGGAGACGCCAGCGCCCCCGCCGGAACCAAGCAACCAGGTCGAGACCACTGGCCCCGAGCTTTTTCAAATATCTGGGCCGGCGGCGGCATCCAACACGGCAAATTCATCGGCGCGACAGACAAACGAGGCGAAGACGTCATCGAAAGAATCTGCGGCCCCGGCGACTTCCTCGCCACGATCTATCATCACTTAGGGATCGAAGCCTCAACAACCCTGATCCGAGACTTCAACGGCCGACCAACCCCCATCGTCGACCACGGAAAACCGATCGCGGAATTGATTGGTTAGAGTCCGAATCGCAGCAAAAGTAATAGGCTAAACCCACCCCACCGCCCCCGCGGCGGTGGTTAACGGGCCTTTGTCCTAGCTCTCCATCGACCTCGTGTCGGTGGAAGCAGCGACTGGCCTGCTACGACGAGAAAACTCAAGAGAAATCTCTTGCTCTCCTCCGACCTCGCGTCGGTGGGAGCACGACTGATTACCCAAAACCTCCACAGGAACCACCCGTTTTATCAATCCAATAGCCGTCCAATCGCTGCTTCCACTGACACAAGGTCAGTGGAGAGCTTGGAAAAAACAATGGCGATGGCGTGTAGCTCACCAGTCATGGCTTCCACCGACGCAAGGTCGGAGGAGAGCTTGAACCCGTCCCCAAACGTTCCATCAACGTCACCGCAGAAGGTCTTTTTGCCCTGAATGGGCAGCAGATACCAGCCCAGTGGCAAGCTCGTCTTCGAGCGCCGCCCTGGGACACGACCACAAAAAATATGGGGTACCCTGAAGGGGCAACGCGCAAAGCATTTTTTGCGAATAGCAAATCGCCACGACATGCTTCAGCGACATCGCAGGTTCTTGCTCTTTGTCCCTTTGGGACACCCGATAATAGCCCACCGATTTATCGGTCGGATTCAACGTAGAATCGGAAGTAAAGCCCCCTAAGGGGCGAAAGACATTTTTCCAACGACTATCATCTCAACAACATTTGTCGTATCTCTTGATAATCTGTCGTCCCTTTCGGGACTTGACCTGCTGACCGGCCACTGACCCACCCTTGAAAGGGTGGGCTATTATCGGGCGTCCCAAAGGGACGAAGACCCGGCTCAAATCCGAGTTTCACGTGAGTAGGGAACAGCAACGTCGAGAAAGCCGTTCTGTTCGAAGATTCGCTTGCGAAACGCCACAGCGTGTTCGTCGTTGCTGGCGTTGTTTTTTAGCTTTAAGTCGCACTCCGACGGCAACTTCGATTGTGCTCGTGCCCATAAAACAAAGACATAGACCGACGTAAGTCACTAGGAAGACATTAGTATCCAAACAAGTCTTCCGACAACCGTCGCATTACACCTTCGTCTCGCTCGCATAACGGCAAGTGTCCGCGAGGTCGCCAGAGAGAATATTTAAGAGATTAAGTGTGAGCCGTTGCGGGAAACGACGAATATGAACGAAACCAAGCGAAAAACGTCACGATTACGATCACCGACACAAAAAAGTGTCGCACACGCTCTCAATTACCGGTAATCGTTAACACTTTTGAAGGCCGGTACGCTTTCATGATCGTTTGCAGGCTTTGGTCGGCATCATGCGCACAGATCCATTCAACAAGCCGCCAAACGTCCCCTTCCATCTCCGGAATTCCAGCGTCTTTAATCTTTTCCAAATGCGATAATACATCTTGTAGGGATAACACGCCGATGGGGCGGTCCACAATGTCTAAACAAGCCTTAATCCTTAACGACACTACCTCGTCTTTGAATACAATCGGCTCAAGCCTTAGCCAAGCGCGAACCGACTCGGCATATGTCTCTGCGTCGGTCATCATCGACATTTTCCCACGTATTAGCTCGGCGCATTGAACTGCTACATTACGATCGCACCGACCACCAAAACAACTTAACGCGTAAGCAATTCTCTTTGTGTACAAAAGCGAATTTGAAACAGAAAAAGGCTTATCAGGGCTCTCAGCCTCGTCGCCCACTTCATCGCTTAATCTTGATCTCCACAGGATCAATTGGAGGCGATCCGCGTCTATCTGGGGACAAGTTTCAAGAAGGACCCGTACCGCTTCTGACAACTCCAGAAGATCTTGCTCTCTTTTCTCCCTCATAATTCGTTTTATAATGTGTAAGACCAAGGCCTCCGCATCTGTCGGTTCGTAAACAAACCAAATGTCCTTCAGAGATGAAACGAGCGTTTTTACATCGCCCGAATCGCCCGCAGCACAAACCCGTTGAGAAACACTGTGAAGAACACTCTGAACCTCACTTTTTCGACTCACGCCTGGAAAACGAACCAATACTTTGACTAACTTAACAAATGACTCGTTTCGAATTTCGCCCGCCATTTGTACGATAATCTTACTCCAGATCGATTCAATGACTTTTGAATCGATTCTCTGGTCTTCCTCGATCATCCTCATAACGCTTGCGGCTAACAGTGCAATGTATTCGCTATTTTGACCCTCCATTTTACTCAAGAGTGCCCGACTGATTCTTTGTAGAAACTCGGCACCCAGCCGCTCGTGGAATACCTCGATACAATTCACGAGAATCGTACACAACTCAGGATCGGTTTGTTCTATAAAATATTTTAAAAAAGCCTCTGAGATCTCGGCGATGTCGCTTTGTTGATAAAGCGAACCATAACTCGCTAGGAGAATCGCGTGAGGTAGGAAGCTCTCAAATTTACGATCGATCAATATTCCGTGTTTCAATGTGTCTAAAACGCTCGCCGCAGCTTCAGCGTCTATTCGCATTGCCAATGCCTTAACGCATTCTGCAAGCGCCAGAATTGCCACAAAATCTTTCTCCTCAAACAATCGACGAGTAATCCGCAACGAATAGGGTGCAACTTCTTTCGAAGGGAGGGATTCCGTACATCTTTCCAACGAAGTGCACAACTTGTACAACACGGTATAACTAAGATGTTGGCGCAACAACTCGGGATGCTGCTTATAAAGGCGAGTAGAATCTGTAGTATCGACTTCTTGCAACGTTAGATTGAAAAATGCTTGTTCACGCTCAATGCGACGGGTAAGTAGCTCGGAGGCTGTTATTTTGTATTTTGGAGAGAACGCCTGACGAATACTACTCAGGGCAAACCCGAGCGCCGCAGTTTGCTCGCTTATCAAAGAAGATTCATACTCGCTCGTCTGTATCGCCGTCATATGTTTTGATATTGCCGATGCAAGCACCTCAGAATCTGCAACGCTTATGTTATCCCCAAGGTTAGATATGATGTAGCCTAATTCGTAGATTCGCCTTGATTTTGAAGGGCTCGGCGCAACCGCATCGATCGATCGTTTAATTGCTTTGCAAATGGTCGCTGTTTTTTGTTTTTCGCCAGGTTTTGTGGGTGTGCGTGAGGAGAGCCATTCGATAACGTTTAAGGTAGCGTCAACGGTATCGTACGAGGTTTGCTCGGCCCCAAGTAACTCATCTACCGCAGAACCGACAAACGAGCGCCGCAATGAACCGTCTGGATCAAATCCAAAAACGGCATGAGTGACCCAATCGGCGCGGCGCTTGATATTTGCGGGTTGGTTTCTCAGCCCAAACACGAGCGCATGGAGTCTGGCGTCATCTGAAAGTGTAGAAAGCTGATCCCACTTGCGAACTTCCGCCCTACTCGGCAAAGGCGAGCCTTCAATTGCGAGACATTGTTCGGCGACATGCCGCATGTTTTCTAGCTGTGTGTTGCGAAAATGAAACGAGAGAAAAGACGCGATAACGGCGGCCGAAAATGCCACCGGAGCAATAAACGGACGGGCCATCCGCCAAAACGACCCGCGCATTCCATCGAGCACACGCTCGATAAGATTTGCGAGGAAATCATGCGGGATTTGCCAAATTCGATTTCGATCGGGTTCCGAGGGATTGAGACATCTTACCAAACCGAAATGGGTAAGTTCCGACAAATGAGAACCGATGGCAGTCGGCTTCAAACGGGTCTCGTCCGATAGTTGGCTCGTTGAACAGGGACGCGACGTGTGAAAGGCAGACACGAGTGATCGGAGGATCGCCGAACGGTCTTCCTGTGATTCGCCACGGCCACGGATCGTGTTCCTTACGTAATGCTGTAACAATTCGTTCTTTTGTTTCCAAAGGGTGGGATGGTCAGACATCTTTTGAAGTATCGTACCCATTAGATTTGCGACAATTGGCCGCATAACCAACTGGCTGCCTTCTTGACTCGCAGCCTCGCGTAACACAAGTAGCATCCTTTCTGGCGGGATCTGGAGACCCGGGCACGAATTCAGAAATTTCTTTGCGGTTGAAAAGTCGAGCGGATCGAGCACCATCCAATTCACGCGTTCTTCGCGAGCAGGTAATTTCAATTCAGATATCAAACGGTGGTGATCATCCCGATATGACAACAATACAGTGACACCGGATAAGGTGGTGGTCACGACATTGTCTAAAAAGTCTTTGATTTCTATGACTGGACCGGAAATGACCGTTGCCAGGTCAACTTCTTCGAGATCACGCGTTGACGACTTGAAATCCCGTGCCACCTCGGTCAAAAGAAATAATTCCTCGAATTGATCGAACACGATGAGCAACTTCTTACACTGCATCTGACGTGCGGCTCGTTGAAGCGCCTCAAATGCGGTAAGGTTCTCGTAATCATCAGGTCGCTTCTTCCAAAAACGTAATAACTCGTTCTTCAATTCGGACAGCGAGTCGACGTAATTCCGTAACACGATTACGCCAGTATCCGAATCGGGTGAACCTTTGGAAAGCTGTGGTCGCAGATAAGCTCCAATAAGCGACGACTTACCTGCCCCTGAAACACCCGTTAGGTACAAAAGCGGTCGCCTGGTCTCAACAAGCCATTTTAAAAACTCCTCATAACCTTTTGAAAATAATCCAAACGTGTCGTCGTCGCGCGGCGCTGTAGTGAAGTATCCCCTGGCGGCATCACCTTCGGTTCGAGCAATTCGTTCTGCACGTCGGCGAAGCCACGGAATCAGATTGAACGGTAGGAAAGGAACAAGCGGAATAACGAATACCATAAGGAGAACGGACGCATTGTATTTGCCTGAATTGAAACACGCCGCTGACGCAGTCAACAAAGCAGCCACCGAGATGACATACAGGGTAACAACAACGACATTGGCCCTTGCGCTTTTAAACCACGTAACAAACCACTGCCCCTCGCGAGCCGAAATCTCCGCAGTCTGCGGACGATCGTGGGACGGTTCCGAAGGTTCATCGGCATCTATAGTCTCATTTGTGTCTTGCATCGCGTCTCTCACAATCGTGAACTGTACAGATGAGTTATAACAAACAGCGCTGCTCAGGCGACATCTCGCGAAGACGAATGCAGAGATTCTCCACGACGAAACCGCGTCAACGCTTGAAAACGAATCAGAACCCAACGTGTCGTATTGCCCTACGCAACACAAAAAAAAATGCGGTGCGTTGACGGCACGACGACGAACACGTTTCGAAGCAATGCTTACGGGATCCATGCCAAACCGATGGAATTTGTGAATAGATTTTTCCTGGTGATTCAGTTTCAAATCGGTTAATTCAGGTCATTTTCATAACACTTCACAACCAAGCTGTTACCCGCTCACGATAGGAAGCGTCATTCGCCCGAGAAGTCGCTCGTGACCTTTTGAAGTTGAACTTTTCGTCGATCGTCCAGCGACGGATGGAAAGAACTTCCTGAGAAAAGAAATCCTGGGACTCGGATCGCAGCAACGTTAGGTGAGAATACAATCACATCTGATTCCGTTCGGCGGTTTGAGGTCGAGATTCATGATCTCTCGAAAGAGCCAGAGAGTGGGCGAGGGCCGAAGCGGGGCCAAAGCGGCAGACAGTAGTTGTGAGAGAGTAGAGAGTAGACAAGCAAAGAAAAACCCGAGAGCGGGCCGAAGCGGCTCGCCTGGACTCGATTGATGTGCGAAGGTCTCATGACCTCGCACATGGGGCCGGCCGAAGTCTTCTCTTAATTTCTTTTTGATTTCTTTTCGGTTTCGTCAAGTGGGCTGCGTTCAAAAGCAAGAAAGACGAAGAGGAGACCTTCGGTCAATCACTCGTGCGAGGCCGGGAGACCTTCGCACAACGATTTGGGCGACAGGAGACCTCGCAGAACATGGTTCTCGTGATACAATTTTGGCAGTTCTGTTCAGGGAGTTGCCTCATGACTATCACTCTTCCGATCGAGCTTGAGTCCGCTTTGCGGGAGCGCGCTGCTTTAGTGGGTAAAGACATCGAAACATACGTGAGGGAAATCCTCACCGACGAAGTGTCGGACCAGCTGACGAAAAACGTGCGGACTCAGTCGCACGAAGAGTTCGTGGCAAAGCTGCGAGGCATCATCGCTCTTCACAGTGCGTCGAATGGGAAAATGGACGACAGCCGCGAATCGATCTACGCCGGATGCGGTGAATGAGGATTCTCCTTGACACGAATGTTTTGCTCAGGATCGCGGACAAGTCGCATGTGATGCATCAAGAGGCTGTCGACGCCGTTGAATTGCTCGACGAACGCGGCCATGAATGCGTGATCGTGCCACAAGTGATTTACGAATACTGGGTCGTCGCCACTCGTCCTTTGGAAAAAAAACGGACTCGGCATGTCCGTTGAAGTCGTCGATCAGGCTGTTGTCGAGTGGATAAGTGCTTTTCGATTGCTACTCGACGAACGAGGCATTTTCCAGCATTGGCGATCAATCGTGAAAGGCAACAGGGTCAAGGGTAAACCGACCCACGATGCCCGTCTTGTCGCCGCAATGGAGCGGCATGAGGGTGACCCAGTGCGGAAGTGACGTCATTTTCTGACGAAAAGGGTCTCGGTTTTCATGCGTCTTTTTTTGACATGCGGGTTTCCTTTGCCCTTTCAGGGCGATCGTGAATTGTCTGAATCAATCCCCGGGGCGGCGCTCGAAGACGAGCTTGCCCCGGGCTGATATCCGTCAGCCCTTCAGGCTGAAAAACCCGATTTCACCCCCGAATATTTTCGTCGAACGCCCGAACAACTATGCCCTTGTTATGCGACGTCTCGCGAAATCTGAAAAACGAGGTGAAACGGTCAACGCGCGATTGATTCCCCTATTCTGAACCCGTCACCCGACGCGTGTAAACTGGCTGTGCCGGTCCGAGGGCTTACGCACCTCGGCTCGCCTGGACCTTTTCCAGCCACAGATTTTGTGAATAAATGGTTCTGGTGATTCGAAATCCAAATCGGTAAATTCGGGGTCGTGAGCACAACACTTAATCACGAAGCCGCTATCCTGTCTCGACTGGAGGTGCCCTTGTCGCCTGAGGGTGCTCGTGACCTTTTGAAGTTGGACTTTTCGTCGCTCGATAAGCGACGGATGGAAGAACTTCTTGAAAAAGGAAATCGTGGGACTCGAACAAGTGACGAGGAAGAAGAGGCGATGGAGTTTGAACGGCTGGGCGACATCCGCCGACTGAATGCTCAGCGACGCTCGAAGAGATCGGCTGGACGCCGATTCGCCTGCGCCGATGGCTGCGGGTTAAACGACGAAGCCGTTGTCATCGTATGACCCGACTAATTTGGCGGGATCGGTGGAGTGGGGCGCCGCCCTTCCGGGAAGAAACTAACTGGCTTTTCCCCGTTGCGAATGCGGTCGGAATTCGGGTTATTGAATCCATACCCTTGCTGCCAAGCGGAATTCATGGACTGGTTGGCCTCATATTCACGCAGGTCCCGATCGTATTTCGCTTTCGCTTGCTCGTACCTTTGCCGGGCCTCTGCAGGAGTCTCTTCCTTCGGTGTGAAGAAGCCTGCGATCGTAGCTCGTGTACCGGCACAGCCACCGAGGAACGTCAGGCCGGCGAGCATCACAAATACCGAAAAACAAGCTCGCATGGTGACATGCCTTGATCGACACAACTCGACGGGCTAATGACAGTGGCGGCGAGTCTCACAAGATACCAAACTGGAGTCAATGTCACCTTCTTACGGTCTGGATGACCTGTTTTACGAAATCTGGAACAAAGCTGGTCGGCGATGTCATTTCTCACCTTGACACACGCCTTGATTTCTTGTATTTTTATGTCGTTTTTTAAAACACGTAACATCTTGCCTCAAAGAGATGATTTCAATGGTTAGCGGGTTTGGTCAATCGAGTTTTTCCGCGTTTTCGTGGCTTGCGGCGGTTGGGATACCCCATCGATGCCGAATGTTTTTTATTCGTGCCAGGAAGAAGGCAGGTTGAGATAGCACTTCGCCCCCTGATGACAGAACCAGAGGGCCTCGAGGCGATCTTCGAGGCCATTCTGGTTCTGTGATGTATTACAACGAGATTTGATCTTTGGAATCTTGGAATTCCTTGAAAACGGATCGCCCCCGCAATGGCCTCACTTTGCGGGCTGATCCGCGCGGTTCGTTGCTTGCGGCGCCGAAGCGGCGAGAGAGTAGGTTGGAGAAAGCCGCTTCGGCTGCTGGGCTCGAAGACTCGCCCCTGTTCGATGAGACAAATCGAAAGGATGAGGACGATCAATTTGACCAGCTTCAAACCTGAAATAATGCCTAAAAAAGGTACTTGATCAAGTTTTTTGATGTTTTGGTGGGACTTCGAAGACTCGTTCGCACCCGACTCCTTCAACGTGCGAACGAGACCGCTTTCTTCGGTAACGGCCGTCCATCATGCTTCGAACCCGGATTATTCGTTAGCCCGACGCGCAAGTTTTGAAGTTGCGCTCTTTGGTGTTTCGAGATTGGGTTTCCTACAAAATCAGGCAAATTCAATTCGAACTTAACGCAAAGACGCGAAGGCGCAGAGACGCAAAGTGAAGAGTCCAGGCAGGTTCGACCTCAAGCCAAAGTAGCCATCATCGCTCCGAGGCTGTCAGTTTTTATAAGTTGAGAATGGTGAGCCACAACCCGTAGCATGGGCTTCAGCCCTTGTCTTTACCCTCGTTTTCGCTGAATGTCCAGTTCGCCTCGATGACGGAACTCATTGATATAATTGGATCTACGTATTTTCGTGAACTCGCAGGGGTAGCCAATAAATGAGATTGCGTGATAATGTTGCGTCGATTTC
>CAIVEI010000123.1 GCA_903904835.1 uncultured Schlesneria sp. | reverse complement strand
GGCTTGCGGTTCTTCAATCCGAAGGTTCCACCTGTGCATGCGTCTCGGTGAAATGTATTGTTGGGTAAGCCGGATGCGGGAAATCTGCCAGTCCGGTTTGAAGAGGGGGGAGGCGGCTATCGCTCCTCCCCTACTCTACTGACTGGTCTTCATCTTCAGTTCGCAGAAACTGAAATCATCTGAAGGATCACAAAAGTACAAAAAATGCAGTCTATTGCGTGAGTCTCTCCCAACCACGCTAAGACTCGACGGCGATCTAAAGTTAAGCAACGAACCCGTACGAACTAGCCCGTGCCTGTGAAGAGCCGTTTCGGTCGGTCCGCTTAAAATTGTTTTCCGAAATGTCAAAGATCAATTGTCGTCGTCAGATTCTGGTTTCCGTATCCCCAGGCGAGCACATCAACAAAACGCCTCGATTAAAATGGTCACAAAGAGTCTCGAGAATGTAGAGCATAAAAAAAGAACAACAAGAGAAATAGAAATATTCTTGTCGCAAGTCAACAGGAAAAGGAAAATGGTTTCTTAACGTTTGGAAGGTGCTTATAAGCGGATTTTTCGCGAGGAGATCGCAGACATGATTCTGCCACGATGGTTTTGTTGAATCGAACATTGTCACGGGTCGCTGGGAACATACGCGGTTTGCTTCTCGCTGACGCAGCCACAGGTATGACGTGTTTCCTATATTCGCGTTAGAAAAAATCTACCGAAAACTCGCGGCCCGAATCCTTTACCCGTTCCTAAAAAGGGCAGGATCCACGACGTTCTCGCTTTAATACCCGCGAAAGAGATGTTTCCACAGAGTTTAAGGTCGATTCGACAATTGAAACACGTGCCCTTCTGGATCGTGGCCGTCGCACAGCGCAATCGATCCAAAAAGACGGACCTTGCCCATTGAAACTCCCTTGGACACTAGTTTGGCCCGCTCAGCAGCCACATCGTCGGCGTGAAAGACGATCTTGTGTGCATGGTGGGGGCCGCCCGTGGGCAATCGACTTGGACCTCGTTGACCTCGGGACTTATGGAACGCGAGGCGACAGCTGCCGGTATCCAGTTCAATCCATTCCGAAGGCGATTCATTGCCCGGTAGAGCCACGAAGCCAAATGCATCGCAATAGAACGCGGCACATTTTTCGACGTCGGCGACAAAGATAATGATCCGGTTTAACGGTGTTGCCACTGAAACTCCCGAATTTGTCCATCATTTAAGAATTCGACCAGCCGCGGCGAACGATTCATGTTGATGCGGACTTTCATTCGTTCGCCAATCCGATTCCATGATTTTATCTTCTAAGCGCCATACAGTGTAACGAAGTGCTTGTAAAAAAATCTCACGCTCAAGATAGGTAAAATCAGCGAGGACTTCCTCAAATCGAATCCCAGATCCAATCCTGTTGAAAATCACGCCGACGGAAGAAAAGGGAAGCTTTGCAAACCTCTGTCGTTCAAGGCCCCCTCTTCGGCTCAGAGATATAGTAAGAGGCCACAGCCAAATAACACGGACTCGAACCTCATTTCGCCCCTGAGGCTGCCCAACGTCACCAGGCGATGCTTTGATCGTCAGTGCCGATGTGTCATCGATTCATGAGAGATGTCCCAATGCTTGTCCTCGTCTATTAGATTCGTGTAAGCCCTCTATTCCGAGCCCGCTGCCTGAGTGATCGCTGGCGGATCTTGATAGGGAACCATGTGCGGACAGACCTCTTCATGGCCGTCGAAGAACCGTAAGCCTCGAATGACCAGTATCCGGCTGGGCCTGCGGTCAGGGTGAGCATCCATCGCGTCGCGGAGGCGGCGGGAAACGTCACCGTCTCGTCAATCGATTTCAGGCGACTTTCGACGACAAGCTGTCGCGAACCCGGGTCGTTCGTTTCCAATTGCATTCTTCGTACCGCATGGTCCAGCCCGCTGTGCTCTGAATGAATGCCGACCCCCGTGAGTTGAACGGGGACGGGAAACTTTAAATAGATCAACACTTTTCCGTCTGTCAGTTGGCGCTTCAAACGATACCATTTACCAGTTTCTGTCTTTAATGGTTCCGTTTGACCAGTTATTCTTCGGCTGGGGACCCGGTGGGCGCTTTGGTACTTTTTGAACTTTTTTCGGGTTTCTCCAAGCGATAACTTTTGCCGGTGATTTGCACCAGTTCGGCTCGATGGAGAAATCGGTCCAGGATGGCCGTGGTGTTCGGAAAGACTCGATCATTCATTGCCAAGGCGCGTCGATCTTCCGGGATCAAGATTGTGAACGGGCTGCTCGGATCGAACCCGCGCCGCAGAAGTGCAGGGTTACCGGACATGTTCGAAGCATTGGATTTGGGTGATATCCGTATGCTTCGACATTCACCAGGCCGAACGCAAGCCCGAGCAAGTATTGTAGCGAGGTTTGAAGATGAGGGTTATGCGTTAACTCGTCGGACGAGATGTACATCATCCCACCGCCGGTATTGATCCCACCGTTGATGATACGACCGATTCCCCCTTCTGGAAAACGATCCTTGGAATTCATCACCAGGATGCAGAAAGTGTGCGGGCAATTGAATCGTGTGAGATGCAGATGATTCAACAACTCGACGATAATGTCCGGAGCCCCTCGTTCCAGTTTTCTCGAATTACTCAAATATCATGTCAAGTTTGGAATGGAGAACTGCAGATGTCAGATCGATACTCCGTGTTGCGGGATAAGCTGCCGCCTTCGTTTGTCAAGTTCATCGATTCGCACGATGGCTGGGAAGGCGATCTTGGAGACGAGCTTGGTTACGTCATCATCTGGAATCGGGAGTCGATCCAAGAGCAATGGAATGGCTATGAGATGGCTCTGTACCTGAGTGATCGCTGGTTTCCATTCGGTTCAGACGGTGGTGGTGAAATGCTATGTTTCGATCTTTCGTCGGGTTCAGACAATATTTTTTGGATGCCGTATGTTGGCATGTCGGACGAAGCGGCGATGGCTCAACCATTCACATTCACCGATCTGGCAAATGCAATTCAGACCGCTGCCAATTCGAACTGAACTCATTTAGGGCACTTGTTCACATCGTCTCGACGCTGATTTTTACGGCGAAAGTCTGTGATTGCAGAGGCTTGCGATTATCTTCGCAATTTCACTTTCGTCCCTGGCTTCGAAGCAGTTCGTCTGCCCATAATTCGTCATCGCCATCGAGCGGCGGGTCGGGATGGTCGTGGTAATCGATGTCGTCATCGTAGCCACCGTTGCGGTAACAAAGTTCGATCAAGACCTGCAGATCCAGCGGCACAGCGGCTTCATTCTGTCTCAATGGGACGTCTATCACTGGCAACCGCCGACGAAGTGGAACAGGATAGATCTGAACGGCGGACGGTTCCCAGCCTCGGCGGACGCACACCTGATAGGTCGTGCGGTGCGACATAGGGACGCGGTCGCGAGGGACGCCGAACTGGCGCTGTCCAGATCGTAGCAAGTCGATTTCCACGAGGCTCACACCCCCCGATCGCAACTCATCCCGCTTTCGCCGATACTTCTCCTGACTGTCTCCAGGCAACTTGTTGGCCAGACTGACCACCTCGATCACCGAGACCACCTGTTTTCCTGAGCCAACATCAATAATCTCGATGAAGGTCTCTGTCATCGGCTCGTCATCAAGTCGTAGCGTGATCGGCTCCAGCGTGGCGGCACTGGTGTCAGTTGCCGTGGCATGCGACGGACCATGCCCGCGCTGCACGATACGAATATCTGGGTACACGCTACGAAAGTCGCCATCGCCCGGTTCGACGACAACACGCTCCTCGACGCGAGCCCGCAAATCGCTCGGCAATTTCCCTTGCAGTTGATCAGCCGCGTAAATGATCAGCCGCGCATGCACGTCACGCCAAAAGCGTTCGAGATACGGATCCATACCAGGAAACGGACTTGCCATGACGGGCCTCCAGACAGATCGTGCGACGAACCGACCCGGGGTCCACACATCTGTCGAATACCGCCGAGTATATCGCAAACGGTTTCCTGTTGTGGAGGGAGGCGTCGGGCGACACCGTACCACCAGTTAATATTGATGAACGTCGCCCGCGCCGAAGCGTTGTTTTTTCTGTATAGTAAATAGAAACAAACGCGACCTGACTTCTCCACTGAAACCTGATTCAATGCCCGCCAAACAATTCGACTCCGTTTCGCGAGTCGTGCTCAAGCCTCGTAAAGCACTTCCATTTTTCAGCCGTCACCCGTGGGTTTTTCAGGGAGCGGTCGATCGGGTTGAAGGTTCGCCCGCCCCCGGAGACGCGGTCTCGCTCCATGCGTATGACGGGCAGTTCATCGCCTGGGGTTTGATCAATCCGGCCAGCAAGATTGGTGTCAGGCTCTATTCGTGGGACGAATCCGTCCCGCTGACGGATGAATTCTGGAAACAGAGGATCAATGAAGCGGTCGCGCTTCGATCGGTTCTGTATCCACAGCAAGGACCAACCGTCGCCTGTCGGCAGATCTATAGCGAAGCGGACGGGTTATCTGGTTTGACTGTTGATCGGTATGGAGATTTTTTGCTGGTGCAATTAACCAGTTTTGCCCTTGCACAACGAAAAGAGATTCTGCTGGAAGGGCTGCGCGAGGCATTGCAACCCAAGGGAATCTGGCTACGGACGGAAAAAGGGATTCGGGCGGCAGAAGGGCTGGAACTGGCCGACGGGCTTTTATGGGGCGAGGCCCCGCCGCGACCAATGTTCATTGAAGAACACGGTGTCCGTTACGGAATCGACGTTGCCGAGGGACAAAAGACCGGGTTCTTTCTCGATCAGCGTGATAATCGACGTCGCACTGCGGATTTTGTCTGCGGAAAACGTGTGCTCGATGTCTGTTGTTACACAGGCGGATTCGGTTTGAATTGTCTCGTCAATGGTAGCGCGGCTGAGGTTGTCGCGGTTGACGCCTCGGAATCGGCGCTGGCTCAAGCTCGTTCGAATGCCGAGTTGAATGGGGTCGCCAATCGACTGACGACGATCAAACAGGACGCATTTAAGGCACTGGAAGAATTCGAGGAGCGCGGGGAACAATTCGATACGATCGTGTTGGACCCGCCCAAACTTGCGAGGAACCGTCAGGGTATCGACGCGGCACTTCGCGGTTATTACAGCTTGAATCGGTTCGCGATGGAACTGATTACGCCCGGCGGATACTTCGTCACCTGCAGTTGTTCGGGGCAGATCACGCACGAGATGTTTGCCGATATGCTGGGTCAGGCGGCGCTGCACGCGAATCGCCGTCTGCAACTGCTGGAAGTCCGTGGGCCATCCGCCGATCACCCTTCATCGGTCCACTGCCTCGAAACCGACTATCTGAAGTGTTACCTTTGTCGGGTGCTGTAAGGCGCAAACGCCTTGCGTTTCGTTCCGTTTATTCCACAGACATCCCAAACAGAGCCTCGCGTGACACGTCGAAACAAAAAAGTCGAAGAAGAGATCCCCCATTCATTTTTCATTCGTCCCCAAGAAAAACTCTTGATTGACGCATTGCCGGAACTGAAGGGTGATCGTGTGATTTGTACCTCGGCTGGCCGAGGGCAATTCGCGGTCGCGTTTGCCTCTGAAAATCCCGGTGCCGTCGTTGATTGCTGGTTCCTGGACATCTTTCACAAGCTTCAAAGCGATTTTCGGATCAGTGAAGACGGGCCGCCGCCGAGTAATCTGAACCTGTTTTGTCAGCCGGATCTTCCTGACCACGAAGCCGACGTGGTCGCGTTCGCCTTTAAAAAGGGTGGTGAGGCCGAACTGACTCGGGACTTGATGCAGCAAGGACAGATGCGGCTCGTCGAAGGGGGCCGGATGGTTGTCTCGACAGACAACGATGAGGATCAGTGGATTCACAATGAGTTACGTGAATTGTTTCCGAAGGTGACTCGACGTCCTATCCGCAAGCAGGGGACGTTATACTTCGCGACGAAGGTCAAACCACTGAAAAAAGTCCGAGATTTCGATTGCGAGTTCGCGTTTCGTGATCGCGGAAGATTGATCTATGCCTACAGCAGGCCTGGTGTTTTCAGTCACCGGCACATCGATCCCGGTGCCCGGGCCTTGATGAATACGATGGATGTCAAACCGGGCATGAAGATCCTGGATCTGGGGAGCGGTGCCGGAACCGTGACTCTCGCTTCGGCTTTTGCTGCCGAGAACGTAGCTGTCCACGCGGTTGATTCCAATGCCCGGGCGATCCAGTCGCTTGAACGTGGAATTGCGAAGAACGAAGCCCCTGGTATCACGTACGCTCTCGACGCCGAAGGACTATCTCCCGCATCGGACGAGTTCGATCTCGCACTGGCCAATCCTCCCTATTTTTCGAACTACGCGATTGCCGACCTGTTCCTGGATACGGCTCATCGAGCACTGAAGCCGAAAGCCAAAGTTCTGATTGTCACCAAAACACCAAACTGGTTCGTCGAGCGAATGCCGCTTTGGTACGCCGACGTCGAAGTGGCCGAACACAACGATTACTGGATCGTGACCGGGAAAAAGCGAAAAGAATCAATGTCGGACATGCCAAGAGGCCGACGAAACCGGGAATATGACGAATGACTCCGCTCGGCGAAATTCGTTACCTTCAATTTCGAATTGGCGAAACGATGTCAGCTTGCGTGTATTGCAAAGTGTAATACAATAATGGACAAGGAGACTTCGCATGGCAAATCCGACTTCCAAGACCAGTTCGCTGATGGTCCGACTGGATTCAGAAAGCAAGCAGGCGCTTGTTGCCGCTGCTGAGTTACGGCGGATCAGCATCAGCGATTATGTTCGGACCGTGACGGTTGCGCAAGCACGGCGGGAAGTCTCGAGTGCAGCGGATCGGACAATTCTTTTGAGTCCTGATGAACAGCTTGCGTTCTGGCAGGCGCTTAACTCGCCCGTTAAGTTGACACCGGCTCAAAAGCGGCTTGGAGCTTTAATGCGAGGGAACCAGTGAGTGGAGTTGCCTTTCCACCGGGATTCCAGCTTGTTCCAATTCACCAGAGCCAGCCGCGTCGAAAATTCGATTGCGGTCAGACAGATGTGAACGACTGGCTCCGGACAAAAGCACTGCAACATCAGGACAAACGACTTTCTGCCACAAAAGTACTAATGGATCACAGCGATGTGATCGCCGGATTCTATACACTGGCCACTGGGCAAGTCGATTTCAGTGACCTTCCGGAAGAACTCATTCGAAAGCTTCCTCGTCGGGCTCTTCCCGTTGCGGTAATCGCGTGGCTGGGAGTAAATCATGAGTATCAAGGTCAGAAACTGGGCGATCAACTGTTGGCTCAAGCTCTGTGCGATTGTTATGAAGCGGGGAAGACTTTTTCGTTCGTGGCTGTGATTATTGACTGTGTCAACGATCGTGCGAAGACGTTCTACCAACGCTGGGATTTCAAGGAACTACCGGGAAACCCTTACCGGCTGTTCCTTGGCAGTACGACGCTATCTGCCATGATGGGCCAAATTTGACGCGGGATGCAAATCCCTTTTTGCGGCATTTTCTTTTCTGGTTTTGTCACCCGGAACGGGTTGACCAATGCTTGATCGGCAATCAGAGAAATTTCGAATTCATTCCGATTTCGTGATAGCTTTTCACTTTCGCGGGGTACTTGCAGGAAGAGGCGGTATTTGATGACGGAATTTCACGTCACTCGATCCAGTTTGCTGCTCCGAATACGAGACGCGCAGGATGAATCTGCGTGGGGGGAATTCGTCGAAATTTATTCGCCTTTGGTTTATGGGTTTGCTCGGAAACAAGGATTACAGGACGCCGATGCGATTGATGTGACTCAAGATGTTCTCAGGATTGTCTCCCGGACGATTGGACGACTGGACTACGACCCACTTCGTGGATCATTTCGTGGTTGGCTGTTCACGATTGTTCGCAATGAATTGAAAGACTGGTTTTCAAAACAACGTTCATCCGTTACGGGAACGGGGGATTCATCGATCGCGAAACAGTTCGAAGAAATACCTGCACTGGAAAGCGAACAGTCAGCGTTATGGGATCAGGAACATCAAAAGCGTATTTTCGAATGGGCAGCCGAACGAGTTCGTGGCGAAGTTCAGGAATCCACGTGGCTCGCGTTCTGGCAGACAACGGTTTATGGCCTGAGCGGTAAGGATGTTGCGGCAGAATTGGGGATGTCCGTTGCCGCTGTGTACCTCGCAAAAAGCCGAGTGATGGCCAGACTGAAAGAACTTGTTCGGGCCAGCGACTGAACGATTTTCATCAGACGAGTACCCGGGTGAACCGGTTTGCAGGCTGCACAAGCCTATTGAGATCAATATCATGAACGAATCAATCGGTTGTCCAGACGTTTCGTTATTGCGTCACTTCCTCGACGGAACGGAATCCCATGATTCAACTTGGTCTGGCGAGCAGATCGAGCTGCATGTCAACGACTGTCCGGCATGTCAAAAGTCGATCGAAAGGCTGGTTGCGGGCCAGGAGTCTTGGGAAGGTGCCGCCAGACAACTTGCTGAACTCGATGCAAATCGGGGTGAGGCATCTTCAGAGCTGAGGGATTTGATTGACCACGAAAAAAATCGATTGCCCGGGACAGCCGTTGGCGAAATGGGCGTTACGGAAGGGCGGCCACTCTCGTCGACGGAGCTCGACTTTCTACAGCCGACGGATCAGCCAGATTCACTTGGGCGACTCGGTACTTATGAAATCCTGGATGTCGTTGGGCGGGGAGGAATGGGGCTTGTCCTGAAGGCTTACGATCCGTCATTGCGGCGGATCGTCGCAATCAAGGTGATGGCGGCTCATCTGGCATCCAGCCCTGTGGCTCGCAAGCGATTTGTGCGTGAGGCACGCGCCGCAGCGGCGGTCAGTCATGATCATGTCGTGGCGATCTATGCCGTTGAGGAGAATCAGGAGCCTCCATTTCTCGTCATGCAGTTCGTCAGCGGCAAGACGCTTCAGGAACGGCTGGTCGCCACGGGTTCGTTTTCGGTACCTGAGATCCTTCGAATCGGCATGCAAACGGCGTCGGGCCTGGCCGCGGCTCATGCTCAGGGTCTTGTTCATCGTGATATTAAACCTGCGAATATCCTACTGGAGAACGGAGTTGAACGGGTCAAGATCACCGACTTTGGTCTGGCCAGGGCCGTTGATGATGTCGGGATGACTCAGACCGGAGTTGTCGCTGGAACGCCGCAATTCATGGCACCAGAACAAGCGAACGGCGAATCGATTGATGTTCGATCTGATCTTTTTAGTTTGGGAAGCGTGCTTTACACGCTTTGTACTGGGCGTCCACCGTTTCGAGCCACGACGACGATGGGGCTGCTCAAACGAATCTGTGAGGAAACGCCTCGGCCAATCCGGGAGTTGAACCCCGATATTCCGGAATGGCTGGAAGCGATAGTCACCAAACTATTAAAGAAAAACGCCAACGATCGGTATCAGTCGGCAAAAAAGGTAGCGGAATTACTTTCGAACTGGCTGGCGCACGTACAACGTCCGACAGCGGTTCCGGCACCGACCGTGGTAACGGGTGAAAACGAGCGGCCGAAGCAAGACTCAGCGAAAATTCTTAATTCGGACATTGAGCCAAACCGGTTCGATTCGATATCGCGAATTGTCCCGAAGTCGCGTCCTTTGCCGTTATGGGGGAATTATTCTCAGCTGTTTCCGTGCGAGAGTGACGTCGAATCCTTCTTCGAGTTTGCGGTCCAAACGCTGGAGAGAAATGGATTTGTCGTTGCGGAACGAACACCATCACGTCTCAAACTGGATGGTCCTTGGTGGAACAAGGTGATGAATCGTGCGTTGAGCCCGGTTCGGCAGATCGATTTTCAAATTGAACCTGGAACGCTGAATGTTCAAGCGAAGCTACGGATCCTCGGTATTGAAGCGGCAATGTTGATCCCGGCACTGGTATTGCTTTCGTTTTGTGCTGGAGCACTTATTGCAATTGGTCCCGTTGTGGTCATTGGTTTGTGGTACTTGGGACGCTGTCGACAGTTAGAGGAACGATTCACTAAGTTCATCGCGAAACTCGTGATTGCTGCCGACACATACTCGCAATCCAGTGCTTTGAAGCCAGCCAACGAGACAATGTCATATGTTGGTCAGTTTGAAGATGACTCTTCCGATGGATTCTGGAAGTTTCTGACCGGCGATTATTCGCGGTCCATCGTATTCAGAGGTGATCTTGAAAAATCTTTCGATCTTGCTGTTGCTTCGTTGACGTCATCAGGGTTCGTGTTGAATCGTCGCACCCCTTCGCAACTTTCTCTGACCGGCCCTGGAATCAATCAATTGAAAGGAAACCTACTCGCTGCCGCGTCGTCGATTGATGTCACACACGACTCGCGATCGATTCGGCTTGATGCGAAAATGGGAACGATTCGAACCTTACATGCCGTTCTGCTGGGAATTCTACTTGTCGCTGCGATGATCATCCTGGCATTAAGCCTGAAACCAACATCCGGTACGTTCGAATCTCAACGGAATCAACTCGAAGTCTGGATTTTGTCATTTGGAGTGATTGGCCTGATTGCTTTGGGATCAATCATCGGAAGCCGTCGTGTCTATCAAAAAGCGTTCGACAATTTTTTGTCTAACCTGGTGATGGCAGGAGGAAAAGACCATTCTTCCAGTAGAGTCAATTCACCAACGGTAAGTGGAATTGCTACGCCGCTTGCGGATGCATCATTATTGGGTCAATTTCGTTCGTGGGTGAAATCTTTTCGGCAACGAATACACGAGGCTTATCCAACTCGCGCTCACTGGACGGTCGCGGCAGTCTGGAGCCTGTTCATGTTCCCGTTTATCGACTCGTTAGATACGGTCGTCGTGAAAGGATCGTTCTGGGTCACTTTGACAATCGTTTCCCTGGGTTTTCTGCTGCCAATTGGTTTTGTGATTTTTGCATGGTTTCAACGATTGAAGTCGGAAAGTTGGGAAACGACGATCCTGAAAAGTCCGCCAATTCGGTTGCTGTCGATTCCGGTCTTGATTCCTTTTTTGATGGCCTCAGTGTTCTGGATTTTCAGGCAATCGACCTGCGGCATTGTTCAATTTGACGTTGATGATCCTGGTTTTACGGTCGGCTTAGGAAATCTCCTGACGAAATGGAACGCCGCCTACTCAGCTGACTTTTACGCCTTACGACTTCGGGCAGGAAAGTACTGTTGGGAAGTGAAGCACGGGGCAACTATTATCAATCGAGGTGAAATCGATTTGACACCCCGATCGCGTCACACCATTACGGCACGGTCACCGTATCCATTAGGGCAGGCTGCTTTAGCGTCATTGCCCGGCCGCTGGAAATTTCAGGGTTGGCAGCTGTTCGGAAAACCGGCGGTCATGCCCCAACAACCTCCACCGGGGACAGATTACATCGACGTGACCAAAGACTCGATTCATATTCATTCACAATTTGTCCTGGATGCCTGGGGTCGATTTTTCGGACGTTGGGGGGGAGACAAACGAACGGACATCGATCCTCAAGATGTGACTTATTCATTTCAATTTCCAACCGAGCCTTCCAAGAACCGAGGTCCCAAATGGATTGATCTGTACGTCAAAGACGGGCCAGCATTTATCAGTCGCCTGGTTGCACGAGGCGTTTTTATGGCAGATGAAAAGTTTTTTTCGATTCGCCTGGTTCCAGCAAATATGCCCCGCCCCACGAATTGGAATCCCACTCCGGACGACAAATCGATTTCCCTCATGTTTCAACGAGCCGACGATCTGACTCTATCGCAGGGGAAATGGAAAGTCCGCAGCGTAAGAGGAATGCTGATCGGCGCGAACCAGGAGAGTACGAACGTCATTATTACCGGCGACCAGATTGAGTTTGAGAACTTGGAGGAGGTCAATGGGATCTCGATATCTCCCTCGGATCAAACATACAGAATCAAGTTCGATGCTGAACAGAAGCCAAAACGGCTGACGCTGACTTCTCACGAGCGAGGCGGCATCATCCGTGTCATCCCTGGTGTCTACAAAATTGATGGCGATAAAATGGCCCTTTCGATTGGAATTGGCGATCAAAGACCACTCAACTTCGACGAAGCAGCAGAGACGGCTTCCGTGACAATCGAATTGGAACGGGCGACGCCCTGACTGCGGAATTAAATGTACTCGCTGATGTCGACACTCATATTAATAATATTCAAAATTGTTTAGCCGCAGATGCACACAGAACCACACAGATAAAGACGAGCAAATCCGATGAAATGTCGTTGAGTACGAATCGCAAAAACAAGAATCCTGCGCCCTTATCAGGGCTAAACATCTTCCGATTCCAACCTTTCCTGAGGTTGAAACCCTGTTCGTACCAGCTAAGTGGCGTCGTTGTATTTCTAAATCGATCGAAAAAAGTGCGAACCTACGTCATCCAGGTTGAGCATCCGATACGTTCATGCACGGATTGATATGGACCGGAGGCGCAGTGCAACCTTGGCGGCGCGTTT
>CAIVEI010000122.1 GCA_903904835.1 uncultured Schlesneria sp. | reverse complement strand
TGTACGCTTTTTTCCGATTTCAACTTTTGTAGTCATCTTCTCTGCCTTTCTAAAGAGAAACGTTGTTCAAACATTTCCCACAAAAGCAGAGGAAGCAAATTTTTTAGATTTATGGTTTCAAGAACCACTTACCAGGGGATATGCCAAGAACAGCACGCCAGGCGCCAGGGGGGGAATGATCTTTCACATACTCAACCGTGGAAATGCCCGGGATCGGATTTTCGAGAATGACGCTGACGATGCCGCGTTCGAAAAAGTTCTGGCAGAAACTCAATCCGAAGTCTTTGTGCGCATTCTGAGCTATTGCCTCATGCCGAATCACTGGCATCTGGTCCTGTGGCCGCTGAAGGATGGCGACCTGGGGCGTTTCATACAATCGTTGACAACAACGCATGTGCGTCGCTGGCACTTGCATCATCATACCGTTGGAACAGGCCACCTGAATCAGGGAACCTACAAATCATTTCCCATCGAGGAAGATGATCATCTCGATACGGTTTTGCCTTATGTCGAACGGAACGCTGTGCGACGGACAATGGTCGAACGGGCCGAGGATTGGACGTGGAACAGCCTTTGGCGTTGGTTGCTTCTCACAGAACACCACGAGAAACCGATTTTATGCCCATGGCCAATCCCGCGACCTAACGACTGGGTCACGCGAGTGAACCGAGCCTTGGCAAAAAATGAACAGGAAGCCGTGCAAGCCCCTATCGTCTGAGGCCGACCCTTCGGCTCGGAGTCATGGCAAGAGGCAACCGCCAAACAACTGGGACTCGAATCCACATTTCGCCCCCGAGGCCGCCCAAATAAGACAATCGACGATAGCAAATCCTAATTTTTTGGACTTATCTCCTTTCTTCGAACGATCTGCTGGCGGGATTTCTGTTCCGGGGTCATGAGTCCTGCTCTTGCGGATTGGTTTCGCCAAACTGTTCACGCAGATTTGAGGTATTTCCGTGTCCGCAACCAGTCGAACAGTAGCTTCACAATATCTTCCATGATGCCCATTACTGCTCGTTCAAGCTCATTGAATTCGTCCTCTTCCACACCTAGCCTAGTGGCCCCATGCGCTACATTATTTCTTTTGTTTAGAAGCTTATGGACAGTTCCTTCGTGTGACTGAAACAGGTCATGCGGGATTCCCAAGCGAAATAGGTTCTTCCGAATTACATCGGGCTTCAAATTCGATTCGGGGTCCACCACTTTCTCTGGGATGTCCAATTTTGTCGCACCAATATCGGAAAGTCGTGCCAAGAACTCGACTTGACGATGAAGCATGTGAAGGCCAGGATCATCCGGTGGAGTCCAGTTCAAGAACGTCGCCTTTTTCTGACTCGCAAGGCTTGCAAGCAAATCAAAATGTGTGGCCGCAACGAGACTGTGAACTGCATCTTTGCATAGGATAGACTCAGCGTTTAACGCCTTCACGTAGATCGAAAACGCAGCCTTCCAGAATCCTTCAAAATGGGAGTACAGCATGACGACCAACGCACGGCGAAATCGCTTTCGCTCGTCGTCGTTGCGGAAATCGGTTAACTGATTCTTGAAAAAGCGGAGTTCTTCTGTTCGCCATCGCAACTCATCCTCCAACTCCGCTCGAATATCGGCGAGGTTCATATTGCTTTTCCAATGCGTTCGGAAACGAACTGCACCCGTTTGGCGAGTGAGCCTTTCGTGTTTTTCCCGCCGCCAGTTGTCAGGCGAATGAATTCCTCGTCATTCTTGATGGCAGATGCAGCCGACTTCACCTTCTCCATCTGAACCGCATCGTCTGGATTGATGCCATCAAGGTGCGACTGCACACCAAGCGTAAACGCTTCGTAGTGGAGAACGCTGAAGGGATACTTTGATTGCGTCCCAGAACTCCGTCTTACAACCATGTAGAACGATTCATTGCCAAGACACCCACGAAGAACACGAAATGTTTTTTGAAATGCCTTGCGCTCTGCTTCGTAATCGAACGGAATGCCTTTCATTGTGTCCGTCACGCCTTCCATGTATTCCGTAAGAAAAGACCCGATCTCGTGTGTATATTTGTCAGACCCGTTTTTGAATGCAAAGAATCGAAGCACAAGCTCTTGATCGAATTTCTTGTCGATCTGCTCTGAGCCGACGCTGGAGATACACTCCAAGAAGTTTTCGTCTTGGCTACAGTCAATAATGAATTGATTGAACCTGTTGTCAAGCAGCCGAATTGTGCAGTTTCGGATTTCCTGCTCGCTAAGAAGTGCGCCCCCGGTATTGAGTCGTTTGAACATGTGGTAGCGAAGCCGTTTGTCGCTCTCTTTACGAATAATTTCAACCCGTACAGAGTGGCGTTTGAGCTTGATTCGGAGCGCTTCGGGAAGCTCGTCGTATGTGTGGCCGTTTAATGCGTCAACAATGTCGCAGTCGGCCAAACGCAAATAGTCCCCAACCTTAATCTCTCGATGAGGAGCGGCAAGCTTTCCTCGGTAATGAAAATAAGAAGAAATGCGTTGCAGTCCATCAATGAGTTCGTACTTTCCACCTTCCACCTCAATGACGAAGATCGGTGGTAGCGGCAATTCTAGTATTAAGGACTCGATGAATCGAGATTCCTTTTCTTCGGGCCATCTAAAGAGCCGCTGATACTCCGGGTTGATGACGAGTTCGCCTTCGTCGTGCATACTGAGCAGTTCATTGAAGGAATAATCCTTCCCTTGCGTGCGCACCTTCGCAACTTGCTCGTCAGCGGCAGCAATCAGTGCAACAGGATCGGCGGTAGACATAGCGATTTCCCTTACGCAGCCTTCCTAAACCAGAGTACACTCTCAGTCGCTCCCGTACTGGGGCGATATTTCTGAGCCTTTGGGTTCATTCGAGCCATCAACAATGATGTTTCATGGTCGGTTCGATGAATGAGGCCCCAGCCAAGGTTGGCAGCCATGTCGGATATGTGCGCAGAGACATCTACATGGATGTCCTTGTAGTACGAGTCTTGCACAACCAAGACGCAATCCGCTTTGGGCATTGCAACTCGGTTCAGTTCGCACAGCGATGAATACAGCGAATGATAATACTGTGCAAAAATCTTGTAATAGTAGTTGGCTGATCCCTTTGTGTGATGCGATTTGATGGAATCGAGAAGTGTCAAGCAATTCCGTCCCCATTCGTCTTGCGGCGCTAAATCACCTGCTGAGACAACTGGGCCACCAATCATCTTGCGACGAAGTTCAGAGAACTCATTGCCGAGCGGACAGCCGAGGATCGCCAGTTCGGGCTTTGTAGCCACGGCGTAGTCGATTCGTGTGCAGTAAGGCGGCGAAGCAATAACGGCTCCTGCGGTTTCGTTTCCCAAAGGAAGGTTGCTTGAAGCCGCAAGTATAATTCTTGTATTTGCCCGTGCCGTAACCGGCACGATTCCGTCGGTCATCGAACTAACGTGCTGAATGAAACTGTGAATAATTGTGTCAAGCGATGTTCGCAAGCGGTTGGAAGACAATTCTGGCGACTTCATCCAAGTGGGATTACTTGCCTGGAAACGTGCCATGAAGGACCGAGTTGTTCGGAAAAGAGCGACCAAAAGGAATGCAGTGAGGTCCGATACATGAGCAATGGAATCGGATTGATAAAGTGTCCGAGATGCTGTGACCGGCGTTGTCAAGGTGCAGATCGCTTCTGCAAATGCCCGCAGACGCATAGCACTTGCTGGACTAAACCATTCTTCGAGAGGTTCGCCGTCAAGTTGAGGCAATTCCAAACGGCGTGCCTTCTTTGCGACATCTTTCGCCAACGGAACTAAGCTCTCTGCGATGCCAGGTGTCAGCAGCTTCGCCTTCGCAACCACGATCATCGCTGGGTTAATGTCAATTCCAGTGGAGTCAATTCCATGCTCATGCGCAGCGGTGGTTGTTGTGCCGCTACCGTTCCAGGGATCGAGTAGTGGGCCTTGAACATTTTGAAGGCTTCTGAGGACATCTTGTACAAAGGCAGACGAATAACCCGCATAGTAGTCAAACCACGACTCCTTGCGAGTTGCCGAAAGCCTCGATCTTTTTGGGTTGATGAACATCGTCTGGCTGATTCTATCGGTTGTTCGCGCGGGCGAAACTGTCCACGTTCTCTGGTCAAGCACCTACCACGGTGTTGACGTAAATCTGCAACCATCCTACGATTTCAGTGGTAAAGCAGCAAGCGGGAACCGCAACATGACCCTCGGTGAGCGAATCAGGGAACTTCGCACGGCACAGGAGCTTACGCAGCGGGATGCGGCATCAAGGGCAGGCATCGACTTTACTTATTTGAGCAAGATTGAAAATGGCAAGCTCGACCGCAGTGATTACCCCAGCGAAAAGCTGATCCGCAAACTCGCCGAAGTTCTAAAGGGCGACACAGACGAGTTGCTTCTGTTGGCAGAAAAAGTGCCTGATTCGATTCGACGAAGGGCGATAGAACGCCCTGACGCATTTCTGGCGATTGCCACCTGCGACGACGAAACACTCGACAAACTGATGACTGAGATCGGTAAAACGCCAGTGCCGAGGGAGGCAGTGAAGAAAAAGGCAAAGTAAGGATAAAAAAAGTTTCAGGAACCGATAAGACGTCATGACTGAATCTGATTTCCGTCTTTAATAATACCCCGCTGCGTTGGCGTCAAAGACGAGAATCGGGCTTTTTGTTGGCTCAGTCATATTCTGACAATTCAGGCTCAACGACAGTGAAGTTCATGAGCAGCAGGCGCGAAAAAAAGCTGGCCGACTCGTCGGCATGGTCCGGGCACCTTCCGCCCTCGAGAGTCAAGGGGGTTTTGCTCAGCCCGGCATACCAACAATCACTGCGTTCGCTCTTTCTCTCGATGTTGCGTCTTGACAATGGTCAGCGTCAGAATGAGTCAGGCGTTAGCCGTCCGGTGAATCGTTTGATGGGATTTCCGGGATTCGATCTCTCAACATCAGGAACCTTGCTTTGGAACAACAGAACGAACCGATTGATGGTGCTGATCCTGCGAGGTTGGAAGGGCAGGAGAGCGATTACGATGGTGCCTGGAAAGAGACACTGCGGTCGCACTTCCAGCAAGTGATCTTGAAATGCTTTCCCGACTTGCACGCACTGATCGACTGGAATGTCGCTCCGGAATGGCTCGACAAAGAATTGGGCCAGATCCTGGGGACCAAAGGGCGACGAAACAGCCAGGTCGACGTTCTGGTCCGTGTCCACCTTCTGGAGGGGGGACTGCAGACAGTTTTTTGTCACATTGAAATTCAATCGACCTATGTAAAAGATTTTGCCGTCCGGCTCGATCTGTATAACGCGGGACTGAAATGGCAACTGGGACATGATGTTTTGACCCTGGCGATTCTTGCGGATCTCGATCCGCAGTGGTTACCTGATCGGTACACGTTCGAATTGGCCGGATTTCGAACGGATCGGCTGTTTCCGCTCTGTAAACTGGTGAGTCGTCTGGAGTCCGATTGGCGGGAGGATTCTTCGTTGATCACCCAGGTCTCACGGGCACAGATCGCGGCGCTCAGGACGGCGGGCGATCCGGAGGCTCGTTACGGGGCTAAAATGCAATTGGTGAGAAATCTTTACAATCAAGGCCATTCGTCTGATACAATCCGGGAAATGTTCCGGCTGATCGACTGGATGATGCGTTTGAGTCAACGATTCGAGAAACAGTTCAAAATCGAATTAGTGCGTGTCGCACGGACGTGTCGCGTTGAAACGTGGGTTAGACGCTGTGGATTTTGGCTCGCGAGACGCCACACTTAAAGTTGATGCGCTCTAGAAGCTTACGAAGAGGAATTGCACATGCCCTACGTGACATCCATTGAACGCCTCGCGATCGAAGAAGGCATGCAGAAAGGTCTACAGAAAGGCCGAGAAGAAGGCCGAGAAGAAGGCCGACAGGAAGGCCGACAGGAAGGCCAACTGAAAGGTGAATTGATTGGTCAGATCACAATCCTTAAAGAGGTGCTGGAATTGTCGTCGCCCACCGCTGAGGAGTTGGGACAACAGGACATCGCCGCATTGTCCAATTTGTGCCAGGAACTCCGGCAGCGTGTCAGATCCCGTAACCTGAAGTGACAATGGGATGCGGAAAAGGTGTCAAGCGACTCGTCCGCGTGGTCCGGGCGAAATTTATGCAGCAATTGCCTCGTAAACTTTGCCGTGCTGCGCCAACCAGGTCACGTCCCCCTGAATGGCCCGTTCTTCGATTTCACGAAGAAGCTGCACCGTTTCCGATTCATAACAAGGTTCTGTCGGATCATCTTCAGGAATCACGAGTTCCATGATTTCCGGGATTCGATCTCTCAACATCAGGAACCTTGCTTTGGAACAACAGAACGAACTGATTGATGGTGGTGATCCTGCGAGGTCGGAAGGGCAGGAGAGCGATTACGATCACGTCTGATTCAATCCGGGAAATGTTCCGGCTGATCGACTGGATGATGCGGTTGAGTCAACGATTCGAGACACAATTCAAAGCGGAAATCTGTCCAAAGCGATGGATAGGCTTAGCAACGTACGCAGGCCTTAACCTGAAGGTCATTCAGCCCGCAGGGGGCGAAGCATCAATGATCGAGTCGCATCGCTGGCGGAGCGGTTTTCGTACAGGACGCGGTAAACTTCGGTCGTGATCGGCATTTCGATCCCTTCCTGTTCGCTGACATCAAACACGCTCTTGGCTGTTGCAACACCTTCCGCGACGGCATCCATACTCGCCAGGATTTGCGTTAATGTTTCGCCTTTACCGAGACGGACACCGACTCCGCGATTTCGTCCATATGGGCTGACGCAGGTCGTGATGAGATCGCCCATCCCGGCCAGACCGGTGAACGTCCCTGGTTCGGCACCAAATCGTTGACCAAAGCGGGTCATTTCGACCAGTCCTCGTGTCATCAGCGAAGACTTCGCGTTATCACCGTATCCCAAACCGTCAGAAATCCCCGCTGCAATTGCGATCACGTTTTTCAATGCGGCGGCTAATTCGACGCCAATCAGATCGAGGTTCGTGTAAACCCGAAAACGTTCTGTATTGAACATTCGCTGGACTTGCCGTGCCAAACCGAGATCTCCGCTCGCTGCCACGACGGTTGCAGGCATGCGCCGCGATATCTCTTCAGCATGACTTGGTCCCCCGACGGCGACGACCGCTCGGCTGCCCAGAACTTCCGTGATGATTTCGCTTGGTCGCATGAACGTTTCGTTCTCGATCCCTTTGATAACGCTGATCATTGGACGATTACGGTTCAAATACGGCCGCATCTCGGTCAAACTTGTTCGCAAGAACTGAGTCGGGATCGCTGCGACGATGTATTCGCAGTCTCGCAAGGCCAGTTCAATATCCGACGTGATGAAAATTCGTTCCGGCAATGGAACGCCGGGTAATAATCGCTTGTTTTCGCGTGACTGCTGAATCTGCTCGGCGTGGGTCGGGTTACGAGCCCAGATGGAAACATGCTGGTCGTTGTGTTCGGCGAGCAGTATCGCACAAGCCGTTGCCATGGCTCCATTGCCGAGAACAGTGATTTTGGTCGTCATTCGAGGTTACCGTTGATGTAGAAGCCACCCGTAAACGAATTGACGGGAGCAGAAAACAGTGACTGTGATGTTGCCGCATTGTAAATCAAATTGTTCACAGTCCCTGTGAACTGGATCGTCGGGGAGACTGTGGTAAAGATGATTCCCTGGTGCGTTGTCAGGTCGTTCGATAACAGATTGATCGTGTTTCCGTCAATTTGCAATCGGGAATTTGCAGCCACATTATCAAACAACAACCCTGTCAGCCCGCCCGCACCGTCCGTGATGATGTTCGAAGCAATGTAATCGGTGCTCGTCCCCGTGAGGGCAAAGCGTTCGCCGATGCCGCTGGCGCCATCGAATGTAAACGTATTCGTTGTCACGTTCAAAATCGACGTTCCTGCCGCGATGAAAGATGCGCCCGTCCCTTGACTGTTTGCAAAGGTTGCTGTGTTTCCACTGACCTGCGCGGCCATCGAACCGGTTGTTGAGGTATCCTGGATCAGGAATCCTGTCATCCCAGCCCCTTGGGCAGAGAGATTATTGTTCGAGATCGTAATGCTTTCTGATCCATTCCAATTGACGTTCACAACCGCAGTTCCTCCCTGATAGCCAGTAATCGTATTTGAGCTGATTGTCGTGGCCAATGAAGATCCTGCCCCGGTGGAAAGTGTTTGGAACAGGATCGCCGTTCCATTTGAATCCGAGATCGTATTGTTCGAGATTTGTGAGTTAAACGTACCGAGATTGTCCGCCTGGACCCGAATTGTACCGCCACCGATTGTTCCGTTGCCGGTTAGCTGGGAACTCGTGACGATTAATGTAGCATCATCCATCGAGTCAACCGCGTATCCGGTCGAACCCGTGATTCGTACTTCATTTAAGACGAGTTGACCGGATTTCGTCGACTGAACGCCAACGGCATTGTTCGTGAAGTCAACCGACGAGATGTTTGTTTGTCCGAACGAATTGATCACTAAACCAGTCCCTGTATTCTGAATTGTCCCGCCACTGGCCAGTCCACCACTTCCTTGAATTGTCAGGTCACCCTGACTCTGGACGAGACTGATTCCGAAGGGGCCGCCATTTACCGAGACGTTTTGGAACGCGGCATTAATAGTCGTTCCTTGAATATCGATCGCCGGAGCGTTTACGGTGTTGATCGTTCCCTTGTCGATCTGCAAGAGCGAGTCACCACGTGCGTAAAGTCCCGTGGCGTTGGTCGTGTTCAGTGTCATGTTATTGACAAAGATCTCGCTGGTCCCATTGACGAGTGAAATCGCAGGAAAGGTAGACGTCGAAGTCACATTGAGGTTGTTGATACTGATCAAAGCGTCGGAAGCATTAACAGTAAATCCTTTTCCGTTTGGCGAATTGATCGTTGTGTAACCTGTGAAGTTGTAACTGTTGTAGGTGGTTGTGGTTGTTCCATTTGTTGTTGAGGCCACTCCGGTGGTTCCCGAAATCGCCACGGCTGGGCCAAACGTCTGAGTGGTATTCAAGGACGCAATAGTCACATCGGTTCCCACGTTCGTCATATTCAGTCCCGCGCCACCGGTTGCTTTCACCGTCAAGTTGGCGAGTTCAATCGATCCACCCTGTGTGTTCGACAGCACAAAGCCGTCACCCTGTGATGTAATCGTGGTTCCCAGGCCGTTGAAGAGGAGATTTGGGCTTCCGCCATCGACAACGATCCCGTCGCCTCCTGCTGAATTGACTTGGATATTCGACATGTTGACGTTGCCCGATGAACCGCTCAGATAAATTGCATTGCCACTTACCTGATTGAATGTCAGGTCATGGAGATTAACTCCGGAAACATTGCTACCAAAAATGCCACTGATGTCATGATTGAATAAGAATCCCGCAACTTCGGTATTTGATGCTAACGTGACCGCGGCGCTGGTGGCCAGATTACCGTTGATCGATTCAAACCGAGGGGTCAGCGTCGCGTTCCCCTGTTGTGATGACTGAGACAGGTGAGGCAGGAATGCTGTGCCACCGCCCGCCACGGTCAGTGCTCCTGATGCGGTGTTGCTTTCACCAATCAGGTGTTGACCTGGTTGCAAGGTGATCGCCTCATTGATGATCGAGCCACTGCGAACGTAAATCACGTCGCCGCCTGACGCAATCGCCGCGCTTACAGTATTAAATGGATTGGCAGTGGTGCCGTCGCCCGTTGATTGAACAGTCTGGTTGTTGCCAGTCGCGACTGACGCTCCGGGAAGCGGTATCAGCGGATTCAATGGATTATACGCTTGTCCGACCTCATAGACCTGTTCGACCTGGTATGGCTTCCCTGTCGCCGGATTAATGGCGACTTGGTCGTTCGTGTCAGTTGTTTGTCGGCTGACAATCACGTTGTAAATACGCTCGACAAAGCGGAATGGCGAAGGGGTCGGTTGCTTCCAGCCACTTGTTGGATTGTTGTTTCCGTAGGGAAGCTGAAGCGAGATTCCCGCCATGAGGTTGCTGCCGTACAGTTGATCGTTCGTATAAAGCAACTGAGCCGTTACACCGTTGTTGTAAACCCCTTCGACTCGCATCTTGAAGCCGTCAACATTTCCTTTGGATCCACCTTCAAAGTGATAGCCGCCGACAAATCCGCGAAGCCAATGTCGATCGCGGATCGGCAAGCTGTACCCAACTTCAAAATCGACGCCTCGCAGCGCGGTCCCCTGATTGACAGCGGTTCCGTAAAGAAGCTGATTGCCGACAAGTTTCTCACCACTGATCGAATTCGAGTATGTTTGTGAATTCGTAAACGGCAAGTAGACGTTTGATCGGAGTTCATAACGATCGATCAAGCCTTCAAAGCTCAATCCAATCTGCTGGAATAATTTCGATGTCGTATCATCAGCGTCATACCAGACGCTGGCACCACCCCATGCATTCCAGTCATCGCGAAGATGTCGATATCCCAAGCCGGCGTTTCCACCAAATCGTGATCGGGTGGATTCAAAGCCGCGAACATCAGCGAAGACGAAGTGTTCATCCGACAGAACATAGGGCATCACTTCCAGCGGTACGATTGAATCGCTTCGGCCAAAGGTTTTGCCGGCCAGAAAGCTGGCTCGTCCAATGGCACCGAAACCATCGCTGATTTCGCGAGGGTCATTCGGTGTTGTCATCGAAAAAAAGTTCTTGACTGTTGGAGGCGCCTTTCCTTTTTGACGGGCCTTGGCTTGCCGGCGTTCTTCTTTGCGTTTCTCACGGGCGCGTTGCGTAAAAATATCGACTTCCTCGCCAATCACTTCCGGCGCCGGTGGGATGTCGTCAGATTGTCCACGAACAACGCTGATCCAGTCATCGGCTCGCGTCACACGCGGCGATACGCCGCCGATGGCGATCATAAACGTCACCCACAGGCGAATCCCTGTTTGGCAAACATTCCAAACAGATGCTGACCGAGATCGAAGTAACATCACGAAACGTCCTTTCCGCACGCGTCATTCGCCGGTGCGAAACTGGTGCGCAAAGCCAAACAGTTTGACGGATTCACGATGAAAACCTCAAAACGAGAGGTCGTCGCGAAACGCCATACAGATTCGGATTGGAATTGTGAAACGGGAAATTTATGGAGACGGACTCAGACAGGATCGGGAAGGGTATAAATCCAGAGAGCAGTTCTGTCGAGACCGACTTTCTGACGCTTGACCGACACCAGCGTAGATTTCAGGAAACTGGCGGAATTCAGGTTTCTTTTCGCCCAAATCCTGCAGTTTCTGCCGGTGGGTCTGATGAAACACCAGGAATACAGTGGGGAAAACGTGGCGATTGGGGGCAGAAAGAAATTCGAAACTCGGGGTGCCACGGTTTTACCGTCTTCGGTAAGGAAGTGGCTTCGTCGTTCGATAACGTCTCCCAAGAGCACCGCTTAACCGAAGACGGTAAAGCCGTGGCACTCGTATTCGACTGGTGGGTGCGAACGGATCAGTCGAATCAGTCGAATTGCAATCGCAGCGAAAAATCCTTGACGACAGTCATGGGAATTTCGTCTGCTTCCATGTGGCGTTGTGAACAGATGAATACAGGCGATTCACGGGACTCATTGCCAGGAGTGGGGAGTCGACCGTGGCTTCCCTTCACGATAGACGCATCAAGGCCGATCACGTCCATATAATAACGAAAACCGAGGAATTTCTGTGCTAACCTGCGGGCAATATGTAACTTGGGGAGCGAAAGTTTTGGGTCAATGAAAAGCTCCACCGGGTCGTAGCCAGGTTTTCGATGGATATCGATCGTTCGAGCGTAGTCCGGAGCCAACCGGTCGTCTTCCCAGAAGTAATATGTGAACCAGGAATCCTTGGCTGAAACGACGACCAGTTCGCCCGATCGCTCGTGGTCAAGACCAAACTGCCGTTGTTCGGCGCGGTCAAGAATCAAATCGACTCCCTCGGTCTTTTTGAGAAGCAGCTTGATCGCTTTGATGTCGTCGCTGTTTTTGACATAGACGTGTGCCACCTGATGATCGGCGACAGCGAACGCGCGAGAGGCTCCGCAATCCAATGTCTCCCAGCCGAGTGGTTCACGTCGGACGGTCATATAACCGTGTCGCCGCAGCACGCGGTTAATATGGACGGGACGAGAAACTGGCGTAATCGCATATTCTGAAAGAACGATGATCTCGGCCCCGATTTCACGAGCGGCCTCAATACACTTGCCCGCTTCAACGTCAACCAGCCGAATATCTTCGGCGATTTTTGGATCGCCAGGGCCGAGCCGTTGTAAGCCGTAATCAAGATGAGGCAAATAGACGAGCGTCAGGCTCGGTCGTTGTCGCCGCATGACTTCAATGGAAGCGTCGGCAATCCAGCGCGAACTTGTGATGTCGGCACCCGGCCCCCAAAACCGGGTCAGGGGAAAGACACCGAGCTTCCCTTGAAGTTCATCCCGCAAATTCGCCGGTTGGCTGTACGAATCGAAGACTTTACGCCCATCGGAGGGATAGCTGGGTCGAGGGGTCATCGACCAATCGACGCTGGCGTACATATTGTACCACCAGAACATTTTCGCGGTGGAATAAGCGGGGTCTCGCCTCTTTCCTTCGTCGTAGATTCGTTCGCCTTTGACCAGCCGATTGGATTGACGCCACAACCAGACCTCCGCCAGGTCGCGAAAGTACCATCCGTTTGCGACGATCCCATGCTCTCGTGGAAGGGTTCCCGTAAGTATCGTCGATTGAGCCGAACAGGTGACGGCAGGCAGAACCGTCCCCATCGGCCTGGCAAAGCCCTCGTCCGCTAAACGCTTTAAATGAGGCGTATTGGCCCCGATCATGTCGTGCGTTAAACCCACGACATTGAGAAGCAAAAGTGGCCGAGTCATATCAAGTCAACTGCCTGAATATCGCCATTGCAAATGCAGGAAGTGGATCAGCCACGGTTTGACTTTCGATTGCTTCCCGCTTGTGCCGTCGCTCCTTGCCATTCCGTTGAATGTTGTACCACAGCGGTATGAACGACGTTAGCAGCTGCGTTCACCGAAATCACGTTGGACTCTCCAAGGCCTGACCGACTGACTGACTCGACTTGGAACTGATAGGTTGTACCTGGCGTCATACCAACAACCTTAACGCTGGTTGATCGTCCGTTGACAGTTCCGAGCAGTACTCGATTCCCACTTCCGTCGAAGTAGTAAATGTTGTAAGCGTTCGCGCCCGAAACAGCAGTCCAATTGAGCTGGACTGACGTTGCGGAAAGAACTTTTGCCGTTAAAGTTGGCCCGCTATTGGTCGGAGCTGCTGGCAGCGTCACGGTAACGACTTGCGAATCAGCAACAGTTGTCGCGTTATAAGCTTCGACTTTGAACGAGTTTGTTGAACCTGCAGTCAATCCCGTAATTTGAACGGAAGTCGTGGTCGAACTGACCGTTCCGATCAGCGTCGATTGAGTTCCGTTCACCTGATAAATACGGTAACCCTGAGCTCCAGAAGAAGCACTCCACGATAAGAGCGCCGACGTTGACGAGACTGCAGAGACCGTGACGTTCGTTGGAGCTGTCAATGGGGTCGGAGTCGGGGTCGGGGTTGGAGTCGGAGTTGAGCTAGTTGGGCTGATGACCTGATCGTTCTGGTTGACAACATCCTGTACAAGGTAACCACTCCAGACAACGGTTTGTCGAGTCAAATCGCCGATTTCGCCATTCTTTTGATCGTCGTACCAGCCCAAAGTCTTGTAATTGACGTTCGGGTCGGTCACCGCTTCTGCAACTTCATGAGATGTTACGACCGTTAATTCATCGAAGGCCGTTGAAAAACCCTGAGAACTGGGGCTCGGATTGACCCCACCGGGATAAGGCATCACGGCGTAATGGATGTCAGCGGCAGCACCAGTTGCGGTTTTGCCACCAAAGGCTCCGTGATATCCCAAAAATGTGGTAACGCTCGAGCTTGATCCGTCGTAAACAACAACTCCAGGTTCGACATACACGACGTACAATCGATTGGCGTCAGGAGTTTGCAGCTTATTTGAGCTGATCATCGCCTGGATATCGCTTTGAATCGAAGCGTCCGTAATTCCACTTGTCTTGCTGAGCGAAATATTGTCAATCGAACCTGTCGTCGAAGTGCCTCGACCAACCCCATATCCGGCGTTGGTCAGCATGTCCATATACTGGCCCGAGACGAGCGTGTTCAAGTAGGTATCAAATTGTGCGGTTTGGGTTGTCAGTGACGACGTGTTTTGCCAATCACTGCCAAGGTAAACAGCTTGTGTCTCAACGCTTTGCAGAACCGCACCGCCATGGAATGTCACAGTCAGCATTTGTCGAGATTCAAGCATCTCCACTTGAGCAGACGCTGTGAACGAGCGTGCTAACCGACGAACTCGCCGTGACTTTGGCTGAGAAAAAAGGCCACGCAAAAATCGCCGATAGAAGGCTGTGACATTGTTCATTTCAAATTCCTCTTCAAATGGTGTCGCGAGGAACCGACAGATTTTGATGTCAGAATCGCCGAATTAACGCGAAACCGGACGTACGGGTAAAAGCCGCCGTACTCCGACTGATCATCAAAATCGTCAAGAACCCGACAACGGAATGAGATTTGGATGCGAAGCCCGCGCAATCCACCATATCAAGTGGCAGATTGGATGTCTCGCATGAAATTGTTAATTATTGTTTAGACTGGTGCCGGAAAACTTCAACCCGAGATGTATGGCTGAGTCAGCCGATACTTCGAGTGTTTTTCAAGGTATGCCGCGATTCGATCGGTGCGGGAAATCGCGACAGGCAGGAAATTAAGTGCCTGCTGAAGTCGTTCGTCAGGTTCGGCACAACTGAAGCGAAGGAAGCCGCCGCCGGCCTCTCCAAAACACTCGCCCCCTAAACAAGCGACACCGAATTTATCGTCAGCGCCTTCCAGCAGGTAAAGAGCCAAACCGTGGCTGGTGATCCCCAGGCGGTTGCAGACTGGAGCCACGTTGGGAAAGACGTAGAACGTCGCGGCAGGGTCAAGCGATCGAAACCCGTCCAGCCGATTGAGACCGTTTGTCAGCAGTTCAACCTTCTTGCGAAACTTCTGCATGACCGCATCGCGTTCCGTCGTGTCGCGTTCCAGGGCTGCTTTGCCTGCCAATTGCACAATTGGCGGAGTGCATGACAGGGTCGTATTGATCATCTTGCCGATGGCATCCGAGACTTCCGCCGAGGCGACCGAGAACCCCAGTCGCCACCCGCTCATGCTATAACTTTTGCTGAACGTGTACGCCGCCACCGATCGTTCGAGCATGCCCGGCTCTGACAGCAACGATTCGTGAGTCCCCTTCCAAACCATGTGACAGTAGGGTTCGTCGCTGAAGACCGCGATGTTGGTACCACGCAACAAGTCCGCCACGTCGCGCAGATCCTGTCGCGTCATGACTCCACCCGTTGGGTTGTGGGGCGAATTGAAAAAGATCGCCTTCGGGGAAGGGTCTGTCTTGAGGAAATTCTCAATGGCCGACAGCTCAGGCCGAAACCCGTGAGACTGTTTCAGCGGTGACAGGACCGGTCGTGCATTCCGCCTGAGGATATTCGGCAAGTAAGTCGGGAAGTACGGGCTGAAGACCAGAACACCGTCGCCGGGATTCAGAAACGCTTCGCAGAAGTATTGTTCGAAGACTTTTGCTCCAGGTGCAACGACGATATTGGCCGCCTCAGCCGGGATATTAAACTCATGCTTCACGAATCGTGCCGCCGCCTCACGAAACTCGGGCAGACCTGGTGAAGGGCAATAGTGCGACTTGTTCTGCTGAATTGCCTCGACACCCGACGACTTGGCTGAAGCAGTACTATCGAACGGGCTGTCGCCGATTTCCAGTTCGACAACATCTTTACCTGTTGCTTTTAACGCTTTCGCCACTGCGAGCACATTAAACGCAGTTTCGACCGAAAGAGACTTGGCAAATTCACTCAACTGAACCGGCATTGTGGCATTCCTGTGTTAACACTCAATCGTCGCAATTGATGTGCGATGAACTACTTTGTTGAGATGGCCTGTTGCAGCGGACGAAGGACTTGATCGATCACATATTTTTCGAGCAAAGATTCACACTGTGTCTTCAATTCTGCAAGAGTCTCTTCGTACGATGTATCAGATTCAAGGCTTCCATATTGGCGCACTGTAAAGAAGACACTGATGTGCTCTTCAGGATAGTCGCTCCGTCTGACCTGATAGGCGTTTGTTCTGGTTTCGATCAGCAATCGAGCCTGACGCCGACAGGTCTCTTCCAGGGCAATCGTCATGGTTGGTTCAAAATTCAAGACCTGACGGCCAGGGATCTCGAGCAATCCATCCAATGCTGAGCTGACGCCAAGCGCTTCCGCCACAAGTTCGTCATGATTTCCGCGATAATTGAAATCAAAACCCATCATGTAATCAAGCGCTTCACAGTCGAGAGAACTGACCGACAGCATGTACGGAACCAGTTCCAGTACGAGCTTGTGTTGCTCGAACGCATCATCGACGTCGTCCGGATTAATGTAGCCGCTACAGATTCGGCGAGGTTCAAGCGTCAGCCACCGTTGATGTCCCTGATCTTTGTCTTCTTCCAAAACATGGTCGCCGTTTTCTCGCGTGTAAAAGTTCCGCATCGTTGAGTACTGTTTCCGGACACGCTCGAAAAAGCTGAGTGTCGTATCTCGCCCCGCTGGTAATGCCATCTCTGTATTGAGATTCATGTTGACGTAAAAATCGTCGGCGAGCGTGGAGTACGAAGACATCAATTATTTTCCTGAATGATTCAAACTTGGCAGTCTGCGAACAAGACCAGAATTGACTCGTCTCGCGTGGCACACTGCTCTAATTTTCGCGGTGATGACTGTTAGCAGAGGGCAAAACAGCCAAACACCGGGGCGGTCCATTGTATAGGTCTGCGGAACAGGGGTCAAAGAGGATGGAGAGATCAGCGGCTGTGTACAACGGGGAAACAGGGTTTTCCAGCGAATCTTCCGAAAAGTCAGGCTTAAATTCGGTGACCACAACAGAAAGTGTCCAGTTCCAGACAGCCCGAAGCAATACCTTCGACGCACACGAAGTCTGATGCGAAATGACGCGATAATCTGTGCCGTTCATTGCTGGGCGAACGGCCTGACAGTACAACGAATGAAACATTTGAAAGGGGATTGGCAATGACCGAAACGTTAAAAAGTCAGTCACGAATCTCAAGAACCGTCAGCGCCTTAGGCAAAAGGTCATTAAGCCAGGGAGGTCATGATTTCCCGACGCGCCAGATTCTTGCCACATTTTCGACCCCCATCGGTTGGATCGGACTGACAGGGCAGGGGGGCGAATTGACATCAGTCTACGTCGGTCATGCCTCATCCGACTCCATTCGTGCCAGGGCTGTCATTGATGCCAAAGTGCTGGAAGAAGGGGATTGGAATCCCGCCTTACGTTCCCTCTTCGAAGCTTATTTCGATGGAGAAGTCGTCAACTTTGACTCGATCGAAATTCGGCTGCCAGAGATGACTCCGTTTCGTCGGCAGATTGTCGAAGCAACGCGAAACATTGGTTACGGTCAAACAATTTCGTATGGCGAACTCGCACTTCAAGCGGGACATCCGGGCGCGGCCCGAGCGGTCGGAACAGTCATGTCGAGCAATCGATTCCCGATCCTGATCCCGTGTCACCGAGTCCTGGCCGCAGGGGGAAAACTCGGTGGATACACTTCACCAGCGGGAACAAAACTTAAGGAAAGGTTGCTTGAGATGGAGGCTCGTGCCATAAGTTAGCTTCCCGTTTCGTACATAAATCCGTGTGGTAGTGTGGGATTTTGCATCCTTTTTAACTCGTGGATTCTTTGAACCGGCAACACCGACAGACGGTCTTCCTTCAATTCATGATGGAACAATTGTTTCGTGAATGTATGTTGATTGCGTCCATAAAAAACAGACGTAAAACGACCCTGATCGAAATGATTCAAAGATGAGTTCAGAACCAGATCGACCTTTGCCGACCGACGAGATTGACCTGTTGGCCTCACGGTGGCGAAAGGTGACGTATGGATTAAGGCTGAAGCTTTCGAGGCAGGTTCTTTGCTGTCTTGCCGGTTTGTAAGCAATCTGGCACTTATACGCCAATTCAACGACTGTTCCACTCGTTGTGATTGCCTGCCTAATCTGCGTTGGGATCGCTCTGGATGTGGTTGGCAGCATGCTTTGTCTGTCTGCGCCTTGTGAAAACCTCAGAAGTCGAGCGATAATCTGGTCTGTAGTCGCACAGGCGCTGGCCGTTACTCTTGCGGCGGTTGCATTTGCCTGGCCGTTCGCGCTTAACGAACTTAAAACGCTCGAAGTTGGACTACTTTTCGTCTCGGCAGCCGTACTATGTCACTTCATTTCGGCAATGTACTTTTCCGAATTTCTCTTTCAAATCGCCAGCCACTTTGAGCGTCCCGATCTCACTGATCTCGCCAGATCGATGAAACGCGCCTTAGGGGAATTTGTGGTCGTAATGAGCGTCGCGTTATCCGTGATTGTGGGGGCATTCGCGATTGTCGCGGTCGGGTTAACGCTTGTTTTTCTTAGTTAGATCCATGCACTGTTGTTTGGGGCTTTTGCTGCGGCCTTCCTCGCTATACTCTTTGTGGAACCGATTTCAGTGGTTTTCATGTTAATACAAATGCGATATTTTTTGCTTGTGTTTAGATTAACAAAACTGGTGTTGCACGAGGCGAATCTCAATCCAAATCCGATCGAACCGTGACTGATGACGAGGAATTTGTTCGAAATCGCTAGAATTGAGATTTTGAACAATGAATTGCGGATACTTGGATCGCTGTTTCCGAACGACGAGATTTGATTCCGCCTCTCAGAACCTGAAAGCAAGTGATGCGTTTGTCCCAATCCCTCTTTATGCTGACCGCTGTCGCCACGACCGCGTTTGTGATCACGATCCTGGCCATGGTTGCGATGCTGCTTGGTGATCCTGACGCACCCGTCAATGTCTGGTTTAACAATCACGGTGCCACAGTCATGACCGTTGAAGTGATTGCCATCGCGGTTTTTGGGTTTTCCGCGATGATCGCCGACAGCCGAGAAATGCACCAGAAGCAACAAAAAGAAAAAAGCCCTCCGAAGTCATCTGCATGACTTCGAAGGGCTGAATGTTTTGGCAATCGCGACTCAACCAGTGGCTGAGATCGCAAATCCGTTCAACCGGCTACGGCGAACACTTCGTCACTTTCTTCTACGCTCGAATCGTCACCGGCATCGGGAGGTGGTAGAGGTTCATCATCCGTTGAATCGACAAACCCACGAAGGTGATTTGCTCGCGTTTCGTGTTGAAGCTTTCGCAAGGCCTTCGATTCGATTTGGCGAATACGTTCGCGTGTTACTTTGAAAATACGTCCAGTTTCTTCCAGCGTATAGCTGTATCCATCACCAAGACCGTATCGCAACTTGATGATTTCACGTTCGCGGTAGGTCAAGCTGCGAAGCACGACTTCGATCTTGTCTCGCAACATTTCCTGCATCGCCGATTCGGCAGGATTCGACTCGTTGTCGTCCTGCAGGAAATCGCCGAACGAACCGTCTTCGCTTTCACCAACCGGCGTATCAAGACTGACTGGATGTTTCCACGTCTTCATGATCCGTTCGGTTTCTTCCAGTGACATGCCGACTGCTTCCGCCAGTTCTTCCATGCTCGGGTCGCGGCCGGTTTCCTGCCGAATTTGTTCGCTCTTGGCTTTCAATTGCGAAATACATTGGAACATATGGACTGGAATACGGATTGTTCGAGCATGGTCGGCGACGGCACGGGTGATCGCCTGACGAATCCACCACGTGGCATAGGTCGAGAACTTGTATCCACGTCGATACTCGTACTTTTCCACGCCTCGCATCAAACCAGCATTCCCTTCCTGGATCAGGTCCAGAAAGCTGAGTCCCCGGTTTCGATACTTCTTGGCAATCGACACCACCAGACGGAGGTTACCGCCGGACAATTGCTGCTTTCCGCGAGTCCACGCGTCGAACTTGGCCATGATTCGCCGCATTCTGTCACAGAAATCGGCAGGCGTTTCCAGAACGAGTTCGGTGAGGTCATTCAGTTCACGACGCAGAATTTCGGTCTCGTTGGCTGCTGCGACCGTTCGACGTTCTGAAAGTTTCTGGATCTGAAGTTGCAGTTCCTGAATCCGTTTTCCAATCTGTTCCATCCGACGCATGATCGGCTGAACTCGCTGGGTTCGAACGCTCAGTTCTTCGCACAGCCAAGCCAGCTTTCGACGACGGTTCTTCAATTTCAACTTGATCGCTGCCAGTTCGGGCTTCGTTTTGGCGGCCTTTTGGGCTTCCCAATCAACCTTGTTTTCTTCCAGCAATCGTTTGATTGTGGGAAGATTGACAGGAATACGCCCCTGGATCTGCTCTTTACGCAGGTTTTCCGTTTCGCTTGTTCGCAGCGTTCGCTCGAACGGCAATTCGTTGCGACAGACTTTTTCAATTGTGTCGACAACTAACCCGATGGCAAAGTCTGATTCGGCGATTTTGCGTCGGAACCATTTACGTGCGATCTCGATCTGCTTGGCGAGGAAAATTTCTTTCTCACGCGACAACAGAGGAATGTGTCCCATCTGGCTGAGATACATCCGGATCGGATCACGCGATGACGATGGGGTCTCGGGTTCCATCATCGATTCGGGAATGGCTTCGTACTTTGGCTGATCGTTTGGATCGGGCTCGTCAACAATATCGAGACCAAGATCTTCTAAAGCGATGATCAACTCGGGAACCATGTTGGGATCGCCCCCCTCATCAGGGAGATATTTATCAACCAATTGGTACGTGGCGTACCCCTTGGCGCGGCAGGCGTCTAACAACTTGGCAAATTCCGGGCTGAAGCGATGCATGGGTCAAACCTCCTGTGATTCGTTCACGTCCCTGTGATTATAGCCTGTGCGGGTAGGCATTCGTGAAACAAAATTACTTCCTGAGAATTATTCGCCGGTTCGTCAACAATTGACAAACGCTCAGCAGTCTTCATATCTAACGGCCAGCCATCGGTTCCCTCGAACAAGCTGACCAACATACCATCTCACACGAACTTGGCGCTGCGATCAACAGTCACCCTCCGAATAGCGCCCCCAACTATGCAATTGCGGGACCATCTTTTGGCTCCTCGCAAAATGGGACAACAAGGCAGCCATCGGTCTAGACGGCTGAGATCGAGGCAAAGTTCGCATTGATAGCATCCTTTCTTTCGTTGCGAGACGTCCGAGCATCGGTTGCTCTGGCGGGTCGAAATGCTAACAAAATGAATCGCTGCGCGCCACGAAAACTGCCCTTTTCGAAAAATTTCTTGAAAAATTCTTCGTGCCATCCAACCGACTCGCTTGCGCCTTTTTTATGGCCCGAAAGGCAATTGACATCAAACCAGGCAAAATACGCTTAAAAAACGGCCAAAAAATCTCTGTTGGCCCGTCCAACGGACCTCTTGCGTTCCCGAAATCGGGATTCTGATGCATGTCACATGGTTTCCCTGACAATATCGGTTTCCCGTAGAACGGTATGGTTCAATGGGGAATCGAACGAGAAACGGGTCATTGTCATTCCATGATGATTGATCAACAATGATTGATCAGAACGGAAGCGGCCGACCTAATCCCTCGTCTTTCGCCCGTTCGAAAATCCGAACGGCCACTGCGAGATCTTCCAAACCTAATCCGACCGACTTAAACAACGTGATGTCTTCTCGAAGGGCGCGTCCAGTTTCGCGACCGACCACGACATCCGACAATTCATGCACACGGGGCCAGTCGAGACTGCCGTCTTCGATCGCGGGAACAAAGTCGCCCGCCTCAAGCTGACACGCCTCAAGGCTGTCACAGACAACATGATCTGCCCGGCGAATCGTCGTCACATCGATTTCGGCCTTCGATAAATAATTACTCCCGACGGCGTTGATATGCGTCCCCTCATCAAGCACATGTCCGTCAAACAGCGGTGACTTACTGGTTGTCGCACAAATCACAATGTCTTTTTCGGCTGCCGCTTCGTCCGGCGAATGAACCGCCACGGTCGGCACGTTGCAGTATTCAGCCATCTCATCCGCAAACGCTCGGCGGCGGTCGTCGTTGCGGCTGTAAACTTCTACCCGCTCGATTCGCCTGACGCTGCATATCGCTTTTAACTGAGACCGGGCTTGGAAACCGGTTCCGAAACATCCTACAACCCGAGCGTCGGGCCGAGCCATATATTTCGTCGCGACACCTGACGCTGCCCCCGTACGCATTTGACCCAGCAAATTGGCTTCGATCATTGCTACCGGCTGGCCGTGCTCGGCTTCGGACAACAGGAATTGAAACCGGGCACCCGCGCGAGTCGTGACGTAAGACTTATATCCGACATATCCCAGGTATTCGGCACCGGCCGACAGAACGTGGATCGTCGCCCCTTTGGCGTTGGCCCTTCGTCGAGGTTGATTCTCGGCCTTGCCAAAGGCCCACTGACGGAAGGCTTCTTCAACGGACTCGATCGCCGAGTCCATATCCAGCAGCCAGGCGACATCGTCTTCTGTTAAATAAATTGCAGTCATGTTTGATCATCCCTCATTTCGTTTCGGGTGTGAACGACTTCTCAATCCGAGGATCGGGAATCAACCAGATCATTGCCACGACAATATACAGCGCACAGGCGATCCAAGAACTCACAAATGAAAAAGGAATCCCAATGGCGTAAATCAGCAGGGATAAGTTTCCTTTCAAATCGCTTCCTATGGCGGTCGCGACAAACGATTCCTGCCCATGATGAGTCACCAGCGATCGGACGAGTAGTGTATACGAACATCCGGCAAGAAAGAGTACGACCCCATAAAGGGCAACAGGCCAGGGAGCGAAGTCGTTTTGTCCCATCCAGCCCGTCGTAAACGGAACCAACGACAGCCAGAACAACAAATGGAGATTGGCCCAAAGAACCTGACCATTTACGGCTTTGGCCGCCTGCATCAGGTGATGGTGATTGTTCCAATAAATCCCAATAAAGAGAAAACTGAGGACGTAACTGAAAAAGACGGGAATCAGCGGCCACAAGGCAGACAACTCGGCACCCTTGGGTACTTTCAGTTCCAATGCCATGATCGTGATGATAATGGCGATCACTCCGTCGCTGAAGGCTTCCAATCGTCCTTTGGTCATGCTTGTTCTCAATGATGTTGACGCCTGCGTCGAAAATGTCCGACAACGGTCGAGATATATTGCGGGATGGCGCGATCCCTACTACATATCAATGAAAAGGACGAGGATTTCAAACAAGTCAATCGAACGGAGTTGAAACCGCATCACCTATAGCTGATTTTTTCCAGTCCTCAGGGTGTCCTGGAATCTTTAATTAACGATCCTGAAAATCGTTTGGCCATGCTCAGTCCCGCCCGGGAGATCTTTGATGAGATTTCCAGGGACTTATATCAATAGAACAACGAAAGCGTTATGTCTTCCGAAGACCTGTTTTCTCCAGATCTGAGCGAAACATTAGAAATTCCTGCGCAAGAATCGTGGCCCAAAACGTCGCATCGGTTCGACCAGAAAAGCATCTGGGCGGTCAAGGCGGCGCTCGCTTCGGGGCGGCCTTTACTGCTGCGCGGTGAGCCGGGGATCGGCAAAAGCCAGTTGGCCAGGGCCGCTGCATGCTCGCTCGGTGTCCCGTTTCTTCCGTTTGTTGTCGATAAACGAAGTGAACGAGACGAATTATTTTATACATTCGACGCCGTTGCGAGGTTGGCTCAGGCACAGGTCAGTGCCGTCATTGCCCAAAGTGATCGTGGGATTGACTGGCAAAAGGCGATGGCGGAAGAGAACTTCATCCGACCGGGTGTGATGTGGAAGGCGATCGATTGGCAAGATGCACATAAGCAAGCCGAGCGATTTCAAAGGCATGCGCGACAAAAAGATAGTCGCAGCACATTTCCTGACTGGAAACCTTCGTTCGAAGCGCGATCTGGACCGGTCGTCCTGATTGATGAAATCGACAAGGCGGACCCTTCGGTCCCTAACGGACTGCTCGAATGCCTGGGAAACCAGGGATTCCATATCCCTCAACTGAGCAAAACGATCACGTTGCCCAAAGGAGCCAAGGCGCCGCTGGTCATCATCACCACGAACGAAGATCGTGAGCTTCCCGCCGCGTTCTTACGACGTTGCCTCGTCCTGCAAATCGAGTTTCCGGACGAGCCAGTGGCCGCAAAAAAGTTTCTCATCGAAGGCCGTGCCCGAGTCTTCTGGAACGAAGATCAGGTGAGCAATACGGTTTGCGAGAATGTCGCTCGTCTGTTGCTCAATGAACGGAAGAGCGCCCGTTTGGCAGGTGGTGCCATCCCTGGTGCCGCCGAATATCTGGACATCCTGCGAGTACTTGTCAATTTGTCTGTGGCCGAAGATCCTGTCGAGCGTGATTCAATACAGCTTGCGGCACTGGCCGAGATCAACGATTTCGCCTTGAAGAAGAATCGCGAGGAACGGACATGAGCAAGTTAGCGGCGATCAGTCGCGCCGAACGATTGATTGCATAGACTAAGTCCGGCCGGACCCGATGATTCCATGTTATAGCGTTTGGGAACGCAAACTCTTCTCAAACAATCATCGTTTTTGCGTGGTCACGAACTTAAATCACAGTTTCTTTTGATCCGGTTGACCCATCCGTCCGTTCCGTTATCAGAATGTATGGAAAGACGTGTTCATTTTTCCTCCCAGCGGTTGATTGCTTTCTATCTGCAGGGAATACCCTAAGTTAACCCAATTTCCACTGTCGTAAGCCTTAACGTGCTGTATCATCAATTGATGAACAGGGATGTTCTGCTGTGCTGACGTTTTTTCATTGCGAGAATTACCGACTTGATGCGAAGTTTTCCAACTTCAGCGTATGGTGATTCATCCAAAGGTCGCCAAAATGTCTCAGGACCTGATTCCTGCCTTCCCGGATCGCCAAGAACGCCATCCCTTAGCAATCTTTAGTCTCATCGCCGCCGCCATCTTGCTGCCGGTCGCCGCTTGGGCGACTTATGCCGCATGCCGGATCGATGTCGGGCCGGATCAGTTTGCGGTACTCATCCGCAAGACGGGGACCGACCTGAAGAACTCCGATGAGGTCGCGCCGGATGAACATCATAAAGGGGTACAAAAGAAAGTCCTCACCACCGGTCGCTACTTTTACAACCCGTACGATTACGACTGGGAAGTCAAACCTCTGATCGAAATCAAGACCGGCAAACTCGGCGTTCGCGTCAGCCTGACCGGCGACGATCTGCCATACGGCGAATTTCTGGCTCAGATGAGTTCCGATGACGACGCCAAAACCAAGGGGATCGTACCGGATGTGCTGAAGCCGGGTCGTTATGCAATCAACCCTTACGTTTTCAAGGTCGAGACCGAGCATGAACCTGTGACGATTCCGGCTGGCTTCAAGGGAGTCGTCACGAACCTGGCTGGTCCGTTCCCGGCAAACCCCAATGAGCTGCTGGTGAAAGAAGGAGAACGAGGGGTTCAAGAACGGACGCTCGATCCGGGGACCTATTTCATTAATCCGTATGTCACCCGGATCAGTCAGGTTGACTGTCGCAGTCAGCGGTTCAATCTCGCCGAGAAAAAGAACATGGGGTTTCCTTCCAAAGATGGATTCTGGGTCTCGCTGGATGGCCGCATCGAATTTCACATCAGTCCTGAAAAGGCTGCGGAAGTCTTTGTCACCTACAACGAAGATCTTAACGGCGACTTGATCGACGAAGAGATCGTACGCAAGATCATCCTTCCGAATGCTCGTGCAATCTGCCGCATGGAAGGAGCCAAGAAACTCGGTCGCGATTTCATTCAGGGTGAAACGGCGATGTCGTTTCAAAAAGAATTCGAAACGTCGATGCGAGCCTCTTGTAACAAGCTGGGGGTCGAGATCGTACAGGCCTTGATCATTCGCATTGAACCACCTAGCCAGATCGCCGTGCCGATCAGTCTGCGAACGACGGCGGAACTGGATCAGCAGAAATTTAAACAACAGATCACTCAGCAGGGTGAAGAGATGAAGCTGGCAGAACAGACCGAACTGGTCAAGCAAAAACCAGCTTTGGTTAATGCAGAAAAGTCGATCGTCAAGCTGACAACCGATGCGATGCGTGAGCAGGAAGTTGCCGTGACGAAAGCGAATCAGGAACTGGCGGTTGCAAAACTGAAACTTGACGCGGCCAAAGATGAGGCGGCAGCGATTCTTTCCAAGGGGGAAGGGGACGCTCAAGTCATCAAGCTGGACAATGCTGCAGAAGCAAGCGGCTGGAAGCGATCGGTCGAAGCGTTCGGTAAGAACGGAGCCCAGTACGCTCAGTATGTGCTTTATCAGAAACTTTCGTCGGCCTATCGGTCAGTCATGATCAACACCGCCGATAGTCCGATCATGAAGATATTTGAATCATTGCAAGAGCCGGTGAAAGACTTGCCAAAGCAATGATCCGTAGGCAAAGCAAAGAGGATACCATGTCAGTTCGTTCAGGAAGTGCCCGATCGCTCGTTTCGTTGGCGTTTGCCGCCTCGATCCTTGTGGCGATTGGATATGAGTTTTTTCAATGGACCTATTGTTACTGGTACGTCGACAAGGGCTATTCCCTATTGTTGACGTACAAAGGTCCTCCTTTGCCGATCTGGGGCCTGGACCTGGACGCGGCTCCCGAAGGTCAGTTGGCCGAAGTCGACGACCACGGCCACCCCAAACAAAAAGGAATTCTCGCTCAGATGGTCGGTCCCGGCCGACATTTCTATTTTCCACTCTTCTGGGAATGCGAAAGGGTTCCCGACGTCGTCGTTGAACCGGGTAGCGTTGCCATCGTCATCAGCCGGGTTGGCAAGAAGCAGGCCGCAGGTCAGTTTCTGGTCGATGGTGACATCGGCCAGACGGAATATCGTGGTACGATGCGAAAATTACTTGGGCCAGGGCGGTATCGCATTAATCCGAAGGCGTATGAAGTTACCCTGATCAAGGGTGAGGAAGTCAAGAAAGCGGAAGGACAGGCCAAGCGGTCCGGCTGGGTAATGATCAAGCCAGGGTATGTCGGGGTTGTCACAAACTTGACCGACAACCCTCTGACGAATGCCGTCACAGGAATTCAGGACAACGTCCTTCCGCCGGGTCTATACCCCATCAACCGGGAAGAACAGCAGGTTGACGTCGTCAATGTCGGTTACCGTGAAAAAAGCATCATCGCCAAGTTACTGACCAATGAGGACGGTCAGACGAAGCTCGATCAAAGCGGCGAACCGACGGTGATGGATGACGGAAGCGGTTTCGAGTTCAAGTCAGACGACGGGTTCCAGATCCGGATTGATTTCACCGCCATCTGGGGGATCATGCCCAATCAGGCGGCGGACCTGATCCGGAAATTCGGTGACGAAGAAGCGGTCGAAGACAAGGTGGTCATGCCTCAGATCGAAAGCATCTGTCAGAACCACGGACGCAAGTTGAAGGCGGCGGAATTCCTGGATGGGAAGATTCGACAGACCTATCAGACCGATGTCTCCAATGATTTTGCACAGGTGCTCGACGGTAAAGGGCTAAGTGTGCTGTATGGGCTCGTAAGGAATATCTACATCCCGCAAGATGTTCGAGTACCGATTCAACAGGGCTACATCGCCGACGAATTGAAGATCACTCGCGAGCAGCAGCAGGTGACCGCCATGACGGAAGCAGACCTGCGTGAGGCGGAAGAAAAAGTGAAGCTTCAGACCGAACAGATTCGGGTCGAAACTGAAAAGCTGGTCGCTGCCAAGCTGGCGGAAGGAAAGAAGACAGCCGCCGAGACGGTGGCAGAAACCACGAAGCTGGTGGCAGCGATTGCCGCCAAGACTGCCGAAATCGACAAGAACGCGACCGTCTTAATCGGTACGGCGAAAGCGAAAGCCAAGACGCTGTCGGAAGAAGCCAAAGCGGAAAAATTCCAACTGGCGGTCGACGCATTCGGTTCGGGTCAGGCTTACAACCAATGGGTTTTTGCACAAGGGTTGCCGGAAGACATCGAACTGAACCTGATCTATTCAGGCGAAGGAACCTTCTGGACCGACCTGAAAGGGTTTAGCGAAACCATGCTCGGCAAGCAGATGAAAAATCAGCAAAAGGGGGCACAGTCCACGCCAAACCGATCGGAATCGAGTAAGTAAATCTCTCGGCTTGCTCTCGCGTCAGCGACCAAAAAGATTTCAAAATGGACTGGGTCAATTTCGCTGCTGCAATCGTTTCGGTCAGTCTGGTTTGCCTGTGGGGGGCATTGTGCGTTCTCTGTGTCGGCGGCTGGTTTGTTCATCGTCAGAAGCGACGGCCGCTGACCCAACAACAAGAACTTGCCATGTCTGAAATTCCCGGGTTAACGTGGCGAGATCCCTGGTGGTGGATTTTCGCCTTTTTTTGCTGGCCCATTCTAATCGCAGTGATGCTTGACCACCGCTGGCAACGAGGTCCTCGAGGAACCAAGGACCGCCTGCATCCGTAACAGGGCTTCGACCATGTCTTGCGTTTCCAGCCCCGGGCTGAAGCCGACGGGCTGGAAGCCGACGTCTTAAAGCAACTGCAGGATATCATTGGTTGTCGAAAGGAGTTTCAAGTGACCGCAGGCTTTCCCCGATCCCGCTTGTTCCGTAGAGTGTGTCGGTCGAATTGGTGGTTTTGGGAAACATTGGAATTTTCATAGGGTTGATGCGCGGTGCAAGCTCATATCGTTTTATTGCCTGGTGATGGGATTGGTCCGGAAGTGGTCGCTCAGGGTGAGCGTGTTTTGCTGGAGATCGGAAAACGATTCGGACATTCGTTTCGGTTCAGTACTCATTCCATCGGCGGTTGTGCGATCGACCAGTGCGGCAATCCGCTTCCCGATGAAACACTGGCAGCCTGCAAAGCATCGCAGGCGGTGCTGCTGGGCGCTGTTGGCGGTCCGAAATGGGATGATCCGAATGCCAAGACTCGGCCGGAAGCGGGACTGCTGAAGATCCGCAAGGAACTCGGTCTGTTCGCCAACCTGCGTCCGATTTTTGTGTCGCCACATCTGGTGTCGGCATCGCCGCTCAAGACGGAAATTGTTTCCGGTACGGATATCCTGTTTTTCCGCGAGTTGACCGGTGGGATCTATTTCGGTCCCTCGGGGAAAGAAACGATTGATGGAGGTGAATCGGCCTACAACACGATGGTCTACAGCACCTACGAAGTTGAGCGGATCGTTCGTCTGGCGGGTGAGGCGGCCCGTGGTCGACGTAAGAAAGTGACTTCGGTTGATAAAGCGAACGTCCTGGAGGTTTCGCGACTGTGGCGTAAGACTTTCGAGCGTGTTATGAAGACCGAATTCCCAGACGTCCAGTTTGAAAATGTGCTTGTCGATGCCATGGCGATGCATCTGATTTCCAAGCCTCGCAGTTTTGACGTCGTGGTGACTGAGAACTTATTCGGTGACATCCTGACTGACGAAGGGTCGATGCTTCCTGGTTCGATGGGGATGCTTCCGTCGGCGTCGATTGGTTCATCAGGGCCAGGCCTGTACGAACCGATTCATGGGTCAGCGCCGGACATTGCAGGGAAGGGGATTGCGAACCCGTTGGCGACGATCCTGGCAGCGGCAATGCTCTTGCGTCATTCGTTGAAGCTGGAAGCGGAAGCAGTCGTTATCGAAAAAGCAGTCGATCGAGTTCTGGCCAAAGGCCATCGAACGGCTGACTTGGCGGGCGGAGGTTCCAGCGTGGGAACGGCCGAAATGGGATCGCTGGTGATTGCGGAATTGTCGGCGTAAGTCGTGAGGCTCAGCGCTTGACGGCTTCAATCGGACCGGGAGCGAAGCTCCTGATGCGTCACGAAGGAGGTGCACGCATCGCGAAAAGGGGTGGCACGGTTTTACCGTCTTCGGTAAGGCCGTGCTCTTCGGACAGGTTATCGAATCATGGAGGCACGGCCCTGTCAAAGACTCCAAAACCGTGGCACCCCGAATTTCGACAGACGTTAACTTGGCGGACCTCGCCGTCCCGAATACCTTCTATCTCGGATTGACCATCGGTGTTTCGACGTCCATGATCTGTGCGCTGGGGCGTGACAGATCAACCGAGATTGGTTGTGATGTCTCGGCCTTGCCGATGTTTCCGGCGGCATCGCGGTACATCACGCGAACGTAGAACTGGAAAGGCATTCCCTGTCCGACGATCCATTCGTATTCGCCGTTTCGGTCTTCTTTCCAACCGCTGATCGGTTCCCAGGGACCTGTTCGACTCGCTGCATAGTAGAGCGATACTGGCTTATCAGACGGGTGATCTTCCTTTACTTTCCAGCGAATCATCAGTCGGTTGAAGTTGGCTCCTTTTCCCTGTTGAATCGGTAGCAACTCGACTTCAGGAGCGGTCTGGTCAACGGCGATGACGATCGAGGGGGGATCGCCTGCGACAGGCGGATCGCTCGCTAATCCAGCGCCGCTGCGTACACGAATTGCAAACCCGTAGACACCGTCGCGAGGAACTTCGACGTCGAAGGGACTCTTCTGATCCAGATCGTCGCCATACTTGTACCATTTGCGTCCGTTATCTTCCGTGATGAAAAGTTCGACGGCGCTGACACCCGATGGACCGACATCGTCCAGTTTGTACCCGACTTGAAATTGACGTGATGTGACAAATCGTTGTCGGCTGGTCCCCCGACTCGGCAACGGTGGGGCTTCGACGGTTTGCCTGCGTTGTGAAACAAGCCTGTGTGGCGACTCATTGACCCCTTGCTCGCCGACGACAGGGTCGGGAATCGAGATGGTCGAGACGCTGCTACTGATCGTAGCTCGTCCGACGTCATCGCTGCGGGGCTTCGTTGCGATTTTTCCTTGTGGAATCTGCCGCTGCTTCAGTGGCGGGTAGTTCGCGGCATCGACGTCGGCCTGAGTCCGGGCGGTGGCCTCGTTGCCTGCTAAATCTGAAATCGTGCCCCGGACGGAAACAATACCGCTTTTCCCAATCTTCCACGACGTTTCGCCCCGCGACCGGGGAGCAATATCAAGGGCCTGCCAGTCTTTGGAGTCGGCGGCCAGATATTCGAGTTTGAGCGTGTTAATATCGAGGTTCGTATCGCTAGCTCGCCAGCGAAGTTGAACTTTTCCTACGTCCGTCTGTTGGACTGACATGTCGAGCATCGGTGTCGTATTGTCGACGACCACGATTAAACCGGTATCGTACGATCCACGCGGCGGATGCAGTTGACCTTGTCCGTCCAGAGTCTTGACCGAAAACCAGTATTCGCCTTCACCCGGACACGTGTATTCGAACTTCCCACCATCGGGAAGAAGAGTTTGAGCGAGCTCCCAGGTTTCACCCTGATTTTGAGATACGTGCAGTTGAATCTCACGAGCGCTCATCTTCTTGAGCGCAGCGGCGTCGAATTTGAAAGGGATACGGAACTTGGTCTTACTCGTATGCGTCGGCTTGGGCAACGTCGCTCCCCAGGCGGAAGTCTGCCCTACCAGCAGTCCGGCGATCAAAGCTAACGTTCCGAGTCGACCGTCCATGACGGAACTCCGTAATCCATTTTTGGTCAAGTGTGCGGGAGCACGGGAATCGGCTCTCGAATCAACTCGCTGAAGCTGACAGACAAAAGTCCGCCTGCATTCTTGTTCTGAACAACAATGTCAATTAACGATCAACTTTGCCATAAAAAAACTCACAAATGGCATTCTCGTCAAAGTCATCCGTTATCGCTATCGACGAAATTCACGGAACGACTTGAACGACCAGAGGGCAATTACGCGGAACTGGATAAGCCGCGACGACAATGCCGGATGGTTTAAAAATGCCAAACTTACAGATCGGCAGATTTTGCCATTCGACGCAGACGCTGAGTCAGAGAATTGGAGAACTCAGCCGATTGAGAAATGTAAATCGGTGGGTGGTTTTTGCTGAAAACGAAAACGAAGAGAAGGAGTAGGGAACACGAATATTCGCTAACTGACACTAATAATAAGAAGGCAAAGAGGAGGGAGGCGAGGCGGAAATCGGTCAGACAAAAAATCGTTTTCTCTTGGAATTGAATTTTCCTATTAGCGAAGATTAGCGCAGATTAGTGTTCCAAAAAGTCTTGATTTTATCTTGTTTTGACTGGCGTGTCGCAGTGTTTGTACGATGTCAGTTACCGTTTTTTTAATTGTTGCTGCTCCAAGATTTCATTCCAGAATGCGGATAGTTTCTGAGCCGCGATGTTAATCGAGAATTCGTGAATGGCTCGATTTCGTGCGGCCAGGCGAAAATGTTGGGATTCGGTTTTGTCCGTGAGACTTTTGATCACGGCATCGCCCAGGGCGACGGGGTCTTTCGGTGGGATCAGACGTCCGGTGACGCCGTCCAGCACGATTTCGGATGTTCCGCCGACGTTGGTGGCGACGATCGGTACGCCTGCGGCCGTGGCTTCGAGCAGAACTCGGCCAAAGGGTTCCTGGTTGGCCGGATGGACCAGCAGATCAATCTCGCCCAGGATTTCGGCAATATCCTCTCGGTTTCCGAGTACATGCAGGTGATCGGCAAGGCCAGCTTCATCAAAGCGGTGGCGGATCGTTTGTTCGAACTCGATGCTTTCCGCCTTCCGCGACGTTCGTTCACCGATCAGCAGAAAATGAGCGGTGGGGACGTGCTTCACAATATCAGGGGTCGCGGCGGCAAGAGTATCTTGTCCTTTCCTCAGGCCAATCTGCCCGATACATGCGATGAGGACGCTTTCGCGATTCAGGCCTAGATCGGCGTGAAGCCAACCCGTGGGGGATCGCGGTTGGAATTGATCGAGATCAATTCCGTTATGAACAACAGCCAGTCGATTTTCATTTAAGCCTTGGCCGACGTGAAAGCTGCGAGTTGCTTCCGAAACGGCGACCAGTTTCTGGTTGCGATTAAGATCCGCGATGGCTGCAGCACTCAATTTGATAATGTCACGCAGATGGGCTGACGTTGGCAGTTGCAGGCGCGATGCAAATCGACCGAGCAATCGTCCCATGGCGAGCGAATTCGCGTGCACGAGATCCGGTTTGATGGACTTGATTAGCAGACAGAGCGAATTCTCGATTTCGTCCGCCGGGCGACGCACTTCCGACAGGTCATTTAGCGACCAGTCATGCAGAGGGATCTGGCGTTTTCGAAGTGCATCAGCAAGGCGACCGATACCAGGCCCGATCGCCACGAATTCGATTCTGGAATCGTTGGCTTTAAGTTCGTCCAAAACCGCCAGCATAGAACGCTCGCCGCCGTTCAAGGTGCTGAATTCAAAGACGATCGCAATTCGGCGAGATGGCATGAAAATTAAAACAAATGTCCTTTAATGAGGGCCGGCGTACATCGTTGAATGATGTTTTTGCTTACCTTTGGGCTTAGTGCTCGCAATCACCAAATGTCTGTAAATCAGGATCGATTTGGGCTGAAGCCTGGCACAGGTTTTTTCGTCGGTTGAGGAGGTGGAGGGTTCGGTCGAACAGTTGGAGCGTTAAACGGATCTTCTTCGCCAATTCTTTTGTTGAAGTTGTCGGCATCTCGGTATTTCGGAACCACAGTAGGCGTTCGCCGTCTTTGAGGTCCCGGTGCAAAGGTGTCTTGAGGTATCGTTTCAAAGGCATCATCAGGTGTGGGCGTCATTGGTGGTGACCCATAAATCGGGGTTAGATGGGTTTGGTTTCCAAGTACCTCTAATAACATTTTTGCTTTTTGGGCGGCACCACTTTCAGGGTGTTCATCGATCAGTTGTTGCAACTGCTGTTCGGCCTTACGCAACTTGAGTGTCGCCTGCAGTTCCAACAATTCCTGGCGAAGAACTTGAGTCTCGTGCGTTAATTCCTCTAGTGTCAGCAATTCCGCCTTCTGCTTGGCCAGATCCAGATAGATGGCCACCGGATTTGGCTGATCATCAACAGGTTCGATCTCGACCCGGCCCTCTTCTTGTCTAAGGCTGTCGACAGATTTCTTGGATTGTTGCCTTTCCCCTGGCTGGATGTCGATCAAGTCTTCAATCCCACCCTCCTGAGCAATGGCAGGTGTCGAGATGTTGGTAGTCAAATTCCATCCCAGAGGAGCCACGACAATTCCCAATCCGAATGCAATCAACGCCAGTCCTTGTCGACTCATCGAACGACTCCTTTGAAATGAGGCTGTGGTCAAATCCAATTTTCAGATTACGCTGAAGCAGCCCGCATTTCCACCGAATTCGTTTCGATTGGAAGACAACTCTCGACATTCCAAGGACTTCGCACGAGAATGCGCCGTACGCGGTTGGCGGAGTCGATCGCGAATCGCACGGAATCGGGAGTTGTCAGCATGCACAGAAGAATTGGGATCTTGTCTGTTGTTGTGGTGTTGGTACTTTGCTGGCAGTTGACTTATGGCACCGCTCAAGACCGTGATCCGATCTTTGTATCGGAGCGAGCTGACACACAGGTGAGTCCGCCTCGTCGTCCGCTGACGGAAGATGAAATGGTGCTTCAGCGACAGCGCGAACTGCTGTTGGATTTCACAGATCCACCGAGTCTCGATCAAGGTCAGTCGGTACATCCCCGCTTGATGGAGACGGTTAAGGATAACACGATCGGTGTTCGCTATGAAGAAAGAGAAGCGTATCTGCGGGTATTGAGGCTTGCCTCCGAAGTACCGCGACGACGTCAGGAACAATTCGCTGCGGAAATTCGGACTGAACGTCGCACATTGAATCCCAGTTATCACCGTCGCCGACCTGAAGATTTTCCTCAGTTCGTCGATTTGTTTACTCATTCGGATTTTTATCGCGGGCGACCAGTCACGCTTCATGGTGTCATGCGCAAGCTGACTAAGTTCGAACTCGGCAAGAATTCGCTGGGGCTTGACCATGCCTACGAAGGCTGGGTCTATTCGAGTGATTCGCAGGGAAACCCGACTGTCGTCGTTTTCACAAGCAAAGATGATCGGCTGCCCGTTAATGGCGACATCCAGGAAGAAGTTCAATTTACAGGCTATTTTTTCAAGATGTACGGGTACGATGCCCAGGATATGACTCGCAAGGCACCGATGATTCTGGCTGGCGAAGTCGAATGGAAGCCGCATCCCTATAAGTCGGTTTACACGCCGATTGGAATCGAATGGTATGCACTCGCGACAATGGGTTTTCTGTTGATTTGTTACATGATTTGGCAGACCAATCGAAAAGAAATGCCGCCGCGTCCACCGCTAGCGATTGAACCTGACTTTCTCCATTTTCCTCCCCGTGAACACCCGGCGCCGAATCCGTTTTTACGGCATTCCGCGCCTGAAACCGAGGACGCCTGAGATGGCACGTTACCGACCTTTGGCTGCCGCTTTGAAGCGTCCGATTCGAGTTGCGGTGCTGATTTCGGGCGGCGGCACGACCCTGGCGAATCTTGGTGCAAAGATACGCGACAAGAAGCTTGACGCCGAAATCGGCCTTGTCATCGCCAGTCGACCGGATTGCGGCGGAATTGCCCGGGCCGCAGAAATGGGTTTGCCATGTGAAGTGATTCAGCGGAAATCATTTCCTTCGGTAAACGAGTTCAGCGCGGCGATTTTTTCCCAGTGTCGCCAGACAAAGGTTGATCTGGTGATCTGCGGCGGGTTTCTGGCCCTGTTAACAATCCCCGCCGATTTTTTGGGACGAGTGATGAACATTCACCCATCGTTGATTCCCTCCTTCAGCGGACAGGGCTTTCACGGAAATCACGTTCACGAGGCGGTACTGAAGCGGGGTTGCAAAGTCAGTGGATGTACCGTCCATTTTGTGGACGATGAATATGATCACGGACCGATCGTCCTTCAGCAAACCGTCCCTGTGCTGGATGACGATACGGCTGAAAAGCTAGCGGCACGAGTATTCGTCACGGAGTGCGAAGCGTTGCCCGAGGCAATCCGAATGTTCGCCTCAGGCAATTTAGAAATCGAAGGCTCGCGAGTGATTTTCGCTAGCAGCGGTTGTTGATCGTCTAAGGTCGATCTTCGTCCCGTAGGTCCTATACGTCCCGTAAGTCCCATGTAATCCAACAAAGCCAAACGATCACTGGTTTGGCAGCTTGGGTAAAATATGTCGGTTGTTTTGACCAGGATTTCTTGGCGACGGAACTTCGCCAGATTCGGCATCAACTGCCACCTCCCGTTTGGTCGACAGCATCGAAAGGCACCATGCGCGGGCGTTGCTTCTTCGATCCAGACCGAGAAATCTTGGAATTCCGTCGCCAGTTAAATGAATTTGACGGGTTTTGATTGAATTCAGTCACGGCGAGTGTTAGAATAGGAAATATACATTGAACTCTGAGGAATTCAGCCAACGTTCGTCAAGGAAGAGCCTTTGGTTATGATCCTCGATCAAAGACGCGATGAAATACTACAACTAATTGAGCAGCATGGGTTTGTGTCTCTGCAAGAGCTTGTTAATAAGCTTGGGGCGAGTGAATCTACGGTGCGACGGGATTTGGAATATCTTGACGGAATCGGTCAAATCCGACGAACTCGAGGTGGTGCAGCATATACAGGCGAGTCATTAACGCCGTTTGAAGAGCGAACAAGTCGGGAAACGACAGAGAAAGAGAAGATTGGGAAAGCTGTCGCGGATCTGATCCAACCGGGTGAAACGATCTTGCTGGATGGGGGGACCACGACGCTGGAAGTGGCTAGGCATCTTGTGGGCAAACGCCTGCAAGTTGTGACGAACTCGTTGCCGATTGCCAGTCTATTGGCGCAGCAATCGAGTGTCGAATTGATTTTGATCGGTGGATACCTGTATCCGCGGACGGGCGTCGCCTTGGGGCCTTTGGCGGAGGCGTCACTGGCGGAGCTGAATGTTCCTCGAGTGATTATGAGTGCCGGGGGCATCACGGAGAAGGGGTTGTTTAACAGCAACTCATTACTGGTCGAATGTGAACGGCGGATGATTAAGGCGGCGGAAGAGGTTTGGGTCGTAGCGGATAGCAGTAAGTTTGGTCGATCTGCGTTGACGTTCTTGTGCGAGTTGTCGAGTGCAACGCGGATGATTGTCGATTCAGGTTTGAGTGAAACCTGGCGACAGGTGGTGAAGAAGGCTGGAGTCGAACTGACGGTCATCGACGTATCGTCGACGGAGAAGATTGAATGCCGACAGAGTTAAATCGGGCTGACATTGAACGAGTCGTTCGATCTGTGCTGGAAAAGCAGATGGGTTTCGCCGGAGCGCCGAAATCGGTTGCCGCACCTGTGCGTAATCCATTGCTCGTCAATATTTCGGCTCGGCACGTTCATCTGACTCAAGAGCACGTCGAGATCCTTTATGGCCCGGGCGCTCAACTCGAGCCGATGAAATGGCTTTACCAGGACGGCTTTTACGCGGCGAAGCAGACGGTAATGGTCGTCGGTCCTCGGAAGCGTATGTTGCCCGAAGTCCGCGTGCTCGGTCCTTGTCGTCCATCACAAGTGGAACTGGCTTTCACCGATTCGATTTCCCTGGGAATCGATACTCCGGTTCGCGTCAGCGGAGATCATCATGACACACCGGGGTGTGTACTGGTCGGGCCAGTTGGTGTTGTCGAATTGAAATCAGGTGTCATCCGGGCCATGCGTCACGTTCACATGGGGCCGGCCGACATGGAATATTACGGCGTCAAAAGTGGCGACATGATGCATTTACGAGTCGTCTCACCCGGTTGTACGACGACGTTAGAAGATCTGGTTGTCCGTGGCGACCCGAAAGTGAAGCTGGAAGTTCACCTCGACACCGACGAGGGGAACGCGATCAACCTGACTGCGGCGACTTCGGTGGAATTGATTAAGCCTCACTCATGCGCGTGTAAGACGCATTAATTTAAAAAATCAAAACTGTGATTCGTTTCTCTCCCTGAACTGCAAAGGTAATCGACGATGGCTAAGACGATGGAAGCACTCGGAATGTTGGAATGCAAGGGCCTGGTCTGCTTGATCGAAGGCGTCGATGCGATGCTCAAGTCAGCCAACGTCCAGATGGTAGGTTGGGAAAAGGTCGGTAGCGGACTGGTGACGGCATTCGTTGTCGGCGACGTCGCTGCCGTGAAGGCTGCCATTGATGCCGGGGCACAGGCCGCCAGCAAGATCGGCGAAGTCGTCAGCGTGCAGGTCATTCCTCGACCACACGAAGAACTCGCAGCCGTTCTGCCGAAGCCCAAGTCAGGCGCCAGCAGCAGTGTGAACTGATCCTGTGGCAAAAAAGAAAAGTGTCGCTGAGCCGGTTGTTCGCGCTCCTCGGCGAACGAAATCCGCGACGACCCCGACCCGCGCCGCCCTGGCAAAACCGCCAGCATCGGTTTCCGAAAACCCTCTCCCGCAGAACGGAACGACTTCCATGAACGAAGCAATTGGTATGATCGAAACAAAGGGCCTCGTCGCGCAGATCGAAGCTGCAGACGCGATGCTTAAGGCCGCTAACGTCACTTTGGTCAAGCAGATTCAGATCGGTGGCGCTTATGTCACAACAGTGATCCGGGGCGATGTTGGTTCGGTACGAGCCGCCGTCGATGCCGGTTCTGCTGCTGCGTCAAAGATCGGCGAACTTGTCAGTGCCCACCTCATCGCTCGTCCTGAAAAGAGCTTGCTGGATGCATTCATCTGATCGATGCTGTAAAGCGCTGGGTCGACGTTTGTGATCACCGTGATCAGCAAAGGATACCATGAAAGTACTCGTCGCGAATCTGGGTTCGACCAGCTTCAAGTACCGGCTGTATGATCTGCCCAGTGAAGTTCAGCTGGCTCGCGGTGGCATTGACCGTATCGGTCAGGCTGCCAGTGCGTGCTTTGTGGAAATTCATGGCAAGAAGCAGGAATCGACGCTTCCTGTCGGGGATCATGCGGCTGCCGTCGGGATGTGCCTGAATCAGTTGACTGATCCCGAACATGGTTGCCTGAAGTCGGTCAGTGAAGTTGCGGCGATTGGTTTCAAAGCCGTGTTTGCTGGTAATCTGAGTGGTGTTCGCGTCGTTGACGATGCACTGCTTCAGAAGATGGAAGACTTGTCCGACATCGCTCCAGCTCACAATCCGATGTACGCCAAGGCGATGCGTCAGCTTCGATCTGCTTTTCCGCAGATCCCGCTGGTGGCAGCGCTGGAAACGGCATTTCACGACACCATCCCTGAAGCCAATCGACTGTATGCCATTCCTTACGAATGGTCACAGGAGTATGAAATCAAGCGATGGGGCTTTCACGGTGCGAGCCATCGCTATCTGAACACACGGATGGCTCAGCTCCTTGGACGTGACGATTTGAAGATCATCACCTGCCATCTGGGTGGAAGCAATTCGTTGTGTGCGGCACGGGGCGGTAAGTCGCAGGCAACGAGCATGGGAATGAGTCCCCAAACAGGCTTGCTGCACAACAACCGGGTGGGTGATTTTGACCCTTATGCGTTACCGATCCTGCTTCGGAAAACAGGAAAGACGCTGGAACAGATACTCGAAGAATTGTCGAGTAAAGGTGGGCTGCTGGGACTGAGTGGCCTCAGCCAGGACGCACGCGATATCGAAGAGGCTGCTGCCAAGGGACATGTTCGGGCTCAATTGGCATTAGATGTCTTCATCGCATCAATTCGGCAGTATCTCGGTTCATATCTGACAGTGCTGGGTGGTGCAGACGCCATCGTGTTCAGTGCCGGGATCGGCGAGAATTCATCGATCATCCGTGATGGTGTTTGCAAGAACATGGAATGGGCCGGAATCGAACTCGACAAAACGAAAAACGAAACATTGCCACGTGGCAGCGAGAGTCGGATTTCAACGGACAGCAGCCGTGTTCAAGTTTGGGTTGTCCCGACGAATGAAGAAATCGTCGTTGCACGTCAGACCGTGGAAGCGGTGGGGAATGAAGCCAGAGTTTAAGAATTTGATCTTCGTGCCGGTCGCTTCCGTTGCTGGAGCAAGGCAAGACGACAGGAGCATCTGCTGAATCGATCAGTAGAATATCAACAGGACGAATCATGTTTCTCGCACGCGTGACAGGCAGTGTGGTTTCGACGCAGAAGGTTGACGCGATGGTCGGCCAGAAACTGCTCGTCGTAGAACCATTGCGCGTGAATGAGAAAGATCAGTCGGGACTTGTTTCGACAGGACGGACGTTTATTTGCGTCGATACGGTTGGAGCAGGCGAGGGTGAAGTTGTCTTGATCGTCCAGGGTTCGAGTGCCCGGTTTACGCCTCAGACCAAACCGCTGCCGATCGACTGCGCCATCATCGGACTCGTCGATTCCGTGCATCTCGGATCACGATCGGTCTTCGACGCGAAGGCTGATGCTGCCAAAGGGGGGCCTGGATGAACAGCCGACTCTCGAATGATGCTCGTCTCACTTCAACGATCAATAACTGTCGCCTCATCGTTGTCGGCTGCATGTTTGGGTTGATCGTATTTGGTTTTATTGCGTCCATCGTCGGCGGTGAGGTGAGGTCATCTGTACCGGTCTTAGCCTATCTGGCCCTTGCATTTGCGGCACAGGTCACTGCGGTACGTCAATTTATTCCGGATCTATTTGTCAAATCGCAGCTTAAAGCGTTGAAAAATGAACGAGCCGGCTCGATTGCGGAACGACTTGAAGAACTGTTTCAAACAAAACTGATTATCGGTGTGGCTCTACTGCAAGGAGCCGCGTTATTCAATCTGATTGCGTACGTCCTGAACGGGCAATGGTTTTCGCTGGCAACTGCTGCATTCATGCTGGCATTGATGGGGATGATGTTCCCGACCGTTCACGGATTCGAGAAATGGGCCGAAGAGATCGAACGAAACCTGCGATCATCATTCTGAATTTTCGTACAACACAACCGTGACATTCTCGCGACAGTTCAATAAGAGATGGAACAAACGACATGCAAGCTAATGCCGACACAATTCGAAGTGTTGTTCAAGAAGTACTCGCTCAGTTAGGCAAGTCGCCGAAAGCTCCTCAGCGGGACGGTGACCTGGGGGTTTTTCAGTCGGTCGATCAAGCCGTCGCTGCCGCCACCGAGGGGTTCAAAAAGCTGAGTGAGTCTCCCTTGGCCGCTCGCAGCACGGTCATCGAAATCGTACGTAAAATGTGCGATGAGCAAGCCGAAGAATTAGGTCGGCTGGAATTTGAAGAGACCAAGATTGGTCGACTCGATCATAAAATCGAAAAACTGAAGATCATCAAGCTTGTTCCTGGTGTCGAGTTCATGCGGACCGACGCAGTCAGTGGCGACCACGGGCTGTCGATCACTGAATACGCTCCGTTCGGTGTCATCGGCGCGATCACGCCAGTCACGCATTCGCTGCCAACGCTTGCGGGGAACATTATCAACATGATCGCGGGGGGAAACACGATGATCGTGAATCCGCATCCGAGCGGTGCCCGGATTGCTTGCGAAGGGGTTCGCCGCTTTAACCGAGCCATCTACAAAGCGACGGGCCTCGAAAATCTGGTCACGATCATCGAGAAGCCAACGCTTGAAACCGCTGCAGCCATCTTCGCTCATCGCGGAGTTCGTTTGCTGTGTGTGACCGGTGGTCCTGCTGTGGCCCGGGCTGCGATGGAAAGTCGCAAAAAGGCCATCGTCGCCGGACCAGGTAATCCACCTGTCGTTGTCGATGAAACGGCTTGCCTGGAAAACACCGCATCTTCGATCGTTAAGGGGGCTGCCTATGACAACAACCTGTTGTGCATCGGTGAAAAAGAAGTCTTCGCCGTGGAGGAGATTTTTGATTCGCTGCTGGAAACGATGAGTCGCCATGACGCCTATCGTTTGAATTCATCGCAGATCGACGCTTTGACGAAACTGGCTTTCTCGCCGCCGACAAAACCAGGCGATCATTATCACCTCAATCGCGACCTTGTCGGCCTTGATGCAACGAAGCTGGCCGAATTGATCGGTGTCCGAGTTCCTGGCACGACGCAATTGCTTTACGGTGAGACCGACACTACCAATCCGTTCGTTCCTGAAGAACAAATGATGCCGTTCGTTCCCTTCGTCCGCTGCAAGAATTTCTCGCATGGAGTCGAACTGGCGTTGGAGTTCGAGCATGGCTTCCGCCACACAAGCCTGATTCATTCTCGCAACGTCCGCCACATGACTCGCATGGGCCGTGAAATGGATACCACACTGTTCGTGAAGAACGGTCCATCGATGGCGGGGCTGGGGCTTGGCGGTGAAGGCTACTTGAGTTTCAGTATCGCGACACCAACGGGCGAAGGGGTGACTAACCCCATGACCTTCACCCGACAACGACGATGTGTGCTTGTTGATGATCTTCGAGTGATTTAAGGACCAATCATGCAACTCGCTAAGGTCGTCGGTCGAGCAACGTCGACGGTGAAACATCCATCTCTTAAGGGGTGGCGAATGCTGCTGGTGCAGCCGCTTGGCCCCAAGGGAGATCCTGACGGTGCACCGCAGTTAGTGATTGACAATCAGGGTGGGGGCAAAGGAGACACAGTCATTATTTCGTCAGACGGAAAAACGGCGAAGGAAATGGTGGGGGCAGACAACACCCCCGCTCGATGGCATGTGCTGGGAATTGTGGATTGAGTGCCGGTAATGGGACGAACGGAAAAGAAAACAAAGACGAACACGACGTTAACGCAAAAATGGACAGAACAGTGAACCAGGCCCTGATTGACGAGATCGTGACGAGTGTGCTGGCTCAGCTTCAGCCGGCATCCGCACGTCCCGCCAGTACGCCTCAGGTAAGGCCGCAACCTGTTCCAGCGCCATCATTGCCGCAGGCGACGCCGGTGAATCCCGTCATGACATCATCGGTTCCACCTGTTACTGCCGCGCCCGTTGTTGTTTCGCCCGCCTCGATTCCAGCCAAACCAGCCGCAATCGAACTGATGGTTCCGATCATTACGGCAGATGTTCTTGAGCAAACAGTGCGAGCCGGGCAATCCGTGCGAATCGGTCGGAATTCGATTTTGACGCCGTCAGCACGCGACTGGCTGAATTCCAAGCGGACGTCCTGGACTCGACAAGATAAAGCCGGGGGTGGAGTCGCAGGAGGTCAAAGGGCCAAGTGGCAAGTCATTCTTCAAACCGTCACGCCAACTGTTCGATCGTTGCAGGATGGGCTCCGTCGACTGGCAGATGGCTGGAAGGTGGAAATCGTCGGTCAACCACTAGAAGCTGCAGTCCTGGCAACCAGTCTGGTAAGTACGGCCGAATGCGAAGGTGTGGTGATCTTTACAGAACAAGCGGAGCTCATCGCCTGCAAAGCCAATCGTAACGATCGAGTTCGTGCCGCTGTGATGCAGAATCCAAAACAATGGGAACAGGTGGTGCGTTCGCTTGGTGCCAACGTTGTCTGTATCAGCCCGATTGGACGGACATTTATCGAACTGAGAAACCTGCTGCGTGACTGTGCGGGAACGCGACCACGGCCACCAGCAGGCCTGTGAAATAACAGCTTAAGAAAGATTGATTGAATCAAAGGAAAGTGAATGCGAGTCGGCGAGGTGATCGGAAAGGTGACATTGTCCAGGTGCAGCCCGAACGTCTCGGGTGGTACGTGGCTGGTCGTCGTGCCGCTGAACGTCGCTGGACTTAAGGGAGATCCTGCCGGTCGTGATGAAGCTGTGATCGTCTATGATGAACTTGGAGCATCACCCGGCTCAAAGATCGGTTTCAGCGAAGGGGGTGAAGCGGCCAATCCGTTTGCCCCCGACTACAAACCGCTCGACGCCTACAACGCCTGTATTTTAGATACGATCGAAGTGGAATAACCGAAGATTGACGAGAAAAGGAAACGCAAAAAATGTCCACACAATGGAATTCCGGGATTAATGATCGGAAGCTGAAAGAAGAGATCTGTGAGATCGGCCGTCGCGTCTACAACAAGGGATTCGCTGCTGCCAACGACGGAAACATTTCGATCCGCGTCGGCGAAAACGAAGTCCTTTGCTCGCCGACCATGATCTGCAAAGGTTTCATGACTCCCGACGATATCTGCGCTGTCGATATGGAGGGGGTTCAGATCGCCGGTAAGCGAAAGCGAACCAGCGAAGTTCTGTTACATCTGGCGATCATGAAACACCGCCCAGACGTGAAGGCTGTTGTTCACTGCCATCCGCCACATGCCACGGCATTTGCAGTCGCTCGCGAACCGATCCCGCAATGTATTCTCCCCGAGATCGAAGTCTTCATGGGGGAAGTTCCCATCGCCCCGTATGAGACACCTGGTGGACATGCCTTTGCCAATACCGTTGTTCCGTTCCTGGGGAATGGAACCAACACGATTATCCTGACGAATCACGGAACCGTGACGTTTGGAAAATCGCTGGAAGACGCGTATTGGAAAACTGAGATCCTCGATGCCTATTGCCGAATCCTGATTTTGGCCAAGCAGTTAGGCAAGGTGACCTACCTGAACGAACGCGAATCGGTCGAGTTGCTTGATCTGAAGAAGAAACTCGGATTCGACGATCCTCGATTCCACGTCGAGAACTGCGATCTCTGCGGCAATACGGCATTTCGAGATGGGTATAAAGAGAACAAGCTCGAACCCATCGCGTTTGAGCCACCGCCTCAGTATGCCGGTTATCTTGAACGGCAAAAATCAGGTGTTACAACACCGGAAGCCAAGCCAGCCGCAAGCCCGGAAGTTGACACTGAATCGCTGGTCAGGCTGATCACCGAACAAGTACTCGCCGCGATGAATAAGTAGGCTTCGCGTTTGGCATTGATCTAGGGATTAGTAGAAAGAATTCAAAACGAGTCTGGTTGATCACTATTGGAAATCAGTGTGACGAAATGTCGGTACACGATTGGACACGACTGTTTGACGGAGCGTTCCACCATTTTCACCTTTCGTGGATTTCGGAACTCAGCCGTGCATTGAACGGAGGGCTTTTGCCCGCGGACTATTACGCATTGGCCGAACAGGTAGCTGGCGGTCCTCATCCTGACGTTTTGACACTCGAATCAGCAAATCCAGGCTGGAAACCAGCTGGAATCGGAGCAAATCGCGGAGCACTTGCGGTTGCCGAAAAACCACCGCAAGTCCGGTACACAATCGAAACAGAAAAAAGTATTTATGCCGAGAAGGCCGACCATATCGCAATTCACCATGTGTCGGGAGACCGAACTGTTGCATTCATTGAAATTGTTTCTGCGGGAAATAAGCATTCAACACACGCGACGACGTCCTTTTTAGAAAAGTTAGCAGCGGCGCTGGAGCATGGCTGTCACTTGCTGGTCATCGACCTCCATCCGCCTGGCAACAGTAATCCCCAAGGAATTCACGCCGAGTTTTGGAAAACCTATTACGAAGAGACGCAAGGTGTCACCGACGACGAACCGTATTCGCTCGTTGCCTATCGAGCGGACCTTGCACCGACGGCGTACTTTGAGCCTGTTGGCCTTCATCGCGTGTTACCGGACATGCCATTGTTTTTAACACCCGAACATTACATTAACGTTCCGTTGGAACAAACCTACCAACGTGCTTGGGAGCAGTTTCCTCAACGCTGGAAACAAACCCTCGAGGAAAGGCCATCATGAAAGTCAGTATCATCGGCGGAGGCGGTCTGGTCGGTTCCTGTGCGGGGTTCGCTCTGCAGGCGGGCAAGATCGTGCGGCATATTCACCTGGTTGACGTCAATCAGGAAGCGTGCGAAGGTCAGGCATTAGACCTGTTGCACGGTGCCAGCATTCTTGCCGACCAGAAGATCACGTCGGGCGACATGAAATCATGCTCCGACAGCGACTGTGTCGTGATTACCGCAGGACTCCGACGCAAACCCGATGAAAGTCGTCTGGATCTCATCAATCGCAATGTGGTGCTGTTCCGTGGGATTCTGACGGAACTGAAGTCGACTGGTCTTCGCAAAGACGCGATTGTATTCGTGGTTTCGAACCCGGTTGACGTATTGACCTACCTGGCCATCAAAGAGCTTGGCCTTCCGGCAACCCAGGTGATTGGCCTTGGTACGGTACTCGATACGACGCGGTTGCGAAGTATGCTGGCCCAGCGGCTTGATGTTCCACCAACGCAAGTTGATGTGACCATCTACGGAGAACACGGCGATAGTATGGTTCCAATCTGGTCTGCCGCTCAAATCGCAGGTCTTCCGCTCGATAAGTATCCCGGGGTGAATTCTCAACTGATTGCCGACGTCGAGAAGAAAACTCGGGGCAGCGGTGCGGAAGTGATTAAGAAGAAAGGTGGAGCCGGTTTTGCCGTTGGAGTCTCCATCGCTGATGTCGTGCATGCGATTGCTTTGGATCAACGTCGGATTCTGCCCGTCTCTTCGTTACAATCGGGGGCGTATGGTCTGCGCGATGTCGCGATTTCGGTTCCAACGGTCGTAGGACGAAAGGGAGTCCTGGGTGTGATCGAAGTCGAACTGTGGCCAAAAGAAAAAATGGCCTTGCAGAAGTCGGGCAGTGTTTTGCGTGAGACCATTGAGAAAGTCCTATAACTCTCCCGAGGTTCACGCCCGTGTCGCTGTTTCGTTCATTTCGACGTAACCGGAAGACCGTGGGACTGGACGAGCAAATCGTATTGTATCCGTCGTTCGGATCACGAACGTCAGATGGACGTGCGTGGTCGTTGATCGTACAAGGTTGCGTGTTCGATCCCCGACTGCCGTGGTTCCGACGTTCGCCCGTGATGGGATTGATTCAGCGGGCGATGCGCATCGATCGTTCGGCGGATGAATTCTTTCGCAAGCGAATGCGGCAATTTCTGATGTCGGGTCTAAAAGGGCGTTCCGTCAACGTCTTGATCGGCGATCGTGAGTTTCCCGTAGCTGAATCCGATTACATGGGTTTGTTCAAAGGAACGGTCGAAGTGCCAGACGACTTTGCGTCTGGAATTGCTGACTCAATCGAGAATAGTGGTCGCTGGTTGAGATGCCAGGCTGTGTTGAATCCGCCCGACGAGCGGGAATTCGCGGGCAGGCTGCAATTGATCGAGCCAACGGGCGTCTCGATCATCTCGGATGTTGATGACACGATAAAGCACAGTAACGTCAGCAATCGACGCGACCTGTTCCGAAACACCTTCGCGAAGCGTTTCGTCCCCGTGACGGGGATGCCCGAGCTTTACCGTGATTGTGCGATCGCGGGTGCCGTTTTTCATTTTGTTTCGGGGAGCCCCTGGCAGCTTTATGAACCCTTGCACGAGTTCTGCTGTACCGAGGGCTATCCGCCTGGATCATTTCATCTAAAACGCTTTCGGGTTCGTGAAGCAGCGAGAAAGCTGCGCAAGTCACCTCAGAAAGCCTACAAGCGAACCGCCATCGAACCGATTTTGCTCGCGTTTCCCCAGCGTCGTTTTGTTTTGATTGGTGATTCGGGCGAGCAGGACCCCGATATCTACGGCAGTTTATTGCGAGAATTCCCGGATCAGATTATTGGTGTCTTTATTCGAGCCATCCGTGGTGAGTCACGAGATACAGCGCGTATCCGGTCAGCTTTCGAGGGGACGGACCCCGCGAAATGGTCGCTGTATGTTGGCCCGGACGAGATTCGAGCCGAAGTCGCACGGCTTGTTTCAATTGGTCATTCCTGAAACGTCATCAGCTTTCGGTAGACGACGAAGTCGTCCTTTTCAGGAACGATGATGACGAGCAACCAGGCTTTGGGGTCGCTCGAATCCAAAAGAGGCAGGTCATCCCCGATCGCGCCACCTTTGGGGCTCGTTTGTTTCATTAAGGCGAATGTCCCCTGTTCGACCGATGCCACTGAGGCTTGGAATAGCCAGCGGAAAAGTTCAGGTTCATTCAACATCTCCATCGCAACTCGTTCTCGCGGCACCCCCGGCACGGGAAAGTTGTTAATCGTCTGCATTGAAATTCTCGCAGGTCTTGCAGAACGCCAAAGTGGTGAATGATCATAGGCCCAACGGTCTGTACCGCTGAAACACGCGACGATCGCTTGTTCGCCCCAGCGTATTTTTGCGAGATTGATAAGTTTCAGGGGAATCTGGTGGCTCTGCATCGCCTGCGATTCGGCAATCTTGAGATCGAACTCTGACCAGTCGACTTCAGGGTGTGATGCCGATCCTGGAATAGACATCATCCGATTGATTTGCGGTGTCCATTTTGGAAGGTCTTGCATCGCTGTGAACTGAGTCGGGATTCGTCCTTGAACTTGAGTGGTCAATTGCCGAATTGTCCCGTCACTTGGTGCGACAACCGATACGGGGCTCGGTCCCTGTAAATTGATCACGCGACCGTTTTGAATGATCATTCCTTGCCCACGTCCCGCCCACATCTGTTGATTGGGGTCAGGCGATGCCCCTGTACTCAGTGGGGTAAACAGGCCTTTTTCCACGTCCGTTGTCACTTGATGGGTGGAAGCGACGAACAGAAGCTCATATCGATTCGTCCGGACGACATCTCCCGACTGACTGAGATCTCGAACGACGAGAGCACGTCGGGTTTCCGCGGCAGACATATAACTGTTTGACAGCCAAACCGTCAGCGCGGTCACTCCTAACGTTGCGAGAGGAAACGTCAGCCATGTCAGCTTTCGTAGTCGCAGCCAGCCCAGGACAAAATAATCACCCGGGCCAATCAGGCAGACGAAAGTGAACAGAATGGCCGCCAGAAGTGACAGCGGTACCATTCGAACCCCTTCCGGCATCAGGCGATCGAGTAATTGATCCGCCCGAAGCGTTGTTCGAGTATAAAGGGCAGAAGTAAGTCCCCATTGGTCGGAGTTCGGGCGACTGACTGTCACCGGTCGTCCGTCAGGGCCATTCACCTGCCACGACACCTCGGGCCTCGCAACAGGCTGAAATCGCCATTTCCAAAGCGGGCCAACAATCGCCCGCCAGGATTCTTCGGACGCATTGATTTCCTGATCCGGATTCTCTGTACGAATCACGACATCCCCCAGTCCACACTTGATGGACATTGCAGTGACGTCGTCTGGAATCGTATCGGCAGGTAACCTTCCGGTTCTGTCCGGTTGAAAGCTGATCTCTTGATGATCGTCTTTTGTCAGGCTTCGCAGAAAATCAAGATGGTAAGGCTCTAAAACGCCGTTTGGTTCAAGGTACAGGCTTCCCCCCGCCTTGATCCACGCCAGCATGCCCTCAAGTTGTGGCTTCCGAAGATTTCGAAATTCGTCATTCAGCAGAATCACAACGTCATAGCCACAATAAGCAAGCGGTTCTGCGGGGAAATCAACGGGATCGATCGAAGCCAGGATTGTTTGCACATGTTCAGTCTCATCAAACGTTTTCTGGTTACTTGGCAAAACGGGGACCAGGTTCTCAAACTTCAAGCGTTCGATCACTTTGTCACGTTGAGGCGACTTTCTTCGAACGATCCGCGATTCACCAACAAGGCACACGAAAACCGACTTCGTCACAAACGGAACTCGTAGAATCTGTTGACCAAGTTCCCCAGAATATTTCTTTCCGCGAAACGAAATATCGACGTAAAGTCGATCGACCGACTGAGCGCAATCAACCGCAGGCAGCATGACACGGATGCGTTGATCGGGACCGTTTAAAGTCACTTCTTCCGTTTCGACAGTGGCAAATTGAAATCCTTCGGAATGGACGACGAACCGAAATTTGCCGGTGACCAGCCCCTTGTCCTGAATCTTGACGTCCCACCAGGTCAGCATTGGTCGTCCCAGTGCGACAGACGGCTGCATAGTCGACGATTCAATTACCAGGGGCTTTGTCTGAGCGATCGCAGACGACGCCTGAAGCATGAGACTGACCGCGAAAAACAGGATGAACCGTCTGACGTCGGAATCAGCAAAGGATCGATCGTGATCGGCCAACATTTGAAAGTCATTCCTGACAAGTGATTTCGCTGAGAAATGAAGTATCAGATTCTATCGTCGCTTGTCGCAAATTTCATTCAGTGGTCTTTATCGACAATGTCAGTTTTGAGCGCCGGACATTCTTCGCTTTCCACACTGGCTCGCCCAGGTGGGAGCGAATTTGAACGCGCGACATACGAGCATCCTTCCGCCAAACGTGGCTACCACCGACGCAAACCCGGCTGCGTTTGATTTCGTACAAGAACCATTAGAGCAGACGATTTCAGTGGTTCGGAACATTGTTTTCCACTCATCAGACGGACACGTTCAAAGGCAACAACTCAATCAGAGATCGTGCAGTTCGGCAGTGCTTTCTTGAGTCGGTTGATGCCTGTCGCTGTCGTCTTTGTCATGTTGAGATCGAGGTGAGTTAGGCCTTTGAATTCAGCAAGGTCTTTCAGTCCGGCATCCGTGATGCCAGTGCGACCCAGAGAGAGTTGTTGCAGGTTCTTGAAACCACGGAGTTCCTTTAATCCCGCGTCTGTAATTGATGTGCCCCAAAGATCAATGTGAAACAAGTTTTGTAAACCATTGATTTCCTTCAATCCGACATCCGTGATTTGATCACAACCGATATACAATTTTTCCAGGTTTGTCAGTCTGACAAGATGTTTCAGTCCGGCATCGCTGACCTTCGTACGATTGATAACGAGTGACTTGAGGTTCTTCATGTCACCCACTTCCTTCAAGCCAGCATCAGTGATGCCAGTTTGAAAAAGTCCGAGATCAGTGAGGTTCGTCAGTTTCTTCAGTTCCAACAATCCGTCATCCGTGATTCCAGGAATTCTATGCAGGTGAAGACGTGTTAGATTACTGGCTTTGGCGATTTCCTTCAGGCCTGCATTACTGATTTTCTCACAGGAACCCAGGATCAGGTCGTTCAAGTTTGTGAACACTTTGATTTCCGTCAATCCGGCATCGGTAATTATTGAAGGGCTTTCAAAATTAAGTGACTGCAAGCTTTTCAGTTCGCTGAGTTTTCTCAGGCCCAAATCGGTGATTTCGGTGCGTTTCAGTTCGAGACTGGACAGGTCTTTGGCTTTGATGATTTCATCGACACCTGCGTCAGTGATTCTGGTGGCGGAAAGATTCAGGGACTTTAGATTCTTCAACCGTTTAATGTGCTTCAATCCGTCGTCCGTGACTCCAGCATACGGAATACTGAGATCGATTAGGTACGTGAATGCATCCAGCAGATGCACCTGTTCGTCGTTGAATTTTCTATTGTCTTCACGTTGTCCCTCAAAAAAGGAAACGCCAATCACAGGACAACCCGGCAACTTGTTATTTCTTCTTAATTCTCCTCCCAACGTTTCGATTTCCTGAATCGCCGGAGCCTCATCGGGATCGTCGTAGTACAACATCAAATTCGGCAGCGACTGCTTGAGTTCGCGGATTTCAGTCAAACCAGTTTCAGTGAGTTTGACACCCTCGATAAACAGCGACTTCAAGTTCTTGAATTGCCCGAGCAGATGCAGATGTTTTTCGTTGAACTTCGTGCTTTCGCGGAAATCAATTTCCGTCACTGGACTTCCCGGCAATGTCTCGTCTCTTGTGATCTTTCCGCCCAGCAGTTCGATCTTCTCAATCGCTTTTGACTCGTTAAGAACGTCGTCGGCAATTGCCAACGAAGTAGCCAATGCGATAACAGCAATCAATGCAGATTGAAAACGCATTTTTCATTCTCAGAAACAACGTTCAGACTTCAAGCCTTAGCCAGTCCCGATTGACGCACTCAAGACATTTTGACATCGTATCCTTGAACGAATCAACCGAGCAAGACCGTTGGTGTGATCGAGGATTCGTTCAGGAGGAATCATGGGCGAGTTTTTCAAACCTTGGCAAAGAAAAATTGGCGTGGTGACGCTGGTGATCTCTTTGATGTTGACGTTCAGTTGGATCAGAAGCCCAATTTACTGCGATTTTTTCAGAGTCTGTTTCGTCAGGAATTGTTACCAGATCACATCCATTGAAAACCGTATTCTCTGGGTTCACGAGTACGTCAATGAAGGCGCAATCGATAATCCTTTTCTTCAATATGGGGCTATGGAAATTGGAGAGGGTCTGCAACGTCCAGATCCTCTTCGTCGTCTGAATGAATACTATTGGAAAGTGGCAATCGGCGATTGTTTTGTCGCGAGCGGCACAGGGAAAGCCGGTTATCCCACACGATTCCTTAAAAAGCCGGGTCCATCAATTACCTATGGATTGATTGCCGCACGAATCCCCCATTGGTGCATCGTCATCCCACTGACAGCAATCTCAGCCTTCCTGCTCTTCAAAAAGCCGAAAACATTGACTCAGAAGAAAACTCCTGAACCGATTAGAAACGAAAGGGTTTGAATCATGAGGGAGTTTTTCCAGGGGAGAAAACAAAAAATGGGTTTGGTGACGCTACTGATGGCGTGTGTGCTTGTGGGAGCATGGTTCAGGAGTGGATTCATCAGGGACACATGGAATTTTAAGCTCGGACAATATCCAGTCTGGTTGTGTTCCGAGAACGGTCGGGTCAGTTGGGCCTCAGTGATTGAAAGAGACCCAGCGGTATGGATGTCATTCTTTCATTGGGAATGCGATCAGCCTTCAGGGTATAGTCGATTTCCTGAATCGCTACCGATAACTGAACAAAGGATGTGGAATTGGTTAGGCTTCTTGATGGGTCTCACCGGTGGTGGTCAGCCATGTTGGTTGATCTCTTATTGGTCCATCATCATTCCCCTGACCGCCCTCTCTGCCTTTTTGCTCCTCGCCAAGCCAAAAACATCGACCGCAAAGAAAATTACCGAACCCACTGCAAACGAGGGGGCGTGAATCATGGGCGACTATTTCAATCCGTGGCGAAGGAAGATCGGCTGTATGACGCTGGTTTTGGCGTGTCTGTTCATCGCAGGGTGGGTGAGGAGCCAGCATTTCAGTGATTTCATAAAGTGCCGAATTGGTCCTCAACATTGGCTTTTCTTACGCTCGAATAACGACAGCTTCGCACTTTCACTACTCAAAGAATATCAGCCAGGGCAATTCACGTTTTTTCGGATTTTCGACTCGTCACCCGTTCAAGTGGATCGAAGCGATGCAGAGTATCTGTTGTTCGACTTCTATGGGTTTCAATTCGGAGTTGACGACGGTACGGCCCCAAGTGCGGGAGTCAGGATAAGTAATCCGCCGACGAGTTATTTCTGTCATGCCCCTTACTGCTCCATCGTCATCCCATTGACCCTCATCTCTGCTTACCTTCTCCTCACCAAGTCCCGCAAAGCGACTCCAAACAAAATCCCAGAACCCATTCAAAACGATGAAGGGGCGACATCGTGAAGGATTTTTTTCGAGGGTCGAGGAGGAAGATTGGCGTGGTGACACTGCTGGTGGCGTGCGTGTTCATGGCGGGATGGGTGAGGAGTCTGATGAACGTCGATTACATTCATTTCAAGTTGGGAGCCTCATACGTGACGCTGGCGTCGAACCAGGCAGGTCTCTGGTGGAATACGATCAGCCCTCGTGATCCAATCCTTACACACGACGAGCAATCGTTGTTGAAACAGGTCGCGCACAGCCCACCGCATCCCGGTTTACATATTGATTTCATCGAGAATCCACTGCAGTACTTGGAATATTGGGGATGGGAGTGTGAATGGCGACTGAGTTTCGGCGGGTTCCATCTGGCTGAATACTATAAACACAATTTCTGGCGTGGAATGGGTCTGAAGTTTCTTATCGTCCCGTACTCGTACATCGTCATCCCATTAACCCTCATCTCTGCTTGCTTGCTCCTTTCAAAGCCCGGTTCATCGAGTCCGAAGAAAATGATTGAACCCACTGCAAACGAAGGAGCGTGAATCTTGGGTGACTATTTCAAACCGGGGCGAAGGAAGATCGGCTGTGTGACGCTGGTTTTGGCGTCTCTGTTCATGGCTGGGTGGGTGAGGAGCTCGTTTTTCATCGAAGGTGTCGTGATTCCACTCGGGATGAAAAGTTCAGCATCGTTGGTGTCAAGTGATTCTTCGTTGATTTGGCTGACGCAGCAGGGAGACGGTTTTTTTTGTTACCCCAACATCGTCTCCAGACGCTTCTCGGACATTGACGACCGCATATTTGAAAATCCCTTATTTGAATGGCGTTGGAAGCGCTGTGGCTTTGGAATCGGTGCCAGCGTCGACGGTACAAAGCAAGTCGGCAATCAAATGATTCAAATGACACCCGGCACAGTGGCTGTTGTTCCCTGCTGGTCCGTCACCATCCCACTGACCTTCATCTCACTTTGGCTTCTCCTCTCAAAGCCCCTTAAATCGAATCAGATGAAAACAAGTGAACCCATTTCTGGCGAGGGAGGGACGAAATCGTGATGAAGTTTTTTCACGGATGGCGAAGGAAGATTGGCACAGTGACTCTCGTGCTGGCGATGGTATTGGTTTTCTGGTGGGTGAGAAGTCTCTTTATCACCGACGTACTTTACGGTGGACCCCATTGTCTAGACCAGAAAACGGATTTAATTAGAGAGACTGGCGCCAGCCAGTCGCCCGGTCTTTCGTTTTGGGGCAGTGGCTCCGCGCAGGTG
>CAIVEI010000121.1 GCA_903904835.1 uncultured Schlesneria sp. | reverse complement strand
CCTAACCCAACGTCACAAATAAAACACAATACTCAATGATTTTTCCGAAAACTGTCTCAAAGTTATTGACACGCTCCGCCGTGGCCTTTCACCCGCGACGACGAACCTGTGCTCCAGTTCCCCCGGTTCCAGGTAATAAAGCGCGTTCGGTGTGATGTCGGTCGCCGACAAAATCGCTTCGGGAGGAAACAGTTTTGCGACTTGTTCAATCACATACGATTTTCCCGACGCCGACGGCCCTTGAACAATGACCGCAAGGGGTTGGTCTAACAGTCTCGACGTTCCTGTGAGATAGATCGTTAAAGCGAGGAATCGCTCACCTGCAACGCCCGCCTCTTCGATGCCGTCCACCACCCAACGCAGCAAGTTGGGTGACTTGAGCGTCATTTCCATTTTTGCCCGCAAGTCTTCCGGCATTTCAGCCAGTAATTCTTCCCGCGTCTTCCGAGTTGTCTTTTCATCAAGCAAGAAACTCATGCCGCCTCCTTATCTATGTGAATGCCGAGTTCAATCCTTTTTCGCTGAACATCTTGCTTGAAGTGGACGCTTTCTTCGGCGATTTTGATCCCCATTTGCCGCCATGCTTCCGCCTCGTCGTCGATTCCTGTCCGTGCAGCGAATCCCACTACCGCACTGCGGACTCGTTTCACCAGGAACGACGTATCAATTGAAGGCACCGACCCAACACGCTTGATTCGCTCACCCGCGACGCCGAACTGTTGCGCACAATCTTGGATGATTTGCCAAACCGGTAGCGCTGTTCGACGGCTCGCGTTCTCGTTGTCGTGTTGCCGTAACGAGAACCACTCTTGCGTCAGGTATCGCCAAACGCGACCTTGTTTTTCATTGAGATCATTCAGCGAGTTAATCCCCATGCCTTTCAACGCGGGACGCCGCAATTGAAACTCGCAGCGCCACACGTCGACGTTTTCGGTGATTTGCCATAACAAAAGAAACCACGCCTTTCCGCTTGCCTCGATTTCTACGGATTTGTCGTAAATACGAAGCATGATCTCCGCCCCGCGTTTTCCTTGATAGAAGGTGTTTAAGCCGTTTTTCTCCAGGTAAATCACCTGTTGTTCGCTCCGACACACGGCGTGGCTGCGTAGAAGATCATCCGTTAAGCCCCCTGGAACTAAAGTGTCGACGGCCAGGTCACACCGGTTAATTCGTTCCTCTATCACCACGCCATCAGCGAGTGCAGACAACTCGCTCCGCACATGGTCAACTGCTGCCCTCGGTCCTCGCTCCCAAAGAAGCTGAGAGTTCAGCGACACGAACACATTCGGCGTATCGCCCACCGGCCCACGGCTGCGAGACAGATACAAATGGAAGTTGGCGAACTGCACATGAAACGGGTAATTTGGTTTCCCGCTGGCAAGCACCAGACAGCGTCCTTCACCTGCGACTTCGCCACCGTTACGAGACGCCTTGCGTTTCAATTCTCCCAGCTTCGCCACAATTCTTGGCCACGATTCTGGGAATTCGACGTAGAGGCCGACATCCAGACTATCGACCCCCGACAAAAGAACTATTGCCCCCTTATCGCCTATCGGAACTGACTGATCACCCTCTACATGACTATTAACCTTCTTCTTAAAACCCTTCTTCCCCCTTACTGAAACTTTAGGGGGGCGTGGTACAATAGACGCCCCCCGATCAAATGCGACGGTCGCCGGTTCGCCAGCGTATCGCTGGCTCCCGGCGACCTCTGCGTTTGGTGCATTCGATACGCTTCCACGGTTATTGCTGTCGTCAGCAGTGACCGCAGATGCAACATTCGCCGGATGTGGCGCACCCAGGTACGTAGAATCGTCCATAAAGAAACTCCCGTTCGTGCAAAAGACGCCCATGCCTAACTGGATTGTTCCAGTAGATTTGCCGTCGTTCCCTGATTCGGGTGTGCACTTGGGGAGTGGTGGGTGAGTTTTTTAGGTTGGGCCGGTTATTTTATTTTGGGAGCCATCGAATCTTTGTCGACAGCGAGTTTTTTTTATTAGTTGGCCCGGTTTTTTTATTTAGTTTGTTTTGGTTTAAGTGTGTGCGTATTATTTTATTTTGGAACGAACGATCGGCAATCGGTTCGACGCTTCGCCTTCCGATTGGTGTCCTTCACCTACTCGGCACCCTTGTTGACTTGCGATTGCTCTCCCGTGGACCATCCAAGGGCATACATCGAGCAGAAGTCGCTTTAGGGTTGCAAACAACGTTGACCTAATCGGATTATCGAGAACTGTTCGATGCCACCTACAGACATTTTTCGAATTTGGTCAATTTTTTCCTAATGTTGGCATTTCCCAATTGCCCTCAACATTGCCTGCCGTTCGGGCGTGCCCCTGACGGGTCGGGCTCTCCGCTCCGATGAAGACATCTCCGCTGCGATCCCTCACGCAAATGCACCTTGTATGACGCCGCTTGTCTGGCCGTCTTCGTCCGTCGCGGCCAGGGAACCCCACACGAGCCCTAACCGCGACGGACGAAGACGGCAGATCGAAACCGGCAGACATCGCCGTTCATCCAGCACAATTCGGATGGCTTCGCCGCTGAAGAATTGTTTTTTACAGCCCTTCCGCTCGGGGCCAAATCCGGCAGGCTGTCCGCGTGAGTTCGCCGCACGCGTCTGGTGCGACAACCGCACGTCAGAATTTTACTCGTCGCCAGATCGATTTTTTGATGCCGACGCTATTCACACCACTCGCGTAATCCAACCATGCTTTCAGCGAAGCTCGGACTCGCGACAACGGGAACTTTCGCTTTGATCGTAGCCAACGCAAGCGCCGAATACGACGCGAGAATCTGGCGATGGCCTCCTGCGGCAAACGTCGGCCATCACGGAACAGTTTCAACCCAAGGAACCTCACACCGTCCTCGCACATTCCGACATGTGTCTTGTGCCGATGCAGCTTAAGACGCAGCGCACTCAACCGCTTGCTGAGCGTATCACGCCATTCCCAAAGCTGGTCCTTGTCATTTCCGAATAGCACCATGTCATCTGCGTACCTCACATATCCGGGCACAAGCATTTCTTCTTTCACGTAATGGTCAGCCACGTCCAGTAATACGTTCGCGAAGAATTGGCTCGTCAAGTTGCCGATCGGGAGCCCGCGCCGCCTGAGAGTCGAAAACAAATCGTCGCCTGGGTAGACGTCATTCGTCGCCTCAGCGCGCAGAACTCCCTCGCCAGACGCCACAATCAAGCGAATCAATTTCATAAATTGTTCATCGCGAATTTGTTTTCCGATCACCCCGAGCAAGATTTCGTGATCGACATTCGGAAAAAAACGGACGACGTCTGTCTTCAGGAAAAAATCGAAACGACGCAAATACAACTGCGCTCGATCGACCGCGCGATGCGTTCCTTTTCCTCGCCGACATGCGTAACTATCAAAAATAAATCGTTGCTCGTACAACGGCTCTAGAACGCCGACGACCGCATGATGGACAACGCGGTCTCTGAACGGCGCGGCGCTGATTTTTCGCTGCTTCGGCTCGAAGATGTAAAAGTTCGTATATGGTCCCGGAACATATTCGCCCGTTGTCAACTCGCGCTGCAACTGAAGTAGCTCCGATTCCCATGCGTAGTCGAATTTCGTCGCTTCGGGTGTCGCCCGTTTGCGTCTTCGGCAACGATGGTACGCCCGAACGAGGTTCTCCCATGAAACGACTTGCGGCCACAATCCGGCATAGGTCCGTGCCACGTTTGTTCCTCGGTTTCATCCCTTCGAAAAGACGTGCCGGGACGTTCGCTCGAACGAGCTACCAGCCCCGACACGTCGCAACGGCTTTGGCCCCGAACACTCTTCCATTTGACCGCAAGAGCCGGGTACGCAGGATACGAATCGTGTCGTCCTCTTGGCACGGGCCGGGCGTGTCCGCATCTCTGACAGACCCGACATCTGGCAACAGTCTTGATGACGATTCGGGAACGCAAAACTAACGAACGCGAACAACACGAAAACCACTTTTGTTGTTACGGTTCGATGGCGTGTCATCGTTACGGTTTGCACACCGCAAGTTCACAAGGGTGTTGTTGTAACCACCCCCGCGAGCCACACGAGACGAGCCAGCGCTCAGCGATCCGTCCCCTTCCGCCAGGCCCCCAACAGTCGCCCCAACTCATCAACGAGTTGAGCAGCGTGCTGCACCTGGGTGCCTGCCAGTAACTCCAGATCATACGCAAACCGCAATAACGCTCGCAAGCAGACCAATTTCCCGTCAGCGATCGCGAGCCACCGACTTCGTTCAACATCTCGAACCGAATTCGCCATCAGGATGGCTTCTTGAAACTCGAAACCGATGTTCTCCAGCCGCAGGGTGTAGCTTTGTCGCAGATTTTTAGGGAACCGTTGTGTGTGACGAATCAACCATAGCAGGAAATCGTGCGTCTTGACGAATAACGGTGTATCGGGGGTTCCCGAGGTCTTTGGCATCGTTCCGGCCTTGGGTTGGTTTGCCTTGAGTTCCTTGAGCAGAAACTTTTATGCCACCTCGAAAAAACTCACCGCGCGCAAGCAGGGGGAAACCCCCTGCACCCCCAATTCCAGAAAACAGAGATCAGAGGATCAGAGAGACAGAGACCGGACGACACGGGAACGCAAAACTAACGAACGCGAACAACACGAAAACCACTCCTGAAGTCACGGTCCGACGGCGCGTCATCGGAACGGTAGGCACACCGCAAGCCCACAAGGGGGTCGTTGGAACCACCCCCGCGAGCCACACGAGACGAGCCAGCGCTAGGTCCTTGTGGGTCGTCGACCGGCGATGTCTTGTAGTAGTCCTCGGCATACCAATCAGAACACCATTCCCACGCGTTACCGTGCATGTCATACAGACCGAAAGCGTTTGGCCGGAATTTTCCCACTGGCGCTGTCCAAGGGTAACCGTCGCGCCTTGACAGGAAGGGGTACGGGATGTTCGTATCCGTCTTCTTGCCGTCTTTATCGAATGATGCGATAGTGGATCTGCCGCCGCCCTTTTCGGATTCGTTCTGTCGGTCTTTGTCTGCTGCATTCGCGAACCGGACCAGCTCTTCAGGGTCGTTACCGAATGAGTAACGACTGTTGCTGCCAGCTCGGCAGGCGTATTCCCACTCCGCTTCCGTCGGCAGTCGGTACGTTTGGCCCTCTTTTTTGCTCAGCCATTCACAAAACGCGACCGCATCGTTCCACGTGACATAAATCACGGGATGATTCATTTCGATCTTGTACGCGACGGGGTCCCAAGGCCGAAAACGGTTTGATTCGATCAATTTGTTGTTCTCATAGCCCCAGCTTGGTTTCCCGTCGCGCTCCGCCTCGATCTTGTATTTGGCATCGTGGTAAAACTTGAGAAATTCACCCAGCGTGACCTCATATTGCCCCATATAAAACGGTTTCGTGATTCGCACCTTGTGGCGCGGCAGTTCCCCATCCAACCACTTCGGATCGCAGTACGGAAACGCATTCAACGTGTCCGCCCGATCCTCTTCGGCCCCCATCATAAACTCACCCGGCGGAATCTCGACAAGTTTCATGCCGATCGTGTTGGTGATCACGTCCGGCTCCGCTGCCGACATCATCTCTGTGGGCCACCAGCTTGCCGCCGCACCGACGGTTGCAACTATCACACATCTGACCATTCGTCCCGTGGACATGCTTGGTACTCCTTGGAGGGGATTACGCGGAATTGACCGATTGCCTTTTCCACGAACCGAATCAATATCAACTGCGTCACCGTCACTGTCAATCGAGTTGAAACGCCGTAAAGAATTCTGCGTAAAGCACTGCGATCACTCATCACTCGTCGAAACGTCTGGTAATTCGGTTTCCTGCGAAGGTCAACTGTAATCTGCCCCGTTCTCACTCCGCTTGAAACTATTATCAACGGGAACGGTCTCCGAACTTTGCAAGTTCGGAGACCGTCCCGTTATTAATTTGCAAGTTCCTTTTCTTCCCAATAACCGATTTCGACGCCGACATCATGTTTCGGCCCTCCCCCCACTAATCCCCCCACTAATGCACGAAAGCTGCGTTTTAGCAACGTCTTGTCGAAGCATAGTCAAAAAGAAAACCCCTGCAAAACAGGGGTTTT
>CAIVEI010000120.1 GCA_903904835.1 uncultured Schlesneria sp. | reverse complement strand
TCGGCCTACGGCCTCCTTCCGTTCCGGCTGCTGCGGCGTCTTCCGTACCCTGTGTCACATTGTTGATCATCGTCAGTTTCCTTACCGCCCTGCACAAATCGACAACTGTTGAACTGTCTCACTTATTATTGGCACACAGGGCACCGTGACGAATCTGGCCGATTTCGACAATCTTTGGGAAGAAGATGTGTTCGAAATATTCTTGTGGACCGACCAATCGCAGTCGGTCTACTTCGAATATGAAATCTCACCACTGGGTACCGAACTTCCCATCATCGTCCCCAATTTCAACGGAAAATTTCTTGGCTGGCGCCCCTGGCATTACGAGGGTCCTCGTAAGACACGCAAAACAACCACAGTCACAGGCGGACACAAGCAACCCGGTGCTACTGCGACCGGTTGGACCGCCGAGATCTTTATCCCCTACAAACTGCTTGAACCACTGCAAAACGTCCCTCCAAAACCAGGAACAAAGTGGCGAGCTAATTTTTATCGAGTCGATTACGACGACAACAAAACCACGCACTGGTCATGGGTTCCCACAGGTCCCAGCTTTCACGACTACAAGAACTTTGGAACCCTGATGTTCGAGTAGCAGTCAGGATTTCATCAGTCCCATAGGTCCTCCACGTCGCGTGTAAGTCCCCATTCTATTCGTGGGACTTATCCGACAAACACACACCTAACCCACGTCACTTCAACGATTGTTCTTCGGCCTTCGCTTCGTACCATTCCGCTGGGAATCCGGGTTTTGTTTCACGCAGGATTTCCAGAATCGCGGTTCGGTCGTCGTCAGAAAGGTGTGCAAATTCCCTACTGCGATCGACGCCACTGAGAACCTCCCACATTCTTCGAACGACGATCTCCTTGGCCTCGGCTGGGATCGCATCGAACGAACGCGAATAAATCAAGTAACTGCAGGGGTATTTGAAAAGTCGTCGTTCGAGATCAAAGTCTCGCAACGACCTCCCTTTTGAATCCCGGGGTCCTCGATGAGAAAACTCATCGGCGAATGTTGTTGTCCCTTGCAACTTCGACGTGATCGGTGCTTCGCCGCTGAACAACAGATATTTCACAAGCGATTCGCTCGCATGTTTTATTCGGGTCGTCGTGCTGTCCCACCGATGCTCGCGCGGTTCTTTCAAGTCCCGATTCAAACCGGCTTCTGCATGCAATGCCTCACGAGTTTGAAAACTCGCTCGCGTCAAAAGGTTGTGGGCCTCGGCCTGGTGTTCAAGGACCATCAGCGCGACAAGATCGCTATGGGGACTGAGGTAGGCCGACGTCTTAAACCGACTGTCGAGTTCGATCATGTTCTGACCTGCCGAATTGTCGACCGGTTCCGCTTGCCGCGTGCTGGTGATGACTAGATTACCTAAGTGCAACTGATTCCCATGAGTCCCCGTAACGTACCACCCCCCCCAGCGTTTCTCGATCGGACTGCTGTGGTCAACTCGCTGAGTTCCCATCGAAAGGACCGGTAACCCCCCCGCATCGACATAAACCGATCGAACAAGGTGACCCGGAACACCTCGGGTATTCGACGATCCATGACAAAGCAGGCAATTGTCATTCTGACGAATCGGTTTCGGTGTGTCAGTCGCCTCCTGGCTCAGTGTGTAAAAGACCGCCCCGAGAGACGGATCGACAGCAGATAATTCAAGAACTTCTCCGTGCTGGCAAAAGCCGATGTACATCTCATCGTTAAAATAAATCGCTCTTGGCGTACGCGGCGCGATTCGATTTCGCTGAAGACTCGTCTTAGAGAAAACCAAAACCTGCGACGAAATCGGAACATCTAACTCCTTCAGCAGGGACTTGAGATATCCACTTCGATCCTCGTGTTCGAGGTGTGCCTCCCCCTTCTCCAGTCGTGTTTCCAAAAGTGAGACAGGGTTATCGGTGAATGCCGTCAGGTAATTGATTGGCTCACGCTCATAGTCTTGAGCCACGACCAAACCTGCGTCAACGAACGTAATCGTCATGATTGCGACGACCAGAATGATCCATTGCGGAATCGATTGTAAGACATCAAATCGTCCGAATTCCGTAGATGTTTTCATCTGATTTGCACCCCTTTGCACGCTCACTTTTTTGAGCCGCGTCGTGTCGATTTATCGAGTTATTGTGCATCCAAAGCAACTAATCCGATTGCCACTTCGTGAATTGACTGGACATCTTCGTCGCCAAAGTCCATAAACTCACACAGATATCCGAAACCGAATGATCGAATTGTGTTCAAGGAAAGCCCCATCAATCTGCTTCAAGACGTTCAAACGAATCATCCCGAAAGTGACCACAGACGACAAATCAGGACTTCTGCATCCAGATCTCATCACCCTACAATCGGCAAAACAGGATGTCAATGTCCATTTTCAATAAAGACGGATTTCAGTAATGTTTTCTCAGACTGTTGAATACGCATTACGCGCCGTGGTGTTCCTTGCTGATCATGCGCCAACGGCCTGCACCACCGACCAGATTTCAACTGCAACTCAAGTCCCCAAGCCGTACCTGTCCAAGGTTTTGCAAAATCTTGGACGTAATAATATCGTCCGAAGTCAGCGCGGGATCGGCGGAGGCGTCACGCTCGTAAAGATGCCCAACGAGTTGACGATTCTTGAAGTGGTCAATGCTGTTGAACCGATCGAAAGAATTCACACCTGCCCCTTGGGCCTTAAGTCTCACGGCACACAGTTGTGTCCTCTGCATCAACGGATGGATGAAGCACTGGAAATGGTCGAAAAATCCTTCAAGCAAACGACTGTCGCGGAAATGTTGTCTGAACCGGGCGGAAGTCACCCGCTTTGTGAAAACCCAAAGGCGGTAGCCTACAAACAAGTTAAAAAACGGCAGTAGTTAACCATCAAAAGACGCCTTCGCCAGGAAACGCATCTTGAGCACCGATTCACATAATACTGCCGAAAGGGCTTGGTCCACTTGGCCATTGCGAATCACGCCCCTTCCACCAACCCCTCCAGTTGACTACCCCGATGCCCATTGGGACTGGTCTGCAGTCAATTCAGTCCCTGTAATTGACCCAACCGCCTGGGTTGCCGACGGTGCGATCATCATTGGTAGAGTTCGATTGAAGGCACGCAGTTCCATTTGGTTCGGCTGCATTCTTCGTGGCGATCAGCAGTGGATTGAGGTGGGCGAGGAAACCAACGTCCAAGACGGATCAATCCTCCATATCGAAAAGGATACTCCCTGTATCCTTGGCAACCGCGTGACCCTCGGCCATCGCGCAACCGTTCATGCATCCACGGTTGGTGACGGAGCGCTAATTGGAATCGGTGCTTCAGTTCTAAGTCGGTGTATCATTGGCGAAGGCGCGTTAATCGCGGCAGGAGCGGTTGTACTGGAACGAACTGTCGTCCCGCCACGCACGCTTTGGGCCGGTTGCCCCGCCAGACAAATCAAGGAATTGACCCCCGAACAGCAGGAACGCATTGCGGCTACATACCAGCATTATGTCAATAACGCCGCAGCCTACCGCGCCGCAGCGACTCATACGCTTCATCAAACCTAAGAATCCTATGCTCATGCTTGACCGTCTTCGGTTAAGCAGTGCTCTTCAGGTCTTCTGTTTCGTCAGGTGCCAAAGGATTGCAGCGATCAGCGAGACGATGCTCTTCAGCTTGGCTTCATTTCGTCGATACCACTGCTGCATTTCAAGCGGTGCGATACACCTGACACCTAACCGTCGCAAATTGTTTTTCCCAACAAAATTTCGAGTGAGAAAACCCCTTCCGGGCGAAATCCGCTTCAGCGAAGTCAAATCAACATCAGCCGTAATTACATACCATATTTCTGCTTACGGATTTTACGACGCTTAACTTTCCACCGACGATCTCGCTTTTGCTTCGTGGTTAACTTTACTTGTTTCATCGCACGTCCCTCGTGGGTATTGATTAGTTGGCAGCCTTTTCTGGCCGGAATGTTCGAGCCCAAAAGGATAACAGCCAAAACCAGTTTCTGGAAGCCAGTTCATTCACTTTTCAGACGTACTTGGGGATTTTCGGCTCGGGAATCTCGTCAAGTAACCTGGCGATCACCGATTCCGCCGTCATCCCTTCTGCCTGAGCCTGAAAGTTCGTCGACAAGCGGTGTCTCAGCACCGGAATCGCAACCCTGCGAATATCCTCGATAGAAACGCTGGGACGACCATCCATCGCTGCAATAGCCTTCCCCCCGGCAATCAGGAATTGGCCCGCACGAGGCCCAGCTCCCCAATCAACCAGTTCTTTGACGAATTTCGGTGCAGTATCATCCAGCGGCCTGGTTGCTCGAACCAGCCGAGCCACGTAGTTCACGGTTAACGGTCCAATCTCGATCGAGTGAATCTGTTTCTGCAGATAAAGAATCGCCTTGGCTGACAATACTTTGCGAACTTCTTGCCGCTCGCCGGAATTGCTCGCCGTCAGAATCTTCTCCTCTTCCGCCAGGTTCGGATAATCGACTTTGACATTAAACATGAATCGGTCAAGTTGAGCTTCAGGCAGGGGATAGGTCCCTTCCTGTTCAATCGGATTCTGAGTCGCAATCACAAAAAACGGTTCAGGCAACTGATATGTTGTCTGACCAACCGTAACCTCCTTCTCCTGCATCGATTGCAATAACGCAGCCTGAGTCTTCGGTGGAGTTCGATTGATTTCGTCCGCGAGCAGAATATTGGTAAAGACCGGCCCTTCAACGAAGCGGAACTCGCGACGCCCCGCATCGTTTTCATCAAGGACATTAGTCCCCGTGATATCTGATGGCATCAGGTCAGGCGTAAATTGAATCCGCTTGAAATGCACATCCAGAATCTGAGCGATCGTTGAAACAGTCAACGTCTTCGCCAGTCCCGGCACCCCGACCAGCAGGCAATGACCACCTGTAAAGATCGCTGCCAGGATCTGCTCAATCACCGCATCCTGACCGACAATGACTTTGTGAAGTTCCTCCGTCATCAACTCGCGATGTTTCCGAAATTTTTCGAGGAACTCGTCAAAGTCCGGTTTTTTCTCAGCCAAGGCGGATCTCCCCTTTGATTTCCAGAGCGACGTGACCAGACGTTGCCTTACCCAATTGTCACCATTCACACGTCACTGCTGTCACGCTACTGTACGGAACTGGCCGCGTCTTGGAAAGTTGATAGGCAATCACCGGACACCAAAACACCTCGTTCAAATTGTTTTCCAACAAAAACCCAAACCAGCCACACAAGCCCGACGCGCCAGCGAGGAATCGTTTCCAAGAATATCGCCAAATGAAAAGCATCACGAGATCAGGCGCGGAAACGGACCCCGAAAATGCCTCATTCATCGACGCGTTACAAAAAATGCCTCATTCATCGACGCCTTACAAAACGGGGTTGCAGGGATTTTGGATGAGTGGTTCAATGCGGTTTGCAGGATGCACTTCAACTGGGGGGAGGTCCAAGGATGGACATGTTCGTTGTGCGCGGGGGTAGACCCTTGCGCGGTCGTGTTAGCGTCAGTGGTGCCAAAAACGCCGCATTGCCGATCATGGCAGCCGCCCTGGTGGCAAATGGAACCTCCGTACTTCACGGCGTCCCCGATCTCGTCGACGTGACGACATTGTCGAGCGTCCTCAGGTCGCTCGGAATGAATGTTGAGCGTCGGTCTGATGGCGCGATTTCGTTATCGACCTGCGACGAACAGCGGTGCCTGGCCGATTATGAGCTTGTCCGTCGCATGCGAGCCAGCGTCTGTGTGCTGGGACCGCTTCTCGGTCGACGTGGTCGAGCCTGCGTCTCACTCCCCGGCGGTTGTAACATCGGCCATCGCCCGATTGATCTGCACCTGAAAGGACTGCGCGCATTAGGCGCGAAAATCACGATCGATCGAGGCTATGTGTTCGCACGAGCCGATCGCTTGATCGGAGCTGACATCTACCTGGGTGGCTCGTTTGGGAGCACCGTGACGGGGACCTGTAACGTCATGTGTGCTGCCGTCTTTGCCAAAGGAATCACCACGATTTCCGCTGCCGCCTGTGAACCAGAAGTCGTCGACCTTGGCAATTACCTCAATGCCATGGGAGCCAAAATCGAAGGACTGGGTACACCGCTTTTGCGAATCGAAGGTGTCGATGATCTGAACGCGGTCGAACACACAGTGATCCCTGATCGTATCGAAGCTGCCACCATGTTGATCGCAGCGGCAATGACAGGCGGTCGGTTACAGGTCGACAATCTTGTTCCAGCACATCTGGCGGGAGTGATCGATGCTCTGCGAATGATGGGTGTCATGATTGAAATTCATAAACACACCGCAATCGTCACCGCCCCAGATAAGCTTTGCTCGCTCGACATCACCGCATTGCCCTACCCTGGAATACCGACCGACGTTCAGGCTCAGTTCACAGCGCTCTTGTCGATCGCCGAAGGTATCAGCGTCGTCACCGACAAAGTCTTTCCTGATCGCTTCATGCACATCCCGGAACTGATGCGGATGGGTGCCAACGTCCGACGTGAAGGAGCCTGTTCGATCATTGCCGGGATCAAAACTCTATCGGGAGCCTGCGTCATGGCATCTGATCTTCGCGCAAGTGCCGCACTACTTCTTGCTGCTCTTGCCGCCGACGGTGAGTCGGTCATTCGACGAGTCTATCACCTCGACCGAGGTTACGAGCGACTCGAACAGAAGTTCAACAACGTCGGTGCCGACATCGTTCGAGTTGTTGATCAACCAGAAACAATGCCCTCCAGCCTGCAGCTTTCGGAAGAAGAACTGCAACCACTCGCCGTCGACTCCAGCGACTCTCCCCCACCACCGAAGTTTCTGGCAAGACGCGAAGCCAGTCAGCCCAAACTTAAGTAGTCGCTTCCTGTGCCACTGCTTAACCGTCATCGGTCAAGCAGTGCTCTTCTGGTTGGTACGTGATCACATCACCAAGAACACTGCTTAACCGAAGACGGTAAAGCAGTGGCACACAATCACACGGTCGTCAATCACCCCTTCAACCGTTCGCGCCACGCCGCAACCTGTTGCAGCACCGGTGATCGACCACCGCTGCCAAAACTGCTTAGTCGCGAAACAACGTTCCTCACTCCAATGAAATTCGAAACGTCCGCTTCAATCTTGTCACAAGCCTGTTGCAGTTCAGGCAAGGTCAAATCCGCCAGTTTGCAATGCTTTGCTTCACACGTGCGGACCAGCTTCCCGACAACTTCATGTCCGGTCCGCATCGGAACTCCCCGACCAATCAGATATTCCATCAGTGTCGTCGCATCTAGAAAACCTTCTTCAAGCCGGGCATTGATCGTCTCTAACTGTAGTTTCGCCCGACGAACGATACTCGGTGCCAACTCAAGGCATGCCTGAACTGTGTCCAGAGCATCGAAAAAGGCGAGCTTATCCTCCTGCAGATCGCGGTTGTAAGCGAGCGGCAGTCCCTTTAATAACGTCAAAATCTGAGTGACATCCGCGATCACTCGAGCCGACTTGCCCCGAATCAGTTCCAGCACGTCGGGATTCCGCTTCTGTGGCATGATCGATGAACCGGTCGTATACGCGTCAGGCAGCTTGAGGAACCCAAATTCCGTCGTACACCACAAAATCCATTCTTCGGCCCAACCACTCAGGTGAATGGCAATCAGCGACAGATCGAAAATCGACTCTGCCAGAAAATCACGATCACTCGAAACATCCAGACTGTTCGCAGCCACCGCCGTTTCAAACGTTGACGGGGAAGTGGCCCGAGTAAACCCCAGCAGCCCCGCCGTTTCCTGGCGATCGATTGGCAAAGACGTTCCCGCCAGGGCCGCCGCTCCCAGCGGCAAGACGTTCACTCGCTTCAGACAATCTGCGACTCGTTCTCGATCCCGTTGAAATTTTTCAACATAGGCCAGCCAGTAATGAGCCGCCATCACCGGCTGAGCCCGCTGCAGATGAGTGAAACCCGGCAACACAACCTCGGCGTCCGGTTCACAGCGATCAACAAAAGCCCGCTGCAGTTCCAGCAGGAGTTCATCGATCGTGGATAACGAATCACGCACGTAAAGCTTCAGGTCCGTCGACACCTGATCGTTCCGACTGCGAGCCGTATGCAGCTTGCGACCAACGTCACCGATCCTTTGGATCAGTGCCGATTCGATGTGCATGTGAATGTCTTCGAGTTCGGTCTTCCAGACCATTTCACCCCGTGCAATCTCATCGCCGATCACGGACAACGTCTCGACAATCTGGCGGCATTCGTCGGCCGTCAATAAGCCAACCTTGGCCAGCATGCGAGCATGAGCCTGCGAGCCACGAATATCGACCGCAGCCAGCCGAGAATCAAACGAGATCGACTCGGTGAACTTCTCAACTCGCGGGTCGGTCTGTTCGTCGAAAGCACCGCCCCAGGGTTTGACGGACAAGGTGGTCTCCAGCGGAAAATAAAGGTTTTATGATTTTACTCTGACAAATCGGAGCCGCCTCATCCTGATGAAAGCGACCTGCACCGCGTCTGTCAGTCATTCTGAATTCTGACACAGTCTCCACAGGTTATGCTTCAATCCGACGCCGGTAAAGTACCGGATCAAGCGAGTCAGCGACTCGAGCCTCGATTGGCCGATCGGCGAAGCCTGCCGGTACTGAGTCAAAAACATGTCGATCTACTGATTTCACCCTTTTTACCCCCTCTCGCCTGCCCGATTTCTATTTGTCCAAAAACTGCGGTTCTGATATCACGCCGTATCCATCCCAAACTCCTCCCTTTTGATTTTCGGAATCCCGACACATGCAGCTTGGCGAGACCGCAGCGCGATGCTTATTCGTGTTGGCAACTTCAATATTAATCATGAAGCAGGCGAAAGGAACCTGAATGGCGGTGCCGAACAATCTCAGGAGAATCCCGTTGATCGGACGGTGCATTGTCTTGATTGCGTTCGCCTGCGCAAATTTAACAGTGGAATCTGTCGCACAGGAGTCTCAGACAGAATCTCAATCGAGTTTGCCGGAGCATCATCCTGTCTCTGCTTGGCCCGAAGATGATCGAATTCTGCCGCCGCTCACGTCGCTCGATTCGATTTTCGATGGATTCGCCGAACACAAAGATCGCGGCCTGAACAATACTGGAGCGTCTGCGGGACAACGGGCTTTCTGGAGCACCATCAACATCCCGGTGACAAACCCCAGGGAATACAACCACATTCATTCTCTTGATAACGATGACCCCAATAGTTTTGGCTACACTCAACGCCCGAATCTTTTCAATATTCAAGTTCCCGATGAATGGGATTTTGCAAACCTCATTAATACAGACCGATCGGACTTCACCGATACGCCGGTCTCGGTCGGAAAAGGGGGGACGATCCTCGAAACGGGATTCACTTACACCCGCATTCTGGCAGTCGATTCGCATACCGAAATTCGGACGCTGCCCGAAACACTGCTGCGAGTTGGTATCACTGATGAATTTGAACTTCGATTCAAAACGCTGGGCTATTCCCTGATCAATCAGTACGACCGGACAACCGGCCAGAGCGGTTCGATTTTCGGAATGAACGATCTGGATCTCGGTTTTAAGTACGAAATTTTTCAACAGAAGAACTGGGTCCCGTTAACGACACTCGTGACAGGAGTTATTCTCCCGTCGGGAACGAACGGAGTTTCCGGCAATTCGGTGCAGCCGCATTTTAACCTCGTCAACGGCTGGGCCATCCGCCGGTATCTTTTTCTCAAGCATCAGTTTGGTCTGGATTACCTCACACAACCCAGCTTTTCCGTGGCTGGACCCGGCGGGTCCTCCAGTCCCTACACTCTTGTCGGACATCGTTCTGCGGTCGACTCGTATCATTCATCGATCTCGTGTCTTTACCAGGCCACGCAGCGCATCGGCGGATTTGTGGAATGGTTCACGACTTACGGCCCGAACCAGCCCACCATTAACTATGCTGATACGGGGCTGTTCATCTATCTGACGCCAACCGTTCAACTTGACTGTGTGATCGGATCGAGTATCGCAGCGAGTGACGACATCCTTTTCACCAAAATGGGATTCTCGACACGCTGGTGACAATGTGCCCGTAGATTCGGCGTCCCCTTCTCTTCATCGTCTTCGCGACCTTCTGTTCCAAAATCTTCGCTTCTTTTCTGCCGTTATCACGACACAAGAAATTCGATCGAAAAACGCGTTCGAGTTCGTTCAAGTTCGATCGACTTCGACGATTCCCCATATTTCATAGGCTTTTCGCGACAATTTTCCGTTTTTCCGCTGTGTTCGAGTTCGTTTGAGTTTGTTCAAGTTCGCCCCCGCTACTTCGACTGGTGGCACGACGACAACCCTCAGATTCCCCCGCGCAGATGGTGCCTCCCACGCCAACACGCCCGACAGGACAAATAGATCCCAGCGCGGGCTTCGCCCGCAACCCAATCACGAGAAAAAATTAAACCACGAAATACACGAAAAAAGCAGACGAGGCGAGCCGGGGTGCGTCAGCCCCCGGACTCTTT
>CAIVEI010000119.1 GCA_903904835.1 uncultured Schlesneria sp. | reverse complement strand
TTATCGTTTCCATAAAACTCCCGTAAGGTGGGTCGAGTCTTCGAGGCCCACCACACGATTGAAAAAGGGAAGTTGGCCAAGTTGGCCAACTTCCCTTTTTCATAGGCTTTTCGCGGGTTTGAAGTTTGGTCAAGTTGGCAAAGTTGACCAACTTCGACCTGGCAGAATATCACGCAGGTTGAGACAAGCCTTCGAAGTCTCATCACAACGGACGAACAATCCTGAACTGCAAACGCTTTTTGAACCAAAGGGAACGATGAGGCCAGGGAGACATAAACACATCGCGTTATCACATCGCGTTCATTTGTACATCTTTTTCGTGCTTTCGAACTTTCGTGATCAGTTTTCATCTTTAATTCCCGGTCCAGGAATTCACCAAGAGGATCACGAAAACACGAAAGAATGAAAGCACGAAAAAATACGGACGGGCACGCCCATCGAACCGCCGCGGATTACCCGCCGCCTCGTATTTGGATGTAACAAAACCGGGACTGACTCCAAGCTTCAAGGTGCCAGTCCTGCTTTTGTTCCCCATTGGTCGACGGGGCCAGCCGTGATTAATGAGATTCCAAGTTGTCAAACATCAAAATCGAAGTCGTACATCAAGAGCCAGGAATGGCCCGGACGTTGCGCGCTTCTAATTCGAGGATGTTAATCTCCCCTACTTTCCTGATATTAAGTCATTGTTAATAAGTTACTTGAAGTTTTTTAGCAAATTTTAAAGTGTGTTTGTCGTCTGTCAAGGGGTGGGGTTGATTGTGGCTCGGTTTTCGGAAAATTCTCATGAAACCTGTTTTTCGCGAGAGAGAAATGGCAATCACGTTCTGTCGCGACACTTGAGTCGTGGTTGGTTTTGCCTTCTTTTTCCGACGCTGGCAGCGTCGGCCACGTCGCCGATGCTGCCAGTGTCGGAGGCGATTGGTGATAAACTGGCCGGATTGAACCGACCAAAAAAACGATGAAAAAGCTTGGGTTACTTGGATATTTGTGCGTGTGCTGTACACTTTTGTTGTCTCTGATTCTGAAATTTCTCACATTTCTGTTTGATACCTCAGGTTCGGCTTGATGATTGGACGTTGAACTATGCCAAAGGTTTTTATTTCCTATCGACGAACCGACACGGGTTACCTGGCATCAATGCTCGCCGAGAAGTTGTCTGAGGAATTCGGTCCGGATTCGGTTTTTTTTGACGTTGATAATATCCCGCTGGGAGGCGATTTTCGTCGTCATCTCGGCGACGCCGTCGCGGGATGCGATGTTCTTCTTGCGCTCGTTGGGGACCAGTGGCTCACGACCACGGACAGCAACGGCGAGCGGCGTCTCGATAACAAGAATGATTTCAACCGGATTGAAATCGAGGCGGCGCTGACTCGCGGTATTCCGGTCGTTCCGGTGCTCGCTGGCCACGCCACAATGCCCTCTGAAAACGATTTGCCTGAATCGTTACGCGAACTCGCTTATCGAAATGCGATCGAACTCCGCTCAGGAGGTGACCTGCGCTTACAGCTTGACCGGATGATTTCCGGACTCAAACCGCTTTTAAAAATAGAAGCAAAAAAAGCGAATATTCCATCACACGTCGAGCCTGAACCCGTTCGAATCAAGAATCCGCCAAAGAGTGATTCGAAACAAAACCCCAAAAGCGTTCGAGCTGCCAGTTCAACTGTCGAACCGGTTAAAGCGCAGACACCGCAGCGTGAAGCACAGCCACAAAATCTTCGACTGCTCTATGCCATCGGTGCGCTTGGCTTGATCGCGGCATGTTTAGTAACGGGGTCACTTTTCCTTGGTTCTAAGCCGAATCATAACGGTGATGGGCTGGTCGAAAACGGTTCGAATACTGGCGGACCTGAGAACCAAATTCCGGCTGCTTCTGAGTCTGTGGACCCAACAAACGAGACCGTCGTTGCAAACGGGGCTCTCGTCGCCAAGCCAAAGGCGACTGAATCACCCACAGCCAAGAAGCCGATGGAAAACGTTCCTCCTGGGCCGCCCACGGCAGATGTTAAGCCTAAGTCGGCATCACAACTGAACCACTCGCCCGAGGCAAAATCGACGACGGAAGAAGCGTTTGCGGAAGCAGAAAAGTTACTCAAGAACGACGATATTGAAGGGGTTGTCAAGATCTTAGAACGCGCTCTGCCGGGAGATCCCGACAACGTTCCACTGTTGGTGACGCTGGCGCAAATGACGACGCTTCTTGCAACATCCGATCGCTCAAAAGCCGATTCTGAAAAGATTTTTAAAGCGAGCAAATACCTCAACCAGGCGCTGCGGGTTAGCCCAGATATTGCGGAAGCCCCGGGATTTAGTAGCCTCGCCAGCCCTGTCTATTTTAATGAAGCGTGCGCACTGTCTGTGAGCAAAAAGCCAGAACAAGCGATGGAAAGCCTAAAAAAAGCGGTGGATTTTGGATACGCGGACGCCACCCATATGGATCAGGTTGACGAATTGAAGTCCGTTCGAGCTCTGCCTGGTTATGCCGACTTGAAAACCAAAGTCGAACAAGCGGAGTGCAAGTTTAATCTCGAGCAGATTGGAATTGGACTGCGTAAATACCATGACAGTTGGAATTGTTTTCCGCCTGCGCATCTGAAAGGCGATCTTGTTGAAGGCAAGCCGCAACAAAGCTGGCGAGTTGCGATACTCCCGTTTTTCGATAGCGAACGTGATCGATTTAACGCTTATCGAATTGATGAGGGCTGGGATGGACCGTCGAATAAAGATTTGCTCAATCCGATGCCACCTTTTTACCGTTGCCCATCGCATTCAACCTCTGGCAGCACGAGTACGGCCTTCGCCGCGATCACCGGCAAAAATACAGTGTTGGAGACAGATTCAGGATCCGTTGATGGTATCACTGATGGCACATCCAATACGTTGATGGTTGTCGAAGCTTGTGGAGTCGACATCCCCTGGATGAAGCCGCAGGATATCGACGCTGCGAGCATTAAACGAGTCGGTGATCCGAAAGGGGCGAGCAGCAAGCACGCGGGAGGGACACATGTCCTCATGGCGGATGGTTCCGTGCGGTTTATTTCAAATAACATCGACAAAAAGACTCTTAAAGCGTTGATCACTCGCAACGGTGGCGAGCCCCTTTCCGAAAGCGATTTCTAATTCAGGGACTTGGGGAGTCTTGCGCCAACATCTGAGGCAACGTCACTCCCTGCATCACACCGACGTTACGCCACAGGCGTTACGTGCAATGCCGTTTCGCGTAAAGACCGGCGATGAGCGACGCGCGAATTTGACTGAAAGACTCTGTCTTACGACGAAAATCGCGGGTGGCTTTGACATTCAATTCCGACGCTGGCAGCGTCGGCCACGTATCCGATGCTGGCAGCATCGGCGTTTATCGACGACAAACTTGACGGATTGCACCGACCGGGAAAAACACGGCGAAAACCTTTGATTACTTGGTTTTTTGTTCGTTCGTTGTACGCTATCGTGTACGAATTTTGAAATTGGTCTCTTTTCTGCTTGATTCCTCAGGCTGTGCTAGATGGTTGGATGTTGATATGCCAAAGGTTTTTATTTCCTATCGGCGAACTGACACGGGTTATCTGGCATCAATGCTCGCCGGGAAGTTGTCTGAGGAATTCGGTCCAGACTCCGTTTTCTTCGACGTTGACAATATCCCGCTGGGGGTCGATTTTCGTCGTCATCTC